>NZ_PHHF01000035.1 GCF_003034225.1 Edaphosphingomonas fennica
AGAATTCACCAACCGGCGCGGCCACCTATCGGCCATCAAAATTGACGCCGACCGGACTCCGTAATCGTCGCGCTACACTCGCGGAATCGCGAGAGGACAAGCGCCGATACGACATTTACAAGGAGCGCGACCACGCCGATGCCGCCCATCAGTTCGGCCTCGGGGGCGACCGCCGTCAATGCGCGCCAGAACGCCACGCCGATCACGCCAAGACCCAGCGTCAGCAGGAAGATGCCCTGCACGAGCGCGATCCGCGCGCGCGCCGCCGCGGCCCAGCCAAGCGCAATCAAGCCGACAAGCGTGATCGTTCCATCGCCGACGAAATCAAGCGAGTCAGCCTTGAGCGCCTGACTATCGGCGATGAACCCACCGATGATCTCGCATGCGCCGAAGCCCAAATTGAGCAGCACGACGATCCAAAGCGCACGACGATAGGCCGGGTCTTTCTCGGCCCGCTTGCTGTCACCGGTGCAGCCGCAGCCGCCTGCTTCATCTGAATCTGCCATGCGTTCGCTTCTACAACCTCCAGTAACTGTAGAAGCAAGGCTATCTGCAATTGGTTCGCGTTATAAGCCCTTTGGAGCCTCCACCATGAACAGGGCTGATGGCGCCGGTGAGTGTCGGAACCACACGTTGCGGGATCACCGACGAACCCGAAATCTCAGTCAGAATAGCTTCGATCGCACCATCGGCGTTGGGCTGTGTATCGGCCACTCCGCCGAGGCACTGGACCGTCAGCCGGAAGAGCGATCGCATCACCAGCGATTCTTGCAGTGCATAATCGGCGATATTTAGCTGACCACCCGGCTTGAGGGCCGCCAACATTGCCGCTATCCCGCTTCGCTTGCCGGGCATTGGTATCTGATGGAAGACGAGACTGGATACCGTCTTATCAAATCGCTTGCCCGACGCGGCTGCATCGCTTGCGTAACCCTGCCGCCACTCGATGACGACGCCTTCTCTCTTCGCCTTGGCCTCCGCCCGGGCAAGAACGTCTGGATCGGGATCGAGTCCGACAATCCGCGAGCCTGGAGCCCATTGTTTCATTAGGATCGCAAAGCTGCCGGTGCCGCAGCCGACATCGATGATCGCCTCGCCGTCGCGCGGCGCGACCTGTTCGAGCAGTGCCGTCCGCCACGCACGCTCGCGCGTCAACAACCTTATGGCGAGATCATAGGCGCCGGTAAGGCCAGAGCGTCCGAGGGCAGGTGTGAAGGTCTTTTCGGCCAACGCAAGTCCTTTGGTTTGAGCCATCATCACTATACAATCTCCAGTGACTGGAGGATCAAGGCATATGACGAAGCGACTGGCGATCGGCGATCTGGCCCGGCAGACGGGTACCAAGGTCAACACCATCCGCTTCTACGAGGATATCGGCCTGCTTCCGCGCGCGGTTCGCACCGCCTCGGGCCGACGGTCCTATGGTATCCCGGACGTCCGCCGCCTCGCGTTCGTTCGGCACAGTCGCGCACTCGGCTTCTCGGTCGAGGAGATACGTTCGCTCCTCGCATTGTCCGATGAGCCCGAACGTGACTGCGCCGAAGCAGCCGCCATCGCTCGTCGGCATTTGCAGGACATCGAGACGCGCATCACCCGGCTCGAGACACTGCGCGACGCGCTCTCGGAGGTCGCCGTCTCCTGCGAGGGCGGCCGCGCCCGCGACTGCAGGGTGATCGAGGCGATCGCTGGCACCGACCTGCCTGTCACGGTCTGAGCGGTGAAGCGCGCGGTCGATCTCGAAGCTGAGCAGCGCAAAATCATCCAGCGGGCGATATTCGCAAGAGCTTTTTCTGATCCAATGCGACAACGGCAGCTTACTGTTTCTGTATGGCTGTTACCTCGCCGATGCCATCCTTAAGCGCGAGATCGAACGCAACCTTGTCCCCAACCGCCACGCTGTCGATCAGCGCCGGCGCGGCTTTGAACGCCATGGTCATTGCCGGCCAGTTCGCCTCAGCGATCGGTCCATGCTCAAGTGTGATGGTGCCGGCGGTCTCGTCGATCGCCTTCACCGTGCCGGTGCCCTTGGCGACCTTCGCCGTCTCGGCCGGCATCGCCATGTTGCCCATGTCTCCCGACATATCGCCCATCGTGGCGGACGCTTCAGCGGTATTGTCCGGCTTATCGGCATTCTGGCCGCAGGCAGCGAGCAGCACGGCGCTACCGAGCGCGAGAATGGATAGCGATTTCATTTCAGATCTCCTTTTCTTGGGTTGAACACGAGCGCTGCCGCATCAGCAGATAGGCGGCAGGAATGACGAACATCGAGAGCAAGGGGGCGGTGAGCATGCCGCCGATCATCGGTGCGGCGATCCGGCTCATGATCTCCGAGCCCGCGCCGCTACCAATCAGGATCGGCAGCAGGCCGGCGATAATCACCGCGACCGTCATTGCCTTGGGCCGGACACGCAGCAGCGCTCCCGCGCGGATTGCCGTCTCTACCTGATCGGACTGCGGCGCGGCACCGCGCTCGTCGAGGGCTTGCTTGAGGTAGATCAGCATCACCACACCGAACTCGGCCGATACGCCCGCCAGCGCGATGAACCCGACCCCGGTTGCGACGGACTGGTGGTAGCCGAGCAGATAGAGAATCCAGAAGCCGCCGGTCAGCGCAAAGGGCAGCGTGCCCATGATGAGCGCCGCTTCTCCAACGCGCCGAAAGATCAGGTAGAGCAGCAGGAAGATGATCGCGAGCGTCGCTGGCACCACCAGCTTGAGCCGGTCGAGCGCGCGTTGGAGATATTCGAACTGGCCCGAATAGGCGATCGAGACGCCGGGCGAGAGCCGCACGTCGCGGCCGACCGCAGTCCGAAGGTCGGACACGACTGAGGCAAGATCACGCCCGCGCACGTCGACATAGACCCAGGTCGAGGGACGACCGTTCTCGGTCTTGAGCATCGGCGGCCCATCGGCAACCCCGATCCGCGCAACGGTGCCGAGCGTGATTTGCTGGCCCGAGGGCGTCAGCACCGGCAAGGCGCGCAGCGCCTCCGGGCTGTCGCGCAGCTCGCGCGGATAGCGCACACTGATCGGATAGCGCGCCAGTCCTTCGACGGTCTGGCCGACAATCTCGCCGCCGATCGCGCCCGAGACGATCGCCTGCACGTCGGCGATGTTGAGCCCATAGCGTGCCGCTGCCGCACGGTTGATATCGACATCGATATAACGCCCGCCAGTCAACCGCTCGGCAAGCGCCGAGCTGACTCCCGGCACCGTCTTGGCGGCCCCTTCGATATCCCGCGCGATGCGATCAATCTCGGCGAGATTGCTGCCCGACACTTTGACCCCGATCGGGCTTTTGATCCCGGTCGCCAGCATATCTATCCGGTTGCGGATCGGCGGCACCCAGATGTTGGAGAGGCCGGGCACCTTCACCGCCCGGTCGAGTTCGTCGATCAGCTTTTCCGGCGTCATGCCCGGACGCCACTGGTCGCGGGGCTTGAACCGGATCGTCGTCTCGAACATTTCCAGCGGCGCCGGATCTGTCGCGCTTTCGGCGCGGCCGGCCTTGCCGAACACGCTCTGCACCTCGGGCACGGTTTTAATCATGCGGTCAGTCTGCTGGAGCAGCTCGGACGCCTTGGCGGCCGACAGTCCGGGCAGCGCCGAAGGCATATAGAGCAGGTCGCCTTCGTTCATCGCCGGCAGGAACTCGCCGCCGAGTCGTGACGCCGGCCAGGCGGTGGTCGCGAACACCAGTGCGGCGATTATGAGCGTTGTCTTGGGGCGCTTCAGCACCCAGTCGATCGCCGGACGGTAGGCCGCAGTGAGGGCACGGTTGACCGGGTTGGCCTGTTCGGATGGAATTTTGCCCCGGATCAGCCAGCCCATCAGCACGGGAACGAGCGTTACCGACAGGATGGCGGCCGCAGCCATCGTGTAAGTCTTGGTGAAGGCAAGCGGCGCGAACAGCCGGCCCTCCTGCGCCTGGAGCGTGAACACCGGGACGAACGACAGTGTGATAATCAGGAGCGAGAAGAACAGCGCCGGGCCGACCTCGATCGCAGCATCGGTGATGACGCGCCAGCGCGCAGAGCCTTCGAGCGTTTCGCCAGGATGCTCGTGCTCCCATCGCTCGATCGCCTTGTGCGCGTTCTCGATCATCACGATTGCGGCGTCGACCATCGCACCGATCGCGATCGCGATCCCGCCCAGCGACATGATGTTCGCGCTCACCCCCTGCGCGTGCATGACAATGAAGGCTGCAAGCACGCCCAGCGGCAATGTTACGATCGCGACCAGCGCCGAGCGGACGTGCCAGAGGAACAGCGCGCAGACGAGCGCAACGACAATGAACTCCTCGACGAGCTTGTGGGAGAGGTTCTCGATCGCCGTATCGATCAGCTGCGAGCGATCATAGGTGGGCACGATCGCGACCCCAGCGGGCAGGCTTTTCTTCAATTCCTCAAGCTTGGCCTGCACCGCCGCAATGGTAGCACGTGCGTCCGCGCCCGAGCGCAGGATGACGACGCCGCCCGCAACCTCGCCATCTCCATCGAGATCGGCAATGCCGCGCCGCATCTCCGGGCCGATCTGGATCGTTGCAACATCGCCCAGCGTCACCGGCACGCCGCCCGCAGCGGTGCGGAGCGGGATCGCGCGGAAATCATCGAGCGTCTTCAGATAGCCCGAAGCGCGGACCATATATTCGGCCTCGGCCAGTTCGACCACCGCGCCGCCAGCTTCCTGATTGGCTCTCTGGATGGCGGAAACCGCCTCTTGATGCGTCACGCCGAAAGCGGCCAACTTCACGGGATCGAGCACGACCTGATACTGCCTGACCATGCCGCCGATGCTGGCGACCTCGGCGACGCCGGGCAGGCTCTTCAGTTCGTAGCGCAGGAACCAGTCTTGCAGGCTGCGGAGCTGCGACAGATCATGCCCGCCGGTGCGATCGACCAGCGCATATTCATAGACCCAGCCGACGCCGGTCGCGTCGGGGCCAAGCGCGCTTCGCGCGGTTTCTGGCAGGCGTCCCTGTGCCTGATTGAGATATTCGAGCACGCGGCTTCGCGCCCAATAGAGATCGGTGCCATCCTCGAAGATGACATAGACGAAGCTGTCGCCGAAGAAGCTGTAGCCCCGGACAGTCTTTGCCCCCGGCACCGACAACATGGTAGTTGTGAGCGGATAGGTGACCTGGTTTTCGACGATCTGCGGTGCCTGGCCTGGCCATGACGTGCGGATGATGACCTGCGTGTCGGACAGATCGGGCAGCGCGTCGATCGGGGTCGCACGCAGCGCTGCGAAGCCGGCGACGACCAGTGCCAGCGCGCCAAGCACGACGAACAGCCGGTTGGCCGCCGACCAGCGGATGAGCGCGCCGATCATTGGCCTGCCTCGCGCGTCATGCTCCGGAGCGTCGGCCCTTGCGGCGGCTGATCGAAACCGAAGCGCACCCGGTCCCCGGCCTTGAACCCGCGGGCGAGCGCCGGATCGCCGAGCCGGAAGGTCATCGTCATCGCCGGCCATTGGAGCGCCGGCACCGGGCCGTGGGCCAGCGTGACACCATTGGCGTCGATCTTTTCGATCCGGCCGCTAGTCTCGTAGAGCCTGGTCAGCGCGGAGGCCGGAGCCATGCCGCCGATCGGCCGGGCCTCCATGCCCGACAGGCTCGCTTCGGAATCGAGCAGGAACTGGCCCGATGCCACCACCTTCTCGCCTTCGGACAGCCCCGCGAGGACTTCGGACTGTCCGTCGCTCTCATTGCCGATCCGCACTTCGGCAGGCTGGTAGCGGCCATTGCTCAGCGCGAGCATGACCAGAGTCCGGCGGCCGGTGCGGATCACCGCCTCGGTGGGAACGAGCAGCCCTGTGCGTTCGCTGCCGCCAAAATCGACATTGGCGAACATGCCGGGACGGAGACGCCCGCCCCGGTTGGCCAGTTCGATCCGAACGGTGAGTGTGCGGCTCTCAGCTTCAACGCTCGGCAGGATCGCGGCAATCCTCCCCGCGAAGCGCTCGCCGGGGTAAGCGGTCAACGTCGCGCTGGCCGTCTGGCCGGGACGAAGCTGGCCCGCCATCCTCTCGGGCACCGCGGCGTTGAGCCAGACGGTGCCGAGCCCATTCACCTCGGCAAGAGTCTGGCCCGCAGCGACGGTCATGCCAGCGCGCACACCGAGCGTCTTGATTACGCCGCCGGATGGCGCGGAGAGCGTCACAATGTTGTGCGGGCGTCCGCCGCGTTCGACTGCGGCGATAGTGCCCGCCGGCATGCCGAGCAGTGTCAGGCGTTGCCGCGCAGCGCTTATCATTGCCGCATCGCCGGTGCGCCTGACCGCCAGATACTCGCTCTGCGCCCCCGCCCATTCGGGAACGAGCAGGTCGGCGAGTGGCGCGCCCGCGCCGATTACATCTCCGGGTGCGCGGGCATAGACGCGGCTCACGAAACCGCCGCTACGCGCCTGAACAATTGCGACGTCCCGCTGGTTGAAATCGATCGTGCCGGTCGCCGTGAGCGCGCTTGAAAGCGTCCCCCGTTCGGCTGCAACCACCCTGATCCCAAGATTCTGCGCGCGCGCCGGATCGATGCGGATGCCGGCTTCCCCGCCTGCCTCGTCAGCATATTTGGGAACGAGCTGCATATCCATGAAGGGCGACTTGCCGGGCTTGTCGAAGTGTTGCGACGGCACCATCGGATCATACCAGTAGAGCACCTTGCGGCCGCCCTCGGCAGCAGCCGGCATGTCGCCCGGATGGATCAATGTTGCGATGCCGTAACCGGTCGCGCCCGCGACGAGTGCGAGCGTGGCCGCCGCGAGGCCAAGCCGCGCTCGGCGGGAAAGTTCAATCGTCATCATCGGTCATCTCCATAGGTCAGCACGAGCCGGGCGGCATCGCGCGCCACTGCCGCTTCGCGGTCGAGGGTGGACAGAGAAGCGTCGGCGAGCATCGCCTGGGCAGCAATCATGTCGGTCAGGCTGGCCCGCCCGGCGGCATAGCTGGCGATTTCCAGATCGGCGCGCTGGCGGGCGAGCGGCAGCAGCGTATCGCGGGCGCGCTGCCATTGTTCATGATGCATCAGATGATCGGCGATCCCCGCGTCGAGATCGGCCATAAGGCCACGGCGGACATTTTCCTCATCGGCACGCGCGGCGCCCGCATCGGCGATGCTCGCATCGATCATGGGATTCTGACGCTTGCTGGTGAACAACGGCAGTGTGACGGTCGCGCCGATCGAGACCATGTCGCCGTAGCGCTCGGCGCGCCGCCCATAAGAAAGATCGAAACTCCAATCAGGACGCTTCTCGGCGCGTGCGACGGTCACGCCTGCCTCAGCCTGACTTGTGCGGGCTATGGCGGCAAGGAGAGTCGGATTGTGCTCGATCGCGCCGCGCAGCCTGTCGGGATCGACAGCGAAATCGGGGATCATGCCTTCAGTCTCGGGATGGGGATCGCCGGTCCAGCGCGCGAGGACTGTCGTGGCCCGCGCGACATCCGCGACAACCTGGCTTCGGCGGTCTTTGAGGTCCGCGATCGCCTGGCGGATTTCGAGAGCCTGCGCCGGGCGGGACGTGCCGGACGCCATGCCGGCCACTGCGGCCGGCGCCAGTTCGCTCAGGCGGCCGAGCACGTCGTTGATCGCTGTCAGCCGTTGCCCGGCATAGGCGAGATCGATCCAGGCAAGTGCGGTTGCGACCCGGATTTCGCGCGCTTCAACGACACGGTCAGCCTCGGCGACGTCGATATCGGCCTCAGCGCGGCCGGTGCGCGCGTGGCGCTTGGCGAGATTGGGCACGTCCTGACTAATGCCGACCCGCGCCATCGTCATGCTCTCGCCGGCGTAGGTGAAGGCAGGCGGCCCCGAGACCGGAAAATTGTCGAGCGCAACTCCAAGTCTGGGGTCGGGAAGCTGGCCGGCGGCCGTCGCAGCGGAGCGGCGGGCGTCGACGGCCAGCGCACGCGCCTGGAGCGATGGCGCTTCATCCGCCGCGCGCGCCAGCGCCTCATCAAAGGTTAGCGGATCGGCGAAAGCCGCCGCAGGTATCGCCGCCAGGAGCGGCGCGAAAAACAGCAGTCGCATGGAAATTTCCTGCTCGGAAGCGACCGATGCGCGAGAGAGCGGTCAACCGCTGCACCGGCGGAGCATCGCGGCTCCGCCGGCGCCGATATCCGGCCCGGCACAATCGGCCAGAGAGCCAGCCTTCAGCTGGCCGACGGTGCGGCGCTCCCAGGCTGCATGGGTTTCATGCAGTCATCGGCGCTCATCTTCATCATGTCGCAGTCGCAGTTCGCCATCTGCGGATGATCGGGCACCCAGACCCGCTTGTGCGTCGGGCCGGTGCTGCGCGGGCCGGGTTGTGGCGCGTCACGCCATTCATAGTGGCCGG
This sequence comes from Edaphosphingomonas fennica, assembly GCF_003034225.1. Taxonomy (GTDB): domain Bacteria; phylum Pseudomonadota; class Alphaproteobacteria; order Sphingomonadales; family Sphingomonadaceae; genus Sphingomonas_E; species Sphingomonas_E fennica. Next base: position 8,331 of record NZ_PHHF01000035.1, read on the forward strand.
AGCCTCGCTCCTGCGGGCTGTCAGCGGCAAAGGCGGTTGCGGGGGCAAGCAAGGCTGCGCCGAGCGCGGCGGCAATCGTGAACGTCTTCATGACGAATATCCTTAGGTGATCTGGAACTGGCCGGACGCGAGGCGAATGGCCCGCGACCATGCGGGCGCCGCGTTCGCGGCGCGCCCGGCGGCGATCAGCCGAGGATGATGGGGGGTTCGGGCTCGGGAGTGAGATCGTGCCCGAGGAGCGCGGACGAGATAGACCAATAGTCTTGTTTGCTCACCATGGGCGTGGAGCCGACCAGCTTAGCTGGGTCTTTCAGGAGCGGCAGCGCGCAGCCCATCGCAAATATGCAATCGAGCGTCAGGCCATTGCAGGGCTTCTTCTCCTGTTTGGCGGGATGCTGGCCCATCATCTCCATGCAGTCGGCGCTCATTGCGGCAGCCGGCGCGGCTGCGGCCACTGAGACGGGCGCAGCAGTGGCTACGGTCTGTTCTCCCAGCAAGCCGAACAGCGCTCCAAGGAGGAGCAGGAGGGGAAGCGCGCGTTTCACGACGTGCTACGTTTAGCCGATCGGCGCGGGAGCGGCAACGAAAAGGAGGGATTTCCGCCGGCGGTCATGCCACTTTGCGCAATCGGCGATGGGTGCCGTGGCAGCGATGCACCTCTACGGTCACATGGACGAGTTCCTCGTGAATTTTCAGGCGGTCAGCATAATCGGCCGGGGCGAGCGGGTCGGCGACCACCAGCGAAATGATCGCCGCGTAGCGGCCCGGACCGACGCGCCAGACATGGAGATCGGCGATCTGCGCATCACCATCGGCAAGCGCCTCGCGGATCTCCGACTCCAGCGCCGGATTGGTGGAGACGTCGAGCAGAATCGCGGCGGTATCGCGCAGCAGTCCCCAGGACCAGCGGGCAATGACCAGCGCACCGACGATTCCCATCGCCGCGTCCATCCACACCCAACCAAGGAAGCGACCCGCGAGCAGTGCGACGATCGCGAGCACCGATGTCAGCGCATCGGTGAGCACATGCGCATAAGCGGAACGCAGATTGTTGTCGGCATGCGCATGGTGGTCACCATGGACATGATCGTGCGACTGACCGTGATGATGTCCGCCACCAAGCAGCCAGGCGCTCGCGAGGTTGATCGCGAGCCCGAGACCCGCGATCCACAACGCTGGTGCATAGTCAACCTTGGCGGGCGCAAACAGGCGGCCGACAGACTCGACGCCGATGCCGAGCGCAATCAGCGCCAGAATGAGAGCGCTCGCGAAGCCCGCGAGATCGCCGACCTTACCGGTTCCAAAGGTGAAGCGCGGATTATCGGCATGGCGCCGCGCGAAAGCATAAGCGAGCGCCGCTACACCGAGCGCTCCGGCATGCGTCGCCATGTGCAGTCCGTCGGCCAGCAACGCCATCGAACCGGTGATCCATCCGGCGGCGATCTCGATCACCATCATCGCCGCGGTCAGCGCTACCACCCAACGCGTTCGGCGTTCATGCTCGTCGTGGGCGTCGCCGAGGAAGATGTGGTCGTGCCGGTGGTTTGAGAGGGTTTCGCTGTGCATCGCAGTGCTCTCTATCCGTTGTGGCGGGCAAAAACCTTCTTGCCGCCCGGCCCGAAGGCGACGACGGTGAAGGACTGCGGCCGCTGACCGGGGACTTCCATGCCCGGCGAACCGAGCGGCATGCCGGGGACGGCCAGACCGGTCACTCCGCGCGGGCGCTGCGCGAGTGCGCGCTTCATGTCGGCGATCGGCACATGTCCTTCGAACACGATGCCGTCGATAATCGCGGTATGACAAGAGGCAAGGTCCGGCGACAGGCCGTAGCGCCGGTGGAGCGCGGCTCGGTTCGTATCATCCGTCATCTGAACCTGCCGGCCGAACTGCGCGCGCACCTGCACCGCCCACTGCTCGCAGCATCCACATCCAGGATCGCGGTGGACAGCGATCTGCTGCGCTGCCAGCGCGCTTGCCGGCACGGCGAGCGCAACTGCCGTCAGAAATGCCTTGATGGGTCTCATTTGCATTCTCCTTGTCCCCACCACGCCCGCTCCCTGCACAAATGGGCGGCATCATGGCGAGCTTTATGTGCTCAAAGTTCCTCCGCGTATTTTATTTGCGTGCGAGGACCGCATTTATCGGATCGATCTCCTGCACCTCGACGATGCTAGTGGATGCTCATCTGTCCACCTGTCCCTTGTCGGCATCGGCTAGCCTGTCGATGATCGGGCAGTCGGGGCGCGCATCGCCGTGACATCGCTCGGCAAGATCGAGCAAGGTGCGACGCATCGCTTCGAGCGCTTTGACCTTGCCGTGCAGTTCTGCGGCACGCGCGCTGGCCAGCGCCTTGACCTCCGCGCTCGACCGGCTGCGATCGCTCCATAGCGCCAGCAATGTGCGGATTTCCTCAATGGGGAAGCCCAGATCACGCGCATTGGCGATGAAGCGCAGGCGATGCACATCCGATGGCGAATAATCGCGATAACCGCTGTCGCGCCGCGCCGGCGCCGGCACCAGCCCGATCTTCTCGTAATGGCGGATCATCCGCTGGGAGACCCCGCTCGCTTCCGAGGCATGGCCGATGTTCATATGACCTGCCGGTTCAGCCGCAAGGCGTTCGTAACCACGCTCACCGATGAGAGCGCCATCGCCGCCGCCGCGATAATCGGCGACAACAGGATGCCGAACACCGGATAGAGCACACCGGCTGCCACCGGCACGCCAGCCGCATTATAGATGAACGCGAAGACAAGGTTCTGGCGGATGTTGGACATGGTTGCCTCGGACAACCGCCGCGCCTTCACGATTCCGGTGAGATCGCCTTTCAGCAGCGTCACGCCTGCGCTCTCGATGGCCACGTCAGTGCCCGAACCCATGGCGATGCCCACGTCGGCCACAGCCAGCGCCGGCGCATCGTTGACGCCATCGCCAGCCATGGCGACTACACGTCCTTCGTCCCTGAGACGGGCGACTACGCCGCTTTTCTGGTCCGGCAGAACCTCGGCTTCGACATCATCGATACCCAGGCGTTTGGCGACAGCTTCCGCTGTCCTGCGGTTGTCGCCCGTCAGCATCACCACCCGGATGCCCTCTGCTTTCAAAGCGGCTAAAGCTTCCGGTGTTGTCTGTTTGACCGGATCGGCAATCGCGAAGACGCCAGCCACCTTGCCATCGACACCGATGAAGATCGCCGTCGCACCGTCACGCCGCAGCGTATCGGCCTGTGCGGCAAGTGCTTCAGCTGCGATCCCTTCGTCCGCAAGGAAGCGGGCATTGCCGAGTATGATCCGGCGACCATCCACGACGCCGAGGGCGCCGCGTCCGGTTGGGGAATCAAAATCGCTGACCTCGGCCGGCGCGATGTCGCGCTCTTTCGCGGCTTCGACGATCGCCAGTGCGAGCGGATGCTCTGAGGCGCGCTCGACCGATGCGGCGAGCCGCAGGATTTCCGCATCCTCAAATCCAGAAGCTGACAGGATTTCGGTGACGGCGGGGCGTCCTTCGGTGAGCGTGCCGGTCTTGTCGACAACAAGCGTGTCGACTTTCTCCATATGCTCCAGCGCTTCGGCATTCTTGATGAGGACACCCATGCTCGCGCCGCGACCGACGCCGACCATGATCGACATGGGCGTGGCAAGGCCGAGCGCACAGGGGCAGGCAATGATGAGCACGGCGACGGCGGCGACAAGACCATAGGCGAAGCGCGGCTCCGGTCCCCAGATGCTCCAGCCCGCGAAAGCGAGGATCGCGACGAGAATGACAGCGGGGACGAACCAGCCTGAAACCTGGTCCGCCATGCGCTGGATCGGCGCGCGAGAGCGCTGCGCTTCAGCGACCATCTGGACGATCCGGGCCAGCATCGTGTCACGGCCCACCTTGTCGGCAGTGATGATGAGCGCGCCGGTCTGGTTCAGCGTGCCGCCGATGACCTTGTCGTCCTTCGCCTTGGTGACGGGCATCGATTCCCCCGTCACCATGGATTCATCGAGCGAAGAGCGGCCATCTTCGACGATCCCGTCAACGGGCACTTTCTCCCCCGGACGCACACGCAAGCGGTCGCCGACTGCCACGAGATCGAGGCTGACCTCCTCCTCGCTGCCATCGGCGGCAATACGCCGCGCCGTCCGTGGAGCGAGATTGAGCAGCGCCTTGATCGCGCCGGACGTGCGTTCGCGGGCGCGCAGCTCAAGCACTTGCCCCAGCAGGACAAGAACCGTGATGACCGCCGCCGCCTCGAAATAAACGGCGACCATGCCATCGTTCCCGCGAAAGGCAGGGGGGAATATCTGCGGCGCCAGCGTTGCGACGACGCTGTAAGCCCAGGCGACGCCGGTCCCCATCGCGATCAACGTGAACATATTGAGGTTGCGCGTCTTGAGCGATGCCCAACCGCGCTCGAAGAAGGGCCACCCGGCCCAGAGCACGACCGGGGTTGCCAGCACGAACTGCACCCATATCGAAACCTGCATGGGAATGAGATGGTGCAGTATCGGAAAAAGATGCCCGCCCATTTCCAGCGCGAAAACCGGAATGGCCAGCGCAAGGCCGATCCAGAAACGCCGCGTCATGTCGATAAGCTCAGGACTCGGCCCGGCATCCGCCGTTACTTGTGCCGGCTCCAGCGCCATGCCGCAGATCGGACAGGCGCCCGGATGATCCTGGCGGACCTCGGGGTGCATCGGGCAAGTCCAGATCGTGCCCGCCGCCGCGTCGTCGTTGGGCGCGGAAGCAGGATTCAGATAGCACGCCGGATCAGCGACAAATTTCTCACGGCAGCCAGCGCTGCAAAAATAATATGTCTCGCCATCGTGGTCAGCACGATGCGCGGCAGTCGCAGGATCGACGGTCATACCGCACACCGGGTCCTTTACGCCCGAGGCAGGTTTTCCGGCGCCGTGGTTGCCGCAGCAGCCGTGTCCGTGCGCCGCAGGTGTTGCCTTGTCCATCGCTTAATTCCTTTCGACGCCTCCCGATGTAAGGGTTGACATCATGTCAGGGTCAATAGCTAATCTCCTCAGCTCGATATCGGCGGCGCCAGCGTGCCCAGCCATGCCACGAGACCGAAGATGATCACTGCGAGGCCTCCCTCAATCAGCAGACTTCGACGAAGAACCTGGAGCGCGAGCCTGGTATCGCGCTGTTCGATCGCGAGGCTGAGGGCCGGCGTCAGACGATACCGATTCAGCGCGGCAAGCCCGAGCATCGCCGCGAACAACGCCAGTTTTAGAAGGAGAAGCAGACCATAGGTCGACTGCCAAAGCGAGGCGATATGAGCAGGCCCGATCAGGAAGATGCCGTTGCCAATTCCCGTTACGAGGAGCAAGCCGACGAGCACCGTGCCGGTGATCGCGAAGCCGCGCAGGCATAGGGCCGCGATCCGCACGCGCTGTATATCCGCCGTCACGGCCTTGCCGGCGACAAGCGTGAAAAACGCGGCGATCGCACTTAACCAGGCTCCAGCAGCCAACAAATGCACAAGGTCGGCGGCAAGCTGCACCCAGCCAGCGTTTCCCTCGCCCGCTGCTCCATGGCCCGACCATGCCAGAGTGCCCAACGCCAGCGCGCCGGCCACTCCGGCCGTGATCGTGACCGCCCTTGGTGCCCGGTCATATAGTGCTGCACACAGCAGCAGGACCAGCAACGCAGCGAGCCGGACCTGCAAGGCCGTGCCGAGCGCCGTCCCTCCAAGAAGATCGCGCAATAGCGCAAAGTCAGGGTGCAGGAGCGGCAGACCCGCCATCGAAGCAGCCTGAATCGCAAAACCGACAACGGACAGGACCGCGCCGATCAGCGCAAGGATAGCGATCATCGCGGCGATGGGCAGATATCCACGCTCAATCCGGTCTCCCCCTAAGGTGTAGAGGGCAAACAAGGGCAGCCCGAAAAGCAGGCCCAGATCGATGTAGAGCGCCCAGCGGATCGCGATGATCGCAATGTCCGTCACGGCTTCACTTCACCGCAAAAGCGAAATTGCCTTCGATGCGGTGTGTGTCGGCCGACACCGCGTGCCAGGTAACCTGATAGCTGCCCGTCGTAAGCGGCCGCGGGAGTGCGACGATCAGCGTTTTCCCGTCCGCGCCGGTTGATGTCTGAAACCCGGTGACCGCCATGCGGTGATTGGGCATACCCGGCATTCCGGTCATGATGACCTCGACGCCAGACAACCTCGGCATCAACTGCTCGCTAAAGGTCAGCGTGATCCGGGAGGGAGTTTCGACGCTGGCGTCGGCCGCAGGCGTTGTAGACACGAGCTTGGGGTGAGCGAGCGCTGGCGAGGCGAACAGCGCGCCCGCGGCGATCGCGGCGATGGAAAGACCACGAAGAGAAGGCATGAAACGGACTCCTTTACGGTAGGTATGATGGGATACGCAGTCGAAGAGCTGCCCCCTCAAAAATTTTCACACGTCAGTGGATGAGGGCTATTCCATGGCGCTGCGTAGTCTTGAGATGAAGACGGAGAATGAAAGTGACTGACGTCGAAACATTGCTCGCCCGATTGCGCGATGCGCCGCTCGATTCCCGGCTTGATGGTCTCGACGCGAGGGTGATGGCGGAGATCGCCGGTATCCAAACGGCGCCAAGTCTCGGCGCGACGGCTTTTGGCCTTGCTTCGGTAATGGCGTTGGTCGTCGGGATTGCCGGCGCTGCCGTTCCTGCATCACCGGCTGATGCCACTCCGATCTCGCCGTTCGATGCCAATCAGGCGCTCGCGCCTTCGACCTTGCTCGGAGCGCAATGATGCACAACCGCCGCCGCCTCGTTCTGCTGGTCCTGCTGACTTTCGCTGTGGCAATCGCGGGGGTGGTGATCGGCCGTGTTTTCGTGGTGCCTGACCGTCCCGTTGAGACGGAACTCCATGAGCTGTTGCATCGCGATCTGAAGCTCGATGACGCGCAACGCGCCCGTCTCGACGTCATTGAGAATAACTATGCCATTCGCCGACAGGCGCTGGAGTCCCAGTTGCGCGCGGATAATGCGCGGTTGGCCGAGGCGATCGAGGCCGAGCATGGCTATGGCCCGAAGGTCGCCGCCGCCGTCGATCGTTCGCACCAGTCTATGGGCGAATTGCAGAAAGAGACGTTGCAGCACATCTTTGCGATGCGCGCCGTTCTCAGGCCCGATCAGACGTCGAGGTTCGACGCCGCAGTCGTGAAAGCGCTCACGGCAAAGAAGCAGTGACCCTTGCATTCCCCGGCTGCTCGGACGGGGAGCTTGCAGCTCTGGCGTTGGCGGGCCGGCAAGCAGCGTTTGCCGAGTTGGTGCGACGGCATCAGTCCTGGGTTTATCGCCTCGCATATAGTCATGTGCGGGACGCGGACGAGGCTGTAGATCTCGCTCAAGCGAGCTTCGTTGCCGCCTTTGCAGCATTGCGCCGTTACGACACCGCGCGCTCCTTCCGTGCCTGGCTTTCGCGCATTGTGATAAACAAATGCCGTGACTGGCACCGGCGTCGCGCCGTTAGAAGGATGTTTGCTTTCGCGCTGCCGATCGGGGAAGCGCACGATGTCGCGGATGAAACGCCGTGGCCCGATCACGCAATCGGTGCGAAAGCAGAACTTGCGCGCACAATGGAAGCGATTGCTACGTTGCCGGCCACGCTCAAGGAGGTCTTGATCCTGCGGACGATAGAAGAGCGATCGGAAGCGGAGACGGCCGAAATCCTGGGCATCAGTCAAAAGGCCATCGAGACCCGGCTTTACCGCGCCAGGACGCGCCTCGCGGAAATTTTGAAAGAAATCTGAGGGGGCGGCGGTCTCGCTGCGTATTCGAAATAACCCCCTCGAATTTAAGTAGAGCCGCCATCAATGAATACAATTCTGGACCGCCGTCAGTTCATGCGTGGCGCCGCAGTCGCCAGCGGCAGCCTGGCACTGGCGCAATGGTTTCCTGCTTGGGCACAGACTGCCTCCGAGGGGCTGCGCCCAACGCTTCCCACGCTCTCCGGCGAAGACATCACGCTCACTATAGCTCGTCAGTCGATGACGATCGATGGTCGCCCGTTCCGCGCCATCGGGATCAACGGAACGGTGCCAGCGCCACTGCTGCGTCTCCGCGAAGGGCAGCGGGTTCGGCTCAACGTCGTCAACCAGCTCGAACAGGACAGCTCAATCCACTGGCACGGATTGCTCGTGCCAGCGAAGGACGACGGCGTGCCGGGCGTTTCATTCCCCGGCATCAAGCCGGGATCGAACTATCTCTATGACTTCCCTGTCATGCAGAGCGGCACCTATTGGTATCACAGCCATTCGGGTCTTCAGGAACAGGAAGGGCATTACGGGCCCATCATCATCGACCCGGCCGGGACCGATCCGATTGCCTATAACCGCGAGCATGTGATCGTGCTGGCCGATCATAGCCCGCTCAGCCCCGAAGCGATTTTTCGTCGTCTCAAGGTCGACCCCGGCCATTTCAACTTTCAGCGGCAGACCCTGGCGGGGCTGTTTTCGGGACGCGATCAGGCGCTCAATGAACGCCTCGATTGGGGCCAGATGCGGATGGACCCCACCGACATCTCTGATGTGACTGGATCGACCTATACCTATCTCGTCAACGGCCATGGCCCCTTCGACAACTGGACCGCGCTGTTCACGCCGGGCGAGCGGGTTCGTCTGCGTTTCATCAACGCTTCGGCGATGACCACCTTTAACTGCCGCATTCCCGGCCTGAAGCTCTCCATCGTGCAGGCCGATGGGCAGAATGTCATGCCCGTGGAGGTCGACGAGTTCCAGATTGGGGTTGCCGAAACCTACGATGTCATCGTCACGCCGGCCGAAGACAAGGCGTTTACGATCGTGGGCGAGGCGATCGACCGCTCGGGCATGGCGCGCGCCACGCTGGCTCCGCGCGTTGGCATGACCGCCGAAGTGCCGCCGCTGCGCCCCCGGCCGGTGGCAACCATGAAGGATATGGGCATGGATATGTCCTCCATGCCTGGCATGGAAAGCATGGACATGACTGGCGGCGGCGCGCGTGGCGTTGACCCGAGCGCCGAGCAGAACGCTTCGGGACGCCTCAGTGCTGCGGTTATCGCCGCCGCGCCCTCCGCCATGGATCACGGTGCGATGTCGGGGATGGATCACTCGTCCATGGCCGGAATGGACCATTCTGGCATGGCCGGCGGCATGGCGGGCATGGACCATGGCGCTGGCGGGCATGAGATGGGCGCAATGAATATGCGCGACTTCTCGGCCGCGCCACAAGTCGATCGCAACCCCGGCGTTCAGACCATATCCCCGATGCCTGTCGATCGCACAGGTGAGCCGGGCCAGGGGCTGGAAGATGTCGGCCACAAGGTGCTGGTCTATCGCGATCTCATGGCGCTGGAGAGAAACCCCGACGTCCGGGCACCCAGCCGCAGCATCGACATCCATCTCACCGGCAACATGGAGCGCTTCATGTGGTCGTTCGACGGAAAGAAGATGTCCGATGTGCATGAGCCGATCCCCTTTACCGAGGGCGAGCGGGTGCGCGTCAATCTCATCAACGACACGATGATGGGTCATCCGATCCACATTCACGGCCACTTTTTCGAGTTGGTCACCGGCCATGGCGATCACTCGCCCAGGAAACATACGGTCATTGTCCAGCCCGGCGGCAAGGTGAGTTGGGATTTCACCGCCAATGCGGTCGGCGATTGGGCCTTCCACTGTCACCTGCTCTACCACATGCACGCGGGTATGATGCGTATCGTAAGCGTCCGCCCGCGGGGAGGCGTGCAATGATCCGGCATCTCCCGATGATCGTCAGCATGACGGCATTCATGGCGACCACGCCCGCCATCGCGCAGGATCATTCGATGCACGGCATGCAGACGCCGGGCGCGCAATCGTCACAGCCTGAGAAGCCCAAACAGGACGCGCCACAAGCTGACCAGCCAGTGCCGGCACGGGACGACATGCCGGGCATGGATCATTTCAGTCATGATACTGCCGCGTCACCGGCGCCCCAGAGCGCAGATACGCGAACCATGGAGGACATGTCTGACATGGAAGGCATGGACCATTCCGGGCATAACATGAGCGGCGCATCCGGCATGCAGATGGTCGGAACCGCGTTGCCGGTCGGCAATACACCGCCGCCGCCGGCCCCGACTGACCATTATGCCGATCGCGATTTTCCGGCAGCGGAGATGGCGCAGGCCCGTTCCGCCATGATGAAGGAGCCGACCTTCAGCCAATTGCTGCTCAACATCTTCGAATACCAGGCCAACAAGGGGCACGACGGATACCGCTGGGAAGGCGAAGGCTGGTATGGCGGTGACATCAATCGCCTGTGGATCAAAAGCGAAGGCGAAGGCGAATTTGGGCGCGGCATCGACACGGCCGAGGTCCAGGCGCTCTATAGCCATGCCATCGATCCTTATTTCAATCTTCAGGGCGGTGTCCGGCAGGACTTTGGACGCGGTCCCGATCGCACATATGCGACCATCGGCTTCGAGGGGCTGGCTCCCGGATACTTCGAGGTGGAAGGCGCATTATTCCTCTCCACAAAGGGCGATCTGCTCGGCCGGGTCGAAGGCTATTACGATCAGCGCATTACACAACGTCTCGTCTTTCAACCGAGTGTAGAACTGAATTTCTCGGCGCAGAATGTGCCGGAAAACGACATCGGTTCGGGATTGGTCAACTTCGAGCTGGGCGGCAGGCTGCGTTACGAGATCAGTCGCCAGTTCGCGCCCTATGTCGGTATTTCCTATCTTCAAAAGACTGGGGGCACCGCACGGCTTGCCCGCCTTGCAGGCGAAGATGTTCACGCGACCAGTTTCGTGACCGGTGTTCGCTTCTGGTTCTAGATGCGGGGTCGAGCAACTTGCTTGCGAACGCCGGCGCCAGCACTTTCGTGTCCGCTATGCGCAGCAATTAAAGTCTTCTGGCTCAATCAGTCATAGGATGTGGTTGCCGCCCTCCTGGATGGCGTCGTTTTACCCATCTGCCGTTCCGTCCTGCCGCAAGGTGACGATCCAGCCGGTCAGCCCAGCTGGACCGCATCGTTCCTTGCTAGCAGCTCCTTCTCTCCGGTTTCCGGCACCGTCGTCTCGCGGCGGCCACAGCGAGCGTTGCGTCGGCAGCACGAACAGTGTGAGCAGCATCACCGAGAACCTGTCAGATTTTCTTCACATTTGACGGGCTTCGGCAATTTCATCCTGCCAACGTAACCTGCGGAAAGCGAAAATCATCTGGCAGTTCAGCAGGAACTCGCCGCCGCGAAAACTCGCCGGTTTTCTTTGCCGGCCGGTGAACAAGGACGGTTGGCGGCGGCAGGGTTGCTATCAGCTTGTCTGCCCAAATCACGGCCAGTTCGCGACGCCGTTCCAGATAGGCAGCCCGGTTGTATGCTCCTTCGACCTTTTCCTTGGGAACATGCGCCAGCATCAGGTCGATGATTTGCCGGTCATGCTTCTTGCCGTTCCGCTCCGCCCACTCGTTCATAATCGTCGAGAACGCCGCACGAAATCCATGCGGAACGTGATGCCCATGATAGCCCGCCCGGTTGAGCAGATAGCCGATCGCGTTCTCGCTCATAGGCCGATGACCGTGGCGATTGCTGGGGAACAGCAAGGCGCCGCTGCCGGTTAAAGGCCATAGCGCGCGCAGCACTTCGACGCTTTGGCGAGCCAGAGGAACAAGATGATCGCCGCCGATCTCGTTCTTGCGCTCAACGTCGCCTTTCATCCGGGCGGCCGGGATACGCCATAGCGGCTCTGCGTCATTCAGGTTCTCGAACTCCTCCCAACGCGCACCCCGGATTTCGTTAGGCCGCACCGCCGTCAACGCCAGCAACCGAAGTGCAAGACGGGTGATTGGGCGAGCATAATCCTCTTCGGCATCGTTTATCATCTGCCGCAAACGTCCAAGATCGGTGATGGCCGGTTGGCGTCCTTTGCGGAGCGGTTTCAATACCGCGCCCAGCTTCTCGGCGGGGTCTTTTTCGGCAATGCCCTTGGCGATGGCATGAACGAACACGGCGGAGATACGCTGCCGAACCCGCTTGGCGGTTTCAATCGCGCCCCGGTCCTCAATGCTTTTCAGCGCCTCAAGGATTTTGGGAGCGGTCAATTCCGAGATCGGCAGATCGCCGATCAGCGGAAACACGTCCCGTTCCAGGCTACGCAGAACATCGTCGGCATGGATTGCTGCCCATTGTGCTTTTGCGTTCTCATGCCACTCGCGCGCCACGCGCTCGAAGGTATTACGACCTGCTTCGAGATTGGCTTCGATCCGCAGCTTCTTGACCACGGACGGGTCTTTCCCCTCATCGAGCAAGGCACGGGCATCATCACGCTTGGCACGAGCGTTCACAAGGCTGACCATCGGGTAGATGCCGAAGGCCATCGTCTTTTGCTTACCGTCGTAGGCGTAGTTCCATTTCCAGAGCTTCGAGCCGTTGGGCTTCACCAGAAGGTAGAGCCGATGGCTATCAGTCAGCTTGTATGCCTTGTCGCGCGCCTTGGCTGCGCGGATTTTTGCGTCGCTCAACATTGTCATCTCCGAGACCACGTTTTTCCGGTGCCGGGACCACGAATCAGAACCACGCCATGAGTGGAGGCGTGCGGACGACTGTGGCCGACCTGATCCGCTAAACGTCAGATTTCAGAGGAAAAACGTCAATCCGGGTGGACTTCTGTGGACCCCTATGGAGGGGGTCCTGGCGGAGCGGGAGGGATTCGAACCCTCGATACGGTTTTGCCGTATACTCACTTTCCAGGCGAGCGCCTTCGACCACTCGGCCACCGCTCCGCATGCTCTGGAAGCGTCGCCCCTAATGGGTCGGGGCGGCGTGCGCAAGATGTGTCGTCCAGGCTTTCAACCCCGGGCTTCCAACCGATGCGCCGGCATGACACGATACGGGGATGAAACAGTCCACGTCCCTCGCCGCCATCGCTCTGGCCGTTGCCAGCCTCGCCGCCGCGCCCGCGCCGGCCGCTGCCGCCTCCCCTGCCCCCACGCCGTCCCAGATCGTCGCCTCGGCGCCCGCCGCCGACTGGACGGATGTTCCGGCCGAGAACCTCCTGCTGCTCGACCTCGCGGGCGGCGGCCGCGTGGCGATCGAGCTTGCGCCCGATTTCGCCCCCATCCATGTCGCCAATATCCGCAAGCTCGCTCGGGCCGGCTGGTTCGACGGCACCTCGATCAACCGCGTGCAGGACAATTATGTGGCGCAATGGGGCGACGCCACGGAGCGCAAGGCGCTGCCCGCCGGCATCGTCGCCCAGCCACCGGCCGAATATGAGCGCCCCGCCGAGAGATCGGGCTTCGCCGCGCTTCCCTATCGCGATGCCTATGCCGCCAAGGTGGGCCATGCCGACGGCTGGCCGGCCGCGAGCGAGGGCCGGGACGCCTGGCTGGTCCATTGCTACGGCATGGTCGGCGTCGGCCGGGACATGAGCCCCGATACCGGCACGGGAGCCGAGCTTTATGCGGTGATCGGCCATGCTCCCCGGCATCTCGATCGCAACATCGCCGTCGCCGGTCGCGTGCTGGAGGGGATCGAGCATCTTTCCGCCCTGCCGCGCGGCACCGATGCGCTAGGCTTCTACGCCCGGCCGGATCAGCGCCTGCCGATCGCCACCGTCCTCCTTGCGGCGGATCTGCCGTCGGCCGATCGGCCCGCTTATCAGGTGCTGCGGCAGGGATCGCCGAGCTTCGCCGCCTGGGTTCACGCCCGCGCCAACCGCAAGGATGATTTCTTCATCCGGCCGGCCGGCGGGGCGGACATCTGCAACCTCCAGCCGCCCGTCCGCCGCAAGCCCTGAGGCGGGCGGACAGGCGCCCGGTTATTGCTGCGGCGGCCGGGGCGCCGAACGCGGCTTCAGGCTGGGCGCGCGGCCCGACGCGCGAGGCTGCGAGGCTTGCGGGCGCGCGGGCGGCTGCGAAGCCTGCGGGCGGGGCTGCTGAGGCACCGCGCCCCACACGCCCTTGCCCTGCTGCGCGTCGCGGCGTTCCCGCCAGTCGCCACGCCCAGGGCGGCCATCGCCGGGGCGCCCCGGCCTGTCCGGACGCCCCGCGCCATTACCCGGCCGATCCGGCCTGCCCGCGCCATCGCCCGGGCGATCCGGCCGTCCATGCCAGCCGCCACCGGGACGGCCGGGCCCGCCGGGCCTGTCCGGCCGGCCGGCATGCTGGCGCCGCTGTTCCCAGTAACGGCGCTGGCTGTCGCTCCAGCGGTGGCGCTTGCCGCCGCGGTCATACACGTAATAGCCGTTGCCCGGATAATAGAAGCCGTCATACCAGCCATAGCCGACGCCGCCATAATAGCCGCCGGGATAATCGTCGTAATAACCGCCGGGATAGCCGTAGCCGGTATTATAGCCGTAACCGTAATCGTCATAGGCGCACGCACCGAGCGCCAGCCCGGCCGTGGCGACCAGGCCGATCATGGCCAGACGTTTGCGAACAATGCTCATGATGCGCACTCCGGGATCGGAATAATCCTTATCTGCCCGATAATAACGCACAAGGCGATTGAATGGCCCGTGAACCGGATCGAAGGTCGCGGTTAATCCTTCCACGCCCAGTAAAGCTGGGCCGGGGGAATATTCACCCATTCCATTGCATGATCGATCCGCTCGAAATGCGGGGCGATGAAGTCATGCACCTTGGGGCTGAACTGATAGACGAGGAAGGCCCCGCCCGGCCGCAGCGCGGCCGCCGTTTCCCCGGCGATGCGCGGCGCGATGCCGGCCGGCAGCGTGGAGAAGGGCAGGCCCGACAGCACGTAATCGGCATGCGCGAAGCCGCGTTCGGCCAGGATCGCCCGCACGTCCGCCGCCGATCCGTTGACCGGCACGAAGCGGGAATCGGTGATCCGCGCGCCCAGATAATCGATGAAGTCGGGGTTGGTGTCGATCGCGATCAGCGTCGCATCGGGCGCCATCCGTTCCAGGATATGGCCGCAGAAGGTGCCCACGCCCGGCCCATATTCCACGAAGACCTTGGTATTCTTCCAGTCCACCCGGGCCAGCATCTTGTCGATCAGCCGCCTGGACGACGGGATGATCGATCCCACCATCACCGGATGCTTGAGGAAGCCGAGGAAGAAAATTCCCAGCGGGCCGAGATTGGCGGGGTGCAGGCGGCGCTTGCGGGCACGCGCCAGCGCGGTTTCGCCGGGAGAGACAGTCATGCGGACTCCAACAGGCCGACACAGGAAGAGTTCCGTTCGCAAATGCCGGGCGGAAAGGCAAGCGCCGCCCTTCCCTGCTGCGACGGAACGGGTCTACAGCGCCATAATGAACATGTTCCCGCCCGGCGCCATCGCCGTCATCTTCGTCAACCGCCGCACCGGGGCGGACGAGGCCGGATATCAGGCGGCCGCCGCCGCGATGGAGGCCGAAGCCGTCCGCCAGCCCGGCTATCTGGGCATTCACAGCGTCCGCGCCGCCGATGGCGAGGGAATCACCATAAGCTATTGGACGCACGAGGAAGCCGCCGCCCGCTGGCGCGCCCATGCCGGCCACAGCAAGGTCCGCGAACAGGGCCGCGCCGACTGGTATGATCATTACCATCTGATCGTCGCCGGGATCATCCGCGACCATCGATGGGAGCGCGGCGCGCAGGACAGGTAGCACCCGAAAGCCACCGCGGGCCGGACGACGGCGCCCCGCCCGGCCGAAACCGGAGCGGGGTCAAAAAGAAGGGGGAGACGGACGCTCCCCCGCCTCCTCAGCCGTCACCTTTCTCCCCGCGCGGTTTCAGCATGCCCGGCGAGACGAAGCCGATCGGCTGAAGCGCCAGCGCGTCCTGTTTGATCTTCGCGGCGATCTGTTCATATTCGCGCTCGATCTCGGGCGTCACGGTCGCCCGCGTCTCCTTCAACGCCTGCTCGAAATGCGCGGCGGTCACCGCCTTGTTGTCCAGGGATTCGCGCAGCGCGAACAGGCCCGCGCGGCGCACCAGATCCTCGAGGTCCGCGCCGGTGAAGCGATCGGTGCGCTTCGCCAGATCGTCGAGGTCCACGTCCGCCGCCAGCGGCATCCGGGCGGTGTGAATGTCCAGGATGCGCCGCCGCCCGCCGGCATCGGGCACGGAGACATAGACCAGTTCGTCGAACCGGCCCGGCCGCAGCAGGGCGGGATCGATCAGATTGGGCCGGTTGGTCGCACCGATCACCACCACGGATTGCAGCTCCTCCAGCCCGTCCATCTCGGAAAGGATGGTGTTCACCACGCGCTCCGTCACCTGCGGCTCGCCCAGCCCGCCGCCGCGTGCTGGCACCAGGCTGTCCAGCTCGTCGATGAAGATCACGGTCGGCGCCACCTGCCGCGCGCGGGCGAACAGGCGGGCGATCTGCTGCTCGCTCTCGCCATACCATTTGGACAGCAGGTCGCTGGATTTGGTGGCGATGAAATTCGCCTCCGCCTCGCGCGCCACCGCCTTGGCCAGCAGCGTCTTGCCCGTCCCCGGCGGGCCGTAGAGCAGGAAGCCCTTGGCCGGGCGGATGCCCATGCGGCGGAAGGCGTCCGGGTTCTTGAGCGGCATCTCCACGCCTTCGCGCAGCCGCTCGCGCGCGTCGTCCAGCCCGCCCACATCGTCCCAGCGGACATTGGGCTTCTGCACCATCACCTCGCGCATGGCCGATGGCTGGACGCGCTTGATCGCCTCCTGGAAATCCTCGCGCGTCACCGAAAGGGTGTCGAGCACCTCGGGCGGGATCGTCCGCTCCTCTAGGTTGAGCTTCGGCATGATCCGGCGCACCGCCTCGATCGCCGCCTCGCGCGCCAGCGCCGCCATGTCGGCGCCGACAAAGCCGTAGGTCTGGCGGGCCAGCTCGTCGAGGTCGACGCGATCGCCCAGCGGCATGCCGCGGGTGTGGATGCCCAATATCTCGCGCCGGCCGCGCTCGTCCGGCACGCCGATCACGATCTCGCGGTCGAACCGGCCCGGCCGGCGCAGCGCCTCGTCGATCGCCTCGGGCCGGTTGGTGGCCGCGATGATGACCGTGTTCTGGCGCGCCTCCAGCCCGTCCATCAGCGTCAGCAACTGGGCGACAAGGCGCTTCTCCGCCTCGCCCTGCACCTGCCCGCGCTTGGGCGCGATCGAATCGATCTCGTCGATGAAGATGATCGAGGGGGAGGATTTGGCCGCCTCCTCGAATATCTCGCGCAGGCGCTTCTCGCTCTCGCCATAGGCCGATCCCATGATCTCCGGCCCGTTGATCAGGAAGAAGCTGGCGTCGCTTTCGTTCGCGACCGCACGGGCCAGCCGGGTCTTGCCGGTTCCGGGCGGGCCGTGCAGCAGCACGCCCTTGGGCGGATCGACGCCGAGGCGCTGGAACAGCTCGGGATAGCGCAGCGGCAGCTCCACCATCTCGCGCACCTGATCGATCGTCGATCCCAGCCCGCCGATATCGTCATAGGTAACGTCGGCGCGGCGATTCTCGCCCAGCACGGCCTGATGTTCGGCGCGCAGCTCCACCTCGGTCTCGGCGTCGATATGGACGATGCCCTTGGCCGGCACGGTGGAAACCACCACCAGCCGGATCTCCTGAAGCGCGAAGGCGGGCGCGTTCAGCATCTGGCGAAGCTGCGGCGGCATGTTGGACTGGTCGATCCGCTGCTGGCCGGCGGTGGCGACGATGTCGCCCGCGCTCAGCGGCCGCATGCCGAAGCTGCGCTTCAGCGCCTCGCCCGATCCCTGCAACCTCAGATTCTCCTGCGCGGGCGCGAACACCACGCGCTGCGCCGGCTTCGATTCCGCCTTGCGCACCTCCACGAAATCGCCCGATCCGACGCCCGCATTCACGCGCTGCAGGCCATCGAGGCGCAGGATCTCCAGCCCCTCATCCTCCGGGTAGGGCAGCACGGCGCGGGCCGCGGTGCTGCGCTTGCCCACGATCTCCACCACGTCGCCCTCGGCCAGCCCCAGCGCCCCCAGCGTCGCGCGGGACATCCGCGCAAGGCCGCGTCCGCTGTCGTCGGGGCGGGCATTGGCGACCTGGAGCTTGCGGTTGTTGTCGGGGGTGCCGGGATTGTCCTCGTCAGCCATGGATCTGCCTATCTGTGTCCGCTCGAACGAAACAGATAAGCCCTCGGCGCGTGATTTCGATCCGGTCCAGCAACAAAAAATTCGGAAGGTCGCGATGCCGCGCGGCGGAGGCCCCGCCTCGCGCGGACAAAAAAAGGGCCGATCCCGAAGGACCGGCCTTGAAAGTTTTTAGGAGAGGATGCCTGAAAGGCCCGTCCCTTGTGCATTGCAGCGGTAATTTGTGCAAGTGCGAAAAGATTGCCCCTGCTTGCAAAATGTGCAATCAGGAATCGTGCTTTTGGCGGATGCAGAGCCTTTCGGCTGGTGCATGTTCCGATTGCAGTGCACAATAACCCGGCTTGTCTGGAGGCAGGATTGCGCCGATTGCCACCGCTCACCGCTGTCGAGGCCTTCGTGCAGGTCGCACGCCTGGGCTCGGTCAAGGCTGCGGCGGAGGAACTGGCCTTGTCGTCGCCCGCGCTCAGCCGGCGGGTGCAGGCGATGGAGCGCTTCGTCGGGCGCAACCTCTTCGAACGGCGGCACCAGGCTATGCTGCTCAACACCGATGGGGAAATCCTGCTCGCCCGGCTCGCCCCCGCGCTCGAATCGCTGGCCGAAGCGATCGAGATGACGACGGGCGAAGCCGAACTGCTCCGCCTGCACCTGGCCGTGCTGCCGCTCTTCGCCTCGCAGCGGCTGATGCAGCGCCTGCCGGAACTCCGCACCCGCCACCCGGAACTGCACATCGATATCGATACCGGCGCGCACGGCCTGTCGCGTCTCGGCGAGGGGGTGGATGCGGCGATCGTGCTGGCCCGCGATGTCGATCCCGGCCTCTATTCGCGCCGGCTCGATCGCAACAAGGTGGTGGCGATCGGCGCCCAGCGGATGCAGGAGGGCCGCTCCGCCATCCGCGCGCCGGACGATCTGCGGCGGATGACGATCTTCCTCCACCGCGACATGCCCGAAACCTACAATAGCTGGCGCGAGGCGATCGGCCGCCCGGATCTGGAGCCGGCCGCCGTCGACCATTTCGATTCCGGGCACCTGATGCTCGATGCCGCAGCGCAGGGGCTGGGCGTGGCCTTCATGCTCGACAGCCATCTCCACGACGCGCACGATCCGCGCCTGGTGGAAATCTTCGGCGATGTCGTGGTGGACAGCCAGTATAGCTACTGGTTCGCCTGCCGGCGCTCGGCCCTGTCCCGCCGGCCGGTGCGCATCTTCCACGACTGGCTGTTCGAAGCCATCGCGCGGGATTGAGGCAGCCCGAAACGAAAGGCGCCCCGCCGGCCAGCGGCCGGGCGGGGCGCCTTCTGGTCAAAGGTCAGGCGATCAGGCGTCGGCCGCGATCTTCGCCTTCAGGATCTTGCCGGGGGTGCGCGGCGGCTCGCCCTTGGGGAGCGCGTCGACATATTCCATGCCCTCGGTCACCACGCCCCACACGGTATATTGGCCATCGAGGAAGGTGGCGTCGTCGAAGCAGATGAAGAACTGGCTGTTCGCGCTGTTCGGGTTCTGCGCGCGGGCCATGGAGGCGACGCCGCGCACGTGCGGCTCGCGGCTGAATTCGGCCTTGAGGCCGGGCTTCTTGGAACCGCCCATGCCGGTGCCCGTGGGATCGCCGCCCTGCGCCATGAAGCCGTCGATCACGCGGTGGAAGACCACGCCGTCATAGAAGCCCTCGCGGGTCAGCTCCTTGATCCGCTCGACATGGCCGGGCGCGAGATCGGGGCGGAGCTGGATGACGACGTCGCCGCCGCTGTCGAGGGACAGGATCAGGGTGTTTTCGGGATCGGCCATGATGGTCTCCTGGAAATAGGTGCGGGTTAACTAGGCGGCGTCGGCCACATCCGCCAGCCCATATTCGGCGGCGATCAGCTCGTAGCTGCGCCGCCGGGCGGGGTGATCGGACATGATGTTGACGAGCATGATCTCGTCCGCGCCATATTCCGCGGCCACGCCGTCGATCAGGCCACGCACCTCGGCCGGCGTGCCCAGCAGGGTGCGCCGCTGGCGCCGCTGGCTATCGGGATTCCCGGCGAGCCAGGCGAGCGCCTTCTCCATTGGCGGCACCGGGATCAGCTCGCCACGGAACAGATGGGCGAACATCATCGCCGCCGGCGCCGCCAGCGCCTGCGCCTCCTCGCTCGTGGGCGCCGCGATCGCCCAGCTCGCCGCCATCACATAGGGCCGTTCCAGCCAGCGCGAGGGCCGGAAGTTCCGGCGATACTGCTCCGCCATCTCGGCGCCCGCGGGGTTGATGAAGTCGGCGAAGCAATAAGGCAGGCCCGTCTCCGCCGCCCAGATCGCCGAATCCATCGACGATCCCAGAAGCCACGGATCGGGCGACCCCTGCGTGCCCGAAGGCAGCGTCGCCACCAGCGGGGCGAAGGCATGGTCGGCCGGCATGGTATCGCCCAGATAGGCGAGCAGCTCCGCCAGGTTCTGCGGGAAATCGTCCGAGGGGATGCGCCGCGAACGATCGCGCTGGAGGGCGTAGGCCGTGCGCCCGTCCGTCCCCGGCGCGCGGCCGAGGCCAAGGTCGATCCGCCCCGGCGCCAGCGCGCCCAGCATGCGGAAGGTCTCGGCGATCTTGAAGGGCGAGAAGTGCGGCAGCATGATCCCGCCCGATCCCACGCGGATGCGCGCCGTCGCCAGCGCCACCGGCCCGATCAGCGCCTCGGGCGCGACGCCGGCAATGCCGGGGGAGGCGTGATGCTCCGCCAGCCAATATCGGTGATAGCCCAGCCTGTCGGCGGTTCGCGCCAGGTCCAGCGTGTTGGCGAGCGCGTCTGCGGACGTAGTCCCTTCGGCGACGGGGGACTGGTCGAGAACGGACAGGCGATAATTTCGGGTCATGGCCTTGCATATGGGCATTGCGTTGCGGGTTGAAACCCTTGGATGGCGGGTCTAGCCCGAATCCATGTCCACGGCCGCCGCGTCCGCCTCCGCACCGCCTGCCCCGGCCTCGCCCGCCCTGCCTTCCCCGGCAAAGCGGCTGGCGATCACCATCACGGTGATGGCCGGCACGCTGATGCAGGTGCTCGATTCCACCATCGCCAACGTCGCGTTGCCGCACATGCAGGCTTCGCTGGGCGCCACGCAGGAATCGATCGCCTGGGTGCTCACCTCCTACATCATCGCGGTCGCCATCGCGACGCCGGTCACCGGCTGGATGGAATCGCGCTTCGGCCGGCGGGAACTGTTCGTGGCCTCGGTGGTCGGCTTCACCCTCGCCTCCGCCGCGTGCGGGCTGGCCCCCACGCTCGAAACCATGGTCGCGGCCCGCGTGCTCCAGGGCGTGTTCGGCGCCTTCATCGGCCCGCTCACCCAGGCGATCATGCTGGACAGCTATCCCCGCGAAAAGCATGCCCAGGCGCTCACCATCTGGGGCATGGGCGTGATGATCGCGCCGATCATGGGGCCGGTGCTGGGCGGCTGGCTCACCGATCAGTGGAACTGGCGCTGGGTGTTCTTCATCAACGTGCCCTTCGGCATCGTCACCACCATCGCAAGCTGGCTGCTGCTGTCCTCCAGCCGGCTGGAAAAGACCCGGCTCGACATCACCGGCTTCATCCTGATCTCGCTGTTCCTGGTCGGCCTCCAGCTCGTGCTGGATCGCGGCACCCATCTCGACTGGTTCGATTCCCGCGAGATCGTGATTGAGGCGGCGCTCGCGGTCGCGGCGCTGTGGATGTATGCGATCCACAGCGCGACGACGGCGCGGCCGCTGATCCCGCTCGCCCTGTTCCGCGATCGCAACTTCCTGATCGCCAACCTGTTCATGTTCGTCGCCAGCGGCGTCAGCATCGCCGGCTCCGCGCTCACCGCGCCGATGCTGCAGACGCTGCTCGGCTACGACGCCTATGGCGCCGGCATCCTCGTCGCCCCGCGCGGGCTGGCGATGATGGTGTCGATGCTCGCCACCAGCTTCGTCACCAAATATGTCGACGGCCGGGTGGTGATCGCCATCGGCCTCGTCCTCGTCGCCGTATCGCAGATGATGATGAGCGGCTTCGATCTGGAGATGGGATCGCGGCCGATCATCTTCGCGGCGCTGATCCAGGGCCTCGGCCTCGGCATGTTCGTCCTGCCGCTGAACCTGCTCGCCTTCGCCACGCTCGCCCCCTATCTGCGCACCGAAGGGGCCGCGCTCTACAGCCTGTCGCGCAACATGGGCTCGTCGATCGCCATCTCGATCCTGTCCGCGCTGCTCGCCCGCAACACCCAGGTCAGCCATTCGGATCTCGCCGCCCATGTCAGCGCCTCCAGCCTCCCCTTCCTGACGCCCGGCACGCTGGAACGGTTCGGCCAGCAGGGCCACGACATTCTCCGCATGGTCGATGCGGAGGTGAACCGGCAGGCGCTGATGATCGCCTATATCGACGATTACTGGCTGATGGGCTGGGCGGTCGCGGTGCTGCTGCCCTTCGTCGTGCTGATGCGCGGCGTCGGCCGCAAGGCGGGCGATCCGCCTCCGCCGATGATGGAATAGCCCTCCATCCCAAAATCGCGTCCGGGGTGGCTGACATCGGCGGCGCCCCGGCCTAGAAGGCGGCCCGAATCCAGCACGCGCCAAGGTGGGGACCGATGAGCGAAACCGAATTCGATCCCGCGCACGGCGAACCCGTTGCCGAAACCAATCTCGACGAGGACGATCGGCTGAAGCCCGAATTCGTCGCCAGCGTCATCGCCCATGTCGAGGCGGGCGACGACGAAGGCGCGCGCGCGCTGGTCGCCCCCCTCCACCCCGCCGACATCGCCGACCTGTTCGAGCTGGTGCCCGGCGAGATGCGCCGCCCGCTCGCCGCCGCCATCGCCGATCGGCTCGACGGCGACGTGCTGTCGGAAATGAACGAATGGGTGCGCGACGAGCTGATCGAGGCGCTCGCCCCGCACGAGGTGGCGGAAATCGCCACCCAGCTCGATACGGACGACGCCGTCGCCATCATCGAGGAACTGGACGACGACGAGCAGCGCGCCGTGCTGCGCGCGATGGAGCCGGACGATCGCGCCGCGATCGAGGAAGCGCTGTCCTACCCGGAGGAATCCGCCGGCCGCCTGATGCAGCGCGATCTGATCGCGGTGCCAGAACATTGGACGGTGGGCGACGTCCTCGACTATCTTCGTTCGAACGAGGATCTCACCACCGATTTCTGGGAAATCTTCGTGGTGGACGGCCGCCATCACCCGGTCGGCACCTGCAATCTGAGCTGGATCCTCCGCACGCCGCGCGCGATCGCCATCGCCGATGTGATGAAGCGCGAGCAGACGCTGATCCCGGTGGACATGGATCAGGAAGAAGTGGCGCTCCGCTTCCAGAAATATGCGCTGATCTCGGCCGCCGTGGTCGATCAGGCCGGGCGCCTGGTCGGCATGATCACGGTCGACGACATCGTCCACATCATCCAGGAAGAGGCGGGCGAGGATATCCTCAAGCTCTCCGGCGCCGGCGACGGCGACATCAACGAGCCGGTGAAGGACAGCTACAAGGCCCGCGTCCGCTGGCTGCTCGCCAATCTGCTGACGGCGCTCGTCGCATCCACCATCATCGGGGTTTTCGAAGGCACGATCGCGAAGATGGTGGCGCTGGCCACGCTGATGCCGATCGTCGCCGGCGTCGGCGGCAATGCCGGCACGCAGACGATGGCCGTCACGGTGCGCGCGCTGGCCACGAACCAGCTCACCCAATCGAACACGGTGCGCGCCATCGTCCGCGAAATCCGCATCGCGCTGCTGAACGGGGCCACCGTGGCGGCGGTGATCGGCACCGGCGTGGCGCTGGTGTTCGGCAATGCCGGGCTCGGTGCCGTGATCGCGGCCGCCATGATGACCAACATCGTCATCGCCGGCCTTGCCGGCGTGCTCGTCCCCGTCACGCTCGACAGGATGGACGTCGACCCCGCCGTATCCTCCTCCATCTTCGTCACGATGATTACCGATTCGATGGGATTCCTCGCCTTCCTCGGCCTCGCCACCGCCACCGGCCTTGCGGGCTGAGGCACGCTCCCCACATCAGGCCGGCCGCCGGATGGCGGCATGCGTTCAGGTAAGAGGCCCGTGACACTCCACCTCACCAAGGTTGCCGTCGGCTGCTCCAGCCTCGAAATCCTGCAGGACCGCATCGCCGCGAACGCGGTGGACGGCACCGCCGCGATACGCACGCGCTACCGCCCCACCCGCGCGGCCGAGATGGCCGGCGGCTCGCTCTACTGGATCATCGCCCACCGGCTGGTCGCGCGGCAGGCGATATTGGGCTTCGAGGAAGCCGAGGGCGGCCGCTGCATCATCCGGGTCGATGCCCGCCTCGTCCCCGTCCGCGCCCGGCCCAAGCGCGCGCATCAGGGCTGGCGCTACCTCGACGGCAAGGATGCGCCCGAGGATTTCGACAGCGACGACGCCGATCTTTCCGCCATGCCCAAGGCGATGGTGGACGAGCTTTCGGCGCTGGCCCTGATCTGAATCAGCGCCCGCCCGCCGTCTCCTTCGCGAGGCGGGCGTCCAGCACCGCCTCATATTTGTCGGCATAGGCCCGGCAGGCCGCCGGATCGATGAAGGGATTGGGTTCGGCTCCCTGCGCCAGCCGGGCGATCTTCCCATCACCGCCCGAATGATCGGGATGCGCCGTCAGCAATATGTCGCACTTCATCGCCCGCACCGTGGCGAAGCTGCGGCGGAAGGCGGCAACCGTCGCCCGGTGGGCCGGATCGGAAAAGCGATAGCCGTCGGCCGAAACCGGGTTCAGGCTCGATCCGAACAGGATGTCGGCGCATCGCGCGCCCTCGCAACTCCGCCAGGCCCAGCTCATGCTGCCGGCGGTGTGGCCCGGCGTCGCCCGCGCGGTGATCGTCGTGCCGCCCAGCCTGATCCGCTCGCCATCGCGCACCCCGCGCAGCTTCGCCACCGGCGGGAAGGCCGCCAGCGTGCCCGCCTGCGGATCGTCTGGCCCGCTCTCGCCCCGCCGCAACAGCGCCGCCGCCGGCACGCTGGCGATCACCGTGGCGCCGCTGTCGCGCGCCAGCGCCGCGAGGCCGCCGGCATGGTCGTAATGCGGCTCCGTGCTCAGGATCAGCCTGACATCCTTCACGTCGAAACCCAGCCGGCGGATATTCTCCTCGATCGCCGGCACGCCCTGCGGCAGCGCGCCGTCGATCAGGATCAGCCCGGCTTCGGTGCGGACCAGCGCCACGGTCATGCCGGCGAAGCCCACCAGATAGGTGTCGCCGAAGATGCGCGCCGGCGCCTGCGGCCGCAGCCAGCGCGCGGCATAATCGGATGCGATCGGCCGCAGCAGCGGATCGTCCGCCGCGGATGCCGAAGGCGCCACGACCACCGGCAGCGCCGCCAGCAAGCCCATCCATGCCTTCACCCGCACCTCCCGCCTGTCCCGCTCTCCGGCAGAGGGATATCGGCCCCGTCCCGAAAAGCCACCCCGGACCGTGGCGATTTCGGCCCGGCCAGTCTAGGAACGCTCCATGTCCGCCCTTCGCCACCCCACCCGCCCGCCCATCGGCCGCGACACGCGCCTGTGCATGTCGCTCTCCGCCCGGCCCAGCAATTTCGGCTCCCGCTTCCACAACAGCCTCTACGATCAGCTCGGCCTGGACTATGTCTACAAGTCCTTCTCGACGAAGGATCTTCCCGGCGCGATCGGCGGCATCAGGGCGCTCGGCATCCGCGGCTGCGCCATCTCCATGCCCTTCAAGGAAGCCGTCATCCCGCTGCTCGACGGGCTCGAGGGGTCGGCCCGCGCGATCGACAGCGTGAACACGATCGTGAACGATGACGGCCGGCTCACCGGCTACAACACCGATTACAGCGCGGTTCGCGCCCTCCTCGCCCAGACCGGCATCGGCCGCGACACCCGCTTCATCCTGCGCGGCAGCGGCGGCATGGCCAAGGCGGTCGCCGCCGCGCTGCGCGACGAGGGTGTCGAACGCGGCCTGATCGTCGCCCGCAACGCGGATGCCGGGCCGGCGCTGGCGGCCACATATGGCTATGACTGGGCGGCCGACCTTCCCGACATCGCGGATACCCCGCCGCTCCTCATCAACGTCACCCCGATCGGCATGGCCGGCGGCGACGAGGATGCCCTGCCCTTTCCCGAAGCGATGGTCGCCGCCGCCGATATCGCCTTCGATGTCGTCGCCTTCCCCGTGGAAACCCGCTTCCTCGCGCTGGCGCAAGGGCTGGGCAAGCGGCGCATCACCGGCGCCGAAGTGGCCGTCCTCCAGGCGCTGGAGCAGTTCGTGCTCTATACCGGCGTCACGCCCGATGCCGGGCAGATCCGCATCGCCGCCGAGGCGGCGCGCGCGGCCTGACGCCCCCCTTTACGCCCCGCAGGATTCGCGGACGATAAGGTCGGTCTGCAACCGGCCGGGAAGATTGTCCGGAACCGGATCGAGGATGCGCGAGACCAGCTGACGGCCGGCATCATAGGTATCCTGGCGGATGGTCGTCAGCGCGGGCGTGCTGAGCCGGCTGAGCAGCATATCGTCATAGCCCACGACCGAAACGTCGCGCGGCACGGCGAGACCGGCGCGACGCAGCGCGCGGATCGCCCCCAGCGCGATCAGGTCGCTCGACGCGACGATGCCGTCGAAGGCCACGTTGCGCCTGAGCAGCCGGCTGACGGCCGCCTCCGCCGATTCCAGCTCGAAATCCACCGGCACGTCCAGCTTGGGGTCCGCCTCCAGCCCGGCTTCCTTCAATCCTTCCATATAGCCGCGCCGCCGCTGCACCGCCTCGGGATCGGCACCGCCCAGGAACATGATCCGCTTGCGCCCCAGCCGGGCGAGATGGCCGGTCGCCCGGCGGCCGCCCAGCAGATTGTCCGACCCGATCGAGCAATAACGCTGCCCCGGCATCTGCGCGCCCCAGACCACGAAGCGCGCATTGGTATCGACCAGGCGATTGAGCGCATCGTGCAGCATCGCCTGGCCGAGGAAGATCACCCCGCTGGCCCGGCTGGTGGTGACGGCGGAGACGAGATCCTCATAGCTGGCGGGCGCGGTGTGGCTGACGGTGAAATCGCAATCCCGCGCGCGCGCCGCCTCGCCGATGCTGGCGAGAAGTTCCAGGAAGAAGGGGTGCGACAAGGGCAGCGGCCGGCCGCGCATGTGCGGCGTCACGATCGCGATCGATCCTTCCGCGCCGATCGGCCCGGCCGGCATATAGGGGCGGAAGGGATAATCATGCTCGCGCGCCAGCGCCCAGATGCGCTGCTTGGTGCGCGTGCTGATCAGCGGATGATCGTTGAGCGCGCGCGACACCGTGGATATCGATACCCCGGCAAGCTGCGCCAGATCCTGCAGCGTGGTATTGCTGTTGCTACTGCTGGTCATTGCGCTCAAGCTGAACGTGGGGCGAATGCGAGCACCTTAGCGCATCAAAGGGGGGCCTTTGCAAGCGATGGACAGACATGCCGGCCGCTGCACGGTGATCCGGCCGCGCCTTTCCTTCATGCAGATATGGAACATGTGCTGCGGCCTGTTCGGCGTGCAGATCGTGTGGGGGCTCCAGAACGCCAACACCAGCCGCATCTTCCAGACGCTGGGCGCCGACGTGGACGAGCTGGCGATCCTGTGGATCGCGGCGCCGATCACCGGGCTGCTGGTGCAGCCGATCATCGGCTATCTGAGCGACCGCACCTGGACCCCGCTCGGCCGGCGGCGGCCCTATCTGCTCGGCGGCGCGATCCTGACAGCGATCGCGCTGTTCGCCATGCCCAACGCGCCGACGCTCTGGACGGCCAGCGTGATGCTGTGGGTGCTGACCGCCTCGGTCAACATCGCGATGGAGCCGTTCCGCGCGCTCGTGGCGGATACCCTGCCGGAGGAGCAGCGCGCCCAGGGCTTCGCGATGCAGGTGTTCTTCATCGGCGCCGGGGCGGTCTTCGCCTGCGCCCTGCCATGGATACTCACCCACTGGTTCGGCATGAGCAGCCGGGGCGAGCCGCACATGCTGGCGCAATCGGTGCGGCTGGCTTTCTATATCGGCGGCGCCTTTGTTCTCGCCGCCGTGGCGTGGACCGTGTTCACCACGCCGGAACGCCCGCCGGCCAGCCTTGCCGCCGATGCGTGGGGGCCGCCACCGCACACCGTGCCGAGCGCGGAGGGCGCCGCCTCGCTGATCCGGGGCGGCATATTCTGGATGACGGGGGGCGCCGCCGTCGCGCTGGTCGCGGCCTGGGTGCGCTACGAACGGGAAGTCTATGTCGTGGCGGCCATCGCCGTGGCGTTCGGCCTCGCCCAGCTCGCCACCGTCTGGCGGCGGCGGCGCGGCCATAGCGCGCTCGGCATGCTGGAGATCGTGGAGGACATCCTCCACATGCCCGATGTGCTGCGGCGCCTCGCCATCGTGCAATTCTTCACCTGGTTCGGCCTGTTCGCCATGTGGATCTACACCATCCCGGCCGTGGCCGCGCGCCACTACGGCACCACCGATCCGGGCTCCGCCGCCTATAATGCCGGCGCCGACTGGGTGGGCGTGCTGTTCGCGGGGTATAATGGCGTCGCGGCCGTCATGGCGCTGGCCCTGCCCCGCATCGGCGCGCGCATCGGCAAGCGGATCACCCATGCGACCTGCCTCGCCCTCGGCGCGCTCGGGCTGGCGGGCTTCCTGCTGATCGATGATCCGCGCCTGCTGTGGATACCCATCATCGGCATCGGCTGCGCCTGGGCGTCGATCCTCTCCATCCCCTATGCGCTGCTTGCCGATGCGGTTCCGGTGCACAAGACCGGCGTCTATATGGGCATTCACAACATGTTCCTCGTCCTGCCCCAATTGGTCGCCGCCACAGTGCTCGGCCCGCTGGTCGGCCACGGCTTCGGCGGACAGGCGATATTCGCGATCGCGCTGGCCGCCGGCTGCCTCATGCTGGCGGCCCTGTGCGCACTCGCCATACCGCGCCCCGCGAGCCAGCACGGCTGAACCGCCTCATCCTGCGCAACCGTTTATGCAAATTTTGCACAGACAGGACAAGAGCCCGGCAATTTTTCTCTCCCGACAAACAACGCCATCCAGCGCTGGCAGCCCAATATCCGGCATTTTACCGTCAAACTCCGTAATTTAATATCATCCTATGGCTACATATCGTCATTTTCCACCGGTCAAATAGTTCTTGCACTCTCCGCAAACTTACGCAAAGTTGCGCAAATCGAAGCATCGACGCGGCTTTGCGCGCCGATTCGATTCGAGGAGATGGCACGGCGGCGGCATGGATCGCCCCGGCCGGAGAGGAGGGGGACCGATGGAATCGCGCATGACATGCGCCTCACGCGGGCCGGGGTCAGGCATCGCCGCTCCGGGCGCCAGGTCCGGCCACCACCAATTGATCGGGAAGCATCCGGGACGGCCCAGCAGGCCGGAACCGGCTTTCGACGCGAATCCCGCATGACAAAGCGGGGCGGCAGCGCCCCGGCTTCGATTGCGTGAACAACGCCGCGCCCCGCGAGGGGACACGGCATGATGGGGAAAAGGGGAGTTTAGCATGAGGGACGTGCGTTCGAATCGCGCCTGCGGCGCCATTCTGAGAGGCGGCGCATCGCTGACGGTGCTTGCGCTGGTCGGCTTCGGCACAGCGACGCAGGCATTCGCCGAGGATCAGATCACCGCCGCCAACGTCGCGATCACCGCCGCCGAGGCCGCCAATGCCGCGCCCGCGGAAGCCGCGGACAGGGAAAATCCGAGCGACATCGTCGTCGTCGGCGTGCGCGGCGCCCTCGCCAGCGCGCAGAACATCAAGAAGAACGCCGACACCGTCGTCGATTCGATCACCGCGACCGACATCGGCGCCTTCCCGGATAAGTCGGTGTCCGAGGCGCTCCAGCGCGTTCCCGGCATCACCGTCTCCCGCCTGCAGTCGAGCGACGACAGCACGCACCCCTCGGGCGAGCCGACCAGCGTCCTCGTGCGCGGCCTGCCGCAGGTCCGCACCGAGTTCAACGGCCGCGACAGCTTCTCCGCCGATGCCTCGCGCGGGCTGAACTTCAACGACGTCTCGCCCGAGCTGATGGCCGGCGTCGACGTCTACAAGAACCAGACGGCCGAGATGATCGAAGGCGGCATCGCCGGCACGGTCAACCTCCGCACCCGCCTGCCCTTCGATCAGGACGGCCTGCTCGTCTCGGGCAACCTGAAGGGCAATTATGGCGACCGGTCCGACAAATGGACCACCGAATATTCGGGCATCGTCAGCTATTCGAAGGAAACCGACGCCGGCCGCTTCGGCCTGATGGCCAATTACGCCCGCTCGCACGTGGTGACGCGCACCGAAAGCGTCATCATGGACAAGATCGACACCTATTGCTCGGCCGGCGCGCTCGCCCCCGATGGCGAGACCGGCATAATCGGGCCGGACGGCAACGTCGTCTGCACGGCCAATCCCTTCGGCGGAAACAACTGGGCCTTCATTCCCGATGGCGTCCGCTTCTCGCAGGTCGATTATGATCGCACCCGCCACGGCGTGGCGCTTGCGGCGCAATATGAGAATCCGACCGGCAATTTCCGCGCCACCGCGCAATATACCCAGTCGAAATATCACAACGCCTGGCTGGAACGCGCCGCGCATACGAAATTCGAAGGCGGCTATTACGGATCGTCCGCCTTCCGCCCGCGCGCGAGCAGCAACCTGGGTCCGGCGCCCGGCACCGGCAGCCTGATCTTCGGCGCGGACGGCATGCTCACCTCCGGCACGCTGACCGGCGGCACCGGCGACTGGGGCGGCAGCACCGAGGACAATATCAATCGCGGCTCCGCGGTTCCCGGCCTTCCCTTCGTCAATTATTGCGGCGCCGGATCGAACTGCGAAACCCAGCGCCAGGGCCTCTATCTGGAAAATGAGGCGCGCAATTTCGACCATAAGGAAAATACCAAGGATTTCTCCTTCAACGTCAAATGGGACCCGACGGACCGGCTGCACGCCAGCTTCGACGTCCAGCGCATCACCGCCTCGACCGACAATTACGACATCCTCGTCGCCACCGGATCGATGGCGAACATGCAATATAGCGTGAACAAGGACGGCACGCCGCAGGTCAACCTGCTGCCCGGCTCCAACGTCAATTATGCCGAAGGCGGCCTCGCCAACCCGCATAATTACTGGATGCCGTTCATCCAGGCCCATCTGGAGGACAATAACGCCAAGGAAACCGCGCTGCGCGGCGACGTCGAATATGAATTCGACGACAATAGCTGGATCAACTCGCTGAAGGTCGGCGTCCGCTATGCCGATCGCAGCCAGACGGTGCGCTATTCCACCTTCAACTGGACGCCGATCGCGGCCCCTTATTACAATTGCAACGGCCCGGGCTTCAACATCGACAACACGTCGCCCGCCCCCTACCCCACCGCCTGCGCCAACGGCCGCCCGGATTTCCAGGGCTATGGATCGGGCATCTGGGAGTCGGTCGGCCTCGGCAAGGATTTCTACAACGGCAACGTCTTCCCCAACACCAACCTCGTCTTCATGAACCGCAAGACGTTGCAGGATCGGCAAGGGCTGCCGGAGGCCGTGAGCGGCCCGGCCACGAATTCGCCCCTCCCGCCGGGCTGGGTGCCGATCTGCGACCGGCCGGGGCTGCCGGAGAATAGCTGCTTCCTGCCGCAGGAAGTGATGCACGTGAAGGAAAAGACCACCGCCGGCTACATCATGATGCGGTTCGGCGGGGACGATAAGACGATCTTCAACGACGTCACCGTCCAGGGCAATGTCGGCGTCCGCGTGGTCCACACGGAAATCACCAGCACCGGTTCGGTGGGCTTCCCCACCAATACCGATCTCACCCGATTGCTGGAATCGCCGTGCGGCGATCCGCTCGGGCCGAACTCGGTGGTGAATCCGGCCTGCTACCTGACCGACGACATCCTGGCCTTCGCGGATGCGTCTAACCTGCCCAACACGTTCAAGACCTCCTATACGCACGCCTTGCCCAGCCTGAACGTGCGCTTCGGCCTGGACGACAAGCAGTTCATCCGCTTCGCGGCGTCGCGGGCGATATCGCGCCCCGATTTCGGCCTGCTTCGGAACTATGTTTCGATCCAGACGCCGGTGATCGATACGGCGCCGGATTCGCCTTATGTGGTCTACACCTCGCCCGACGCGCCGCACACGCCGGAGAATGTGAAGGGCTACAACTTCCTGTTCCGGGCGGAATCGGGCTATGCGGCGCTCAAGCCGGTGCGGGCCGACCAGTTCGACCTCACCTATGAACGCTATATGGGCAATAACAGCGCGCTCAGCGTCGGCGCCTTCTACAAGAAGCTGCATGGCAGCTTCTCCTATGGCGAATTCGGCCGCGAATTCACCAACGACGCCGGATCGAAGCAGACCGTGCTGATGCGCGGTCCCCGCAACCAGAAGGGCGGCGGCGAGCTTTACGGCGTCGAAGCGGCCTACCAGACCTTCTTCGATTTCCTGCCCGGCCTGCTGAGCGGCCTCGGCATGCAGGCCAACTACACCTATGTCCACCAGTCGGGCATCAACAACTCGAACCTCGTGACCCAGGGCGCGCTCGATGCCGGCGGCACTGGCGGGTTCGGCGCGGGCCTGGACGTGACCGGCAACCGCGGCGCGGTGATCGACTCCCATCGCCTGGCGGGCATCTCCACGCACTCGTTCAACGTGGTGGGGCTGTATGAAAAGGGTCCGGTCGGCTTCCGTCTCGCCTATAACTGGCGGTCGCGCTTCCTGACCAACAACCTCGATTGCTGCATCGGCCTGCCGGTGTTCCAGAAGTCGGCCGGTTTCCTCGACGGATCCATCCGCTTCTCGGTGAACCAGTTCATCGAGCTTTCGGTCGAAGCCTCCAACCTGCTCGATACCAAGACGGTCTATCAGCAGCAGATCTTCGGTGACTCGATCGTCACGCCGGGTGCGAAGGCGGTCTATCGCGATGCCGGCTGGAACCGCGTCGACCGGCGCTTCCAGTTCGGCGCCCGCTTCAAGCTCTGATCCCCACTGGCGTCGCCGCAGGTCTCCCGCGGCGACGCCGATTTTTCCGGTCCGAACATCGGGGGCGGCACATGCAGGCAGATGAAGCGGTGGCAAGATCCCGATTGAGGATCGTCATCGTCGGCGGGGGTTCCGCCGGCTGGATGTGCGCGGCCGGCCTTGCCCGGCTCCTGCCCGCGACCGACTATGACATCACCCTGATCGAATCCGACGAGATCGGGACGGTGGGCGTGGGCGAAGCGACGCTCCCCCACATCAAGACCTTCAACGACATGCTCGGGATCGACGAGGCGGAGTTCCTGCGCGAAACCCAGGGCACCTTCAAGCTCGGCATCGAATTCGTCGGCTGGGACCGGGCGGGCGATCGCTACATCCACCCCTTCGGCGCCTTCGGCGAGCCCTGGGTGGGCGTCGATTTCCAGCATCATTGGGTGCGGGCGGCGCAAGCCGGCTTCGATCCCGGCCCGATCCAGGATTATTCCTTCGCCGTCGCCGCCGCGCGCGCCGATGCCTTCGAATTCCCCGATGGCGATCGCAACTCGATCCGCTCCACTTATGCCTATGCCTATCATTTCGACGCCGGCCTCTATGCGGCCTTCCTGCGCCGCTGGGCGACGGCGCGGGGCGTGCGCCGGATCGAGGGACAGGTGATCGATGTCGGCCACAACGCCATATCCGGCCATGTCGAGACGCTGCGCCTGAAATCGGGCGCGACGCTGGCGGGCGACATCTTCGTCGATTGCAGCGGCTTCCGGTCGCTGCTGCTCGGCGGGGTCATGGGCGTCGCATGGCAGGACTGGAGCGAGTGGCTGCCCTGCGATCGCGCGCTCGCCGTGCCGTGCCGGCGGACGACCGCGCTCACCCCCTATACCCGCGCCACCGCGCAACGGGCGGGCTGGACGTGGCGCATCCCGCTCCAGCATCGGGTGGGCAACGGCTATGTCTTCTCCAGCCGTTACTGCGACGAGGTCCAGGCCCGCGAAACCCTGCTCGCCGCGATCGAGGGCGAGCCGCTGGCCGAGCCCCGCCTGCTCCGCTTCGCCGCCGGCCGCCGCGCGCTTGCCTGGGAACGCAACTGCATCGGCATCGGCCTGGCCAGCGGCTTCCTGGAACCGCTGGAATCGACCAGCATCTTCCTGATCCAGGCGGCGGTGATCGATCTCGCCAGCCTGATGCCCACGCCCGGCTTCGGCAATCGCATGGACCCGCGGCTGATCGCCGAATTCAATCGCCTGTTCGAGATCCAATATGATCGGGTGCGCGATTTCCTGGTGCTGCATTATGCCGCCAACAGCCGCGAGGGCGAGCCGCTGTGGGATCATGTCCGCGCCATGCGGCTGCCCGACAGCCTGACCCACAAGATCGAGCTGTTCGAGGCCAGCGCCGCCGCGCCCGATTACGCTTACGGCCTCTTTTCCCGCGACAGCTGGCTTTCCGTGCTGTTCGGCCAGGGGCTGCGGCCCCGCGCCTATAACCGGCTGGCCGATCATCTTCCCCTGGAAGAACTGGAAAGGCGGATGCGCGACCTCAGGAGCCGCATCGCCGCCAATGCCGGGCTGATGACGGCGCAGGAGGATTTCATCGCCGGCTACTGCCCGGCGTCGCCCCCTGCCCCGCCGATGGAGAGCGCGGCATGAGCGCGCACCCGATCGAGACGGTCGTCATCGTCGGCAGCGACACCACGCTGTGGCTGGCGGCGGCCGTGCTGCGCAATGCGTTGCGACCGGCGGGGCTGGCGGTCGAGGCGGTCGAGCTGCCGGCCACGCTCCGCCCCGCCGACGTCCACGCCACCCTGCCGCCGCTGGAGGCGCTGCACGCGCAGCTCCGCATCGACGAGAAGGCGCTGTTGCGGAGCACGGGCGGCGCCTTCTCGCTCGGCCAGAACTTCACCGATACCAGCGGCGCGGCGCCCGCCTTCCTGCATGCCTATGGCTCGTGCGGCGCGCCGATCGAGGATCGCGAATTCTTCGCTTACTGGCTGAAGGCCCGGCGCCACGGCCTGGCGGTGCCGCTGGACGATTTCTCGCTCACCGCATCGGCCGCCCGCCACGGCCGGCTGATGATCCCGGATGACGAGACCGATCGCTATGGCCGCGCGGACTATGGCTATCACCTGCCCGCCCTCGCTTATGCCCGCAGCCTGAAGATGCTGGCGATCCGCGATGGCGTGCGGGCGCACGAGACCAGCGCGCTCGGCATCGCCCTCGATCCCGACAGAGGCACGATCAAGGCGGTGGAACTGGAAGGCGGCCGGCGCATCGAAGGCCAATTGTTCATCGACGCCACCGCCGACGCCCGGCTGATCGGCCGCGCGCTCGGCGTGCGCGTGGAAAGCTGGCGCGATCACTTCCCCGTCGACCGGGTTCTCGCCGCCACCGGCCCGCGCTTCGCCTCGATCCCCATCTATGCCGAGGTGCGCGTGTCCGAAGGCGGCTGGACGGCACTCCATCCGACCCAGGCCGCGACCCATGTCGTCCATGCCTATGCCAGCGCTTCCGCCAGCGACGAGGAAGCGGCGGTGGCGGCCGCCCGCGCGGCGGGCATGCCGATCGCCGACATCGCGATACGATCGCCGGAGCCCGGACGCCGCGAAAGCGCGTGGGCCGGCAATTGCGTGGCGATCGGGGCGGCCGCCTGCACCTTCGATCCGGTCCATGGCGTCGATCTGCACGCCGCCCAGCTCGGGCTGGTGCACCTGCTGTCCTTTTTCCCCGCCGGAACCGATCATGCGGCCGAGCGCGCGGAATATAACCGGATCATGCGGTCGAGCCTCTGCCGGCTGCGCGATTTCCAGTCCGCTCATTATGCGCTCAACCGCTATGGAGACGCCCCTTTCTGGACGGCAGCGCGCGAAGCGGCGCTGCCGGCGGAGCTCGCGCAGGATATCGCCACCTTCCGCGCGCGCGGCCTCGTCGCGCCGCGCGAGGATGAAAGCTTCTCCCCCGATAGCTGGCGCGCCCTGTTCGTCGGCCATGGCACCGTGCCGGAAAGCTATATCCCGGCGGTCGATACCGTGGCGGCCGATGCGGTGAAGGAACATTTCCGGCGGATGCTGGGCTTCGTGCGCGATCAGGTGATGCGCCAGCCCACGCACGACCAGTATCTGGACGGCATCGGCGGGGCCTCCCGTGGCTGAAGCGGCGCGCCTCGATCCCATGGCGACGATATTCGATATCGATGCCCTGCCCGAGGTGGCGGCGATCGCGCCCCCGGCGGATATCGCGGCACTGATCGCGGCGGAAACGCCCGTGGTCATCAGGGGCCTCGTCGATGCCTGGCCCGCGGCGGCGATCGGCCGGCGATCGCCGCAACAGCTCAACGCCTATCTCAAGGCCATGGATCGCGGCGCGCCCGGCCCGGTGATGGAGGCCCCGGCGCGCGGCGGCGGACGGTTCGGCTACGGGCCGGACATGCGCGAATTCAGCTTCACCAGGCGCCAGGCCCGGATCGGCGAGACGCTGGACCGGATGGAACGCCTGATCGGCCAGCCCAATGCGCCGTTCGTGGCGATCCAGATGCTGCCGCTCGCCAGCCATCTGCCAGCTTTCGCGGCAGCCAACCCGATGCCGCTGCTGCCGGGGGTGATGCCCCTGCTGTGGATCGGCGGCCCCGTCCGGTCGCAGACCCATAATGACCGCGACCATAATCTGGCCTGCGTCATCGCCGGGCGGCGGCGCTTCCTGCTCTTTCCGCCCGATCAGGTCGGCAATCTCTATATCGGCCCGCCCGATCGGCCGCCGCCCTTGTCGCTGGTCGATCCCGAGGCGCCGGACCTCGATCGCTTCCCGCGTTTCCGCGCGGCGATGGCGGCCGCCCGCGTCGCCCGGCTCGATCCCGGCGACGCGCTGTTCCTGCCCCGTTACTGGTGGCACCACGTCACCTCGCTCGATCCCTATAATGCGATGGTGAACTATTGGTGGGGCGGCGCACCCGCCGGGATCGAGAATCCCAACGACATCTTCCAGGCGGCGCTGCTTGCCATCAAGGAGCTGCCCGACAGCGAGCGGGCCTATTGGCGCGCGATGTTCGACGCCCATGTCTTCCGCGCGGAGGACGATGCCGTCGCGCACATCCCGCCCGATCTGCGCGGCCCCCTTGGCCCGATGCGCCCCGGCCAGCGCGCCGCCCTGAAGCAGCAGTTGCTGGCCGCGCTCGCCCGATCGCCATGATGCCCGGCCAAACCTTCCCCTTTTCCTCCCCACGAAAGAGATCCGCCCTGATGATCCTCCGTCCGCTTGCCCTTATCGCCGCGCTCGGCCTGCCTGTCGCAGCACAGGCGGCCAACCGCGAATGCGCGCAGTCGCCTGGCAAGGTGATCGAGCTGTGCGTGTTCGTGGATCAGGGCCAGGCCTTCTACCAAGTCAGCCGGCGCGGCGTGCCGGTGCTGGCCCCTTCCACGCTCGGCCTCGGTTTCGCCGGCGAACCGCGGGCGCGCTACACCGCGCTGGGC
The DNA here is from genome assembly GCF_003034225.1 of Edaphosphingomonas fennica. Lineage (GTDB taxonomy): Bacteria > Pseudomonadota > Alphaproteobacteria > Sphingomonadales > Sphingomonadaceae > Sphingomonas_E > Sphingomonas_E fennica. The sequence continues at coordinate 45,703 of NZ_PHHF01000035.1, forward strand.
AATGCGCGCCGCGCCGCGGTGGACACGCAGTGGGAACAGCCCTGGGGCGAACAGCGGCTGATCCGCGACAATCATAACGAGCTGGCCGTGACGCTTACCGGCGATACCCCGCTCAACAGCAGCGTCGGCGTCACCTTCCGCCTGTTCGATGACGGCATCGGCTTCCGCTACGATTATGGCGCGATACCCGCTGGCCAGGCCGTGTCCGTCACCGCCGACCATAGCCAGTTCCGCACGGTCGGCGCCTATCAGGCATGGTGGTATGAGGCGCTGGGGCAGGAACGCGACGAATATCTCTACACGCAGACCGACGCCCGCCGCATCACGCTGGCCGAAACGCCGCTGACGATGAAGGGCGAGAACGGCCTTTACCTTTCCTTCCACGAAGCCGCCCTGGTCGATTTCCCTAGCATGCTGCTGGCCGGCGATGGCGCGGGCACGCTCAGCGCGCGGCCGATGCCCTGGCCGGATGGCGTGCTGGCCCGCAAGACCGGCCCCTTCACCACCCCCTGGCGCACCGTCCTGATCGGGGAGAGCGCCGGGGCGCTGGCGGACAGCCGGATCGAGCTCAACCTGAACGAGCCCAGCCGCATCGCCGACATATCCTGGTTCAAGCCGACCAAATATGTCGGCGTGTGGTGGGAGATGCACCTCAAGAAGACGACATGGGGCAGCGGCCCCACGCATGGCGCCAACACCGTCAATGTCGAACGCTACATGGATTTCGCCGCCAAATATGGTTTCGGCGGGGTGCTGGTGGAAGGCTGGAACAAGGGCTGGGACGGCGAATGGACCGAGCATGGCGACCAGTTCAGCTTCACTGAGCCCTATCCCGATTTCGATATCCGGGCGATCACCGCTTATGGCAAGGCCAAGGGGGTCGAGCTGATCGGCCATCATGAAACCGGCGGGGCGGTGGTGAATTACGCGGCCCAGCTTGAGGACGCGATGAAGCTCTATCAGGATGTCGGCGTCTCGGTCGTCAAGACCGGCTATGTGAAGCATAGCGGCGACATCCTGGACGAGAATGGCGGCAAGCAGTGGTTCGCCGGCCAATATATGGTCCGCCATCACCTGCATGCCGTGGAGGTCGCGGCCGCGCACCGGATCGCCATCGACGCGCACGAGCCGGTGAAAGATACCGGGCTGCGCCGCACCTGGCCCAACATGATCAGCCGCGAAGGCGCGCGCGGGCAGGAATTCAACGCCTGGGGCACGCCGACCAATCCGCCCGAGCATACGGTGATCCTGCCCTTCACCCGCATGCTCGCGGGGCCGATGGATTATACGCCCGGCATCTTCGACATCACCCACGGCAAGACGGAGGTGACCGAGCGGGTCCAGTCCACGCTGGCCACCCAGCTTGCCCTCTATGTGGTGCTATATAGCCCCGTGCAGATGGCGGCCGACCTGCCGGAGAATTACGAGGCGCGGCCCGATGCCTTCCAGTTCATCCGCGACGTGCCGACCGACTGGGAGACGTCCAGGACGCTCGCGGGCGAGATCGGCGACTATATCGTCGTCGCCCGCCAGCCGCGCGGCGGCAAGGACTGGTTCCTCGGCGCGCTGACCGACGAGGAAGCCCGCACCCTCGGCCAGCCGCTCACATTCCTAACCCCCGGCAAGCGTTACGAGGCGCAGATCTATCGCGACGGGCCGGATGCCGATTACCGCACCAATCCGACCGCGCTCGTCACCGAACGCAGGATCGTGACCAGCAAGGACGTGCTGACCTTCAACCTCGCGCCGGGCGGCGGCACCGCGATCCGCTTCAAGCTGCTGAACTGAAGGGGGAGGCGGGGTGCGCCATCGATCGAGCCGCATCCCGCCAGCCGCCATATCGATCTGTTGCGCCGGCACCTTCCGAGCATTGCCGAACAGCCAATAATTCGAATTGGCGACATGATGCGGACAGCCGTTTTTCCTTGTCCGTCACGGGATTGCCAAAGTCGATTCCCCCCCTATTCTGCCCGTCCAGCGTGAAGGGGCGGCACGAACGCACGAGAACGCCGGCCCGAACCTTCGCGCCCCAACAGGGGAAGGAGATCGGATGCCTATCGTCTATCTGGCCATAGCCTGCGGCGTCATCGCCATATTATACGGTTTGCTTACCAGTCGACAGGTTCTCGCCGCATCGCCCGGCAATGAGAAGATGCAGGATATCGCTGCCGCCATCCAGGAAGGCGCGCAGGCCTATCTGGGGCGGCAATATCGCACCATCGCCATCGTCGGCGTCGTGGTGGCGGCGCTGGTCCTGTATTTCCTGGGGCGCATATCGGCGGTCGGTTTCGTCATCGGCGCCGTGCTTTCCGGCGTCACCGGCTATATCGGCATGAACATCTCGGTTCGCGCCAATGTCCGCACCGCGGAAGCCGCGCGCGGCAGCCTGCAGGGCGGGCTCACCCTCGCCTTCCGCGCGGGCGCCGTCACCGGCATGCTCGTGGCAGGGCTGGGCCTGCTCGCGATTGCGATCTTCTTCTGGTATCTGACCGGGCCGGGCGGCATGTCGCTCGACATCCCCGAACAGAAGCGCGTGGTGATCGACGCGCTGGTGGCGCTGGCCTTCGGCGCCTCGCTGATCTCCATCTTCGCGCGCCTCGGCGGCGGCATCTTCACCAAGGCGGCGGACGTCGGCGCCGACCTCGTCGGCAAGGTCGAGGCCGGCATCCCCGAGGACGATCCCCGCAACCCCGCCGTGATCGCGGACAATGTCGGCGACAATGTCGGCGACTGCGCCGGCATGGCGGCCGACCTGTTCGAAACCTATGTCGTGACGCTCGGCGTGACGATGGTTTCGATCGCCCTGCTCATCACCGCAGCGCCCGCCGAACTGGGCGCGCTGATGTCGTTGCCGCTGGCGATCGGCGGCGTGTGCATCATCACCTCGATCATCGGCACCTACATGGTGCGGCTGGGCAAGAGCCAGTCGATCATGGGCGCGCTCTACAAGGGCTTCTGGACGTCGGCGATCCTGGCGGTGCCGGCCTTCTGGTTCGTCACCAACTGGGCGCTCGCCGGCTATGGTGGCATGGCGGCCACCTTCACGATCAACGATTTCAGCGGCAGCCCGATCGTCTTCACGGCGCTGGACCTGTTCTGGTGCATGCTGACGGGCCTTGCCGTGACCGGCGCGATCGTGTGGATCACCGAATATTATACGGGCACCAACTTCCGCCCGGTGCGATCGATCGCCCGCGCATCGGAAACCGGCCACGGCACCAACGTGATCCAGGGCCTGGCGATCAGCCTGGAGGCGACGGCGCTGCCGACGCTGGTGATCGTCGTCGCGGTGGTGCTGGCCTATCAGCTCGCCGGCATCGTCGGCCTCGCCTTCGGCGCCACCGCCATGCTGGCGCTGGCCGGCATGGTCGTGGCCCTCGACGCCTACGGCCCGGTAACGGACAATGCCGGCGGCATCGCCGAAATGGCGGGGCTGGACGATAGCGTCCGGGTCAAGACCGACGCGCTCGACGCGGTGGGCAACACGACCAAGGCCGTGACCAAGGGCTATGCCATCGGTTCGGCGGGGCTGGCGGCGCTGGTGCTGTTCGGTGCCTACACCACCGATCTCGGCATCTTCTTCCCGGAACTGAACGTCAACTTCTCGCTCGGCAATCCCTACGTCATCGTCGGGCTGCTGCTGGGGGCGCTGCTGCCCTATCTGTTCGGCGCCTTCGGCATGACCGCCGTGGGCCGCGCCGCCGGATCGGTGGTAGAGGAAGTCCGCGCCCAGTTCCGCGACAATCCGGGGATCATGGCGGGCACCAGCCGGCCGAATTATGCCCGCACGGTCGACCTCGTCACCAAGGCCGCGATCAAGGAGATGATCATCCCCTCGCTGCTGCCGGTGCTGGCGCCGATCGTCGTGTTCTTCGCCATCCGCGCGGTGGCGGGCGAGGCCAACGGCTTCGCGGCGCTGGGCGCGTTGCTGCTCGGCGTGATCGTGTCCGGCCTGTTCGTCGCCATCTCGATGACGTCGGGCGGCGGCGCGTGGGACAATGCCAAGAAATATATCGAGGACGGCCATCATGGCGGCAAGGGCAGCGATGCCCACAAGGCGGCCGTGACCGGCGACACGGTGGGCGATCCCTATAAGGATACCGCCGGCCCGGCGGTGAACCCGATGATCAAGATCACCAACATCGTGGCGCTGCTGCTGCTGGCGGCGCTCGCCCACGCGGGCTGAATTTCCTGAAGAATGCTGGCCCGTCCGGAGCGATCCGGGCGGGCTTTCCTTTCGGCCGGGCGCGGGGCCTACCGCTCGTCCCGTTCCTCGATCCGGTCCATCGCCTCGTCAAATTCCTCGATCGCCTCGGGCGTCGCGTCGTGGCGATTTTCCTGCTGGCTCAGGCGCCGGTTGACCTCCCAGCCGAGCATGACGGCGATGAGCAGGAACAGCAGGCCGACAAGGTAGAGCACCGCATCATCCTCCTTCGGCGAGCGTATCGAGCGCATTGATCCGTTGGTGCACCGCCGCCTCTATCTCGGTGCGGGGCAGCCCCGGCGGAAGCAGATCGGCGAACCGGAAGGTGACGATGCCGGCATGGCGCACGAAGCCGTGCCGGGGATAGAGCCTGCCGCTGTCGATCGCGACCGCCGCGACCGGCAGGCTCAGCGACTTGTAGAGGCCGGCGAATCCCGCCCGCAGCGGCGGCTGCTGGCCCGGCGGAACGCGCGTCCCTTCCGGGAAGATCAGGATCGACCGCCCTTCGGCGATCGCCGCCCTGCCCGCGACCAGCATCCGGCGGAGCGCCGCCGCCGATCCGGTGCGATCCACCGGGATGGCGCCGTAACGCCGCGCGATCGTGCCCCAGCCGGGCATGTCCGCCAGCTCGCGCTTCAGCACCACGGCGGGCTCGTGAAGGATGCGGAGCAGTTCCAGCGTCTCATACATCGACTGGTGCTTGGCGGCGATCAGCACGCAGCCCTCGGGCACCGGCCCCTCGATCCGGCTGCGGATGCCGAGCAGGTTGCGCGCGCACCAGCTGTGGAAGCGCGTCCACCCCACCGCATGGCGGCGCAACGCCGCCGGGCCGGCTAGCGCCACCGGAAAGGCGACCAGCACGGCCACGACCGATCCGGGATAGAAGACCAGTGCGAACAGCAACGAACGGAGAAACGCCATCGGCTTCATATTCCCAGCGGCGCCGCCACCCGGCGCAGCAGATATTTGTGATATTCGGTGAAGAGGACGCCGAGGCCCGGCTCGCTCGGCACCGCATCGGCCAGCAGCAGCACATTGCCGCCCAGCACGCGCGACAGCTCGAAACGGGCGCGGCGCATATGCCAGTCGGTGGTGACGAGCCGGACCGAGCGATAATGGTGGCGCGTCACCCATTCCACCGTCTCGTCGGCATTGGATCGGGTATCAACCGCCTCATTGCCCAGATCGACGCAGCAATCGACCAGCTTCAGCGGCGCGCCATAGGCCTCCGCGAACTCGGCCGGGCGGACGCGGCGGTCGGCGCCCGATACCAGCATCCGTTTCGCCTTGTTGCGTTCGAGCAGGTGCAGCCCGCGCTGGATGCGGCCCGGCCCGCCGGTCAGCACGACGATCGCGTCGGTCGTGCGATCGTCCGCCGGGCCGGGCATCGCGATGGCGAACCAGGCGAAGCCCAGCATCCAGAGGAGCAGCGCGCCGGCGACGATGCGCGAGATCATGGCCGCCGCCCCTTCATAACATCCGCCTCAATGCCGCCACGACCGTCCAGCGGGCGGCGAGCATCGCCATCACCATGCCCGCCAGCGGCAACGCGGCCAGCAAAGCCCAATGCATCGGAGAAAGCGCGAAGACCCCCACCAGTTCCGAACCGAGCGCCGCCAGTCGCGTCCCCAGCAGGGCGAGCACGGCGACCGCGGCGGCCAGGCCAAGCAACCCGCCCGCCAGCGCATCGATGGCGATGCGGCGCTGGAAAAGGCGTGCGATCTGGACGTCCGTCGCGCCCAGAAGGTGCATCACGTCGATGGTCGGGCGGTGGTTGTTGAGCGCGCCGCGCGCCGTCAGCACCACCACGGCGGCGGTGGCCCCGGCCATCAGCAGCACCAGCACCCCGGCCAGCCATTTGAGCGTGCCGATCACGCCGGCCAGCGGCGCCAGCGCGCGGGCATGATCGTCCACCCGCGCCGCCGGGGCGACGGGGGCGATGGCGGCCGCGATCCCCCCGGCATGGCGGCCCGGCTTCAACGTGGCATCGATCAGCACCGGCACCGGCAGGTCGCCAGATAAGGTTTCCTTGCCCAGCCACGGCGCCAGCAGCGCCTGCATCTCCGCATCGGTCACGCGGTGGACGGACGCGATGGCGGGGTGGCGGGCGAGCACCGCCATCGCCCGGCCGGCCTGCGCTTCGCGCAGGTCGGCGTTCGCCTCCACGATCTGCACGGTGACGCGATCGACCAGGTCGCCGCCCATGGCCCGCGCGGCCCCCGCCATGGCGAGGCCGCCGGCCGCCGCCAGCACCATCAGGAACATCATGATCGCGATCACCCAGGGCATCGGCCCCGCCAGCCGCGCATCGGGCAGCAGCCGCCCCTGGCCGGCGATGAAGGCGGGTAGCTTCACGGCCGCCTCCTCATGCCGGGCGCGTCGGCGGATGGCGCAGCGCGCCGGTGGGATCTTCCAGCCGCCCGCGATCGAGCCGCATCATCCGCGCATGGCCGATGCGGTTGATGAGATGCGCGTCGTGCGTCGCGACGACGATCGTGGTGCCCAGCTTGTTGAGCGCATCGAAAAGATGGATCAGCCGCCCCGCCATTTCGGGATCGACATTGCCGGTGGGCTCGTCCGCCACCAGCAGCTCCGGCCGGCCGATCACCGCGCGGGCGATGGCGACGCGCTGCTGCTCGCCGCCCGAAAGCGTCGCCGGCCGGGCGGCGGCGCGGTTGGCGAGGCCCACCCAGGCCAGCATCTCGCGCACCGGCTCGTCCAGCTCGCGTTCGGAGACGCCGGCCACGCGCAGCGGCAGCGCCACATTGTCATAAGCGGAAAGATAGGGGACCAGCCGGAAATCCTGGAACACCACGCCGATGCGGCGGCGGAAGCCCGGCAGGCGGCTGCGCGGCATGGTGACAATATCCTCGCCGAAAAGCTGGATCAGCCCCCGGCTCGGCCGCTGGGCGAGGTAGAGCAGCTTGAGCAGCGATGTCTTGCCCGCCCCCGACGGGCCGGTCAGCACGTAGAAGGCGCCCGCCGCCAGGGTGAAGCTGATGTCCGACAGGGTTTCCGCGCCCGTGCCATAGCGCAGACCGACATTATCGAACTGGACGATTCCGCCCATGTCTGCCCCGCCTGCTCCCCACTATGCGCGGATACGCCCCCGCTTCCGTCCCATGGCACGGGCGGGGCGAGAAGGTAAAGGCGGTGGCGACGTTTCGCGATGGGACGGCATCGCAAAGGCTTGCGGCCATTCGATCCGGAGGCCGGCCGGCCGCGCGTGAAAACGATATGCCGGGCGGCGGACGGCACCGTCCGCGGGGCTTCAATCCCCCGGATTGGCCTCGGCGACGGCCTTGGCGATCCGCGCTTCGAGATCCGCCTTGGCGAGGTTCAGCAGCAGCCCGTCTTCATTCTTGCCGAAGGCGGCCAGCGGCACCCGCGTCTTGCCCGCGCTCGTCGCCAGCACCGCGCCCGCCGCCTCCACGCTTTCGATCGTGCCGATCACCTCGCCATCCTTGTCGCGCACGGTGCTGCCGGCGGTGACGTCCTCGGCCTTGGCCGGCCCCGCCTGCGCCTTGCCCTTCCTGGACGAATGGCCGGCGCCATCCTTGCCGTCGTCCCGCGCCGCCGCGGGCATGGCGACCGCCAGCGCGCAGCCGATCAGCATGGCGCCCGTCATGATCTTCGGCATGTTCATTTTCCCCTCCCCTTATGATCCCATCCGGGCGCCGGCTCGACGAAGGAGGGGCGCTCAGCCGCGTGTCGCGGGTTTCCGGGCTTCCGCCGACTTCTGCGGCTCCGGCGCGGCCGCGCCCGCCGGGCGCACCGCCAGCAGCCGGCCGAGCTGCGCCTTGAAGCGGGCGAGATCGCCGCCGGCGAGCTGCGAGGTGGTCGTGAAGCTCATCGTCGCCGGGTTGACCGCGACGTTGTTCTTATAGACCTCGTAATGGAGGTGCGGGCCGGTCGACAGGCCGGTCGATCCGACATAGCCGATCACCTGTCCCTGGGCCACGCGCTGGCCCGGCCGGGCGACGATGCGGCTCATATGCGCATAGCCGGTGGCCATGCCGCTGCCGTGGTTCAGCTTCACATAATTGCCGTGGCCGCCATGCCAGCCGGCGAAGGCGACGGTGCCGTCGATCGCGGCGAGGATCGGCGATCCATAGGCCGCGCCGATATCCATGCCCTTGTGCAGCCGGCCATAGCCCAGCAGCGGGTGCCGGCGCATGCCGAAGCTCGACGTCATCCGCCCGACCACGGGCATCCGCATCAGCCCCTTGCGCTCGCCGATGCCGGACGCTTCATACCATTGGGTGCTGCCGGCGGCCGTCCATTGCATCAGCCGCGTCTGGCGCTTGCCCTGGTCCAGCCCGGCGAAAAGCAGCTTGCCGACCTCCACCTCGCCCGTTTCGGCGCGGCGATGCTCGACGATGATGTCGAAGCGGTCGGTGGAGCGGACGTCGCGTCCCACCGACATGCGGCTGCCGATCGCGCGGATATAGGCTTCGACCGCCTTGGCCGGCGCGCCCGCCGCCCGGGCCGCGCGATAGAGGCTGGAGCCGGCGAAGCCCTGGATGCGCAGCGGCGTATCATCGACCGCGATCGGGATGCGCTTCAGCGCCAGCGCGCCGTTGACCCGTTCGACGCCGAGCTTGAGATCGAAGCGGGCGCGGAACAGCAGGTGATCCAGCGGGCGCGGATCGGATTTGCGGGCGCGGCGGCCGAGGGTGAGGTCGATCCGCGTGCCCGCCTTGATATCGGCGAGCGAAGCCGCGCCGGACACCATCTTCGCGACTGCCTGCGCCTCCGCCTTGGCGACGCCGGCGCGTTCCAGCACGCGGGCGAAACCGTCGCCCTGGCCGATGGTGGCGACCAGATCGATCGACGGGCGCTCGGGCGTGTCGGCCAGCGGCTGGGCGGCGTCGGTCGGCGCCATGCGGCGGCCGGTGTCCGCGCCCAGGCCCAGCGGCGCGATGGCGATGGCGCGCGCCTCCTGCCATTGCGGCTCCGCCATCGGCGCCAGCGAGGGCGCCGGCAGCGCGGCGAATTTCGGGAAGAAGGCGATCGGCGCGGCGCAGAGCGCAAGGCACGTGGCAAGCCCGCGGAACCAGTGCAGGCTGCCGATGCGCGCGCCCAGATCGACGACCAGATCGAGATCGTGGATCGCGGCGCGCCAGCCGGTAAGTTCGGGAAGGACGGGAGCGGCAATGCCCAGCGACGATCGCGGACCGCCATCCAGCGCCAGCGCCACGGCGCCTCCGCCCTGGCCGAATCCGGCTTCGTCCCGCTGATACAAGGCTGGCTGCCCCCGATCCTGTTGAAACCCCCGCCCGCGTTCACAATGGTCGCGCGGCCGGTGCATAGGACTCTTGCGAAAAGGGGTTAAAGTCAAATTAAAGGGCGGAATCCGGGGATTTTCTTGCGACGAGCCGGGGGCCGGCCACGACAAGCCGAATCGCACGGCCGGAACGAAACGGTCCCGTTCGGCCGCCTCTTGTGTTTGTCGAAGCCACGGACAATCTTGGGCGCATGTCGCGCTTCGCCGCTTCGCCGATCGCCGCCGTGCTCGGCCCGACCAATACGGGGAAGACGCATCTCGCGATCGAGCGGATGTGCGGCCACTCGTCCGGCATGATCGGCTTCCCGCTGCGGCTGCTGGCGCGCGAGGTCTATGAGCGCGTCGTCGCGATCAAGGGCGCGGAACGGGTGGCGCTGATCACCGGTGAGGAGAAGATCCTGCCGCCCCATGCCCGCTGGTTCTGCTGCACCGCCGAATCCATGCCGATGGACCGCGAATTCGCCTTCGTCGCGCTGGACGAGGCGCAGCTGGGCGCGGACCCGGAGCGCGGCCACGTCTTCACCGATCGGCTGCTGCGCGCGCGGGGCCGGGACGAGACGATGATCCTGGGATCGGAAACGCTGCGGCCGATGCTCCGCCAGCTCATCCCCGATGCGGAGATCATCAACCGCCCCCGCTTCTCCACCCTCACTTATGCCGGCCCGGCCAAGCTTTCGCGCCTGCCGCCGCGATCGGCGATCGTCGCCTTCTCCGCCGAGGAGGTCTATGCCGTGGCGGAGATGCTGCGGCGCCTGCGCGGCGGCGCGGCGGTGGTGATGGGGGCGCTCAGCCCGCGCACCCGCAACGCCCAGGTGGCGATGTTCCAGGCGGGCGAGGTCGATTATCTCGTCGCCACCGACGCGATCGGCATGGGCCTCAACATGGATGTCGCCCATGTCGCCTTCGCATCGCTGCGCAAGTTCGACGGCAAGCGCAGCCGGCGGCTCACCGTTTCGGAAATGGCGCAGATCGCCGGGCGGGCGGGCCGCCACCAGCGCGACGGCACCTTCGGCACGCTGGCGGTGGAAGGCGGGCGCGGCGGCTTCGAGGAAGAGGAAGTCGAGGCGATCGAGCAGCATCATTTCCCGCCGCTCGACCATCTCTACTGGCGGGAGGGCGCGCCCGATTTCTCCAGCGTCGATGCCCTCATCGCCTCGCTGGAAAGGCGCCCCCAGGCGGCCGTGCTGCGGATGGCCCCCCAGGCGATCGACCTTGCCGTGCTCAAGCGGCTGGCGGACGAGGACTGGGTGCGCGATCGCACGCGCGGAACCCGGCTGGTGCAGCGGCTGTGGGCCGCCTGCGGCCTGCCCGATTTCCGCAAGACCGGTGTGGAGCCGCACAGCCGCCTCGTCGCCCGCATCTATCGCCACCTGAGCGAAGGCATGGGCCATATCCCCTCGCAATGGTTCGCCGAGGAGATCGCCCGGCTGGACAGCGTGCAGGGCGACGTCGAAACGCTGTCGGACCGGATCGCGGCGGCGCGGACCTGGGCCTATATCGCCCACCGCGCCGATTGGCTGGACGATCCCGCCAAATGGGCGGAGCGCACCCGCGCGCTGGAGGAGAAGCTGTCGGACGCGCTTCACCAGAGGCTCACCCAGCGCTTCGTCGATCGGCGCACGGCGGTGCTGATGCGCGATCTCGGCGCGCGGGGCGTGGACGCCCTGCCCGTCACCGTCGCCGAGGACGGACAGGTCGCGGTGGACGGCGAAACCATCGGCCGGCTGGAGGGATTCCGCTTCAAGGCCGATCACCTCGCCCGCCATCACGACATGAAGCGGCTGATGGCGGCGGCGGAGCGGCGGCTGGGGGGCGAGCTTTCGCGGCGCGCGCGCGCGCTGGTCGCCGATGGCGATCCCGCCTTCAGCCTCGATACCGATGCGGGCCGGCCGGTCGCCATCTTCTGGCGCGGCGATATCGTCGCCCGGCTGGAGCGCGGCCGCGACCTCCTCACCCCGCGCATCACCCTCTACAAGGCGCTCGACGCGCTCGCCCCCGACGAGCGCAAGGCCGTGAGCGACAGGCTCGCCCGCTGGATCGGGTTCGAGGTCGATCGCGTGCTGAAGCCGCTGGCCACGATCAGCGCGGCCGCGCGAGACAGGGATGTGCCACCGGCGCTGCGCGGTCTCTACGCGCCGCTCGCCGAAGCCGGCGGCATCGCCTCCCGCCAGCCGCTGGAAGCCGCGATCGCCGGCATCGATCGCGACATGCGCCAGGCGGCGGCCAAGGCCGGCATCAAGCTCGGCACGCTCGACGTCTACATCCCCGCGCTGCTGAAGCCCGAACCGATGCGCTGGCGCCTCGCGCTTGCCGCCGCGTTCGACAATGGCGTCATGCCGCCGCTTCCCGCCCCCGGCGCGGCCGCGCTGCAGACGCCGGCGGACGGCGAGATATTCGCCGCCTTCGCCCGCGCCGGCTATCGCCCGCTCGGCGCGCAGATGCTGCGGATCGACCTTGCCGAGCGGCTTGCCCGCATCGCCCACGACCGGCGGCTGAGCGAGGGCCGATCGGGCCGCGCGGCCTTCGCGCCGGACCCGGCCCTCGCCACGTCGCTGGGGCTGAGACCGCCAAGCTTCGCCCAGCTCATGCTCGCGCTCGGCTTCCGCCCGACCGAGGCGGAGGACGGTGCGCGGCCCCATTGGAAATGGCATGGCGCCCGCCGCCCGCGCCGCGCGGAGCGCACGCGGCCCGGCAACGCCTTCGCCGTGCTCGCCACCATGCGGCCCCATGAGTGAGACGATCAGGATCGACAAATTCCTGTGGTTCATCCGGCTCGCGCGGACCCGCGGCCTGGCGCAGGATATCGTCGCCGCCGGCCGGATGCGCGTCACCGGCCGCATCGTGGAACGGGCGCATGCCGCCGTCCGGGTGGGCGACGTCCTCACCTTTCCGCTGCACGGTCGGGTAAGGGTGATCCGGGTGGAGATGATCCCGACCCGCCGCGGCCCCGCCATGGAAGCGCGCGCCTGCTATACCGATCTGTCGCCGGCGCCCATGCCGGAAGGGGATCGCCGCGACGCCGATCCCGGCGGACAGGCATGAGACCCCGGCCCGCCGCCCCCGCTCGGCGTGGCACCGCGCCAACACCGCCCCTGCGAACGTCTCGCAGAAATAAGGCAAATATTGACGCGCCTGCCGTGGCACCATAGCAGAGCGGCGTTCGAGGAGAGAGAAGCGACCATGACATACGTCGTCACCGATGCCTGCATCCGCTGCAAGTATATGGATTGCGTCGAAGTTTGCCCGGTCGACTGCTTCTATGAAGGCGAGAACATGCTCGTCATCAACCCGAACGAGTGCATCGATTGCGGCGTGTGCGAGCCCGAATGCCCCGCCGAGGCGATCCTTCCCGATACCGAAAGCGACCTGGAAAAGTGGCTGGAGGTCAACGCCACCTTCTCCGCCCAGTGGCCCAACCTCACCCGCAAGGGCGAGCAGCCGGCCGATGCCGACGAGCATAAGGGCGAGGAAGGCAAGTATGAGAAATATTTCTCGCCCGAACCCGGCCAGGGCGACTGATAGCGCTATAGCCGGCTGACGGCTTTTTACCCCGCGCAACCCCTTGGAACAAAAGCCTGCTGACACCGTTGTCCACGGTGCTGGCCTTTTTCCTGCGAATCTGTTACAGTTCGCGGGTTGGGTGCGTGCGTAACATAAGTAACGTTGATCGCACCGTTCGGGACGCATTGATTCGTCGTCGCTTGCTGCTGCCGGCAAGGCTACCCATATGGATGGCCTGACCGCGCAGGGCGCGGCGACAATTCCAAGGAAGGGTCGAAATTGATGGCTGCCAAGGCGCTGAGCTTCGTTGTCGGCGATTATGTTGTGTACCCCAAGCACGGCGTGGGTCGTGTGATCGAACTTCAGAGCCAGGAGATTGCTGGCGCCAAGCTCGAACTCTACGTTCTCCGTTTCGAGAAGGAGCGGATGACGCTCCGCGTGCCCACCAACAAGGCGGAAGCCGTCGGCATGCGCAAGCTGTCGTCCAGCGTGACGCTGCAGGAAGCGCTGCAGACGCTGAAGGGCAAGCCCAAGATCAAGCGCACCATGTGGTCGCGCCGCGCCCAGGAATATGAGGCGAAGATCAATTCGGGCGATCTCGTCTCGATCGCCGAGGTGGTGCGCGATCTGTTCCGGGCCGACGACCAGCCGGAACAGAGCTATTCCGAACGCCAGATCTTCGAAGCGGCCACCAGCCGCCTCGCCCGCGAGCTGGCGGCGATGGAACAGACCGACGAACCCGCCGCGCAGGACAAGATCCTCGATATCCTCCGCGCCGCGGCCGCCACGCACAACAAGTAAGCGCGGCACTGCGATACCGGCCCTCGCTCGGGCCGGACGAGAAAGGGGCGGCCTGTGGGGGGCCGCCCTTTTCGTTTGAGTGGAGGGCCACGGCGCTCTGGCGCTTTGTCCGCGACTCCGCGAAGGCGGTCCTTCCGCACGATCCGAAGCCCGATTTCGGCCTTCATCGCCTCCGAGCCTGCTTCAGGGACCATTTCTCCAGATCACGCGCACGGCCCGAGCAGCCCCATGGATGCCGAAGCGACGGGAATGACGGTCCTGCTTCAAGGGATAGGAAAGTAGCTTTCCGGCCACGGCCCGCTTCAACGGAACCGCCGGCCGCCCCAGATCACCCGGCCGACCACCCCGATATCATCCAGCGCGCAATCGGGGATTGGTGGATAGGCCGGATTGTCGCTGGCGATCGTCACCCGCCGCGCAGCCGGGTCCACCAGCAGCCGCTTGACCAGCAGCACCTCGTCCATCCGCAGCACATAGATGCCGTCGCGCAGCCGATCCGGCCCGTCGCCGCGATCGACCAATATGTCGTCGCCATCGGCCAGGGTCGGCAGCATGGAATCGCCCGATGCGCGGATCAGGGAGAGGCCCGCCGTGCCCGCCGTCGCCACGGCCCGCAGCCAGGCGGCGTCGAACAGGAAGGGCTGACCGATCTCCCCTTCCGCGGAGACCGCCCCCGGCCCCGCCGATGCCCGCACCGCCAGCCGGGGCACCGCCACGAAATCGGCATCGCGCCGCGCCGCCCCCTTCGCCGCCGGCGCGATGCGCGGCGCGGACTGCCGTTCCGGCCCGCCGAGCAGCGCCTCCTCCACGCCCAGATAGCGCGCCAGCGTCGCGCGATCTTCCTCGTCCAGCTTGCGGGGCACGCCGCGCTTGATGAACTGCTGGATATAAGCGGGGTTGCGGCCGATCAGCCGGGAAAGCGAGGTATAATCCTCCCCGCGCTCGCGTATGAGCGCATCCAGCACCGCGCGGGGATCGCCATCGGACATGCCTGCACCCTACAGATAGGAAAATTCCTAGACAAGTAGGATCTTCCCTACGAGAACATATGGCGAACATCGCTCGCGACTCGCGGGACGGAAGATGGAGATGGCGATGCACCTCTTGTCCACGATCGAACGGCACCTCCGCCGCAACGGAGTGCCCCCGACGCGCTTCGGGCGCGAGGCGGTGAACGATCCGCGCTTCGTGCTCGATCTGCGCCGGGGGCGGGAGCCGCGCGCGGCCACGCGGGATCGGGTGCTGGCCTATATCGCCATGCACCGGGAACAGGCCGGCGCATGACCGTGGCCGCGACGAAGCAGCTCGCCGCCGCGCTGGCGGCATGGCTAGGCCCCATCGGGCCGGTGGAACTGATCGATCATCGGACGGCCGACTGGGCGAGCGCCACCTTCGTCGGCCAGCGCCACGATATCCGGCTGCGGATCGCCACCGCCGCGCCGCTGCCGCCCGGGCTGGCGGAGGATCTGGCCGAGGCCGATCTGCCCATGGCCGGCCATGTCGCCGCCGATATCCTGCTGGCGGGCATCACCGCCGGCGACGGCGCCGTCCTGCTCGATATCGAGGCTCTCACCCTCGTCGACGCCTGAAGCGCGGAGGCCGCGCCCGCCTTTCAGCCCCGGCGCGCCGCCAGCCTCTGCAGGTCCAGGATCGCGGCGCGCAGTGCATCCTCATCGGGCACGGCCGCTGCCGCCGGGGGCGCATTCCCGTGGCGGGGAAGCGGCCGATGGCCTTCCGCATCGCGCGGCCGCAAGGCGGGCGGCGCCAGCGTGCCCATTTCGGCCGCAAGCTTTTCCATCAGTTCGGCAATCGGCACGTCCATGCCGGATCGCGCGGGCTCCGGCTCATCGTCGATCATCTCGTCGAGCAGCAGTTCATCCGATTCCGGCGGGGAGAAGCAGGGGGTGGGCGGGAATGCCGCCGGCCCTTCCACCGGCCCGGCCGTATCGACCGGAAAATCGGCTATCGCATCCAGGATCAGCGGCCTCACCACCACGGGTTCGGGCTTCACGATCAGCGGCTCCTTGACCCGGCGGGCCGGCGGGGTCAGCCAGTCCTCCTGATCGTCCCCCTCATCCTCGATCCTGGCGCGGCGCGCGGCGCGCGCGTCGAGCCCGCGGAATATCGCCCAGGTCGACGCTCCGGTCGCCAGCGCGGGGATAATGATGAAGGCGGTGCGGGCATCCGCACCCGCCGGCAGCCCGAGGCCCTTCAGCCACAGCCATACCGTCATGTCGGGGATCGCCCAGCAGAAGAACGCCGTCGCGCCCGCCAGCATCCATGCGGCCATCCCGGCCACCGGCCATGTTTCGATCCGCGCCCCCGCGCGGGCCACCCAGCTTGATCCGCTCACCGCGTCCGCCTGCGAACTGTTGATGGGAAACGCGTAAACGGCAATGCTTAACGCCCCCTTGTGCCAGACATGCCCCGCAGGAACGAAGCGCGCAAGCCGCGCGTTCGACCGGCGCGCTTCGCCAGGGAGAATCCCGCCGCTTATGCTCCATTATGTCGATGATACCGACCCCGGCATTACCCGCCAGCGGATCGGGCCGGATGGAGCGCAGACCAGATGGGCCTATTTCGACGCCAGGGGCCGCCGCATCACCCGGCGGGCGGAAATCGACCGGCTGAACGCCATCGCGCTGCCGCCGGCCTATGTCGATGCCTGGTTCTGCCCCCGGCCGAACGGCCATATCCAGGCGATCGGCTGGGACGAACGGGGGCGCAAGCAATATCGCTATCACCCCGATTTCCGCGCGGCGCGCGATGCCGCCAAATATGATCGCTGCGCCGATTTCGGCCGCGCGCTTCCCGCGATCCGCGCCGCCGTGGAACGCGATCTCGCCCGGCCCACGCTGGGCCGGGATCGCGTGGTCGCGGCCGTCGTCCGCCTGCTCGACCTCGGCCGCGTCCGCGTCGGCAACGAAGCCTATGCGAAAGCCAATCGCAGCTTCGGCGCCACCACCCTGCGCCATCGCCACGCCAATGTGCGCGGCCACAGCATTCACCTGGAATATATGGGGAAATCCGGGAAGCTTCGGCGGCTCTCCATCCGGGATGCACGGCTCAGCCGGCTGGTGCGGCGCTGCCAGGACCTGCCCGGCCAGCATCTGTTCCAATATCTCGACGCCGATGGCACGCCCTGCCCCGTCACCTCGGGCGACGTGAATGATTATCTGCGCCGGGTGAGCGGCGGCGATTTCACCGCCAAGCATTTCCGCACCTGGGGCGCCAGCGTCATCGCCTTCGGCGCGCTGGTCGCGGCCGGCGGCCACATATCGCTGAAGGCGATGCTGGCGCCCGTCGCCGAGGCGCTGGGCAACACCCCCGCGATCGCGCGCAAATCCTATGTCCACCCCGCCCTGATCGAACTGGCGGGAAATCGGGGAGATTCGCCCCTCGCGGGGTTGAAGCTGCCCCGTCGCACGAAATATCTCTCGTCACTGGAA
Source organism: Edaphosphingomonas fennica (assembly GCF_003034225.1). Classification (GTDB taxonomy): domain Bacteria; phylum Pseudomonadota; class Alphaproteobacteria; order Sphingomonadales; family Sphingomonadaceae; genus Sphingomonas_E; species Sphingomonas_E fennica. The sequence goes on from NZ_PHHF01000035.1 coordinate 62,945, forward strand.
CGCGGCCTGATAGCCTTTCTGGACAATCTCGCCGATCCGCCCGAAACCATATCGAAGGCAGCCTGATGACGACAGCCAGCAACAGCACCGCCCCCTGGCCGGCGGGCGGGGAACCCTTCGACGCCCAGATCCATCGGCTGTGGACGGACGCGCTGGCCTGGACGACGCAGCACGGCCTCCAGATCATCGCGGCGGGGATCGGCGCGGCCATCATCGTGCTGCTGCTGGTGGCGCTCAAGCGCTTCGGCCTCCGCCTCTGCCGCAACCACACCAACCGCAACGAATGGCCGTTCATCATCGGCCAGGCGCTCGGAAAGACGCGGCTGTGGTTCATGGTCGCCGTCGCGGCGCAGCTCGTGGCCACCTATGCGGACGCCCCCGTCTATCTCGGCCGCACGATCGCCTTCTTCTTCACGGTTGCCTCCGTATTGCAGGTGGCGGTGTGGGCGCGGGTGCTGATCCTCGGCCTGATCGCCCACCGCGCGGGCGGGGCCGCCAATGCCAGCAGCCTCGGCAGCGCGATGGGGATCATCCGGCTGCTCGTCACCATCGCGGTGTTCGCGATCGCCGCGATCGTCATCCTCGACAATCTCGGCGTCAACGTCACCGGCCTGATCGCCGGCCTCGGCATCGGCGGCATCGCCATCGGCCTCGCCGCGCAGGGCATCTTCCAGGATCTGTTCGCGGCGCTTTCGATCCTGTTCGACAAACCGTTCCAGCGCGGCGAAGGGATCAGCTACGATACGACCAGCGGATCGGTGGAGGCGATCGGCCTCAAGTCCACACGCATCCGTTCGGCCACGGGGGAGGAGATCGTCATCTCCAACGCCAACCTCCTCAACAAGGAGCTGCGGAACTTCACCCGCCTCAAGCGGCGACGGATGATCCACCGCTTCGGCGTGATCTACCAGACGGCGCCCGACGTGCTGGCATCCATCCCCGCAAAGGTCCGCGCCATCGTGGAAGCGGAGCCCAAGACCGAATTCCTGCGCTGCGGCATGGTCGGCCTCGGCGCCTCCAGCCTCGATTTCGAGCTGCAATATGACATCCGATCGACCGATTATGAGGAGGTGTTCGCCACCAACCACCGCGTGCTGATCGCCATCCTCACCCAGTTCAATGCCGAGGGCGTGGATTTCGCCTATCCCACCCAGACGACGTTTACCGCCGCCCCGGACGGCCGCATGGTGATGCCCTATCCCGAACCGGCCGGACACGACGCCTCGCCCGCCGCCACTTGACGTTAACGTCAGCACTGCCCACAAACTTCGCCCGACAAGAATGGAGGGGATGATGGGCACGATCAGCGTGGCGGATTATTAGGCGAAGGTCGGCGAGACGGTCGGCTCGTCGGAATGGATATTGATCGACCAGGCGATGATCGATCGCTTCGCCGATGCGACGGGCGACCACCAGTTCATCCACGTCGATCCCGAACGCGCGAAGCAGACGCCGTTCGGCGGCACCATCGCCCACGGCTTCCTCACCCTCTCGCTGCTGCCGGTGATGCGGGAAAAGAGCGACGTGCCCACGATCGAAGGGCTGAAGATGGGCCTCAACTACGGCGGCAACAAGGTGCGCTTCCTCACCCCCGTGCCTTCCGGATCGCGCGTGCGCGGCCATTTCAAGCTGCTGGAATTCGCGGAGAAGGGGCCGGGCCGCTACCAGGAGACGGCCGAGCTTTCCGTCGAGATCGAAGGCAAGGACAAGCCGGCGCTCATCGCCGAATGGATCGCCCAGATCTTCGTGTGACACCCGCAGCCCTGCCGGAACGGAAAGGATAATCCGATGCGTGATGCCGTGATCGTTTCCACCGCCCGCACGCCGATCGGCCGTGCCTATCGCGGTGCCTTCAACGCCACCCCCTCCCCCACGCTGGCCGCGCACGCGATCCGTGCGGCGGTGGAGCGCGCCCGGCTCGATCCGGCGGAAGTCGACGACGTGGTGATGGGCGCGGCGCTCCAGCAGGGCGTGCAGGCCACCATCGGCCGCACCGCGGCGCTGCGCGCGGGCCTGCCCGTTACCGTCGCCGGCATGTCGGTGGACCGGCAATGCGCCTCGGGACTGGAAGCCATCGCCATCGCCGCGCGCAAGGTGGTCGTCGACAAGGAGGATGTCGTCGTGGCCGGCGGCGTCGAATCCATCTCGCTGGTGCAGACCAGGGACATGCGCGTCGGCTTCGATCCGGAACTGATCGCCATGCACGACGATGTCTACATGCCGATGCTGCAGACGGCGGAGGTCGTCGCCAACCGCTACGGCATCAGCCGCGCGGCGCAGGACGAATATGCCCTCCAGTCGCAGCAGCGCACCGCCGCCGCCCAGGCCGCCGGACGCTTCGATGCGGAGATCATCCCCGTCACCGCGACGATGACGGTGACGGACAAGGCCACGGGCGAGGTTTCGCAAAGGCAGGTCACGCTGGCCAAGGACGAAGGCAACCGCCCGGAAACCACGCTGGAAGGGCTGGCCTCGCTCCAGCCCGTCGTCGGCCCGCAGGGCTTCATCACCGCCGGCAATGCCAGCCAGCTATCCGACGGCGCATCGGCCTGCGTGGTGATGGAGCGCGGCCTGGCGGAAGCCCGCAACCTCGCGCCGCTCGGCCGCTTCGTCGGCATGGCGGTAGCGGGCACCAAGCCCGACGAGATGGGCATCGGCCCCGTCTTCGCCATCCCCAAGCTGCTCGAACGCTTCGACCTGCGCATGGCCGATATCGGCCTGTGGGAGCTGAACGAGGCCTTCGCCGTGCAGGTGATCTACTGCCGCGACACGCTGGGCATCCCCAACGACCTCATGAACGTGAACGGCGGCGCGATCTCGATCGGCCACCCCTATGGCATGTCGGGCGCCCGCATGGTCGGCCACGCCCTGATCGAGGGCAAGCGGCGCGGGGTGAAGCATGTCGTCGTCACCATGTGCGTCGGCGGCGGCATGGGCGCGGCCGGCCTGTTCGAGGTGCTGTAAGGCCCGCCCGGCATGGCAGGGACAAGGCGCCGGGCCGGTGGAACCTCACCGATCCGGCGCTTCCGCACGGGCGCCGAGCGACCATGCGCGTGCCGGTGGGAAGCCGGTTTAGTTTCCAGATTCTCGGGGAGAAAATGGTGCTGCCGGGGAGGATTGAACTCCCGACCTCAGCCTTACCAAGGATGCGCTCTACCACTGAGCTACGGCAGCACTACGGTTCGGAACCGCGTTAGAGGCGCGCCTATGGAGAATGCTGGCGGCCGCGTCAAGGCTTGCCGCGCGCGATATTCGCCTTCACAGGAAAAAGATGGCGAAAGACGATCCGGAACGCGCCCGCAGGCTGGCGGAGGCGCTGCGCGAGAACCTCCGCAAGCGGAAGGCGCAGGCCCGCGCGCGGGACGATGCGCCGCCCGTGCCCCGGGATTTCGCGGAAGATGAAGGATCGCACGCCGGCTGATTCCGCGCCGGCGCGGACCGGCGATCAGCCCTTGGCCTTGAGGGCGGCCTCGATCGCGCCCGTCACCTTGGGATCGGTGGGATCGGTGCGGGTGCCGAAGGCGGCGATCAGCTTGCCGTCGCGCCCGATCAGATATTTGTGGAAGTTCCACTTGGGCGTGTTCTGCGGCCCGAGCTTGGCGGCCGCCCAGCGATAGATGGGCAGCGCATTAGGGCCGACCACGTCGGATTTCTCGGCCAGCGGGAACTTCACCGCCTTGGTCTTGCAGAAGGCGGCGATTTCGCTGTTGGAGCCATATTCCTGATTCTTGAAGTTGCCGGAAGGCACGCCGACGATGGTGAAGCCGCGCCTGGCATAGGTATCCTGCACCTTCTGCAGGCCTTCATATTGCGGGGTGAAGCCGCACATGCTGGCGGTGTTCACCAGCAGCACCACCTCGCCCTTGAACTTCCTCATCGGCAGCGGCGCGCCGTCGATCGCCGTCAGGTCGAAATCCCAGGCGGTGTGCTTCTGCGCCTCGGCCGCCGCCATCGGCGGCGTATCGGGCACGCTGGGGAACTGGGCATAGCCCACCGCCGCCATGGCGCCGATCGCGATCGCCGCCGCCCCACCCAAGGTCCATTTCTTGTGCATCACGCCAAGCCCCTTCCTCACAGCGGGCGGGTCACGTCGTCGAGCCAGGCCTTCCCCTCGCCATCGAGCTGCGGGCCGATCAGGTCGCGCACGCGGGCATGATAAGCATCCAGCCATGCGCGCTCCGCGGGCGAAAGCGCGCCCGCGTCGATCAGCTCGCGGTCGATCGGAGCGAAGGTGAGCGTTTCGAAGCCCAGCATCTCGCGTTCCGCGCCCGCTATCTCACGCGTCTCTACCAGAACAAGATTCTCGATACGGATGCCATATTCGCCGGACTTGTAATAGCCCGGCTCGTTCGAGAGGAACATGCCGGCCTGGAGCGGCTCGTCCCCGCCGCCGAAGGTGGCGATGCGCTGCGGCCCTTCGTGGACGGAAAGATAGGCGCCCACGCCATGGCCGGTGCCATGGGCATAATCCAGCCCCGCCTCCCACAGATATTGCCGCGCCAGCACGTCGAGCTGGCCGCCGCGCGTGCCCGCCGGGAAAATAGCGCGGGCCAGCGCGATATGCCCCTTGAGCACGCGGGTGAAGCGATCCTTCATCTCCGCCGTCGGCGTGCCGATGGCGACGGTGCGGGTCACGTCGGTCGTGCCGTCCTCATACTGGCCGCCCGAATCGATCAGGAACAGCGAACCCGGCTCGATCGGCCGGTTGGTCGTCTCCGTCACCCGATAATGGACGACGGCGCCGTTGGGGCCGGCACCCGATATCGTATCAAAGGAAAGGTCGCGCAGCTTGCCGGTGCCGCGGCGGAACTCCTCCAGCTTGTCCGAGGCATCGAGCTCGGTCAGCCCGCCCTTGGGCGCTTCCACCGAAAGCCAGTGGAGGAAGCGGGTCAGCGCCGCGCCGTCGCGCGCCTGCGCCGCCTTGTGCCCGGCAATCTCCGCCGGATTCTTGATCGCCTTGGCCAGCACGGTGGGATCGCGCGCTTCCACCGTCTTCGCGCCGGCGGCTTCCAGCGCCTCGAAGATCGCGGCCACGGCGCGCTCCGGATCGACGGCGATCACGCGCCCGCCCTGCTCCGCCAGATAGCCGGCAAAGGCATCGCGCGGATGGATGCGCACGGCGTTGCCCAGATGCTTGCGCACGTCCTCGCCCAGCTTCTCGGGCGCCACGAACAGGTCGGCCGTCCCGTCCGCCTGCACGACGGCATAAGCGAGCGCCACGGGCGTCCGCTCCACATCCTGCCCCCGCACGTTGAGCAGCCAGGCGATCGAATCGAGCGCGGAGACGACGACGGCGTCGGCCTTGCGCGCCGCCAGCCAGTCCGCCACGTCCTGCCGCTTCTCGGCCGAAGACTTGCCGGCCAGGTCGTCGCCATGGGCGATCAGGCGCGCCTTGGAAGGCTCCGGCCGGTCGGGCCACACGGCGTCCACCGGGTTGGTGTCCACCGCCACCAGTTCCGCGCCCTTTTCCCGCAGCGCGGCACGCGCCGCCTTCACCCAGCCGCGCGTGTGCAGCCAGGGATCATAGCCGATCCGCCCACCTTCCGGCGCGTGCGCCTTCAGCCATTCGGCGATGCTGGTCTGGGGAACCGACTGATAGCTCCAGTGCGTGCCGTCCACCTGCTCGCGCACCTGCAGGGTGTAGCGGCCATCGACGAAGATCGCGGCTTCCGCCGGCAGCACCACGGCCGACCCGGCCGATCCCTGGAAACCCGTGAGCCAGGCCAGCCGCTGGGCATAGGCGCCGACATATTCGCTCATATGCTCGTCGGTCAGCGGCACGACGAAGCCGTCCAGCTTCCGCTTCGCCAATTCCTCGCGCAGTGCCTTCAACCGATCTTCGTAGGTGGACATCAAAACCCGGCCTTCTATTTTCGCTGCGCCTAGATAAGCCCTTGCCGGGCCTATTGCCAGTTAAGAGGATGTCGATGACCGCCACGCCCCCGGCCGCCGCGAGGAAACCGCACAGCTACACCCGCCACGGCCGGACAGTCGAGGATCCCTATGCCTGGCTGAAGGACCCGTCCTACCCCACGGTCAACGATCCGGAGATCCTGGACTATCTGAAGGCGGAGAACGCCTATTTCGAAGCGCAGATGGCGCCGCAGGCCGATCTGGTCGAAACCTTGTTCCAGGAGATGAAGGGCCGCATCAAGGAGGACGATGCCGGCGTGCCACAGAAGGACGGCGACTGGCTCTACTGGTGGGCCTTCCAGCCGGGCGGGCAATATCGGCTCTGGTATCGCAAGCCCGTGGCGGGCGGCGAGGCCCGGCTCCTGCTCGACGAGCCGGCCGAGGCCGAGGGCAAGGAATATTTCCGCCTGCAGGTGCTGGAGGTGAGCCCCGACGGGCGGCTCGCCGCCTGGTCGGCGGACGACAACGGATCGGAACGCTTCACGCTGCGCATCCGCGATCTCGCCACCGGCAAGGATATCGAGACGATCACCGCCGTCGCCAACGGGGCGGTGGTGTGGAGCGCCGATTCCACCGCCGTCGCCTATACCGAGGTCAACGACAATTGGCGCACCTATCGCGCGCGCCTCCACCGCCTCGGCACCGATCCGGCCGGCGACGTCACCCTCTATGAGGAAGCGGACGAGGGCTTCCGCGTCGCGCTCGGCCGCACGCAGGACCGGCAATGGATCGTGCTCGCCACCGGCGATCATGAAACCAGCGAGGTGCGCCTGCTTCCCACCGCCGATCCGGCGGCCGCTCCCCTCCTCGTCTCGCCCCGCCAGCCCAAGCGGCAATATTCGGTGGATTCGGCGCAGGGCCGGCTGTGGATCCTCACCAACGACGATCATGTGAACTTCCGCCTGGCGGAGGCCGATCCCGCCCGGCCGGCGGAATGGACGACGGTGATCGCCGGGTCCGACCGCCATTATCTGCGCGGGGTGACGAGCTTCGCGAAGCACCTCGTCATCAGCGAGCGGGTGGACGGGCTGGATCAGATCCGCCTGCGCACCTATGGCGGCCACGAAAGCCGCATCCCCTTCCCCGAGGCGAGCTACACCGCCTCGCTCGGCTCCAACCCGGAATATGATCCGCCGGCCTACCGGCTGGCCTACACATCGATGGTGACGCCCAACACCGTGTTCGATTTCGATCCGGTGGAAGGCGGCCTCACCACGCTCAAGGTGCAGGAAATCCCGTCCGGCTACGATCCCGCGCTCTACGCGACCGAACGGCTGATGATCGAGGCGCGGGACGGCACCCGCGTGCCGGTGTCGGTCGTCTACCGTCGCGATTTCGTGAAGGACGGGCAGGGCAAGCTGTTCCTCTATGCCTATGGCGCCTACGGCTTCGCCTATCCGCCGGCCTTCTCCACCCTGCGGCTCAGCCTGCTCGATCGCGGCTTCGCGGTCGCCATCGCCCATATCCGGGGCGGCGACGATCTCGGCTATCGCTGGTATCTGGACGGCAAGGCCGAGAAGCGCTGGAACACCTTCCACGATTTCGTCGATGCCGCGAAGGGGCTGATCGCCGCGGGCTTCACCCGCGCCGGCCGCATCGCCATCAACGGCGGATCGGCGGGCGGCGAGCTGATGGGCGTGGTGGCCAACACCGATCCCGGCCTGTGGGGCGCGGTGGTGGCGGACGTGCCCTTCGTCGACGTGCTCAACACCATGCTGGACGACAGCCTGCCCCTCACCCCCGGCGAGTGGCCCGAATGGGGCAACCCGATCACCGATCCGGCGGCGTTCGATCTGATCCGGAGCTACAGCCCCTACGACAATGTGTCGGCGCAGCCCTATCCGCCGATGCTGATCACCGGCGGGCTCAACGATCCCCGCGTCACTTATTGGGAGCCAGCCAAATGGGCGGCGCGCCTGCGGGCGACCAAGACGGACGCCAACGTCCTGCTGCTCAAGACCAATATGGGCGCGGGCCATGGCGGCAAGTCCGGCCGCTTCGATTCCCTGCGCGAGGATGCGGAGGCCTATGCCTTCATCCTGACGCAGATGGCGTGAGAACGTCGCCTTCCCCGCTCGTTCCCGGCGCGAACGGGGAAGGCCGGCCGGCTGCAACAGCCGCGTCACACCGCTCGACTATGCCGGGCCTGAACGGATAGGATCGGAACCATGTCTTCCGCCCCGGCCTTCACCCTCGCCTTCACCGCCCGGCCGGAGGACATTGACGAGCTGGGCCACGTCAACAATGCCGTCTGGGTGCGGTGGATACAGGATGTCGCCACCGCGCACTGGCAGGCGGTGGCCGATCCCGCCCATGTCGCCGCCTATATCTGGGTCGTGACCCGGCACGAGATCGATTATCTGCGCGCGCTCGGCCCCGGCGGGACGGTGACGGCACGCACCTGGATACCGGACGGCCCCAAGGGCGCGCGGTTCGACCGGATGGTCGAGTTCGTCGACGCGGACGGCAAGCCCCATGTCCGCGCCCGCACCACCTGGGCGATCATCGACAAGGCGAGCGGCCGGCCCATCCGCGTGCCGGCGGAGGTGGCCGCACCCTTCATCGGCTGAGGGGCGGAGGAGGATTATATCCCGCCACAGGCTCAGGCTTCGAGCGCGTCGAGGATCGCGGCAAGCGCAGCCGGGGCGGTGACGAAATCCATGTGCCGGCAGGCCACCCGCACCGCGCTGTCGGCCTCGTGCGGCAGGCCGCGCGCGCAGGCGGGCGCGACGATCCCGTCCTCGGCGGACCACAGTGCGATGGTGCGCATCGGCGGCTTGGCGGGCAGATCCACGTCTATCGGCGGCCGATCGACGAGATGACCGTTGATCCGTTCATAGAGCTTCCATGCCCGGTTGGCGCGCGGGTCGCCCGAAAAGGGGCTGCCCAGCGTGATGACGCGATCGACCAGATCGGGGCGCCGCTTGGCGAGTTCGCGCGCATAAAGCCCGCCGAGGCTCCAGCCGACCAGCGAGACGGGGGTGCCTTCCGCTTGCGCGATCGCCTCCAGCCGCGCCGCCAGCCGGTCGAGCAGGTCGGGCGTCACGCCCCGGTTCATGCCCAGCCCCCAGCCATGGGGCGCATAGCCGGCGATACGCAGCATTCGCCGCAACCGGCTGGTCATCGGATCGCCGGCCAGGAAGCCGGGGATCACCATCACCGCGCGCCCGTCGCCGCGCCGGGCCGCGGCGATCCGCCGCGCTGTCCGGGCGGTGAAGGGCCATGTCACCAGCGCCGATCCTTCGGCCAGGAACCGCCCCAGCGGCGGAATGGTGGCATCGACCACGGCAGGATAATCGGAAGGCGGCGACATCGGATCGGGCATGGGGACGAGCCTATTGCATGGACCCGAATGGCGGAAGAGCGCTTGGCGTCCTCCGCTTGCGGCCCGCCCGATCATGCCGAATAAGCAGGCCATGACCGATCCCGCCCGCCGCCACGCGCCTGCCACCGCCCGCAATCGCGATCCGATCCTCGCGGTGCTCCGCGATGTCCTGCCCTCCGCCGGGCTGGTGCTGGAGGTGGCGAGCGGCACGGGCGAACATGCCGTCCACTTCGCCGCGGCCCTGCCCGGCCTTGTCTGGCAACCGAGCGATCCCGATCCGCAGGCCCGCGCCTCGATCGCCGGCTGGGCGGCCGAGGCCGGCCTCGCCAATCTCCGTCCGCCGATCGCGCTCGATGCGACGGCCACGGACTGGCCGATCGACCGTGCCGACGCGCTCGTCTGCATCAACATGGTCCACATCAGCCCATGGGCCGCAACGCTGGGCCTGTTCGCAGGCGCCGCCCGCATCCTGCCGCCGGGCGCGCCGCTGGTCCTTTACGGCCCCTATTTCCGCGCCGAGATCGAGACCGCGCCCGGCAACCGCGCCTTCGATGCCGACCTCAAGGCCCGCAACCCCGAATGGGGGCTGCGCGACCTTGCCGAAATCGGCGCCGTGGCTGCGGATGCGGGCTTCGCCCGTGAGGCGGTGGCCGAAATGCCGGCGAACAACCTTACAGTCGTGTTTCGGCGAAGCTGACTCCACGCCCGTCATGCTGACGATGCGGGAGGAGGGAGGCGTTGCGCCTCCCTTATCCCAGCCGCTTGAGCGCCGCGCCCAGCCGTTCCGCCTCGGCGGAACGTTCGGCATGGTCGGTCCGCGCCTTGGCGACGGCCTCGGGTTTGGCCTTCTCGGCGAAGCCCGGCGATTCCAGCCGCTTGGCCAGCGCGTCGCGCTCCTTCTCCGCCGCCGCGATCGCCTTGGCGAGGCGGGCTTTCTCGGCGGCGATATCGATCACGCCTTCCAGCGGCAGCACGAAGGTGGCCTCGTCCACCACCACCTGCGCGGCGCCGCCGGCGGGTGCGGGATCGTTGCTCACGGTGATGCGCGCCAGCCGCGCGATCGCCGCCGCCTGCCGATCGATCCGGGCCAGCGTTTCCGCGCCGGCATCGTGGACATGGGCCTCCAGCCGCGCGCCCGGCGGCACGTTCAGCTCGGAGCGCGCCGCGCGCACCTCGCCCACCAGCCGGATCAGCCAGTCGATCTCCTTCTGCGCCGCCGGATCGAGCGCGCGCGCATCCGCCATCGGCCAGCGGGCGACGATCAGGTCATAGGGCCGATCGCCCAGCGCGTGCCACAGCTCCTCGGTGATGAAGGGCATGAACGGGTGGAGCATCACCAATATCTGGTCCAGCACCCAGCCGGCGACCGCGCGGGTCTCGGCAGCGGCCACGCCCTCCTCGGCGAACAGCGGCTTGATCAGCTCCAGATACCAGTCGCAGAAGGTCGCCCAGACGAACTGGTAGATGCTGTTGGCGCTTTCGTCGAAGCGCAGGTCGGCCAGCGCGATATCCAGCGCCTGCACCGTCTTCACCGTCTCGGCGATGATCCAGCGGTTGACGGCGAGGTCGGCCGCCGGCGGCTCCAGCGTGGCCGATGCGCCGATCCCGTTCGACTGGCAGAAGCGCGCGGCGTTCCACAGCTTGGTCGCGAAGTTGCGATAGCCTTCGACCCGCTTCTCATCCAGCTTGATGTCGCGCCCCTGGCTCTCCATCGCCGCCAGCGTGAAGCGCAGCGCATCCGCGCCATATTTGTCGATCAGGCCCAGCGGATCGACCGTGTTGCCCTTGGACTTGGACATCTTCTGCCCCTGGGCATCGCGGACGAGGCCATGGAGGTAGAGCGTCTTCCACGGCACTTCCTTCATGAAGTGCAGCCCCTGCATCGCCATGCGCGCATCCCAGAAGAACAGGATGTCGAAGCCGGAGATCAGCACGTCGTTGGGATAATGCTTGGCGAGCTTCACGGTATCTTCCGGCCAGCCCAGCGTGCCGAACGGCCACAGCGCGGAGGAGAACCAGGTATCGAGCACGTCGCTGTCGCGCGTGATCGCCTTGTTGCCGGCCAGCGCCTGCGCCGCTGCCTCGTCCTCGGCCACATAGACCTGGCCGTCCTCGTCATACCAGGCCGGGATCTGGTGGCCCCACCAGAGCTGGCGGCTGACGCACCAGGGCTGGATATTCTCCAGCCAGTTGAACCAGGTCTTCTTCCAGGTTTCCGGCACGACGCGGATGTCGCCGTCGCGCACCGCCGCGATCGCGGGCTTGGCCAGCGTCTCGGCATCGACATACCATTGGTCGGTCAGCCACGGTTCGATGACGACGCCCGAACGGTCGCCATAAGGCGTCTGGATCGTCCGGGGCTCGCCGTCATGCGCGTTGCCGTCCTTGTCCACGTGGGGGATGAGGACGCCGTCCTGCTTCAGCCGCTCGATCACCAGCTTGCGCGCATCGAAGCGGTCCAGGCCGAGGAATTCGTCCGGGATCAGCCCGTCGGCCGTCTGCACCACCTTCGCATCGGCATCGAGCATGTTGAGCATGTCCGCCGGGCGGAAGCCGGCGCGCTTGCCCACCTCGAAATCGTTGAAGTCGTGGCCGGGCGTGATCTTCACCGCGCCCGATCCCAGCTCGGGATCGGCATGGGCATCGGCGACGATCGGGATCAGCCGGCCGGTGATCGGCAGGCGCACATTTTTGCCGATCAGCGCGATATAGCGCTCATCCTCCGGGTTCACGGCGACGGCCATGTCGGCCAGCATCGTTTCCGGCCGGGTGGTGGCGACCGTGATGGTGCCGGAACCGTCCTCCAGCGGATAGGCGAAGTGCCAGAACCTGCCGCTGACCTCCCTGGTCTCGACCTCCAGGTCCGAAATCGCCGTCTTCAGGCCCGGATCCCAGTTCACCAGCCTTTTGTCGCGATAGAGCAGGCCCTGATTGTAGAGATCGACGAACACCTTGATGACGGCGCGGCTGAAGCCCTCGTCCATCGTGAAGCGTTCGTTCGCCCAGTCGCACGACGCGCCCAGCCGGCGAAGCTGGCGGGTGATCTGGCCGCCGCTCTCGGCCTTCCACTCCCACACCTTCGCCACGAAATCCTCGCGGCTGTAATCGGTGCGCTTTTCGCCCCTGGCGTTCATCTGCCGTTCGACCACCATCTGGGTGGCGATGCCGGCATGATCGGTGCCGGCCACCCACAGCGCATCCTTGCCCTGCAGGCGGGCATGGCGGATCAGGATGTCCTGCAGGCTGTTGTCCAGCGCATGGCCGATATGCAGGCTGCCCGTCACGTTGGGCGGCGGCATCACGATGGTATAAGGCTCCGCATCCGGCCGCTCGGGGCGGAAGCGCCCTTCCCCTTCCCAATGGGCATACCAGCGGGCTTCGATGGCGGCGGGGTCGAATGTCTTGGCGAGTTCGGTCATGTCGGCGGCTTTAGAGCGAATCCGGGGCGGATGGAAACAGCTAGCTACCTCTAAGACGCGGTACTTAGCTTAGGCTCCCATATCGGGGGGAGCTAAGCCTAAGCTGACGTCCTTTGGGGAACCTACATCTAGCCTCCTTCCCCCAACCCACCAAGCACCTGGGATTCATTTCGGATCGCATACATCCCCGATTTCCCCGTTATCCACAGGGGGTATCGCCCGATTTCCGCTTGGCCGACTCGCCGGTTCATGAGAGCCTCAATGCGTGGTCGAAAGAGATAGACCCTCCGGAAACGGCAGTCTTTTCAACTAGATCGCAATGCCAAGCCGCGTGACCAGATCCCGGCCCCAAGCCTGAGGATCACGGAAGCAGAAGGCGAGGCGGGCTTACGCCCGAACGGCACCAGCCAGCGGAATGCCATATGGCATCCACCGCCCGGCCCGGACCACGAAGGCAGAGCCAGGCGGAAGCGGTTACGGGCCATCCGGTCCGGCCATGCGCCGCCAAACGCCAGGGAGGCGAACCCGCCCGCAAGGCGCGGACAAGCCATGAACCGGCGCAATGGGGGTTGGCGGCGACGCCAGCCCCCATTGACCTTTCCGGGAGGTGGCCCTGCAGGGCCTGCCGGGGATCGGCCGTTCCTTTTCCATCGCACTCGGGGCTGGAACCGGGGCCGTGCGGCGGCGACGGGCGACGGGCGTGAAAGTCTCTCGGCAGCGGTCGGGAACAGGCCGCTCCCGAACCAAGACAGGATCACGGCGCCTTGCTGGTCGGGTAAGCTGCCCCCGGCGCATCCGCAGGGGGGCCAGCCTTATTCCACCCAATCCTTGCGCGCATAGCCCTGCGCATAAAGCAGCGCCGTCAGGTCGCCGCAATCGATCCGCGCGCCCGCTGCGGCGGCCGTCCTGGGCTTGGCATGATAAGCGACGCCCAGCCCCGCCGCCTGGATCATCGGAATGTCGTTGGCGCCGTCGCCCACCGCCAGCGTCGCCGAAAGGTCGATCCCCATCGCCGCGGCTTCGGCGACCAGCGTCTCGCGCTTGGTGGCGGCGCCCACGATCGGCCGGGCGACAGTGCCGGTGAGTTTTCCATCGGCCACGCCCAGCATGTTGGAAAGCGCGCGATCGAAGCCGATGTCCGCCGCCACCCGATCGGCGAACACGGTGAAGCCGCCGGACACCAGCACGCAGCGCGCGCCATGGGCCTTCATCGTCCGGATCAGCGGCTTGGCTCCGGCCATGATCCGCACGCGCTCGACATGGCAGCGGTCGATCGCGGCGGCGTCGAGATCCTTGAGCAGAGCCACGCGGGCATCCAGCGCCGCCTCGAAATCCAGCTCGCCGCGCATCGCGCGCTCGGTGACTTCGGCGATCTCGGCCTTGATCCCGGCATAATCGGCCAGCTCGTCGATGCATTCGATGGTGATCATGGTCGAATCCATGTCCGCCACCAGCAGCCGCTTGGCCCGGCCCGCCTCCGGCTGCACCACCACATCGGCCATCGGTTCCAGCACGGCCCGCGCCGTCACGGGATCGGCGGCGAAGGCGAGGTCCAGCGCATAACCCTCGTCGATCCAGCGCCCCACCACGGGCGCGCAGCCCGCCTCCGCCAGCGCGAGCCGCGCGCGATCGGAAATTTCGGGCACGAGGCTGCCGTCCGTTGCTATCAGCGTGGCGATGAACACGAAGGACTCCCTGGGAATCGAGGCCGGAGGATCGCCGGACTCCGTAAGGCCGGCGGTGGCGCTCATCGCAGGGTCGACGGCCAGCGGCAAGTCGGCATTGGCGCTGGCGCTGGCGGAAATTTCCGGCGGGGTGGTGATCAACGCCGATGCCTCGCAGGTCTATCGCGACCTCCGCATCCTTTCCGCCCGCCCTTCCCCGGCAGAGGAAGCCCGCGCGCCCCACCGCCTGTTCGGCCATGTCGACGGCGCGGAAAGCTGCTCCGCCGCGCGCTGGGCCGATGAGGCGAAGGCGCAGATCGCCGCCGCGCACGCCGCCGGCCGCCTGCCGATCCTCGTCGGCGGCACCGGGCTCTATATCCGCACGCTGCTGGACGGCATCGCCCCGGTGCCCGATATCGATCCCGACATCCGCGCCACCGTCCGCGCGCTGCCCGTGGCCGAGGCTCATGCCGCGCTCATCGGCGAGGACCCGGCGGCCGCCGCCCGCCTGCACCCCGCCGACACCACGCGCGTCGCCCGCGCGCTGGAGGTGATCCGCTCCACCGGCCGGCCGATCGCCGCCTGGCAGGCCGCGCGCGAAGGCGGGATCGGCGATGCGGCGCGCATCGTCCCCGCCATCCTGCTACCGCCGCGCGACTGGCTCCGCGCCCGCTGCAACGCGCGCTTCGAAACGATGCTGGATGAAGGCGCGATCGCCGAGGTGGAGGCCCTGCTGGCCCGCCGGCTCGATCCCGGCCTGCCGGTGATGCGGGCGATCGGCGTGCCGGAAATCGCGGATTTCCTGGCCGGGCGAATCGACCGCGCGGCCATGGTCGAACGCGCGACCGCCGCCACCCGCCAATATGCCAAGCGCCAATATACCTGGTTCCGCCAGCAGCCCCCCGCGCAATGGCGAAAGGTGGACGCGCAACTCGACAACGCGATGATCGCGAATCTAGCAAGATTATTACGCGATGAGGCGTTGACAGGTTAGTTTCTTGCCACTAGGCAACCCGATCTTTGGCGCCATTGTGCGCCGCGAAGGGAAACGGGTGTTTCGGCATGGTGCCGATGGCGTTATGCCGCCTGCTTGTTTGATGGACGAAAGGACGAATGCGATGACTGCCGAACGTTCCGGCGCGGACATCCTGATCGAGGCGCTGACCGATCTCGGCGTCGAGATCGTGTTCGGCTATCCGGGCGGAGCGGTGCTTCCCATTTACGACGCGCTCTTCAAGCAGAAGAAGATCCGTCACATCCTCGTCCGCCAGGAAGGCGGCGCGGCGCACGCGGCGGAAGGCTATGCCCGCTCCACCGGCAAGCCCGGCGTCGTCCTCGTCACGTCCGGCCCCGGCGCCACCAATGCCGTCACCGGCATTGCCGATGCCCTGCTCGATTCCATCCCGATGGTCGTCATCACCGGCCAGGTCGGCACGCCGCTGATCGGCACCGATGCCTTCCAGGAATGCGATACCGTCGGCATCACGCGGCACTGCACCAAGCATAATTATCTGGTGAAGGACCCCGCGAAGCTGGGCGACATCGTGCACGAGGCGTTCCACATCGCCACGTCCGGCCGGCCCGGCCCGGTCGTCATCGATCTGCCGAAGGACGTGCAGGTCGCAACCGCGCCCTATCGCAAGCCCGCCCCCGGCGCCGTGCTCCACAAGGGCTATCGCCCGCAGGTGAAGGCCGATCCGGTCGCGATCGAGGCCGCGGTCGAGATGCTGGCCGCGGCCGAGCGCCCGGTGCTCTACACCGGCGGCGGCATCATCAATTCCGGTCCGGCGGCCGCGCAGGTGCTGCGCGAGCTGGCCCGCATCACCGGCGCGCCCGTCACCTCCACGCTGATGGGCCTCGGCGCCTTCCCGGCATCCAGCCCGCAATGGCTGGGCATGCTGGGCATGCACGGCACCTATGAAGCCAATCTGGCGATGAACGAGGCGGACCTGATCGTGGCGCTGGGCGCGCGGTTCGACGATCGCGTCACCGGCCGGCTGGATGCCTTCGCCCCCCATTCCCGGAAGATCCACGTCGATATCGATCGATCGTCGATCAACAAGATCGTCCGCGTCGACCTGGGCATCGTCGGCGATGTCGGCCGGGCGATGGAGGATATGGTCAAGCTGTGGAAGGTGCGCCAGCACCAGCCGCAGGACCTGAAGCCCTGGTTCGCGCGGATCGATCAGTG
Organism: Edaphosphingomonas fennica; assembly: GCF_003034225.1. Taxonomy (GTDB): domain Bacteria; phylum Pseudomonadota; class Alphaproteobacteria; order Sphingomonadales; family Sphingomonadaceae; genus Sphingomonas_E; species Sphingomonas_E fennica. The sequence goes on from NZ_PHHF01000035.1 coordinate 79,457, forward strand.
GCGGGCGAAGCAGTGCCTGGCCTACCCGGAATCGATCAAGGAGATCATGCCCCAGCACGCCATCCGGCGGCTGTGGGAAGCCACGCGCGACCGGAACCCGATCATCACCACGGAGGTGGGCCAGCACCAGATGTGGGCCGCCCAGCATTTCCACTTCGAAGGGCCGAACAAGTGGCTCACCAGCGGCGGCCTGGGCACGATGGGCTATGGCCTGCCGGCCGCGATCGGCGCGCAGGTCGGCAATCCCAACGCGCTGGTGATCGACATCGCCGGCGAGGCATCGATCCTGATGAACATCCAGGAAATGTCCACCGCCGCGCAATATCGCCTGCCGGTGAAGGTGTTCATCCTGAACAACGAATATATGGGGATGGTCCGCCAGTGGCAGGACCTCACCTATGGCGGCCGTTATTCGGAAAGCTATTCGGCCGCCCTGCCCGATTTCGTGAAGCTGGCCGAGGCTTATGGCTGGACCGGCCTGCGCATCGAGGGCACGCAGGAACTGGATGCCGGCATCGAGCAGATGTTGAGCACGCCGGGTCCGGTGATGGTGGACTGCCGGGTGGCGAAGCTCGCCAACTGCTTCCCCATGATTCCGAGCGGCGCCGCCCATACCGACATGCTGCTGCAGGCGGACGAGGTATCGGGCGAGATGGACGACGAGGCCAAGGCGCTGGTGTAGCCGAAGGCGGAACCGGCGCCGCAGCCCCGGCGAAGGCCGGGGCCTCACTCCGCAAACCGCACATTTGCCGCACGAGATCCCGGCCTGCGCCGGGATGACGAGAGAAGAGACGAATGCATATCAGGGAAGAAACCGTCGAGCGCCATACGCTCTCCGTCATCGTCGACAACGAGGCGGGCATCCTCGCGCGGATCGCGGGCCTGTTCTCCTCGCGCGGCTACAATATCCAGAGCCTGACCGTCGCCGAGGTGACGGAGGACGAGACGATCAGCCGCATCACCATCGTCACCTCCGGCCCGCGCGCGGTGATCGACCAGATCATCGCCCAGCTCGACCGGCTGGTGAACGTCCACAAGGTGACCGACCTGACCGAGCTTGGCCCCCATGTCGAGCGCGAGCTGGCGCTGGTGAAGGTGAAGGGCACGGGCGATCATCGCATCGAGGCGCTGCGCCTGGCCGAGGTCTATCGCGCCCGCGTGGTCGATGCGACCATCTCCAGCTTCGTGTTCGAGGTGACGGGCGGGTCTGAGAAGATCGACAAGTTCCTCGAGCTGATGCGCGAGGTCGGCCTGGTCGAAGTCGCCCGCACCGGCGTCGCCGCCATCGCCAGGGGCGCCGAGCCCGCCTGAACCCCATCCACATTCATCCCATCCCTCCGGGCATGAGCCGGGAGCATCTCCACAGGAGCATATGATGCGCGTTTATTACGACCGGGACGCCGATATCGGCCTGATCAAGACCAAGAAGGTCGCCATCGTCGGCTATGGCAGCCAGGGCCACGCCCATGCCCAGAACCTGCGCGATTCCGGCGTGACCGAGGTGGCGATCGCGCTGCGCCCCGGTTCGGCCACCGCGAAGAAGGCGGAAGATGCCGGCTTCAAGGTGCTGAGCAACGCCGAGGCCGCCAAGTGGGCGGATATCGTGATGATCCTCGCGCCCGACGAGCATCAGGCCGCGATCTACGAGAACGACCTGAAGGACAATCTGAAGCAGGGCGCGGCCATCGCCTTCGCCCACGGCCTGAACGTCCATTTCGGCCTGATCGAGCCGCGCGCCGACCTCGACGTGTTCATGATCGCGCCCAAGGGCCCCGGCCACACCGTGCGTTCCGAATATCAGCGCGGCGGCGGCGTGCCCTGCCTGATCGCGATCGCGCAGGATGCGAGCGGCAACGCGCATGATGTGGCGCTCTCCTACGCCTCCGCCGTGGGCGGCGGCCGTTCGGGCGTGATCGAGACGACCTTCAAGGAAGAGTGCGAAACCGACCTGTTCGGCGAGCAGGCCGTGCTGTGCGGCGGCCTTTCCCACCTGATCCAGGCGGGCTTCGAAACGCTGGTCGAGGCCGGCTACGCCCCGGAAATGGCCTATTTCGAATGCCTCCACGAGGTGAAGCTGATCGTCGACCTGATGTATGAGGGCGGCATCGCCAACATGCGCTATTCGATCTCCAACACCGCCGAATATGGCGACATCACCACCGGCCCGCGCATCATCACCGATGAGACCAAGGCCGAGATGAAGCGCGTGCTGGCCGACATCCAGCAGGGCCGCTTCGTCAAGAACTTCATCCTCGACAACCGCGCCGGCCAGCCGGAGCTGAAGGCCAGCCGCAAGCTCGCCGCCGAGCATCCGATCGAGAAGGTCGGCAGCGAGCTGCGCGCGATGATGCCGTGGATCGGCAAGAACAAGCTGGTCGACAAGACCAAGAACTGATCGGCGGCGGGAGGGGCCGCGCGCCGGCCTCTCCCCTTTCGTTTCCGCCTCACCATCCGGGATGCCGCCATGCCCCCGATCGACTGGCAGGCCTTTGCCGCCAAATGGTGCGAAAGCTGGAACGCCCACGATCCCGATCGCGTGCTCGATCATTTCCACGAGGATGTGCTGTTCACCTCGCCGGTGGCGGCCAGCCTCTTTCCCGAAACCGGCGGCACGATCCGGGGCAAGGCCGCGCTCCGGGCCTATTGGTCGGAAGGGCTGAAGCGCATCCCCGACCTGCATTTCACCGTCGAGCGGATCTTCGCCGGCGTGGACACGCTCGTCATCCAGTATCGCAACCAGAAGGGCGTCAGCGTCAGCGAGGTGCTGGTGTTCGAAGGAGGCAAGGTGCGCCGGGGCCACGGCACCTATCCGCTTGCCACGGACGATCCGGCCGGAACGTCACGCTAGCGCCTTGAAACGGCCCCCAGCCGCCGATCCGCCGCGATGACGGCGAGGCACAGCACCAGGAAAAGGGCGAGCAGCCCCGCCACATTGGCCGCCACCCGGCCATAGCCGAGCGCGGCAGCGTCCAGCACCGGATAGGGATATTCGCCCACCACGGCCCCGCGCGCGATCGCGTAGAGCGCATAAGCGAACGGCCACGCCGCCATCGCGCCCGCCGAGCGCCAGCTCGTCCGGCCATGCGGGGCAAAGATGAGCCACCAGCCGGCATAATGAAGCGGCGTGGCATAATGGAGCGCCACGTCCGCCACCTTGAACCAGCCGGCCGGCGCCCAGCTTGCCGCCAGCACGAAATGGTAGAAGGCCATCACGAACAGCATCGCCGCCATCATGCCCGCCCGCACCGCCGGCCGCCGCAGGACGGCCAGCGCCGGCGCGCGGCTCGCGGTGGCGAGATGCACCGCCGCCAGCACGCCGTTGCTCAGGATGGTGAAGAAGCTGAGATAGAAGAGGATGGCGCCGCCGAGGCTCCGGCCGTTCGCCATCCCCGCCGGAATGGTGAGCCCGGCCTGGAGGGCGAGCGCGGCCAGCCCAAGCAGGCAGCCGAAGCCGGCCGCCGCCCTGCCCGCCTTGCCCACCGCGTCGTCCGCCATGCCGCCCTCCCAGCCCCTCGCGGCGATCATGGCGCGGGCCGGCGGGAGGTCAAGGACGGCGCGGTCCTATCCGCGCGCGGCGGCCGCCATCTCCGCATTGCGCCGCGCCGAAGCCGACAGCGTCCGCGCCATCAGTTCCTTTAGCGCGCCATCATGGTCGAGCACGTTCATGCCCTCGCGCGTGCTGCCGCCGGGGCTGGCGACGCGATCGGCAAGCTGGCCCGGCGTCTCGTCCGATCCGGCGGCGAGCAGCGCCGCGCCCTCCACCGTCGCCAGCGCGAGCCGCGCCGCCTGGTCGGCGGGCAGGCCCAGCGCCGTGCCGGCATCGGCCATCGCATCGATGAAACGGAACAGGAAGGCCGGCCCGCAGCCCGAAAGGGCGGTCACGGCATCGAACTGGTCCTCGCGCGCGATCCATTCCACCAGCCCCAGCGGCGCAGTCAGCCGCCCGGCGAGGTCGGCGGCGCCGTCCGAAAGGCCGGCGCCGTGCAGCGCCATCACGCCCTTGCCGATCGCGACGGGCGTGTTCGGCATCACCCGCACCACGCCTTCCGGCGCGGGGAAACGCTGGCGGAGCGAGGCGACCTCCACGCCGGCCAGGATCGATATCAGCAGCGTCTCCCGCTCCAGCGCGGGTGCGATGGCGGGCGCCACGGTATCGAGCAATTGCGGCTTCACCGCCAGCACCACCACCGCCGGGGCCGCGCCATCGGGCGGGGGCGCGGGCCAGGCGATCACGCCTTCGGGCAGGTCCTTCGCGCCGGGATCGATCACGATCACCTGATCCGGGTCCATGCCGGCCGCCAGCCAGCCGCGCAGCATCGCGCCGCCCATATTGCCGGCGCCCACCAGCCATAGCGGCCCTTCGAGAAGCTTCGACACACGCATCTCCCTTGATCGTCCGATGCGCGGATAATGGGTGCGGCGGTCCTTGCCTACCCGTCTCTCAGGCTTCGCCCTGCGTTTCGATCAGGGCGGCGGAAATCGCCTCCTGCGGGGTCTTGTCGGCCCAGAGCACGAACTGGAAGACGGGGTAGAAGCGCTCGCACTCGTCGATCGCGGCTTCCACCAGCGTTTCCGCCTGCTCGATCGTCAGCACCGATTCCTGGTTGCTTTCCAGAAGCGCGGCATGGCGGAACAGCAGCATGCCGGACGTCGCCCACATTTCGAAATGGCCGATCCACAGCTGCTCGTTGATCAGGCCGATCGTCTCGTAGATCGTCGCGCGCTTGTCGGTGGGCACGCGGATGTCGGGCAGGGCCAGGAACTGGAGAACGCGATCCTCCTCGCGCCACACCGCGCGCAGCTCATATTGCGTCCAGCTTCCCTGGAAGGTGGCGACGATCTCCTCATCGCCGTTGCGCTCGTGATTCCAGCCATGGGCCGCGAAATATTGCTCGAGCATCTCGATCGGCGCGCTGGCATCCCGGCCGCTTTCGAAATCATCGACGGTCATAAGCCCCTCCCCACGGGCGCTGGCCGCTCATGGTGAACAAGGCGGCGGAACGTCGCAAGCGTCCGGGTGGGCAACCGGGTCGCTTAACCACGATTAAATTGTGGATGATGGCCTCAGGCTGCGGGCGGCTCGCCACCGGACTTCGCCTTTGCGCTCCTGGCCTTGCCGGTCGCCCCCTCCAATGCGTCCAGCCGGGCCTTCAGCGCGTCCACCTCGTCGCGCGCGGCGGCGGCCATCGCCTTCACCGCCTCGAACTCGTCACGGCTCACGAAATCGAGGCCGCCGATCCATTCCTTGGCGCGCGCGCGCGCGCCCGCTTCCGCCTCGCGGCCCATGCCCGCCAGCGTGCCCGCCGCGCCGTTCAGCATCTTCACGAGATCGTCGAAAATGCGGTTTTCCGATTGCATGACCCTGCGTTTCCTGTGTGCTTAATGGATTATTATAGACTGATCTGGGTCCGAACGCGCCCCGGCGCAAGCGATTCCGCGTCCGGGTTGGCCTGGAGGATCTGGAAGTTCAGCAACGCGGCGAACAGCAGCCAGGCCAGATAGGGCAGCAGCAGCAGCCCCGCCAGCTTCCGAATTCCCCAGAAACGCCACATCGTTACGGCAACGATCAGGATGAGGACCAGGATCAGCCCCAGCGCCGCCGTCACCTGATGCGCCCCGAAAAACAGGGGCGACCAGGCGAGATTGAGCGCGAGCTGCAGCACGAAAAGCGCGATCGCCGCGCCCCGGCCCCGCGCGCCGCGGGCGGACAGGATCAGCGCCAGCGCGAAACCCATCAGCACGTAGAGGATCGTCCAGGCGACGGCGAACACCCGGCCCGGCGGCATGATCGCCGGCTTGCGCAGCGCATCGAACCACGGATTGCCGTAACCGGAATTGGCCAGCCAGCCCGATGCGATGCCCAGCAGCAGCACCAGCGGCACCATCACCAGCGCCCAGCGGACGAACGCCATGCGAAGCTGCCCTTGCGACGCGATCTGCCCCATGCCGTCCCCTGCTCCCCCCAGAGCGATCCGCGCCCGCGGGAATCACGGGCGCTACAGAAATCGCGGCATTAAAGTCGCCCGCGCGGCGCCATGCAATTGGAAATCCGTCACTTGCGCCGTCCCGGCCTTATTCGGCCGGATGCGCCTGCCCACCGCCCAATGCCGCCTCCAGCTTACGCGTCACCGCCAGCGGCGATCCGGTGCGGCGCGCCATCAGCACGTAGAGCACCGGGATCATGAACAAGGTGATGATCGTCGCGATGCTGACGCCCCAGACGACGACCACGCCGATGGAACGCCGCGCCGCCGCGCCCGCGCCGCCCGCCAGCATCAGCGGCACCGCGCCGGCGACGGTGGCGATCGACGTCATCAGGATCGGCCGCAGCCGGCGCACCGCCGCCTGCCGGATCGCATCCAGGAAGGCGACGCCCTCGTCGCGCAACTGGTTGGCGAATTCCACGATCAGGATGCCGTTCTTCGCCGCCAGGCCCACCAGCATGACGATGCCGACCTGGCTGTAGAGATTGAGCGTCTGGCCCATCACCGCCAGCCCGACGATGCCGCCCGCCACTGCCAGCGGCACGGTGGTGATGATCACGCCCGGATGCACGAAGCTTTCGAACTGCGCGGCCAGCACGAGGTAGACGAGCACGATCGTCATCAGGAACACGATCAGGATCGATCCGCCGCTTTCCTTGAAGGCCTGGCTTTCGCCGCGATAGCCGACCGCCGTCACCTCGGGGGATGCGGCCGCCTGCTCCTCCAGGAAGCTGAGCGCCTCGCCCAGCGAATAGCCGGGGGCGAGCCCGCCCGAAAGGGTGATGGCGCGCATCTTGTTGAACCGCCCCAGCTCGCGCGCATCGGCGCTGTCGCGCACGGTGACGAGGTTGGCGAGCGGCACGAGCTGGCCGGACATGGACCGCACATGCACCCGGCCCAGATCCTGCTCGACGCTGCGGCCGGAAGGATCGGCCTGCACGATCACGCGATATTCCTCGCCGCGATCGACATAGGTGGAAACGCGGCGCGAACCCATCAGCGTCTGCAATGCCTGGCTCACCGCGTCCACCGAGACGCCGAGGTCGCCGGCGCGCGCGGTATCCACGTCGATCAGCAGCTGCGGCTTGGTTTCCTTATAATCGGAATCGAGGTTGATGATGCCGGGGTTGTTCGCCGCCGCCGCCAATATCCGGTCGCGCGCGCGGGCCAGCTCCTCATAGGTCGTGCCCGCGATCACGAAGTTCAGCGGCTGGCCGCGCCCGCGGCCCAGCGCCGAAGGCGTGCTGGCATTGCCGCGCATCGCCGGCAGTTCGCTCAGCTTGCCGTTCACCACGTTGATCACGTCCTGGGTGGTGACGGTGCGATCCTCCCAGGGGCGCAGGAACAGGGTCATCGCGCCGCTGTTGAAATCCTCGGTCGCGCCGAAGCTGCCGGGCACGCGGGTCACGGCCCGGCGCACCGCGCCGCCGCTTTCGCCGCCATCCTGGCCGACCAGCGGCAGCACCAGCTTCTCCACTTCCTGCATCTGGCGGTTGAGCTCGTCGAAGCCCGTGCCTTCCGCGGTGTTGAGCTGGAGGAGGACGATGCCCGTATCCTCGGTCGGCGCCAGTTCGGACTGCAGCGTGGTGTAGAGGGCGCCCGCGCCCGCCAGCACCAGCGCCACCGCGCCCAGCACCAGCACCGGCCGGTCGATCGCCTTCGCCAGGGTCCGCGAATAGGCGCTTTCGATCCGGCGGAAGCGATCGTCCACCCATTGCGCCAGCCGGCCGCGTTCCTCGTGCCTGAGCAGCTTGGAACAGAGCATCGGCGCCAGCGTGAGCGCGAGGAAGCCCGAAAAGGCGACCGCGCCGATCATCGCGGCGGCCAGCTCGCGGAACAGCAGGCCCGATTGGCCCGCGATGAACATCACCGGCAGGAACACCGCGCACACCACCACGGTCGTCGAGATGACGGCGAAGCCGACCTGCCGGGTGCCGAGATAGGCCGCCGCCAGCGGGTCCTCGCCCTGCTCTATGCGGTGATAGACATTCTCCAGCACCACGATCGCATCGTCCACCACCAGGCCGATCGCCAGCACCAGCGCCAGCAAGGTCAAAAGGTTGATGGAGAATCCGAACACCCACAGCACCGCGAAGGTCGCCAGCAGGCAGATCGGCACCGTCACGGCCGGGATCAGCGTCGCGCGCCAGCTTCCCAGGAACAGGAAGATCACCGCCACCACCAGCACCGCCGCCTCGCCCATCGTGTGATAGACGGCATCGATCGCGCGGGAGATGAACAGCGAGCTGTCGCTGCCGATCTCCATCGTCATGCCCTTGGGCAGGTTGGGGCGCACCTCGTCGGCCACTTTCTTGGCCGCTTCCGCCACCGCCAGCGTGTTCGCGCCCGATTGGCGGACGATGCCGATGCCCACGCCGGTCTGGCCGTTGGCGCGGAAGGAGGAATAGAGATTCTCCGGCGCTTCCTCCACGCGGGCGACGTCGCCCAGCCGCACCAGATAGCCGCCCTGCCCGCGTCCGACGACGAGCTGGGCGAACTCCGCCGCCGTCGCGAAGGGGCGGTTCACCCGCACCGTGACATTCTGGCGCTGCGCCTCGATGCGGCCGGCCGGCAGCTCCACATTCTGCGTGCGCAGGGCGGTCTCGACATCGCCGGGCGTCAGGCTGAAGGCGGCGAGCCGCTCGGGCTGCAACCACACGCGCATCGCCGGCCGCGCCTCGCCGCCGATCTGCACGCGCGCCACGCCGTCGATGGCGGAAAAGCGATCGACCAGCGTGCGGTCGACATAATCGGAAAGCTGGACGCGCGACCATCCCGGCGGCGCGGAGAAGGTGAACCACAGTACCGGCTGCGCATCGGCGTCCACCTTGCGGATCTCGGGGGGCAACGCATCGTCGGGCAGATCCTCGGCCACGCCGCCCACGCGATCGCGCACGTCGTTGGCGGCATCGTCGATGTTGCGGCCGGGGCTGAACTCCACGGAGATGTCGGAGGTGCCGTCGCGCGATCGCGAGGTGATCGTCTGGATGCCCTCGATGCCGGCCAGCCGTTCCTCGATCAACTGGGTGACGCGGCTCTCGACGACGTTGGCGGCGGCGCCCGTATAGGTCGTCTCCACCGACACGATCGGCGGATCGACATCGGGATATTCGCGCACCGAAAGCGCGAAGAAGGCGACCGCGCCGATGATCGTCAGCAGGATGGACATCACCGCCGCGAAGACCGGGCGCTTCACCGAAACGTCGGAAAGCAGCATCGCCTTACTCCGCCGATGCCTGCTGCGTGGGCTTGGCGGCCGCGGGGCCGGCGGTGCGCACCTTGGCGCCGTCTGCCACCTTCACCACGCCTTCGCCGACGATCTTCTGCCCCGGCTTCAGCCCTTCGGTGATCTCGATCATGCCGTCGCGGCGCACGCCCACCTTCACGGGCGTCCGCTTGACCACGTCGTCCTCGCCGATCAGGAAGACGAAGCGATCCGCCCCCTGGCCGATGATCGCGGGCTCGGGCACGGCCGGCGCCACGCGCGCGCCGGATTCGATCGCCACGGTCAGCAGCATCCCCGGTTTCAGCCGGAGGTCGCCATTGGGCAGCACCGCGCGCACCATCACCGATCGCGTCGCGGGATCGACCACGGGATCGATCGTGGCGATCGTGCCGCGAAACGGCTGGTCGGGGTAGGCGGCGGCGCGCGCCTCGATCGTCTGGCCGGGCTTCACCGCCGACAGCATCGTCTCCGGCACCGGGAAATCCAGCTTGATGCGGGAAATGTCGCTGATCGTCGCGATCTCGGTTCCCGCCGAAACCACCGCGCCCGCCGAAACCGTGCGCAGCGAGGCATAGCCGGCAAAGGGCGCGCGGATCACCCGGTCGCCGATCGACGCGATCGCCTCGGCCGCCTGCGCGCGGGCCGAGGCGGCGGCGGCGATCTGGGCATCGACGCTGGCATTGGTGGCGAAGCCCCGATCCTTCAGCGCCGAAAGGCGGGCGAGCTGCTGCTCCGCCTCGCGGGCGCGGGCGCGGGCATCGGCCAGCTGGGCGTTCTGCTGCCCGGCGGCGAGCACGGCGATCACCTGCCCCTGCGCGACGAAGCCGCCATCCTCGAAATTGATGCGGTCGATCCGCTGCGTCACCGGCGCGGAAAGCGTCACCTGCTCATTGGCGCGCGCGCTGCCGACGGCCTCGATCCGATCGATGAAGCGCGCGGACGCGACGGTCGCCGCCGTCACCAGCGGGGCCTGGCGGGCGTCGCCCTCTTTCTTGCCGGCGCCACAGGACGCGAGCGAAATCATCAAGGCTGGCAAAAGAATATGTCGCATCAGCTTCAGAACATGCTCCGCTAGTCGCCCGGGTCCATACGCAATTTGCGCGCCGCCCCGCCCTTCATGGGCTTGCCGGCGGCCATGGTGGCTTATGCCACGGCCATGCGCCTGGAATATTTCAATATTGATATGTCGCGCGATCCGCACGGTTCATCGCTGGATCTCGCACCCTCCGGGTGCATGCAACGCGCCGCCGGCGGCCGCGCCATCTTTCGACAAATCGACAAGAGGCTTCGACGAACGACAGGGTCGCGCCTGCCGACCGCCATCCGGCCCCGTCATTTCTTCGGCAAAGGCGCCGAAAATCCGTCGCCAAGCAAAAGGGGCGGAGCCCACGGCCCCGCCCCTTCCATGTCGATCCGCCTCTTTTGGGAGGAGGCGGCGTCAGGCGACCTGCTGGTCGTCCCAGGGCGCGTTCAGCGTGCCCCGCGTGATGATCGTCCCGTTCACGCGCGCCCGGAATTCCTGGGCGCGAGCGCGGGGGTTGTAGAATTGGCGATACCAGATGCGCAGCTTGCCGATCGGGCCGTCGCCGAGCACCGCCATCGGGTTGAAGCAGGGGCGCTTGTTGGCCCACACCTCGAAATCCTGGCTGAACGCATCGCACGAGGCCTGCTGATAGGCCCGCGCCATGCCGATCTCCTCCTCGCTCGGCACCGCGCCCGCCACCTTCACGAGCAGGCCGTGCCACACCTTCACGACGCCGTCGTCCACCGGCGTGTGGGTGATGAGGATGATCGACGGGAACTGCCCCGCCATCTGCGAAATCAGGATGCCCGGCCCGGTATACCAGGTGTCGGTGAAGAGCGGCTCGCCCCCTTCGGCCGAAAGCGTGCGGTGGCCGGAGGACATGCGCTGCACGACCTTGTGATCCTCGAAATCATTTTCGAACAGGATCACGTCCTGCGTGCCGTGGATCGGCTCGAAATGGGCGCGATCGGCCATGTTGTCGACGATCTCGACGGGGTGGCTGTTCAGCAGCCCCAGCCGGTCCATCTTCCAGTTCACCCAGTGCGGCGCGCCATATTCGGCGAATTCCGGCAGGTCATATTCGGGCTCGCCACCTTCCGGGTCCCACCACATCCAGATGCAGCCGGCGCGTTCCTTGACCAGCCAGCTTTCCAGCTTGGCCGCTCCCGGCACCTTCTGGGGCGAATAGGGGATCTGGTTGCAGCGGCCGTCCGGGCCGAAGCGCCAGCCATGATAGGGGCAGCGGATCGAATCCCCTTCCACCTGCTTGCCGTCGCGGATCACATAGGATGTGGTGTTGCGGGCCAGATGCGCGCCCATGTGCGGGCAATAGGCATCCACCATGTGAAGCGCGCCGGATTCGCCGCGATACAGCACCATGTCGCGGCCGAAATAGCGCACCGCCAGCGGCTTGGTGCCCTCCAGCTCGTCCGCGTCGGCAACCATGAACCATCCCCTGGGGAAGGTCTGTTCGCCAAGGCCATATTCAGCCGTCGTCGCCATCTTCACTCTCCGCATATTCCGCCCGTGGCCGGGCACCCGCGACTCTTATCGTGGGATGAAACTACCATAAGCGGCGCCATGGCCGACCCGTCCATTTGGACCTGCGGTTCCGCTGGAACCGCTCCCGCCCACGGGGCCGCCCGGCCATCTTGCCGAATTGCGTTGGTCAAAACGCATTATCGCAACGCATTTCGTCACATATTTTCACGCAAGCACCGTCAATGCAAGCTTATTGGCTCATCCGCCTATCGGCCTGAGATCGAACTGGCTGGTCTGGATCACGTCGATCCGCTCGAAATCCATGAACTGGGCGCAGGCTTCGAACATCAGCCGCTTATTCTCCTGCCACTTCGCCGGATCTCCGGGGCCGTCATAATAAGCCGCCTCGTCATGGAAGGCAGCGGCGGGGAAGCATTCCTCCACGATCGCAACGAAGGGCGGGGCGCCGTAGGTCAGCGGCCGCACCACCAGATTCTGGCGATATTCGAAATTGCTCTGCGTCTCGATCGCCACCGCCGTCTGCACCCGCCGCCACTGATAGGCGAATTCCTCATGGCTCATCTTGGGCGGCTGGCCGATGAAGGCGAGCTGGGAGAAGCCCTCGGTGCGCTTTCCCTTCACCGGCGGGTGAAGCTCGTTCGGCAGCGGCACGGATTCGCACACCAGCCAGGCGGCGAAGCGCGGCGCCGCGCGGCCGACGATCTCGTCGATCGCAGCGCGATAGGGATCGTGCGAGCAATGCACCCAAAGCTGGATCACCGCATCCATCTGCGGCCGGATATTGGCGATGCGCGGCACCGTGCCGCCGCCGACATCCTCGTCCGCCACGTTGATGCGCAGCGCCAGCACATGCGGTCCCAGCGCCTCGGCCACCTCGCCCAGAAGCCGCTGCTTGAAGGCGGCCGCATCCACGGCGTCGGATCGCCACAATGCGTAGATTATCTTCTCCATCTCTCTCCATTCCGCTGCCGCCCGCGCATCTCATGGCGCGTTCGCGGATGATGGAGGAGGAAGGATTGCGCGTCCAGCCCGGCCGCCGAGGAACCCCCTTCCCGATGGCCTAACCGCCGTGGAAGGCGCAGCCGCCGATGTCGCACCGCCCCTCGCCCACGCCTTCCCCCTGCTCGATCTGCAGGGTGGCGTGGCCGATGCCGAAGCGATCGTGGAGCATCGCCGCCGTCCGTTCCAGGAAGGCGTCGCCCGGATGCCCGCCCGGCACCACCAGATGCGCGGTCAGCGCCGTCTCCGTCGTGCTCGTCGGCCAGATGTGGAGATGGTGGACCCGCGTGACCCCCTTCACCTCGGCCAGCGCCTGCTGGACGGCGGCGGGATCGATCCGCCCCGGCACCGCCTGCATCGCCATGGCGAGCGATTCCCGGAGCAGCCCCCAGGTGCCGGCGACGATCACCAGCACGATCACCAGGCTGGTGGCGGGATCGATCCATTCGGCCCCGGTCTTCAGCGTCAGCAGGCCGGCGATCACCACGCCCGCCGAAACCGCGGCATCCGCCGCCATGTGGAGGAAGGCACCCCGGATATTGATGTCGTGCCCGCTGCCCCGCGCGAACAGCAGCGCCGTGCCCAGGTTGATGACGATGCCCACCCCGGCCACGATCATCATCGTGCCGCCGGGCACCGGCGCCGGCTCCGCGAACCGCTGGATCGCCTCCAGCGCGATCGCCCCGCAGGCGATCAGCAGCAGCACCGCATTCACCAGCGCCGCCAGGATCGATGATCCGCGCAGGCCGTAGGTGAAGCGCGGCGTCGGCCGGGTGCGCGAGGCGAACCACGCGCCCCAGGCGATCGCCAGCCCCGCCACGTCGGAAAGATTGTGGCCCGCATCGGCCAGCAGGGCCATCGATCCGGTGGCCAGCCCATAGAAGGCCTCGACGGCGGTATAGGCCAGGTTCAGGCCGATGCCGATCGCGAAGGCCCGGCCGAAGCTGGTTGGCGCGTGCGAATGCCCGTGCCCGCCATGGCCGTGGGCGTGGGAGTGGCCCGCATGCGCGGCGTGCCCCTGAGACACATGGTCATGTGACGCGTGGTCATGGGATGAATGATCGTGATGATGGGCGCCGCCCATGTCCTTGTGATTCCTGCGCCCGCTGCTGACCTTGCCTTAAAAGGCGCCACTATGGGACGCCGGTCAAGCCGGATAGATCGGATCGCCACGCATTCTTTGCGCCGCCTCCCCGCTTCGGCGCTTCTTCCTCCCCTCCCCGGAAAGGCGGGGGATGCCCTGCGTCGGTGGGCCCGGAAGGACCGTTCGGCCGGAAACCGCCGCTCCGGGATTCCAGCCGCTTCCCCCTCGCCCTAGCGGCCGATCAGCGCCTCGTCGATCATCCGGCGCGCGATCTCGCGCTCGCCCATGATCGCGCGGTCGGCGCCATGCGTTTCCAGATAGGCGGACTCGGCATCGCTGTGCGCCCTGGCGACGATGCGCAGCGCGGGATTGAGCGCGCGGGCCTGCTCCACGATCTGCCCCGCCTCGAAGCTCTCGGGGATAGCCACGAACAGCATGCGCGCCTTGTCGATTCCCGCCTCGCGCAGCAGCGCCCCGCTCGCCGGGTTGCCGGCCAGCACGGTGGCCTTCTCATGGGCGGGCAGGCCGGACTTGTCGGCCTGGGCCTCGATCACCGTCACCCGCTCGCCCGCGTCGGTCAGCCCCTTGGCGACGATGCTGCCCACCCGGCCATGGCCCACGATCACGACATGGCCGCGCACCGGCGCCGGCGGCTGGCCGCCGATCGCATGTTCGGGCTCCACGCCGCCCGCCACCCGCGCGGCGAAGCGGTCGATCAGCGAGAAGAGCAGCGGGTTCAGCATGATCGAGATGATCGCGCCCGCCAGGATAAGATCGCGCCCGTCCGACGGCAGCAGCTCCAGCGAAAAGCCCAGCGTCGCCAGGATGAAGGAGAATTCGCCGATCTGGGCCAGGCTCGCCGCGATGGTCAGCGCCGTCTTGTTGGACTTGCCGAAGGCGCGGACGATGCCGAAGGCGGCGATCGACTTGCCGAACATGATGATCAGCACCGTCGCCAGCAGGGCCAGCGGCTCGTCCGTCAGGATATCCGGGTTGAACAGCATGCCCACCGATACGAAGAACAGCACGGCGAACGCGTCGCGCAGCGGCAGCGTCTCCTCGGCCGCGCGCTGGCTCAGCGGCGATTCCGCCAGGATCATGCCGGCGAAGAAGGCGCCGAGCGCGAAGGACACGCCGAACAGCAGCGCCGCGCCGAAGGCCACGCCCAGCGCGATCGCCAGCACCGCCAGCCGGAACAGCTCGCGCGATCCCGAATGCGCCACGGAATGGAGCATCCACGGCACCGCGCGCCGGCCGACGATCAGCATGAAGGCGACGAACGCCACCACCTTGCCCACCGTCACCGCCAGCGCCGTGGCGACGCTGCCGCCCCCGCCCTCGGCGATCGCCGGGATCAGCACCAGCGCCAGCACCATCGCCAGATCCTCGACGATCAGCCAGCCGACGGCGATCTGCCCGCGTTCGGTGTCGAGGATGCGGCGTTCCTGCAACGCGCGCAGCAGCACCACCGTGGAAGCGACCGAGAGCGCGAGGCCGAACACGAAGCCGCCGGCCACGCTCCAGCCCAGCAGCCAGGCGAGCCCCATGCCCAGCAACGTCGCCACGCCGATCTGCCCCAGGGCGCCGGGCACCGCGATCTTGCGGACAGCCATCAGGTCCTTGACCGAGAAATGCAGGCCGACGCCGAACATCAGCAGGATCACGCCCAGCTCGGCCAGTTCGTTGGCCAGGCTCTGATCGGCGACATAGCCGGGGGTGAAGGGCCCCACCGCGATCCCGGCCAGCAGATAACCGATCAACGGCGACAGGCGCAGGCGGAAGGCGATCTGCCCAAGGATGAAGGCAAGCACGAGGCCGGCGACGATGGTGCCGATGAGCGGTGTTACATGGGGCATGCGGCGATCTGATCTCCCTGTTGGCGGTCGATCCCCAAGCTATGGAAGGATGATGCGTTATGCGAGGCGGAAACAAAAAGTAAAATTGCAAGCCGGCGCTGGAATTTCGTGACTCCAGCCCCCAAAGTCGGCGGCGATGCCGCTACCGATCCAATCCGACGCTTTCAGCGATTCGCTTGTCATCCTCGGGGCCGCAGGCCTCATCATCCCGGCTTTCGCCCGTTTCCGGGTCAATCCGGTGATCGGGTTCATCCTGGTCGGGCTGCTGGTCGGCCCGTCCGGCCTGGGCTCGCTGGTCGATCGGGTGCCCTGGCTCTACCATTTCACCATAACCGACAAGCATTCGATCGAGCCCTTCGCCGAATTCGGCATCGTGCTGCTGCTCTTCTCGATCGGGCTCGAACTGTCGTTCAAGCGGCTATGGTCGATGCGCGGGGCGGTGTTCGGGCTGGGCGCCGCCGAACTCGTGCTGTCGGGCCTCGTCATCGGTTTGGCGCTTCACCTGCTCGGGCAGAGCTGGGCCGGCGCGATCGGCCTCGGCCTCGCGCTCGCCCTGTCCTCGACCGCGCTGGTGCTGCCGATGGTCGGCACGACATCGGGGGTCGGCCGCGCCGCCTTCGCCATGCTGCTGTTCGAGGATCTGGCCCTGGTGCCGATCATCTTCGGCCTGGGCGCGCTCGCCCCCACCGCCACCGATGAAGGATGGGAAGGCCTGCTTTCCACGGTGATGCTCGGCGGGCTCACCGTCGTCGGGCTGATGGTGCTCGGCCGCTTCCTGCTGCCCAGGCTGTTCGCGCAGGCCGCCCGCACCAAAAGCCCCGAACTGTTCCTGTCGGCCAGCCTGCTCGTCGTCATCCTGTCGAGCATCGCCACCACGGCGGCCGGCCTCTCGCCGATCGTCGGCGCCCTGCTCGCCGGCCTGCTGATCGCGGAGACGGACTATCATACCGAGGTCGAGGTGATCATGGCCCCCTTCAAGGGGCTGGCGCTCGGCGTGTTCCTCATCACCATCGGCATGAGCCTCGATGTCCGCGTCATCCTCGCCAACTGGCAGGCGCTGGTGCTGGCGGTGGCGGGCGTGGTCGCCGCCAAGGCGATCGTCACCGCCGGTCTCCTGCGGCTGAGCGGGGCCGATCGCGGCATCGCCACCCAGACCGGCCTGCTGATGGCCTCGCCCTCGGAAACAACGCTGATCGTGCTGGCCGCCGCCGCGCAGGCCAAGCTCATCATGCCGTCCACCGCCGCCTTCTGGCAGATCGTCACCGCGATCGGCCTCACCATCACCCCGCTGCTGGCCCGCATCGGCCGCGATATCGCCAGCCGGGTCGAGCGGCGCGAAGGCAAGGATGCGCTGGACACGATCGAAACCAAGCCCGGCCGCACCGTCATCATCGGCTTCGGCCGGGTCGGGCGGCTGGTGGCGCAGATGCTGGATGCGCACAAGCGGCCCTATGTCGCGCTGGATGCCGATATCGATACGATCGCCCATGCCCGGCGGCGCGGCTACAATATCGTCTTCGGCGATATCACCCGGCCGGGGATGATCGACAAGCTCGATCTCGCCAATGCCAGCGCGCTGGTGCTCACCATGGACGAACCCGTCCAGATCGTCCGCACGGTGGCGCGGGTGCGCGCGGCTTTTCCCGATCTCGCCATCATCGCCCGCGCGCGCGATCCCAACCATGCGGCCGAGCTCTATCGCGCCGGCGCCACCGACGCGGTTCCCGAAACGCTCGAATCCTCGCTGCAATTGTCGGAAGCCGTGCTGGTCGATCTCGGCGTCGCCATGGGGCCGGTGATCGCGTCCATCCACGAAAAAAGGGCCGAGCTGCGCGCCAAGATCATGGAAATGGCGCAGACCACCCGCGTGCCGCCGCTGCGCGGCCGCCGCCTGCGCGATGCCGCGCCGGACAAGGCGAGCAGCGAAGCCGGCTGATCGGCGCGGCTTCGCCCACCCATCCCGGCTACCCTATTTGTAGAAGCCCTGCCGCAGCCTCACGCCGTCTTCCAGCCACGCCTTCAACGCGCAGAGCATCCCCGTCCAGCCCTCGCAATTGCCGTAGGATGCGGCAAGCCCCGCCGGCGTTTCGGACCATCCTTCCTCGGTGATCCGCACCAGCGTGCGCCCGTCCTCCAGCGGCTCGAAGGTCATGGTCACGGTGGTCAGCCGCGCGCCCGTGGCATCGGGCGGGGCGGTGCCGTCCACCGCATCCCATCGCAGGACGATGCGACTGTCCTTTTCCACCTCCGTCACATGGACGGGAAAGGCGCCGGGAAAATCGTGGAAGTCCCAGGATACCACCGCCCCCGGCTCCAGCCGTCCCTTCGCGCCGCCGGTCGTGAAATATTCCGATAGCCGGCCGGGATCGACGACGGCCTCGAAAACCTCGCTCACCGGCTTGGCGATGCGCCCCGCGATCGTGAACCTCAAGTCCATCGCGCGCCTCCAATCTCTGTTGCGCGGGCCATGATATGTTGTAGAATTATAACATGTCAATCGACGATCAGGATGATGCGCTGTTCAAGGCGCTCGGCCATCGCACCCGCCGCCGGATGCTGGACGCGCTGACGGAAGGACCGCTCACCACAGGAGCGCTCTGCGCCCGCTTCCCCGATCTCGATCGCTGCACGGTGATGCAGCATCTCGACGTGCTGGAAGCCGCCGGGCTGATCGTGGCCGAACGGCGCGGCCGCGAGCGCTGGAATCATCTGGATGCGCTGCCGATCCACGGCATCCACGAACGTTGGATCGGCCCCTATGCGGCCTATGCCGCGCACATGCTGGGCCGGCTCCGCACGGCGGCCGAGGCGCCCGCGAAGCACGAAGCCTGAGCCCCTCCCCTCAGCCGGCCCGCGCGGTCATCACGCCCCAGAACACCGCATCCCGGTCGGTCATGTTCTGCCAGGCGTGGCTGGCGTTGCGCTGGATCACGACGTCCCCGGCGCGGATCGTGGTGCGATCGCGATCGAGCACGAGATCCACCTCGCCCTCCAGCATCAAGATATAGTCGATCGTCTCGGTGCGGTGGAAACCATCCGCATCCAGGCCGGGAAAGCGGCCCGCCGCCACATCGCCCTTCATCGCCGCCCATGGCGGCAGCACAACGCGGGAGCAGCGGCTGCTGCCCCCATCCGGCTCCAGATGCCGCGCGGTGGAGGGCAGCCAGCGCTCCAGCCGCCCGCTTTCCCGCCAGACCACGCCGTCGGGCGCTCCTTCCACCCCCACGACCCTCTCGTCGCTCACGATATAGGAGCGCCCCTGCGCGTCATTGCCCGTCACGATCCGCCGGATCATCGCACCGTGCCTGCGGATCAGAGCCGCACCACCATCTTGCCCTTGTTGCCGCCGCTGAACAGCTCGCGGAACGCATCGGGCGCCCCTTCCAGCCCGTCGCGGATCGTCTCGATATTCTTGAGCTTGCCGGCCGCCGCCCAGGGGCCGACCTCGGCGAAGAACTCGCTCATCCGGTGCATATAATCGCTGATGATGAAGCCGCGCAGCTGCAGGCGGAACCCCACGATCCGTATGGCATATTGCAGCGACAGCGGCGCGCCCGTGTTGTAGCTTTCGATCATCCCGCACATGGCGAAGCGGCCATGGTTGCGCGCCACCGCCAGCGCGGCATCCAGATGCTCGCCGCCGACATTGTCGAAATAGACGTCGATGCCGTCCGGCGCGGCCTCGGCAAGCTGCTTCACCAGCGGCCGGTCCGCCTTGTAATCGATCACCGCATCGGCGCCGAGATCGCGGACCAGCGCGCATTTCTCCGCGCCGCCCGCCGATCCGATCACCGTCATGCCCTTCAGCTTGGCGAACTGGACGACGGCCGATCCCACGGCGCCCGCCGCCGCCGATACGAATACCGTGTCGCCGGCCTTGGCTTCCGCCACATCGAACAGCCCGAAATAAGCGGTCAGCCCGGTGATGCCGAGCAGGCCGAGGAACATCTGGTCCGGCACGCCCAGGTCCGGCAGGGGCATGAATTCGGGCGGCTTGCCCACCGCCTCGTCGCGCCAGCCCAGCATGTGCATCACCCGGTCGCCGGGCTTGAGGCCGTCGGCCCGCGATTCCACCACCACGCCCACCGCGCCGCCGGTCATCGCTTCATTGAGGCCGAAGGGCGGGACGTAGCTTTTCACGTCGTTCATCCGGCCGCGCATATAGGGATCGACCGAAAGCCAGGTGTTGCGCACCCGCACCTCGCCGTCCGCCAGCGGCGCCGGGGGCGTTTCGACCAGGCTGAAGCATTCGGGGCCGGGCAGGCCGGTCGGGCGGGCAATCAGGTTCCAGGCACGCGGCATCGCCATTCTCCCAGCTATATCTGACGCGAGCATAGGCTAGGCACGGGCCGGCGCAATCTTTCGAAAGGGCGTTCGGAAATTCGCAAAGCGGGCCGTCAGCCCAGCCGCCCGATCCGCTCGATCAGCCGCTCGCGCGCGGCCAGCACCGCCGCCCGGCGCTCGGTCATCACGTCGCGGGCCAGGAAATGGCCGGTGATGCGCAACCCGGCCAATATGTCACCCCATCCCTCCCCCTGTCCGCCGGCGATCAGGAAGGATGGCAAGGGCAGCAGCCGGTCCTCATATCCGGTCGCCCCCGCCAGGCTCACCGCCCGCCCGCTGCGGGGGCTGACGAAAGCGAGGCCCGCAGCGTCGCCGGTCGCCGCGCAAGCCGAAAGATCGAGGCCGAAGCCCAGCTCGCTCAATAGCAGCAGCTCGTATCGCGCCAGCGCCGCGCCCCAGCCCCGCGCCGACGGCGCCAGCTCGATCGCGTTCAGCAGGCCGTCCAGCGCGGCATGGAGCTGCGGGAAGGGCTGGCCTTCGGGCAGGGCCGCGGCCGTCAGCGCCGTCGCCCAGCCGATCGCGGCGGCGGCCAGCGGCTCGCCCATCAGCCCCGCCCGGCTGCGCACCAGCTCCACGGTCAGCCCGGCAAGCTGCTCCTCGCTGCGGGCGCGGAACTCGGCCGCCACCAGGTTGCCCGGCAGCAGCACCGGCCGGATCGCGCGCGATCGGCCGCCGCGCACATAGCCCGGCTGCAGGCCGTCATCGGGCGTCATCAGCCGCGCGACCGTGCCATGCTCGCCATGGGCGAGGACAGCGCAGACGATCGCGGTGGCCCTGATATGCATGGAACCGGCTTATCGGGGACGACGCCTCGATACCATCCGATAAGCGGCGCTGCGGCGCCCGGCTATGGGGGCCGGCTTTCGGGCCAGCCCCCCATCCCCTTTTCAATCGGCGAAGGCGATCCTCGCGCGATAGCGCCGCCGCCGCGCGGTCGCCCCGACCAGGCCGAAGCCCGCGATCATCATCGCCCAGCTTCCCGGCTCGGGAATGGCGCCCTGCGTCGGCCGTTCCGATCCGAAGGTAATGTTGTCGAAGGCGGTCTGGTTCGCGGTTCCGCCGAAATCGATCGATCTCGCCAGCCCTTCAAAGGCCACGCCGATCGGCGTCCAGTTGCAGAACTGGCCATTGGGATCGCCGGTGCAATTGTTGGAGAATTGGGCGGTCAGGTCGATCGATCCCAGCAAGGTGCCGGTGGCGCCGACTTCAGACCACACGTTCACCGTGGCTGCCGTCGAGGAGCTGTAGAAGAAGGAGAAGCCGGTTTCGAAGCCCGCCGCCACGTTCAGGACCGCATTGTTGGAATTGAGGAAGAACATGACGGTGCTGGCCGATGGCTCGTTGGCGATATTGCCGGTCCCGCCGGCATCGGCATCGATCACAGCCAAGGTGTCGTCGGAAAATATGATGCCTTGCGCGGCATAGAAATCACCGACGGGGTTGAGATTGCCGATCCCCTCGAAGGTCAGCGTGACGATCGCCGCATTCGCCGTCACTGGCAAAGCCAGCGACAGCGCCAGCAGCGCGACTGAACTCTTGAACATACGCATGACAGTTTCCCCAGCTGTATCGCCGTGTGGCGACGCCGCAGGAAGCCGCCGGACGGGGCCTTGGGTCAATTGGCGCAAAAGTATCTGCCCCGACATCGCCAGGGCGGGTATTCCGGGCGGGCGCGGCGCGCCTCAGATATCGCCGCGCGTGCCCTCGTCGCGATCGAAGGGGGATGCCACCAGCAGGTAGGCGAGCGTGGCGAATTGCGGGCTTGGTTTCAGCACGTTGACGCCACCGGTGCGCCCCGCCAGCGCCAGCATCGTATCGGGCATGTCTCCGGCGGGCCGCGCGGTCGATGCCGGCACGTCCACCAGCCGCACCGCATCGGACAGCGAGGCCGTAAGCGGAGTCGCCGTCATGGCCACGTCCGCCGCCCCTTCCAGCGCCGCCATCCGCACCGGCCGCTCCATCGCCGATCCGCCGCCCGGCGTTTCCACCTTGCGCGCCATCAGCCGATAGACCTCGTCCAGGCTCCGCGCGGTGCCGGATCGGGTGTAGAAGATCGTGCGGTTCACCGCCGCCTCGCGCGGGAACATCGCGGCGGCGGGCGCATCGGGATTGTCCTGCGCCGCCTTCAGGAATTTGCGGGCGCCCGCCAGCCCCAGGAAATGCGCGAAATAAAGGTCGCCCGCGCTCGGTTCCCGGCACAGCGCGGCGCGCAGGCCATCGGCATTGTCCTGTGCGAACTCGCCAGCCATCAGCGCCGATGCCTGCGGATCGTTGCGCAGGGCGAACACCGCCTCGCGCGCGGCCGGCGCCACCCGCCAGCGTCCGCCGCTCCACGAGATCGCATCCGCCGCCCAGCCATAGCCGTGCGTGCCGCCATGCTGCTTCAGCACGCCGAGCCAGCTCTGGTCGATGAACTGGTAAAGCCCGCCCGCCGAGGACGTGCTCGCCTTGGCATAGGGGTCCAGCCCGCTCTCGCTCTTGGCCTGGTTGAACAGATAGGTGAAGTCCGCGCCCGTCCGCTCCGCCGCGCGGCCGATCGCGTCGCGCACCGCCGCCTTGTCGGCGGAGGCGCGGATCGATCCGGTCCCTCTCAGATATGGCGCGGTCAAGGACGGTCCTTCCCTGGCAGATGCGCCTTCCTGCCGCCGATATGGTTAAGGAAGGATTAGCCAGCCGGGATCGACCCGCCCCGGCTTCAGCCCACCATCGCGTCGATCGCCTCGGCCAGCACGATATCGCGGGTGGAAAGCCCGCCGGCATCGTGGGTCGTCAGCAATATCTCCACCCGGTTCCACACGTTGGACCATTCGGGGTGGTGATCCATCTTCTCCGCCAGCAGCGCCACGCGCGTCATGAAGGCGAAGGCTTCGGAAAAATCGGCGAAGGTGATGGTGCGGGTTATGGCGTCGCGGCCCTCGTCATAATCCCACTCGTCCAGCGCCTCCAGCGCATCGGCGCGCTCGGTCTCGTTCAGGGCCTCGATCATCGTCCACTCCAGAAACTGTCAGGGATGCACCCTAGCGCGCGCTTTTGCGGGCACAAGTTCAGCCCGGCGATTGGAAGCCGCACGTTTCCCATCTATGCCACGAACATGACCGGCACCTTCGCCCCCACCGCCGAACAGATCGAGGCCCTCGCCCGCCGCGCGCTGGCGCGCATTCCGCAGCCGTTCCGCGACCATATGGGCACCATCGCGCTGTTCGTGGAGGATTTCGCCGACGACGAGACGCTCGATGCCATGGGCTTCGAGGACCCGTTCGAGCTGACCGGCCTCTACCAGGGCACGCCGATCGGCCAGAAATCGATCAGCGACGTCGCCGCCATGCCCGATCGCATCACCCTCTATCGCCGGCCGCTGCTGGACGAATGGGTCGAAACCGGCGTCAGCCTGGAAGCGCTGGTCACCCATGTCGTCGTGCACGAGGTGGGCCATCATTTCGGCCTTTCGGATGATGACATGCACGCGCTGGAGGATGCCGTCGGATGACAGCGGCGGGGGGCGCGGCCCGGCTGGAATTCGATCGCGTGGCCTGCCTGCGCGGACACCGGCTGCTGTTCGAGGGGTTGAGCTTCGCGCTCGGCCCCGGCGAGGCGGCGCTCGTCACCGGCCCCAACGGCACCGGCAAGTCCAGCCTGCTGCGGCTTGCCGCCGGCCTGCTCGCGCCCGCGGCCGGCGCGATCCGGCGCGAGGGCGCGATCGCGCTGGCGGATGAGCGCCACGCGCTCGATCCCCGCCTGCCGCTGGGCCGCGCGCTCGCTTTCTGGGCAGCGATCGACGGGCGGGGGGCCGATGCCGTCGCAGCGGCGCTCGATACCACCGGCCTTGCCGCCATCGCCGAAGTGCCGGTGCGGATGCTGTCCACCGGGCAGGCGCGGCGCGCCGGGCTGGCGCGCCTGATCGCGGGCGGCGCGGCGATCTGGCTGCTGGACGAGCCCGGCAACGGCCTCGACGCCGCCTCGCTCGATCGGCTGGCGGGGGCGATGGCCGCGCACCGCGCTGGCGGGGGCATCGTCCTCGCCGCCAGCCACCAGCCGCTGGGCCTCGCCGATGCGCAGGCGATCGGGCTGGCGCCATGAGCGCGCTCGCCCGCATCGCCGCCCGCGACCTCGCCCGTGCCTATGCCGGCGGCGGCGTGCTGCTGCCGCTGATCTTCTTCCTGCTGGTCGCCACGCTCTTCCCCTTCGCGGTCGGGCCGGACGCCCGGCTGCTGGCCGCCACCGGCGGCGGCGCGCTGTGGATGGCGGCCCTGCTGGCGGCGCTGCTGCCGGTGGATCGCCTGCTCGCGCCCGATGCGGAGGCCGGCGTGCTCGATCAGCTGGCGCTGCGCGGGATCAGCGAGGAAGCGGTCGCCCTGGCCAAGCTCGCGGCCCACTGGCTCGCCTTCGGCCCGCCGCTGCTGATCGCGGCCCTGCCCGCCGCCGCGCTCCTCAAGCTGGACGGCGCCACGCTCGCCCGGCTGGAAATGGGCCTTGCGCTCGGCACGCCCGGCCTCGCGGCGCTCACCCTGATGACGAGCGCGCTCACCCTGGGCCTGCGCGGCGCGGGCGCGCTGGCCGGCCTCGTCATGCTGCCGCTCGCCGTGCCGATCCTGATCTTCGGCGCGGGATCGCTGGGCGCGGCGGACAATGGCGGCCTCAAGCTGCTGGCCGCCGCCTCGCTGATCCTGGTGGCGCTGGCCCCCTTCGCCGCCGGCGCGGCCCTGCGCGCCGGCCGGGAATAAGGGATCAGATCGGCGAGGGGATCTTCGCCGTCGGGATCTTGAAGGTCGAACGGATCGCCTTTTCGAGCTGGCTGTCCGAAAGCAGGCGGCGCATCAGCCCCATCGGCTTCACGTCCTTGCCGACATAGGAGATCGGCTTCCACTTCGGCTGGTCCAGAATCGCCATCATCTGGTCCACCGCCTCGTCGGGCGTGCTGCCGCTCTTTTCCAGCATGTCGGGCAGCACCTGCTTCACCGTATTGCCCAGCGGCTTGTCATAGACGGCCAGCACCGCATCCGGCTGGGCGTGCCAGGTCTTCAGCGTGTTGGCATGGGCATTGGCGGACATGCCGGTCAGCACGCCGCCGGGCAGGATCGACGTCACCTGAATGCCGAAGGCGGCCAGTTCGTGCCGCAAGGTCAGCGTCATGCCGTGGATGGCGTGCTTGGTCATGTTGTAGGGGCCGGAGCCCACCGGATTGGCGATGATCGCGCCGGAGCTGTAATTGGCGATCCGCGCGGCCTTGGCCCGGCGTAACATCGGCAGGAAGGCCTGGACAACGCGGAGCTGGCCGAAGGTATTGATCTGGAAGATGCGCTCCACCTCCTCCATCTTCACGCCCTCGATCACGCCCACGGCGATATTGGCCACGCCCGCCACGTTCAGCAGCAGATCGAGGCCCTGCCCGTTCAGGGCCGCATCGACGATCTCCGCGCTCTTCCGCACGGATTCGCCGTCCGAAACATCCTGTTCGACCAGCGTGATGCGGTTGTCGCCTTCCAGATCGGTGGGCGCGCCGGGCAGCACGCCGGCAAAGACGCGCACGCCCCTGTCGGCCAGCCGCTTGGCCAGCAGATTGCCCTGCCCGACATTGGCGCCGGTGATGAAAGCGGTTCCGATCGGCCTGTGGCTTGCCATTATTCGCCTCCCCCAAAAGGCGATGTCGCTTCCCGCCGGCGGTCGGCGCCGGTCGTGCCACGCATCGCTGAACAGGATTCATTATAAGCCAAGCCGGTCCGCTGGCAAGGCGCGGCAAGGACGCGGGAAACGCCCCTTTCAAGCGGGGCGCCGGGGGATGGAGATGGAAAAGCGGGCGCCCGGATCGGCGCTCGCGACGGTCACGGTCGCATCCAGCTGGCGGGCTATATTGGCGATCAGCCGCATCCCCAGGCTCTGGCCACGGGCGTGGATGTCGAACCCCTCCGGCAGGCCCACGCCGCGATCGGCCACCTCCAGCACCACCCGGCCGCTCTCCGGCCCGCCCTCCGTCCGATCATGCAGCACCACCGCGATCGGCCCGCCCTTCCCGTCCGGATAGGCATATTTCAGCGCGTTGGTGACAAGCTCGTTCAGCATCAGCCCCAGCGGGATCGCCCGGTCGGTCGGCACCATGATCCGCCCGCCGGCGAAGCTGATCTCATGTTCCGGTGCGGTCTCGGCCAGGCGCAGGCACAATTCCTCCAGGAAGGCCCCGATATTGGTGATGCTCGAATCGCTCTGCCGCCACAGATGGGCGTGCACGTCGGCGATGGTCTGGACGCGCGAATAGGCATCCATCAGCACCTTCCGGCTCGCCTCATCCTCGGCATCGCGCGCCTGCATCGACAGCAGCGCCGCCACCAGCGAAAGGCTGTTCTTCACGCGATGGCTGATCTCCTGCGCCATCAGCCGCTGGCGTTCCTGCAATTCGCGCTCGTCATGGATATCGCCGGCGGCGCCGATCCATCCCACGACCCTGCCGTCGATCGGCACCGGCGATACGCTCACGCTATGCCAGCGATACATGAGGTCGCACGCGCGCCGCAGCCGCACGTGCATGTCGTATCGGGCGCCCCGCGCGAAGCCTTCGTTGCGGATGCGCACCAGATCGGCCTGATCGTCGGGATGGACGATATCCTTCCAGTTGCTGATGTCCGTCATCGGGGCAAGGCCGGCATAATCGCGCCATTCGCGATTGAAGAAGCGCACCCTGCCGACCGTGTCGGTCGCCCACATCTTGCGCGGGGCATGTTCGATATAGGCGCGCAGGCGATCCCCGCTTTCGTTCCACCAGTCCGCGCCCTCGGCATCCGTCATGCAGGCATCCTGTCGGCCGGGCGCCGCCGCTGGGCTTCGCGATGTTCGCAAGCGCACCCCGGGCTCATGTTTTTCGCGCACATATTGACCGTTTCGGAACGCCCTTTCATGTCAAAAGTTGCTCCGGGCCGCGCACGCCGCTAAGCGCGGCGCACTATGCGCTATATCAGCACCCGGGGCACGGCGCCCGCGCTCGACTTCGAAAACGTCACCCTCACCGGCCTTGCGGCCGATGGCGGCCTCTATGTGCCGGAAAGCTGGCCGCGCTTCACGCCCGAAGCGATCCGCGCGCTGGCCGGCCTTTCCTACGTGGATACGGCGGTCGAGGTGATGGCCCCCTTCGTCGGCGACGCGCTGGGCCGGGACGAGCTGCGCGCGCTCTGCGCCGAAGCCTATGGCCGCTTCGATCATGAGGCGGTGACGCCGCTGGTCCAGCTCGACGGGCGCAACTGGCTGCTGGAGCTGTTCCACGGCCCCACGCTCGCCTTCAAGGATGTGGCGCTCCAGCTTCTCGGCCTGCTGTTCGAACGCTTCCTGTCGCAGCGCGATACCCACCTCACCGTGGTGGGCGCCACCTCGGGCGATACCGGATCGGCGGCGATCGACGCGCTGGCCGGCCGCGCCAAGGTGGACATCTTCATGCTCCACCCGCTGGGCCGGGTGTCGGACGTCCAGCGCCGGCAGATGACGACGGTGCTCGCCCCCAACGTCCACAATATCGCCATCGACGGCAGCTTCGATGATGCGCAGGCCCTGGTGAAGGCGATGTTCGCCGATCGCGATTTCGCCGGCCGCTTCCGCCTGAGCGCGGTGAATTCGATCAACTGGGCCAGGCTGATGGCCCAGATCGTCTATTATTTCTACGCCGCCGTCCGGCTGGGCGCGCCGGACCGGCCTGTCGCCTTCTCGGTGCCCACCGGCAATTTCGGCGACGTCTTCGCCGGCTATGCCGCCGCGCGGATGGGCCTGCCGGTGGCGAAGCTGATCGTCGCGACCAACGTGAACGACATCCTCCACCGCGCGCTGGCGGAAGGCGATTATTCGGTCGGCACCGTCACGCCCACCGCCGCGCCGTCGATGGACATCCAGGTCAGCTCCAACTTCGAACGGCTGCTGTTCGACCTGCACGGGCGCGACGGCGCCGCGCTGGCGCGGACGATGGCGGGATTCGAGGCGACGAAACGGCTGGCCATCCCCGCAGCCATGCGGGACGACGCCGCCCGCCTGTTCACCAGCGCGCGCATCGATGCGGACGGCATGGCGCTGGCCATGCGCCACGCCGCCGAGCGCAGCGGCCAGGTGATCGATCCGCACACCGCGATCGGCCTTGCCGCCGCCCATGGCGCCGATCTCGATCCGCAGGTCCCGATCGTCACGCTCGCCACCGCGCATCCGGCCAAATTCCGCGATGCGGTGGAGCGCGCCACCGGCCAGCGCCCCAACCTGCCCGCCCGCGTCGGCGGCCTGTTCGAGCGGGAGGAGCGCTATGCCACCCTTCCCGCCACGCTCGAGGCGATCGAGGCGCATATCGCCGAACGCGCGACGGCGGCCGTCCCCGCATGAGCGCCAGCCTCCACCGGCTGGCGAACGGGATCACCGTCGCCATCGAGCCGATGGACGGGGTGGAGACGCTGGCGGTCGGCCTTTATGCGGATGTCGGCGCGCGGTCCGAGCCGGAGGGGCTGAGCGGCCTCGCCCACATGGTCGAACATATGGTGTTCAAGGGCGCCGGCAATCGCGACGCCCGCGCCATCGCCGAGGATATCGAGGATGTCGGCGGATCGCTGAACGCCTGGACGGCGCGCGATCACACCGTGTTCCACGGCCGCCTGCTGGCGGGCGACCTGGCGCTGGGCGTCGGCATGATCGCCGATCTCGTCCGCGCGCCCCATTTCGACGCCGACGAGCTGGAGCGCGAGAAAGGCGTCGTCCTGTCCGAACTGGGCGAGGCGCGGGATACGCCGGACGATATCGTCTTCGATCACCTCCAGCTCGCCGCCTTTCCGCGCCAGCCGCTCGGCCGGCCCGTGCTGGGCGACGAAGCCAGCATCGCCGCGATCGACGCCGATGCGCTCCGGGCCTGGGTGGCGGGGCAATATCGCCCAGACGGCCTCGTCCTCGCCGCCGCCGGCAAGGTGGACGAGGCGGAGCTGCTCCGCCTTGCCGAGGCGCATTTCGGCGACATGGCCCCCGGCGCGCCCGCCCCGCCGCCCGCCGCCAGCTTCGCGGCCGGCGCCAAGCATGACCGGCGCCGTTTCGACCAGATCCATCTGGCGCTCGGCTGGCGGGGGGTCGGCTATCGCGATCCCGCCGTCCACGCGCTCAGCCTGTTCACCACGGCGGCGGGCGGCGGCATGTCATCCCGCCTGTTCCAGGAACTGCGCGAGCAGCGCGGGCTGGCCTACAGCGTCTATGCCTGGGCGCAGAGCTATGCCGAGACCGGCCTGTTCGGCGTCTATTGCGCGGCCCAGCGCGATCAGGGCGCGGAAGCGCTGGCGCTGGCGGAGGAAGTGCTGGTCCGCACCGCCGAAGGGCTGACCGAGGCGGAGCTGGAGCGCGCCCGCGTCCAGGCCAAGGCCGGGCTGCTGATGGGGCTGGAAGGCCCGGCGGCGCGCTGCGATCATCTCGCCCGCCAGATCCAGGTCCACGGCCGCATCGTGCCGGTAGCGGAAACCGTGGCCGCGCTCGACGCGGTCGATCTGGCGGCGGCGCGCGAAGCCGGGGCACGGGCGCTTTCCGGCGGACGGGCGATCGCCACCGTGGGCGGCAAGCTGGCGAAGGCGGCATGAACGATCTCATCACCCTCGTAACCGAACCCTGGGCCGATTACGGCCTCGTCGATTCCGGCCATGGCCGGAAGCTGGAACGCTATGGCCGTTTCCGCTTCATCCGCCCCGAACCGCAGGCGATGTGG
This sequence comes from Edaphosphingomonas fennica, assembly GCF_003034225.1. Taxonomy (GTDB): domain Bacteria; phylum Pseudomonadota; class Alphaproteobacteria; order Sphingomonadales; family Sphingomonadaceae; genus Sphingomonas_E; species Sphingomonas_E fennica. Next base: position 109,168 of record NZ_PHHF01000035.1, read on the forward strand.
GCGCCCGCCGATCCCAACTGGAGCGCCGACGGCGATTTCATCGCCGCGTCGGACGAGGATGGCGGCGGCAAGTGGCACCTCGATCGCGAAGTGCCGCGCGGCGGCTGGCACCTGAAATGGGAGGATGTGCGCTTCAACGCGCAGAACACCCCCTTCCGCCACCTCGCCTTCTTCCCGGACATGGCACCGCAATGGGCATGGATGCGCGATCGCATCGCCGAGGGGGACGAGGCGCTCAACCTGTTCGGCTATACCGGCGTCGGCACGCTGGCGCTCGCGGCCAGGGGCGCGCGCGTCACCCATGTCGATGCGTCCAAGAAATCGGTGGAGGCCGGCAAGGCCAATGCCCTGCTGTCCGACATGGTGGACCGCCCGATCCGCTGGATGGTGGACGATGCCGTGAAATTCGCCGCGCGCGAGGTGCGTCGCGGCCGCCGTTACGACGGCATCATGCTCGATCCGCCCAAGTTCGGGCGCGGGCCGGATGGCGAGGTGTGGCGGCTGGAGGAGCATCTGCCCGGCCTCATCGCCCATTGCGTGAACCTGCTGGACGAACGCTCCAAATTCCTCGTGCTCACCGTCTATGCGGTGCGCATGTCCGCGATCGCCATCGCGGAGCTGCTCCGCCAGGCCACCGCCCATCTCGGCGGCCGGATCGAAGCCGGCGAGATGACCGTGCGGGAAGAAGCGCGCGGCCTGCTGCTTCCCACCGCCATCTTCGCCCGCTGGGTGAGGGATTAGGGCGGGTTGCCACGCGGAGAGTGGCGGTTCGGCGGCGCTAGGGAATACTCGTTTCAGAGTCCATCAGGCGGCACGCAATGTCGGTGCAGGCCGAGCGAGGGCTGCCGAACCGGCCGGTGATTCCAAAGCAGATGAAACCCGCTTCTGTCCGAAGCTTGCGGTTCAACCCTGCGGCTTCGCCCCCGGCCCGGCCGGCGGGCGGCGCCAGACGGCGATGGCGTAGATCACCAGCGCGACCAGGGCGAACAGGAACCATTGCACGGCATAGGCGCGATGATTGTTGGGCACGTTCAGGGGTGAAGGCTTCTCGCTCGGCTCCAGCCCCGGCGCGGCCGTGTCGGCGACGAGGATGAACACGCGGTCGCGGTCGAAATCGATCAAGCCGCTCACCGGCCCGCCGAGCGCCGGAGCCTTGGGGGCTTCGGAGCTGCGCGACCAGCCATAATCGACCGCCATGCCCGGCCCCTCGCCGCCGCCCGTGCGGCAGGAGGCGATGTGGCGCCAGCCCTGCTCGCCCTTGCGGTTGCGACCTGCCCGCGCATCCCAGTGCGTCACCTCCAGGCAATGGCCCGATGCCCTGCGGAAGACGAGGTTCTCGTCCGGCACCGGCACGGCGGGAAAGGCTGTGGGCGGCAGGCCTTCGGCGGCGGCGTAACGCGCCAGCAGCGCTTCCTTCCATTCGGCGCGGCGGAGCTGCCAGATGCCCAGCCCCACCATCAGCGCCACCATCGCCAGCACGAACAGGGTCGGCCAGAAGGGCAGCCGCCTCACGGCTGCTCGTCCCGTGCCGCTTCCTCGACGATGCGGCCCTCGCGCGCGGCGTTGCGATATTCCAGCGCCAGCAACATGCCCTTGGCGACGCGCAGCGATCCCAGCACGGCGCCGGCGGTGATCGGTATCCACAGGATCAGGTGCAGCCAGAATGGCGGATGGACGGCCAGTTCGAACAGGATCGCCATCGCGGTGACGGCGGCGCCCACCCCCAGCGTCAGGAAGGCCGCCGGCCCGTCGCCCACGTTGAAGCTGGCGAAGGAAAGGCCGCATGCCCGGCAGGAAGGCGCAAAACTGGCTGCCCCCGCGAACAGCGTCTTGGCGCCGCAGCGGGGGCAGAGGCCGCGAAGGCCGGATTCGAGGGGTGTCGGGCTGGTCATGCCAGCGCCGCCCCGGCGCGATCCACCAGGGCGGCGATGATCGTCATCAGCCGTGGACCGGGGCGCCCCAGCCGCCCCACACATAGACGGCGGCGAACAGGAACAGCCACACCACGTCCACGAAGTGCCAGTACCAGGCGGCCGCCTCGAAGCCGAAATGCTGCTTCGGCGTGAAATCGCCGCGATAGGCGCGGATCAGGCAGACGATCAGGAAGATCGTGCCGACGATCACGTGGAAGCCGTGGAAGCCCGTCGCCATGTAGAAGGCGGCGCCATAGTTCAGGCCTTTGAAGGCGAAGGGCGCATGGGCATATTCATAAGCCTGGATGCTGCTGAACAGCAGGCCCAGCAGGATGGTGAGCCACAGGCCGGTCTTCAGGCCCTTGCGGTCGCCTTCCAGCAGCGCGTGATGCGCCCAGGTGACGGTGGTGCCCGAGCAGAGCAGGATCAGCGTGTTGAGCAGCGGCAGGTGGAAGGGATCGATCACCTCCAGCCCCTTGGGCGGCCACACGCCCGCCGTCTGGACCAGGCTCACCGCGCCGTCGGTCACTTCCACCGGCGCCGGGAACAGCGCGAAATCGAACCACGCCCAGAACCAGCCGACGAAGAACATCACTTCCGAAGCGATGAACAGGATCATGCCGTAGCGCAGGTGGAGCTGCACGACCGGCGTGTGATCACCGGCATGCGCTTCGCGAATCACGTCCGACCACCAGCTGTAGAAGGTGAACAGCAGCAGCGCGACGCCCGCCAGGAACACCGCCCCGCCATGGGCCGCCTCGTGCATCCACATGATGCCGCCCGAAGCCATGACCAGCGCGGCCATGGACCCGGACAGCGGCCAGATGCTCGGTGGCAAAATGTGATAATCGTGGGTCTTGGCGCCGGCCATTCTTTCCGTCCCCTTTGGCTCTACCGTGCGTCGTCCTTAACCGCCGTTCCCGGCGGAATCCACCGGGAAGAAGGTGTAGGAAAGCGTGATTTCGTTGATATCCCTGGCATCCGGATCGTCGAGGATCCTCGGATCGACATAGAAGACGACCGGCATCCGCACCGATTCTCCGGGCTTCAGCGTCTGCTCCTTGAAGCAGAAGCATTCGATCTTGGTGAAATATTGCCCCGCCTGGCTGGGCGAAACGTTGAAGGTCGCCGATCCCGTGACCGGTTTGTCCGAATTGTTCGTGGCGTTGTAGAAGGCCATGTCCCTTGCGCCGATGGCCACGCGCTGCACATGCTCCTCGGGCGCGAAGCTCCACGCCATGCCCGGCTTCACATTGCCGTCGAAGCGCACGTTCACGATCTTGCCGACCACCGCGCCCGGCGCCTTCGCGCCTTCGGCCTTCTGCGTCGTGCCGTTGAAGCCGGTCACCTGGCAGAACATGCGGTAGAGCGGCACGCTGGCGAAGCCGAGGCCGATCATCGCGCCCACGATCGCGGTCGCCATCAGGCCCACCCGGCGGTTGCGTTCGGCCAAGGTCGCCATGGTCAGGCCATCTTCGCGATCGAGATCGCGTAGAACAGGATCACCAGCGCGCCCAGCAGCAGCGCCATCACCAGCGCGCGGGAACGCTGGCGGCGGCGGATCTCGTCGTCGGGAAGCGGATTCATGCCAGCACCATCCGATCGGCGACCAGCGCGCCGAACAATATGAAGAGATAGAGGATCGAATAAGCGAACAGCCGCCGTTCCGGCTTCATCTTCGCCTGATCCGCCTCCTGGCTGAAGGCGACGCGGGCGGAAAGCAGCAGGAACAGGCCGGAAAGCGCCACGGCGGCAAGGCCGTAGATCGCGCCCGTCAGCCCCAGCGGCCACGGCGCGACGGCGGCGGCCACCATCGGCAGCGTATAGAGCAGGATCTGCGCCCTCGTCGTCCGCGTGCCTGCCACCACCGGCAGCATCGGCACCCCGGCATTGGCGTAGTCGGTGCGCACGAACAGCGACAGCGCCCAGAAATGCGGCGGCGTCCACAGGAACACGATCGCGAACAGCAGCACCGGCAGCAATTCCACCCGGCCGGTCGCCGCCGCCCAGCCGATCAGCGGCGGGAAGGCGCCGGCCGCGCCGCCGATCACGATGTTCTGCGGCGTCCGCCGCTTCAGCCACACCGTGTAGACGAGCACATAGAACAGGATCGAAACCGTGAGGATCGCGGCAGCCAGCAGGTTCACCGCCAGCCCCATCAGCAGCACGGAGAAAGCGCCCAGCCCCACGCCGAAATGCAGGGCGGACTGGCGGTCCATCCGCCCGGCGGGCAGCGGCCGGCCGGCGGTGCGCCGCATCTTGGCGTCCAGATCGGCCTCATACCACTGGTTGAGCGCGCCGGCCGCGCCCGCGCCCAGCGTGATGCACAGCATCGCGGTGAAGCCCAGCACGGGGTGGATCGACACCGGCGCCGCCAGCATCCCGCACAGCCCGGTGAAGACGACCAGCGTCAGCACGCGCGGCTTGCAGAGCGCGAGGAAGTCCCGCCACTCGGCCGTGGCCGCGCCTGCCGGCTCCATCGCTGTGGTGTTCATCGCGGTCGTGTTCATCTCATTCCAATTCCGGCGGGTCGATACCCGCTCATGGGCTGGCCGCCGCCCCGGCGCGAACCGGAACGGCGGCCATCATTCCCCTTTCGATCGCCGCCGATCTCAGTCGATCTTGGGCAGCGTCTCGAACTGGTGGAACGGCGGCGGGCTGGAGAGCGTCCATTCCAGCGTCGTGGCGCCTTCGCCCCACGGATTGTCCTCCGCCTTCTTGCCGGCGATCAGCGACCAGATGACGTTCACGAAGAACACCACCATGCCGGCCGCCATCACCTTGTAGCCCAGGGTGGCGAGGTGATTATACTGCGTGAAGGCATCCGGATAGTCGGGGTAGCGCCGCGGCATGCCGTCCAGGCCCAGGAAGTGCATCGGGAAGAACAGCAGGTTCACGCCGATGAAGAACACCCAGAAATGGAGGTGGCCGAGGAACTCGTTATACTGCTTCCCCCACATCTTGCCGAACCAGTAGTAGAAGCCGGCGAAGAGGGCGAACACGGCACCCAGCGACAGCACATAGTGGAAGTGCGCCACCACATAGTAGGTGTCGTGCATATAGTTGTCGACGCCGCCATTGGCGAGCACGACGCCCGTCACGCCGCCGACGGTGAACATGAAGATGAAGCCCAGCGCCCACACCATCGGCGTCTTGAAGGTGAGCGACCCGCCCCACATCGTCGCGATCCAGGAGAAGATCTTGATGCCGGTCGGCACCGCGATCACCATCGTCGCCGCGGTGAAATACATCTTGGTGTTCACGTCCAGGCCGGTCGTGAACATGTGGTGCGCCCACACGATGAAGCCGACCACGCCGATCGCGACCATGGCGTAGGCCATGCCGAGATAGCCGAACACCGGCTTCCGGGAGAAGGTGGCGATGATGTGGCTGACGATGCCGAAGCCCGGAAGGATCATGATGTAGACTTCGGGGTGGCCGAAGAACCAGAACAGATGCTGGTAGAGGATCGGATCGCCGCCGCCGGCGGGATCGTAGAAGGTCGTCCCGAAGTTGCGGTCGGTCAGCAGCATGGTGATCGCGGCGGCGAGCACCGGCAGCGCCAGCAGCAGCAGGAAGGCGGTGACCAGCACCGACCACACGAACAGCGGCATCTTGTGCAGCGTCATGCCCGGCGCGCGCATGTTGAAGATGGTGGTGATGAAGTTGATCGCGCCCAGGATCGAGCTCGCGCCCGCGATGTGGAGCGAAAGGATGCCCATGTCGACCGACGGCCCCGGCTCGCCATAAGTGGAAAGCGGTGCATAGACCGTCCAGCCGGTGCCGGCGCCGCCGAAGAAGGGCGAGGCGAGCAGCAGCGTGAAGGCCGGGATCAGCAGCCAGAAGGACACGTTGTTCATGCGCGGGAAGGCCATGTCCGGCGCGCCGATCATGATCGGCACGAACCAGTTGCCGAACCCGCCGATCATCGCGGGCATGACCATGAAGAACACCATGATCAGGCCGTGCGCGGTGACGAGCACGTTCCACAGGTGCAGCGCCTCGTCGAAGGTGCCGGGTCCGTGCAGCATCGCCAGCCAGGTCGGCAGATACTGGATGCCCGGCGCCGCCAGCTCGGCGCGCATCAGGCCGGAGATCCCGCCGCCGATGATGCCGGCGACGATCGCGAAGATCAGATAGAGGGTGCCGATGTCCTTGTGGTTGGTGGACATGAACCAGCGGGCGAAGAAGCCCGGCTTGTGATCGGCATCATGGTGCGCATGATCGTCATGCGCCTGGAAATGGGCAGCGGTGGCTGTCGTATCGGTCATCTGCTGTCAGCCTCAGTTCGTCGTCGCCGCGGCGGCGGCGGGAGCTGCCGCCGGCGCTTCGGCGGGGGCAGCTTCGTTGGCGGCGGGGGCGGCCTCGCCGGCGGGGGCCTCGGCCGCCTCGCCCGGCATGGTGCCGCCCTTCGACTTCACCCATTCCGCGAAACGGGCCGGCTCCACCACCTCGACGGCGATCGGCATGTAGGCATGGCGCGCGCCGCACAGTTCGGAGCACTGGCCGAAATAGACGCCGGGGCGATCGGCCTTGAACCAGGTTTCGTTCAGGCGGCCGGGCACGGCGTCCATCTTCGTCCAGAAGGCGGGCACGGCGAAGCTGTGGATCACGTCGTTCGAGGTTACGATCAGCTTCACGACCGCGCCGACCGGAACGACGATGCGCTCGTCGACCGCCAGCAGGCGGGGGCCGTCCGCGTCGGTGCGGAAGCGGTCGCCCGGCTTAACCTCGTCCTTCTCCTTCAGCATGTTGGAGACCAGCTCGAAGTCGCCATTGTCGGGATATTGGTAGGTCCAGTACCACTGGTTGCCGATCACCTTGATGGTGAGATCGGCCTTGGGCTGGTTATATTGCGCGGCGAGCAGGCGGATCGAGGGGACCGCGATCACCAGCAGGATAAGCACCGGCACCAGCGTCCACACCACCTCGATGAAGGTGTTGTGCGTCGTCCGCGACGGCACCGGATTGGCCTTGGCGCGGTAACGCACGATCACCCACAGCATCAGCGCCAGAACGAAGACGCAGATGGCGGTGATGATCGGCACCAGCACGCTGTTGTGCAGCCACTGGCCATCCTCGCCCAGCGCGGTCACCTGCGGCTGGATCTTCCAGCCGCCGGGAATCGGCTGGCCGATATCCGCTTCGGGCGCGGCATGCTGGAAGGCAGGCTTTGCGGATTCGGGGGCGGCGGTCGCCGCGGCGACCGGCGCAGCAGCCGTTTGGGCCGCGACGGGCGCGGGAGCGCCCTGGGCAAGCGCGGCTGCGGGCGTCGCAGCCAGCGCGAATGCCATCAACATCGTCTTCAGCGTACTCATCTCACCCCCGGTCAGCGCCGCTTCCCTCGCGGCTGTTCGTCTCTATGCGGGCTTATCGCGATTGGGGGGCTTATAGGCGCGGGTGTCGCGGGTCTCAAGCAGGGTAATCGCAGAATTTCGGGCAGTTGATGCACGCGCCCGTGCGGCCTATCTGGCGGGGCATCGAACCGCCGGGAGAAACGACATGACGGATGAAGAGATACTGGCGGAATTCCGCGACGCCGATGCGCTGCTCGAAGGCCATTTCATTCTGTCCTCAGGGCTGCGTTCGTCCCGATATCTGCAGTGCGCGCGCGTGCTGATGAACCCGGCGCGCGCCGCGCGGCTGGCCGAAGCGCTGGCGCGGAAGATACCGGACAAGGTGAAGATCCAGCTCGGCGCGGTGGTATCGCCGGCCATGGGGGGCGTGATCGCCGGGCATGAGATGGGCCGCGCGCTCGGCCTCGACGCGATGTTCGTCGAACGCCCCACCGGCACGTTCGAGCTGCGCCGCGGCTTCCGCCTCGCACCGGGGCTGAAGGTGCTGCTGATGGAGGACGTCGTCACCACCGGCCTCTCCTCGCGCGAGGCGATCAAGGCGGTGGAGGAAGCCGGCGGCCAGGTGATCGCGGCGGCTTCGCTGGTCGACCGGTCGGACGGCAAGGCCGATCTCGGCGTGCCTTTCTACCCGCTGATTCGCATCGCCGTGCCGACCTATGCGGCCGATGCGCTGCCGCCCGAGCTCGCGGCGATCCCCGCGATCAAGCCCGGAAGCAGGGCCGCCTCATAATCAACCCTCCTTATAAAAGGATGCCGCCGCCATGACCGGCCGTCTCCGCCTGGGTGTGAACATCGATCACGTCGCCACCATCCGCAACGCGCGGGGCGGCGATCATCCCGATCCCGTGCTGGCGGCGATTCTGGCGGCGCAGGCGGGCGCGGACGGCATCACCGCCCATCTGCGCGAGGACCGCCGCCACATCACCGACGGCGATATCGATCGGCTGATGGCGGAAATCGCCCTGCCCCTCAATCTGGAGATGGCGGCGACGGAGGAGATGCTGGGCATCGCGGTGGCCCACCGGCCGCACGCCGCCTGCATCGTGCCCGAACGGCGGGAGGAGCGGACGACCGAAGGCGGCCTCGACGCCGCCGGCCAGTTCGATCACCTCCTGCCCTTCGTCCGCAGGCTGGGCGATGCCGGTGTCCGCGTCAGCCTGTTCATCGAACCCGATCCCCGCCAGATCGAGGCCGCGATCCGGCTCGGCGCGCCCGTGGTCGAATTCCACACCGGCCGCTATGCCCATGTCGACGGCGCCGATCGCACGGCCGAGCTTCGCCGCATCGCCGATGCTGCGGCGCTGGCCGCCAAGAACGGGATCGAGCCGCATGCCGGCCACGGCCTGACCTTCGACAATGTCACGGCCATCGCCGCCATCCCGCAGCTCGCCGAGCTGAACATCGGCCATTTCCTGATCGGCGAGGCGATCTTTACCGGCCTCGGCGCCAGCGTGGCGCGGATGCGCGAACTGATGGAGCAGGCACGATGATCATCGGCATCGGTTCCGACCTCTGCAATATCGAGCGCATCCAGAATTCGCTCGACCGGTTCGGCGAGCGCTTCGTCAACCGCGTCTTCACCGATGTGGAGCGCGCCAAGGCCGAGCGGCGCCAGCTCACCCGCGCGGCCACCTATGCCAAGCGCTTCGCCGCGAAGGAGGCTTTCTCCAAGGCGGTGGGCACCGGCTTCCGTTCGGGCGTGTTCATGAAGGACATCGGCGTGGTCAACGCGCCGTCGGGCGCGCCGACGCTGGCGCTGACCGGCGGCGCCAAGGCAAGGCTTGACGCGATCACGCCGCCGGGCCACGCCGTTGACGTGCATCTGACGCTGACCGACGACCACCCCTGGGCGCAGGCGTTCGTCATCCTCTATGCCCGCGCCGTCTAGGCGCCGCCCGGATCTAAGGAGTGGATCGCTTGAGCGATCAGCAAGTATCGATGAGTATCGAAGACACCGCCCAGCCCCAACCGCAGCCGCAGGCCCCGCTGCCCTCCACAGCCGATTCCCGGCCGAAGACGGATTGGTGGGCGGAGGCGAAAGGCGTGTTCTGGCTGGTGCTGGCGGTGCTCGCCTTCCACAGCTTCCTCGCCAAGCCCTTCTACATCCCGTCCGAATCGATGATGCCCACGCTCATCAAGGGCGATCGGCTGGTGGTGACCAAATATCCCTATGGCTGGTCCTATGTGTCGCCCAGCATCACCCGCATCCCCGGCGCGCCGGGCCGCTGGCTCGGCCGGCTGACGGGGCAGGATTATCTGTCGATCCCCTTCATCCACGGGCGCCTGTTCGGCCACCTGCCCCAGCGCGGCGACGTGGTGATCGCCAAGCCGCCGACGCAATATACCGATTATATCAAGCGGGTGATCGGCCTGCCCGGCGACCGGATCGAGCTGCGCAACGGCGTGGTCATCCTGAACGGCGTGCCGGTGAAGCGGCAGTTCCTGTCGCCCGCGATGATCCCGATCGATCCCAACATCCCCTGCGACACGCCCGACGTCTATCGCCTGCGCGTGACGGGGCCGGACGGCCGCGAATATTGCCAGATGCCCCGCGTCCGGGAAACTTTGCCCAACGGCGTCAGTTACGACACGATCGATCTCGGCCCCGGCGGCCAGAACGATGATTATCCGGCGCTGACCATACCGGAGGGCCATGTATTCCTGATGGGCGACAATCGCGATCAATCCGCCGACAGCAGGGTCTCATCGATGGAAGGCGGCCTGGGCGGGCCGGTTCCGGTGGAAAATCTGGGCGGCCGCGCGGAATTCATCACCTTCTCGCTCGATGGCACCTCGACGCTGTGGAACCCGATTAGCTGGTTCACGGCGATGCGCGGCGGCCGCGCGGGCACCAGCCTGCGCCCGGCCCATGCGGAGGCCCCCGCGCAATGAGCGACGAGGCGCGCGCGCCCGAACAGCCCGGCCCTTCGGATTTCCGCGATCCGATCACCACCCGGGAACTGAAGCGCGCCGCCGTCTGGCTCGGGCTCGCCGCCGGCATCGTGCTGGCCTGGTATCTGATCCAGACATTGCTGCTGATCGCCGGCGGCCTCGTCATCGCCTCGATGCTGGACGGCGGCGCCCGCCTGCTCGGCCGGGTGCTGCCGATCCGGCGGGGCTGGCGGCTGGCGATCGTGTGCCTGGCCGTCACCGCCTTCCTGCTCTGGACCTTCTATTTCGCGGGCGCCTCGATCGGCGCGCAGTTCGGCACGCTGCGCATCGTCGTGACCGAACAGTTCAACCGCATCGTCGATTGGGTGCAGGCGATGGGGCTGATGCCCCGCGACAGCGCCAACGCGATCGGCGAGCAGGTGATGGGATCGCTCGGCCGGCTCACCAGCGCGCTCGGCACCGCGATCGGCGCCGTCTCCAGCATGGCGATGATCCTGGTGATCGGCGTGTTCGTGGCGATCGAGCCGCGCCTCTACGAACGCGGCTTCGCCTGGATGTTGCCGATGGAAAGGCGCCAGGAATTCTACGAAACCTCGGCCAAGCTCGGCTACACGATGCGCCGCCTGATGGCCGGGCGCCTGCTCGGCATGGCGGTGGAAGGCGTCGGCACCTGGCTGCTTCTGCTGGTGGGTGGCGTGCCGATGGCGGCGCTGCTCGGCATCCTCACCGGCCTGCTCGCCTTCCTGCCCAATATCGGCGCGATCGTATCGGGCCTGCTGCTGGTGCTGGTCGGCTTTTCGGCCGGGGTCGAGACCGGGCTGTGGGCGATCGCCGTCTATTTCGTCGTGCAGACGGTGGACGGCTATCTGATCGTGCCGACCGTCGCCAAGCGCTCGGTGGATCTCGCGCCCGCGCTGGTGCTCAGCGCCCAGCTCCTCCTGGGCTCGCTCTGCGGCATCCTCGGCCTTGCACTGGCCGATCCGCTCGTCGCGATGATCAAGGTGCTGCTGGAACAACGCTCCGACGCCAAGGCCGAGGAAGCCGCGGCCTCCGCCGTCACGCACCGCATCACGGGCTAAGGATCGCTCGCGCCGTCCGGGGGCCATGCCGCTGACGGATGGGGCGCGACGGTCGACTGGAGCCGGCATTTCTTCCCCATCGTCATGCCAGCGCAGGCTGGCATCGCTCACCGCTGCAAGCGGCAGCACCTCGGCACAGCACCCAGCCGCGACACGAGGCCAGCCTGCGCTGGCATGACGATGGGGGGGGGAGGCGACAAGGGAAAATGTCGCGCCATGCCGGAACTGGCGCGCGCCTCGCAGAGCGCAAACGGAAAGACGGCGCCCCGATGCCTCGGGACGCCGCCTGCGTCTTGGTCGACGATGTCCGCCACCGGAGCCCGGCGGCCGGGTGATCACATGCCGGGATGGCCTTCCATGCCGCCGCCCATGCCACCCATGCCACCCATGCCGGGCATCGCGTTCATTGCGCCGGGCTGCACGGCCAGCAGCTCCAGGTCGAACACCAGCACCGCATTGGGCGGAATCTCGCCATTGGGGCCGGCGCCGGCATCGCCATAAGCGAGCCTCGGCGGCATCCAGAAGCGATATTTGGAGCCCTGCTTCATTAGCTGCACGCCTTCGGTCCAGCCCGGAATCAGGCCGGTCACGGGAAGGGTGGCGGGGCCGCCATGCCGTTCGGAGGCGTCGAACACCTCGCCCGTCTTGGCCAGCTTGCCCTCATAGTTCACCAGCGTGAGGTCGGCCGGCGTCGGCTTGGGGCCGTTGCCTTCCTTCAGCACCTCATATTGCAGGCCGGACGGCAGCGTCACGACGCCGGCGCGCTTGCCGTTATCCGTCAGATATTCGTCCGGCGTCTGCGCCGCGACGACGGCCGCCTTGGTCGAAAGCCAGGCGGCGCCGATGCCGACGGCGGCCAGCAGGCCGATGCCGATCCACAGCTTGGTAAGCGAGCCCTTCTTGATCGGACGCAACGGAACGGCAGTCACGGACATGGGGCAGGCTCGCTATGTCAGAATGGACAGGTCATCTTTCTCGGGCGGGGCCTTGCGGCCCCACACGATGCGGCGTCTTACCGGACGCCGTCACGCTCGGCGCGCTTGCGCTCCAGCTTGCGCGCGCGGCGGATGGCGGCGGCACGCTCGCGCGCGCGCTTTTCCGACGGCTTCTCGTAATGACGGCGCAGCTTCATCTCGCGATAGACGCCCTCACGCTGCAGCTTCTTCTTGAGCGCGCGCAGCGCCTGGTCGACATTATTGTCGCGAACAATGATTTGCATAAGGCCGTCGATCTCCAGTCTCTCGCTTCCGCAGGGCGGCTTCCGGCCACTCGACGGACGTGAATAGGGTTCGCCGCGAACCCCGGTCCGCGTCGCAAGGCGTGCGCCCTAGCAGTGGGTGGGCGATTCTTCAACCCGAAAAGGCCGCTTCCCGCCGATAGGGCTGCGGCTCGACAGCGGCAAAGCGGCGCGGCACTATATTGACATAATTGTCAGGAGAGACGCCATGGCCACCGCTATCCCGGAACGGGCCGGCATCAGCGAGGCGGAATGGTCCGCCCGCCAGCAGCTTGCCGCCTGCTACCGCGTGTTCGATCACCTCGGCTGGACGGAACTGATCTTCAACCACATCACCCTGCGCGTGCCGGGGGAGGAAGGCGCCTTCCTCATCAACCCCTTCGGCCTGCATTTCAGCGAGGTCACCGCCTCCAACCTCGTGAAGATCGATATCGACGGCAACAAGCTTTCCGATTCGCCCTGGGGCGTGAACCTGGCCGGCTTCGTCCAGCATGCCGCCTTCCATCGCCACCTGCCCGACGCGCATTGCGTGATGCACACCCACACCACCGCCGGCATGGCCGTGGCGTGCCTGGAGGACGGGCTGTCGATCAGCAATTTCTACGCCGGCCAGATCGCGGGCCAGATCGCCTATCATGATTTCGAAGGCATCACCGTGCGCGACGACGAGGCCCCCCGCCTGATCGCCAATCTGGGCGACAAGCGGCTGATGATCCTGCGCAACCACGGCCTGCTTTCGATGGGGCCGACGCTGCCGATCGCCTTCCTCAGGCTCTGGGCGCTGGAACGGGCCTGCCAGATCCAGGTGGCATCCGCGCCGATGGGCCGCCTTCGGGAAATTCCGGCGGAGGTGCTGGCCGTCCACCAGCGCGATCAGGCCAAGCTCGTCCGCCCCGGCATGCCCGGCGAGGCGGAATTCAACGCCCTGGTCCGCCTGGTCGATCGCAAGGATCGCGGCTGGCGGGATTGATCCCGCCGGGCCGCGCCCCTTCCGCGTCAGGCGAAGACCTCGGCATAGCGCTCGCTCGCCAGTTCGCCGTCGCCCGCGCTCAGATCGACATAGATGGCGGCCGTCAGCACCGACCACAGCGCATAGACCACGGCGTTGATGGCGACCTGAATCACAAGGATGCCCACGGTCACCCCGCCCGGCGTGGCGAGATCCGGCTTCGCCATGAACGCGCCGATCGCGATGATCGAAACGACGATGCCGATCCCGCTCAGCAGCAGGAACAGGCTCCCCCGCGCGCCCCTGGTGATCGCGCGGCTATATCCCAGCGCCGCAAGCACGCCTTCCTGCCGCGCGATCAGCGCGGGTCCGGCCACCGCCCACATCAGCGCCACGATGATTCCCGGCACCACCAGCAGCAGCGAAGCACCGAATATGCCCAGCCAGGAAAGGATCGTGAGGCCGATCATCGCCGGCAGCGCCCGCAGCGCACCCGGCACGATCTCGCTCATGCCGCGCCTCACGCCTGCCGCCTCGTCGATGGTGATGCGGAACAGCGCCGCCTGCATCGCCGCATTGGCGATGAGGCCGAGCATCGTCATCCCGCCGGCAAGGCCCATCCCCCTGGCGGCCGCGTCCCTGCCCGGTTCCCCGAGCGCGTAGCTGATCGCCGCCGGCACCGCCATCGACACCGCCGCAATGCCGAAGATCGCCGCCGGCCGCGCGCCGACCACGGCGCCCGTGCACCGCATCACCCGCCCGATATCGAGCGCATTATCCTCATAGGCCATGATATTCCCCCAATTCCCCGGCCAGGATCATTCCGCGTCCCCAAGCTTTTGTCCATAGGGCGGAATCGGGGCTTTCCGTCGGCCCGCGATCCGCTCTAAGCATGGCTCCGGGGAATTTGGGGGAAGCTCTTGGCGGCGTCGGGCGGCATTGGCAGCACGGGCATCAGCGATGCGGATTTCGCCGCCGCGCATGAAAAGCTGCGCGCCGATCCCGCGCTGCAGTTCGATCTGCCGACGATGCCGCCGCCCGATCCGCCGCCTGCCTGGCTCGTGCGGCTGCTGAAGGCGATCGCGCCCTATATGGAATATATCGCCTGGGGCCTGCTGATCCTGGCCGCGCTGGCGCTTCTCTATATCGTCGCGCGCCACCTCCTCGCCCACGGCCTGCCCTTCTTCCGCCGCAGGGCCGTGGCGGAGGAAGGGCAAGAGCCCGAATGGCGGCCCGAAGCCGGCTCGGCCCGGCAATTGCTGGCCGAGGCGGACGCGCTGGCCGCCGCCGGCCGCCATGCCGAGGCCGTCCACCTCCTCCTCGTCCGCAGCATCGAGGAGATCGAGCGCCGCCGCCCCCACCTCGTCCGCCCCGCGCTCACCGCGCGGGACATCGCCGCCGCCGATGCGCTGCCGGGCAAGGCGCGCCGGGTCTTCGCCGGCCTGGCCGGGCTGGTCGAGCGCAGCCTGTTCGGCGGCCGGCCGGTCGATGCGGCGGCGTGGCGCGATGCGCGCGCGGCCTATGAGGATTTCGCGCTGCCGGGGGCCTGGCGGTGAGCGCCGCTTCCGCCTCCCCCTTCTCTGTCCGCACGATGTTGTGGGTGGTGGCTGCCGGCATCCTCGCCTTTGCCGGCCTGCTGATCCTCGGCACCTATGCCCCCGATCTCAGGAACGGGCGCAACGGCGGCGCGCATGCGCTGTCGACGTCCGCGATCGGCTTCCACGGCCTTGCCGACCTGATCGACGGCCTGCCCTGGGAAGACTGGTCCTATTTCGTCCGCAGCGACGGCGAATGGGACGGCAAGGAACTGCTGGTCCTGACGCCCGAGCCGGGCACGGATCCGGACGAGATCGGCAAGCGCCTCGCCCCGCGGGCGGACAAGCCCACCCTGATCGTGCTGCCCAAATGGTGGGTGCGGCAGATGCCGCAAAAGCCCGCCTGGGTGGAAAGCGCCGGCACCCTGCCCGTCGAGGAGATTCAGCGGCTCATCCGCCAGGTGCCCAATTTCGCGCTCCACCGCAGCGCCGGCGGGCAGCTCCGCGCGGTGAACGGCCTGCCGGCCGATGCCGCCACCGGCGCGCCCGCCCAGCTCCAGACCATATCAGGCCGCAACCTCCGCCCGCTGATCGTCGATGGCGAAGGGCGGATCGTGCTGGCCGAGGTGGGTGGACGGCCGCTCTATATCCTCGCCGATCCCGATCTCCTCAACAATCAGGGGCTGGCCAGCGCCGATACCGCGCGGGCGGCGATCGCGATGATCGACTGGCTCAATTCCAGCGGCGCCGAGACGGTGGATTTCGATCTTACCCTCAACGGTTTCGGCCGGTCGCCCAGCCTGATGAAGCTGGCGCTGGAGCCGCCCTTCCTGGCGCTTACCCTCTGCCTGCTCGGCGCGGCGCTGCTGGCCGGCATCCAGGCGCTGTTCCGCTTCGGCCCGCCCGCGCGGGAGGAACGCGAGATCGCCTTCGGCAAGCGCGCGCTGGTCGATAACAGCGCCGCGCTGCTCAAGCTCGCCCGCCGCCAGCATCGCGTCGGTGGCCGTTATGCGCTGCTCACCCGCGATGCCGTGGTCGCCGCGACCGGTGCGCCGGCCCAGGCGGACGAGGCCGCGCTCGACGCCTATCTTGATCGGCTGGCCGAGCCGCGCTTTTCCGAACTCGCCGCTGCCGCCCGCGCTGCCGCCGATCCGGCGGAACTCGCGCAGGCGGCGCGCGCACTCTATCGCTGGAGAAGGGACGTGATCCGTGAAGGTTGAAGAGGTGAAGGCGCTCGCCGACGATATACGCGGCGAAATCGGCAAGGCCGTCGTCGGCCAGGCCGAAACGGTGGAGCTGATGCTGGTCGCCCTTTTTTCCGCCGGCCATGTCCTGCTGGAAGGGCCGCCGGGAACGGCCAAGACCTTCCTCGCCCAATGCTTCGCGCGGGCCACCGGCCTCGATTTCGGTCGCATCCAGTTCACGCCCGATCTGATGCCCGGCGATATATTGGGCGCCAATCTGTTCAACTTCCAGACGAGCAGCTTCACCCTGACGCGCGGCCCCATCTTCACCGATCTGCTGCTGGCGGACGAGATCAACCGCACCCCGCCCAAGACGCAGGCCGCCCTGCTGGAGGCGATGCAGGAACGCACCGTCACCATCGACGGGGAAACCCTGCCGCTGGGCGCCCGCTTCATGGTGGTGGCCACCCAGAACCCGATCGAGCAGCAGGGCGTCTATCCCCTGCCGGAAGCCCAGCTCGATCGCTTCCTGTTCAAGCAGACCGTGGATTATCCCGACGCGGCGGAGGAACGGCGGATCATCGCCAGCCACGGCGTCCGCTTCGGCGCGCCGAAACCCGAGGATTGGGGCGTCGCCCCCCGCGCCGATGCCGCGGCCATCGATGCGGCGGTCGCCACCGTCGCGGAGGTGCGGCTGGTGGACCAGGTGATCGATTATATCGTCGCCCTGATCCGCGCGACCCGCGATGTCGCCGATCTGGAAAGCGGTGCATCGCCGCGCGCGGGCGCGATGCTCGCCGCCGCCGCGCGTGCGCGCGCCGCGCTCGACGGGCGCGATTTCGTGATCCCCGATGACGTGAAGGCGCTGGCGCCCGCCGTGCTGCGCCACCGTGTGATCCTTTCGCCCGCCGCCGAGATAGACGGCCGGCAGGTCGAATCGGTGGTCGCCGAGATCATCGAGCGGATCGAGGCGCCGCGTTGATCTACCCCACCCGCCGCGCGGTGCTGCTGGCGGCGGCGGGCGCACCCGCCGTGCTGGTGGTGGGCGTGCTCTGGCCGGCTTACTGGTATGCCGGCATCGGCTGGACGCTGTTCGTCTTCGCGCTCACCGCCATCGACGCGGTGTCCGGCGCCTGGCCGCGCGATCCGCGCATCGATGTGGAGGCGCCCGACACCGCCGGCGTGGGCGCGGGCCTCAAGGCGCTCGTCCGCGTGGCCTTCACGGGCGCCGCGCCCGCATCGGCGGAAATCATCCTCGAACATTCCGATCTTCTGGAAACGCCCGACGGCCCCAGCCGGACGATCGCGCTCGCTGGCGGCAGCGGCGCGGCTTCCCTCCCCCTCGCCGCCGCCCGGCGCGGCGCGGCGCGGCTGGAGGCGCTGTGGCTCCGCTGGACAGGCCCGCTCGGCCTCACCTGGAAGCAGCGCCGCGCCCCCCTCGACCTGCGGATACTCATCACCCCGGACGTGCATGCCGTGCGCGATCGCGGCGCGCATCTCTTCCTGCGCAGCACCATGCACGGCCTTGTCGCCCAGCTGGATCGCGGCGATGGCGCGGAGTTCGAATCGCTCGCCGATTTCCAGCCCGGCATGGATCGCCGCGCGATCGACTGGAAGCAGTCCGCCCGCCATTCCAGGCTGCTCGCCAAGGAATATCGGACGGAGCGCAACAACAATATCGTCTTCGCCCTCGATGCCGGCCGCAACATGTGCGAGCCGCTGGACGGCGTGCCGCGCATCGACCGTGCCGTCTCGGCGGCGCTCCTCTCGGCCTATGTCGCGCTCAAGCTCGGCGATCGGGTGAGCCTGTTCGGCTTCGATTCGCGCCCGCGCATCACCAGCGGCGCGGTTGCGGGCGCGCGCGCCTTCGGGCTGATCCAGCGGCTGGCGGCTGAGATCGATTATTCGGGGGAGGAAACCAACTACACCCTCGCCCTCACCACGCTGGGCGGCCGCCTCAACCGCCGCTCGCTGATCGTCGTCTTCACCGAATTTTCCGATCCCACCAGCGCGGAGCTGATGCTGCGCGCCGCCGCCGGCCTGCTCGACCGCCATCTCGTCCTGTTCGTGGTGCTGGAGGATCGGGAACTTGTCGATATTGCCGCTGCCGAGCCGCACGATCCCGACGACGTCACCCGCGCGGTGATGGCGGCGGAGCTGCTGCGCGAACGCCGCATCGTCATCACCCGCCTGCGCCACAGCGGCTTCCACGTGCTGGAATCGCCCCACGACCGCGTCGGCCTGCGGCTGGTGGACTATTATGTCGATCTCAAGCGACGGAACCTGCTGTGAATCCGTTCCGCTCTCCCGCCGCACCGGCCGATCCCGCCGCCACCGCGCGCCGCTTCCGCGAGGCGCATGAGGCGGACTGGCGCCGCCTCGACGAGTTGCTCACGCTGGCCGAGAAGCGATCGCTCCGCGCGCTGGACGAGGAGGAGCTGATGGCCCTTCCCGTGCTCTACCGCCAGGCGCTGTCCTCGCTCTCGGTCGCGCGGGAAACATCGCTCGATCGCGCGCTGGTCGAATATCTCGAAAGCCTGAGCGCGAGGGCCTATTTCTTCCTCTATGGCGTGCGCACGCCCGCCGGGCAGCGGCTCCGCGCCTTCGTCCTCCACGATTGGCCGGCCTCGGTCCGCGCGCTTTGGCGGGAAACGCTCGTCACGCTTCTCCTCACCGTCGCCGGGGTGGTGGCCGCCTATCTGCTCGTCATCCACGATACGAGCTGGTTCTACTCGATCATCCCCAGCGAGCTTGCGGGCGGGCGCGATCCCACCAGTTCCACCGCCGCGCTGCGCGCCACCCTCCATGCCGAACCCGGCGGGCCGGCGGCCGATCGCGACGGCCTCAGCATCTTCGCCACCTTCCTCTTCACCCATAACGCCAGCGTCGCGATCTTCGCCTTCGCGCTGGGCTTCGCCTTTGGCCTGCCGTCCGCGCTGCTGATCGTCGCCAACGGCTGCACGCTGGGCGCCTTCTTCGCCCTGTTCGCGCCCCGCGGGCTCGGCGTGGATCTGGGCGGATGGCTGGCCATCCACGGCACGACGGAGATATTCGCGATCCTCATCGCCGGGGCCGCCGGCCTGCGCATCGGCCGTGCGGTGGCCTTTCCCGGCCCCAGCACCCGCCTTGCCGCCGCGCGGGAAGCCGGCCGGATATCCGCCACCGCCATGGCCGGCGTGGTGGTGATGCTGATGGTCGCGGGCCTGCTGGAAGGCATCGCCCGCCAGCGGATCGACGCCAATGCCGCGCGCTATGCCATCGGCGGCGGGGCGCTGCTGCTCTGGCTTGCATATTTCTACTGGCCGCGCCGGAGGCCCGCCGATGCCTGAACATGCCGACGAACGGCTCCGCCGCCGCTTCATCACCCCCGAAGGCGTCGATCTCGGCCTCGTGCTGGCATCGGCCGGCGAACGCGCCGCCGCCTTCGCGATCGATGCGGCGATCATCACCGCCACCTTCTTGCTCGCCACCATCCTGCTCCTCGTGATCGGCGCCTGGTTCGGCGGCAATACCGGCCAGATCGCCATCATCCTCTGGCTGCTGGGCCTGTTCGTGGCCCGCAACGGCTATTTCATCCTGTTCGAGATGGGGCCGCGCGGCGCCACGCCCGGCAAGCGCCGCAGCGGCCTGCGCGTCGTCGCCCGCAATGGCGGCCGGCTGACCGGCGACGCCGTGATCGCGCGCAACCTGATGCGGGAGATCGAGCTGTTCCTGCCCCTGAGCTTCTGGTTCTACCAGGCCCATGAAGGCGTGGCGGACGCCGCCACCGCGCTGTTCGGCCTGGGGTGGAGCGGCATCTTCCTGTTCTTCCCGCTGATGAACAGGGATCGCCTGCGCGTGGGCGATCTGCTGGCCGGCACCTGGGTCGTCCGCGCGCCGAAGACGGAGCTGGACCTCGACCTGATCCGCATCGCCGCCCGTCCGCGCCGCGGCCCCGCCTACAGCTTCACCGACGCCCAGCTCGACGCCTATGGCGTCTACGAGCTGCAGACGCTTGAAGACGTGCTCCGCGCCAATGACTGGGCAACGATCCAGACGGTCGCCGAAGCCATCCGCACCCGGATCGGCTGGCAGGCCCCCGGCGGGGACAGCGAATTCCTCAACGCCTATTACACCGCGCTCCGCCTCCGCCTCGAACGCAACCTCCTCTTCGGCCGCCGCCGCGAGAACAAGTTCGATCGGAGGTAGGCATTCCGCCCTGGCACGGGTGGCGTTGCGGAGGTTCCCAGGGGGAACCGCCAGATGCGGTGAGGTCGGCAGGCACGCTTCGCGCGCCTGCCCACCCTCATTCCCCTCCCTCAGGAGGGAGGTTCGCCCGGCCGCGAGGGCCGGGCTACGTCGGTTCAGGCCTTGCGCGTGCCCGTCATCGGGGCGACGCCGAACGCGCCCAGCTTGATGGTTCCGGTCAGCGTGTCGCCGTCGACGGTCGCGGTGGCGTCCATCGTCATCGCCATCGGCACCTTGAGCTCCATCTTCCAGCTCAGCGTGTCACCGTCGACCTTGCCGTCGACCACGTCCAGCGATCCCATCGGCCCGGCATTGCTGCCGGTGAAGGTGTCGCCGTTGCTGACCACCGTGAAGACGGACTTCTGCTCGCCCATCGGCGTCTTGGTCACGCAATCCCACTGTCCGTCGACATTCGCCATGTTCATTCCTCTCCGTTCATTCGGTGGCACAGGGATGGAGGCACCTGACGCTTGCGTCAAGAACCTCCGTATTGGGCAGCGATCAGGCGCCGGGCTTGGCTTCCTCCACCGGCAGGTTGATGCCCTGCGCCTTGAGCTTTTCGAGCTGCGGGCGGACCTTGGCGGCATCGCCCACCACCACCCAGATCAGGTCGTCGGGGCGGATGGCCTCGCGGGCGGCCTTGTCCATCTCCGCGGCGGTCATCGCGCGATAGCGATCGGCGAGCCTGGTGTAATAATCGTCCGGCCGGCCCAGCGTATCGAGCGAAACCAGCCCGGCCAGAAGATCGCTGCTCGTCTCGAACGATCCCGGCAGCGAGCGGATCTGGTTGCTGATCGTGCGGTCATGCTCCTCCTCGTCCACGCCCTTGGCGGTGAGGAAGGTCTTGATGTCGCCGATCGCCGCCGCGATCGAATCGCCGGTCCGGTCGGTCTGCACCGGCGCGATCACGTAGAAGGGCATGGTATCGCGGACCAGCGGGGCGGAGGTGAAGGCGCCATAGGCCCAGCCCTTGTCCTCGCGCAGGTCCATGTTGAGCCGCGAGAGGAAGCTGCCGCCGATCACCTCATTGGCCGTGGTGAAGGCCAGCGGATCGTCCGTGCCGCGGAACGGCAGGAGCTGGCCCGCCATGATGTAGGATTGCGGGCTCTGCGGCCGATCGATCAGCACGATCCGCGCCGGCCGCGCCATGCGGTCCATGCGGAACAGCTTGGCGCCTTTGGGGGTGGCCGGTGCCTGCCACTGGCCAAAGCGCGCCTCCAGCAGCGGCTTGATCTCCGCCAGCGTGGTATCGCCGGTCACGAAGATCTTGCCGTTGTCGGGGCGCAGCCACGCCTGGTGGAAAGCCACCAGATCGTCCCGCGTCACCGCTTTCACTCCCGCTTCGGTGCCGCTGCCGGACATCGGCACGCCATAAGGGTGGATCTTGCCGTAGAGCAGTTCCGGGATCACCCGGCGGGCGATGCCGCGCGGCTGGGTATTCTCCGCCGCGATCGAGGTGACGAGCTGCCCGCGCAGGCGCTCGATCTCGGCCGGTTCGAAGGCGGGGTTGCGCACCACATCGGCCAGCAGGTCGAGCGAGGGCGCGAGATTGGCCTTGAGCGCGAACAGCGAGACGCCGGTGCGATCCATCGACTGGCTGGTGGCGATCGCCGCGCCCAGCCGCTCCTGCTCCTCCGCGATCTGGATCGAGTTGCGCGTCTTGGTGCCCTCGTCCAGCAGGGAAAGCATCAGCGCCTGCGTGCCCAGCTTCTGCTTGGGATCGGCGGCATTGCCCGCGTCGAAGGAAATCGACACCCGCACCGTCGGCACGGTGGTGCGGCGCGCCAGCGTCACCTGCATGCCGTTGGATAGGGTGGTCCGCTCGATCGCCGGGAAGGTGAGGTCGCCGATCGGCTTCACCTCGGGGAACTTGCTGCGGTCGACCGCCGCGATCGAGGCGGCCGGCGCGGCCGCCCCGCCCTCGCGCTTGGGATCGCGATAGTAACGCGGCTCGGCCCGGATGCCGCCGGCGATGGCGATATCCGCCTCGCTGCGCTCGCCCGGTTCCACGGTCAGGCGGTAGGCCGGCCGGCCCAGCCACTTGCGGGTGGCGGCCGCCACCGTCGCGGGCGTGGCGGCGGCGGCTTCGGCCAGATCCTGCTTATATTTGGCGGGATCGTTGGAATAGACCTCGCCCTCGGCCAGCGTCACCGCCTTGCCGCTGAAGCCGCCCACCGATTCCAGCCCGCCGATCTGCGAGGAGATCGCCCGGGTGGCGGCGCGCGTCACCTCGTCGGCGGTTGGGCCGTTCTTCAGGAAATCGGCGATCAGCGAATCGAGCTTCGCCGCCACCTGCGCCGCATCGGCGCCCGGCTTCACATTGGCCGCAATCTCGACGATCGATATCTTCTCGAACGGCTGGACCGAGGCCGAAACGCTCACCGCCGTCTTGTCCTGCCGCACCAGCGCATTGTCGAGCCGCGAGGAAGCGAGCCCGCCCAGGATCGACATCGCGATCTGGAGCTGCGTCGTCTCCGGATCGTTGAGGCCCGGCACCGCCCAGCTCCGCATGATCCGCGTGGTGGCGACGCGATCCTTCATCACCTGGTCCACGGGTGCGGGCAAGGTCGGCACCGTCACCTCCGCGCGCACCGTGTCCGGCCCGCGCGGAATATCGCCGAACCATTTCTCGACGAGGGGCCTGGCGGTCTTCGCGTCGATGTCGCCGGCCAGCACCAGCACGGCATTGTTGGGGCCGTAATGGGCGCGGAACCAGTTCTTCACGTCCTCCAGGCTCGCCGCGTCGAGGTCCGCCATCGATCCGATGGTGGAATGGCGATAGGGGTGCCCGTCGGGGAACAGGGCGGCAAGCTGGGCATATTCGACCAGGCCGTAGGGCTCGTTATCGCCCTGCCGCTTCTCGTTCTGCACCACGCCGCGCTGGTTATCGAGCTTCGCCTGGTCGATCGCGCCGAGCAGGTGGCCCATCCGGTCCGATTCCAGGAACAGCGCCGTTTCCAGCGCGCCCGTCGGCACCGTTTCGAAATAGTTGGTCCGGTCGAACCAGGTGGTGCCGTTGAGGTCGGTGGCGCCCACCTGCTCCAGCGGCTTGAAGAAATCCATGTTGGCGTTTTCGGACCCGTTGAACATCAGATGCTCGAACAGGTGGGCGAAGCCGGTCTTGCCCTTGGGCTCGTCCTTCGATCCGATGTGATACCAGACGGATACGGCCACGATCGGCGCCTTGCGATCCTCGTGCACGATCACGCGCAGGCCGTTGGCCAGGGTGAATTGCTGGTAGGGGATGTCCACCGCCTTCACGAGCGCGCTCACCGGCGCCGGCTTGGCGGCGAAGGCGGGGGCCGTGGTTGCGAGGAGGAGCGCGGCGATCGAGCCGGAGAAGAAACGCGGCATAAGCGGCTTTCCAATATTGGGCGGCCGGGGGCCGGCCGGGATGGCCGCACCCTATCGCTGGATCGTTCCGGGTGCAAAGCAGTTCGCAGAAACGGCACGGCGCTTCGTCCAGCCCCCGCTTTCGGCCGCGCACGATGGCGGCACGCTCCGCCGGCCTTGCGCCATCGAAGGCTGGACGCCGCCGGCCGTTACGATATCAACGGGCGCGGACGGGTTCCTTGGGGCCGCATGGGGAGACGGGCTTAATGCTCCACGATCTGATCAAGCTCGCCTACATGCTGTTCGCCAGCCTCGGCGCGCTGGCCTTCCTCCATGTCTGCCTCAAGGGCAAGGAATTGCAGGCGGTGATCCCCCAGGTGGCGATCGTCTGCGCGGCGGTGCTGTCGATCCTCGTCCTGTCGCCCAACCTGATCCTCACCTCCGTCGCCCTCTTCTTCATCGTCCCCGTGCTGTGCCGCCGGCCGGAGCATCTCGGCGGCATGATGCTGATCTCCATGCTGCTCGTGCCCGAAATGCACACCCATCTCACGGTGGCGGGTGTCTGGCTGTTTCCCTGGGGGCCGTCGCACACGATCGGCCTCGGCGCGCTCATGATGCTGTTCGTGCAGGGAAAGCGGGCGAAGCCGGCGCGCCTGTCCGATATCGTGGCGCTGCTGCTGGTCGCCTATTTCGTGGTCGGGCAGGCGCGCGACACCAGCTTCACCAACGTGCTGCGCGTCACCACCCAGCAGCTGCTCGATCTCTATCTGCCTTATTATGTGGTGACGCGGTCGCTGCGCACCGAATCCGATTTCCGCACCTTCATCGTCTACCTGCTTTCGGCCGGCATGGTGCTGTCGGCGCTGGTCGCGCTCGAATCGGTCACCGGCTGGGTGGTCTTCCGCGAGACGCTGAGCCGCTACGGCCTGGATGCCCAGTGGTTCCGGGTGAAGTGGCGGCACGGCTTCCTTCGCGCCGCGGGGCCGTTCCTCGAAGCGACGGCGATGGCGTTCGGCCTGTCCTTCTTCGCGATGGTGGCTTGGCAGTTCCGCAGCTTCTTCCAGAACAATCTGTCGCGGCTGGCGGTTTTCGGGGCGATCTTCGTGGGCGTCACCGCCTGCCAGTCGCGCAACGCCCATCTCGGCCTCGCGGTAGCGATCATCGCGTCGGAAGCGTTCCGGCGCTTCGCCAAGCCCGCCACGGCCAAGGCGCTCCTCGTCTTCGCCGTCATGCTGATCGCCGTGCCGACCACGCTGTTCCTGAACGAATCCCCCCAGTCCACGAAAACGGGCAGCGATACCGAGGACACCGCCGCCTATCGCGTCCGCCTGTTCCATCGCGGGCTGGAGGAGATCGCCAAGCATCCGCTCATCGGCACCAACCAGGACGAATTCACCAGCCATATGGAGGATATGCGCCAGGGCGAGCGGATCATCGATTTCGTCAACAGCTACATCTATGTCGCGCTCGTTTCCGGCGTGATCGGCCTCGTCATGTTCATCGGCGCGCTGGCGGCGATTCCCGTGATCGCCGTCCGCTTCGCCACCCGCGTGCGCACGCCGCAGATGCACGAGGCGATGGGCTATTATTTCGCGATGGCCCTGGCGGTGCTGCAGATGCTGTTGTTCACCTTCTTCGGCGGGCGCAACTCCTTCATCACGGAGATGACGATCGCGACGGTGATTTATGCCGGCAAGCTCAACCTGGGGGCCGGCGCGGCGCTTCCCCGCCCCGCGCGCCCGCGTGGATCACTGGCGGCGATGCTGCGCGGGCCCGATCCCAACTGGCGGCGGTCCGCCGGGGATTGATGTCCCGGCGGGCGGGCCTTCAGGCCGCATAGGCGCGGATGAATATCTCCACCGCGTCGGCCACGTCCTCCTCGATCGCCTCGGGCAGCGATGCCGGCCCCACGCCCCACATCAGGCGCTGGTGGCAGCCGGATATGCACAGGCCGATGAGCCGGCGGGCCATGCGCAGCGAGTCGCCCGGCCGCAGCCAGCCGTTCGCGATGCAGCGTTCCAGATAGGCCGAAAGCAACCGCTGCGTCGCGCGCGGGGCGCGTTCGTAGAAGATGCGCCCTACCTCGGGAAAGCGCTGATGCTCGGCCTGCACCAGCCGGTGCAGCGCCAGCGCGTCGGGCGACGTCACCTTCTCCAGGAAATTGCGGCAGAAACGGGTGAGCGTTTCCCGCAGGTCGCCAGCCAAGTCGAGCGCATGTTCAAGATCGCGGCGATAGGCCACCGTCTGGTGATCGAGCACCGCCTCGAACAGCGCCTCCTTCGACGGGAAATAGCTCCACAAGGTTCCCTTGGACCCCCCGAGCGTCGCGGCGATGGCCGACATCGACGTCGCGGCATAGCCCTTTTCCAGGAAGGATCGGGCCGCCACGGCCAGGATCGTCTCCCGCCTGTCCTGCTTGCGCGCGTCGCGCCGGTCTTTGAGTGTCACCGCCGTCATAGTGAAATCGTACTATAGAGTACGGTTTTTGATTGACAAGGGCGATGGAGAGGCGGAAAGGCGCCGTACCAGCCAGTACGGTTCTTTATCCATGTCCTTGATTCGTCTTCTTCCAGCCTGCGCCGTGCCCTTGCTTGGCGGAACGGCGCTGCTGGCTGCCTGCGCGCCGGTTCCCGATCTCGGCGCCGCGCCGCGTCCGCTGGCGGCCGGCTCGATCGTGGCGACGCAGAGCTTCGCCGCCGGTGAGACCGCCTGGCCCCAGGCCGGATGGTGGCAGGCCTATGGCGATGCCCAGCTTTCCGCGCTGATCGACGAAGGTCTGAAGGGCGCGCCCGATCTCGCCGCCGCCGCCGCCCGCCTGCGCAAGGCCGATGCGCTCGCCCAGCAGGCCGGCGCCGCCCTCCTCCCCTCGCTCGATGCCAGCGCAAGCGGCGGCTGGGCGAAGCAGAGCTACAATAACGGCATCCCGCCCGCCTTCGTGCCGCGCGGCTGGCAGGATAATGGCCGCGCCGCGCTCGATCTCGGCCTCGATCTCGATCTGTGGGGCCGCAATCGCGCCGCGCTTCGGGCCGCGACATCGGATGCCGCCGCCGCGCGGATCGAGCTGGAGGAGGCGCGTCTCGTCCTCTCCACCAACATCGCCGCCGCTTATGCCGATCTCGCCCGGCTGTTCGCCGAACGGGACGTGCAGCAATCCGCGCTCCGGGTGCGCAGCGAAACGCTGGCGCTGGTCGCCAACCGCGTCGCCACGGGGCTCGACACGCAGGCCGAGCTCAAGCAGGCGGAGGCCGCCGTGCCCGCCGCCCGCGCCGATGTCGCCGCGACGGACGAAGCGATCGCGCTGACCCGCAATCGTCTGGCGGCGCTGATCGGCGCCGGCCCCGATCGCGGCCTCGCGATCGAGCGGCCCGCCACGCCGGCGCTCGGCGGACGCGGGCTACCCCCGGGCGTCACCACCGATCTCATCGGCCGCCGGCCCGATGTCGCCGCCGCCCGCGCGCGGGTCGAGGCGGCCGCCGCGCGCATCAAGGTGGCGCGGGCGGATTTCTACCCGGCGATCAATCTCTCGGCGATGATCGGGCTGCAATCGCTCGGCATCGACAATCTGGTGAAGAGCGGCTCCTCCATCGGCAGCGTCGGTCCCGCGATCAGCCTGCCGATCTTCCACGGCGGCGAGCTTGCCGGCCGCTACAAGGGCGCGCGCGCCGATTACGACCAGGCCGTCGCCAGCTATGACGGCAGCGTGGTGGAGGCCTATCATCAGGTCGCCGATGCCGTCACCAGCCAGCGGTCGCTGGCCGTGCGCCTCGATGAAACGCGCCGCGCGCTGGCCAGCTCGGAACAGGCCTATGCGGTCGCGCGCCAGCGCTATGAAGGGGGTCTTTCCACCTTCCTCGACGTTCTTTCCGCCGAAGACGCCGTGCTCCTGAACCGGCGGATCGTCGCCGATCTGGAGGCGCGCGCCTTCACGCTCGATGTAGCGCTGGTGCGCGCGCTCGGCGGCGGCTTTGCGACAAACGATATTATTGCCAAGGAAAATGACGATGGCTGAGGCCGATCCCCAGGACCTGCAGGCCCCCCGCGCAACCGGCGCCGCCCCCAGCGGCGGGCGGCCGGGCCTGCGCAAGCGCCTGCTCACCGGCCTCGCCGCGGTCGTCATCCTGGCGGGCGTCGGCTACGGCGTCTGGTATCTGCTGATCGGCAGCCGCCATGCCACCACCGACAATGCCTATGTGAACGCCGAGACCGCGCAGATCACCCCGCTGATCGCGGCGCAGGTGATCGAGGTCGCGGTGTCCGATACCCAGGCGGTGAAACGCGGCGACGTGCTCGTCCGGCTCGACGACAGCGATGCCCGCATCGCCGTCGCCGAGGCCGAGGCCGAGCTTGCCCGTGCCCAGCGCCAGTTCGGCCGGACGTCGGCCAGCAGCGAGGCACTCGCCGCGCAGGTCCGCGCCCGCCAGGCGGAGATCGAGCGCGCGCAGGCCGAGCTGGTCTCCGCCCGCGCCGCCTTCGCCAAGGCGCAGGTCGATTTCGATCGCCGGGCGAAGCTCGCTCCCAGCGGCGCCGTTTCGGGCGATGAGCTGACGAGCGCCACCAACGCGCTCGCCGCCGCCCGCGCCAATCTGGAAACCGCGCAGGCCGGCGTCGCCCAGGCCAATTCCACGCGCATCGCCGCCGCCGGCGATCTCGCCGCCAACGATGCGATCATCGCCGGCACCACCGTCAGCACAAATCCCGATGTCCGCGCCGCGCAGGCGAAGCTGGACAAGGCCCGCCTCGATCTTTCCCGCACGGTGATCCGCCCGCCGATCGACGGCATCGTCACCCGCCGTCAGGTCCAGCTCGGCCAACGGGTCGCCGCCGGCACGGTGGTGATGATGATTGTCCCCGTCGATCAGGCCTATGTCGACGCCAATTTCAAGGAAGGCCAGCTCAAGCATGTCCGCATCGGCCAGACGGCGGAGCTGACGTCCGACCTCTACGGCGACGGCGTCGTCTATCACGGCAAGGTCGTGGGCCTGGCCGGCGGCACGGGATCGTCCTTCGCGCTGATCCCGGCCCAGAACGCCACCGGCAACTGGATCAAGGTGGTGCAGCGCCTGCCGGTGCGCATCCAGCTCGATCCCAAGGAGCTTCGCGAGCATCCGCTGCGCGTCGGGCTTTCGATGGAAGTCGACGTCGATATCTCGAACCGCTGAGGGGGCCGTCCGCCATGGCCTCCGCAGCCCCCGCCGCCGGCCAGAGCGCCGAGCCGCTCCACGGCATCCGCCTCGTCATCGCCTGCATCACGCTGGCGGTCACCAACTTCATGGTGGTGCTCGATACCACCATCGCCAACGTCTCGGTGCCGCACATCGCCGGCGGCCTCGGCATATCGGCGAGCCAGGGCACCTGGGTCATCACCTCCTATGCGGTGGCGGAGGCGGTGTGCGTGCCGCTGACGGGGTGGCTCGCCCAGCGCTTCGGCGCGGTGCGCACCTTCGCCTTCGGCATGGTCGGCTTCGGCCTCTTCTCCTTCCTCTGCGGGGTTTCGACCACGCTCACCATGCTGGTCGCCTGCCGCGTCGGCCAGGGGCTGTGCGGCGGCCCGCTGATGCCGCTGTCGCAGACGCTGCTGCTGCGCATCTTCCCCAAGGAACAGCACGCCCAGGCCATGGGCATCTGGGCGATGACGACGGTGGTCGCCCCGATCCTCGGGCCGATCCTGGGCGGCACGATCAGCGACAACTGGTCCTGGCACTGGATCTTCTTCATCAACATCCCGGTGGCGCTGGGCTGCGCGGCGGGCGCGATGCTGGTGGTCCGCGTCGTCGAAACGCCGATCCGGCGCGTGCCGATCGACATGATCGGGCTCGCCCTCCTCGTCCTGTGGATCGGCGCGCTGCAGATCATGCTCGATCTCGGCCGCGAGCATGACTGGTTCTCCGACAGCTTCATTGTCGCGCTCGCCATCATTGCCGCCGTCGGCTTCGTCGCCTTCCTGATCTGGGAATTGACGGAGGCGAACCCCGTCGTCGATCTCCGCGTGTTCCGGCACCGGGGCTTCTCGGCCGCGGTCGTCACCACCGCCTTCGCCTTCGGCACCTTCTTCTCGACGATCGTGGTGATCCCGCAATGGCTGCAGGTGGGCCTCGGCTACACGGCCACCAAGGCGGGCTATGTGATGGCGTTCATGGGCGTCGCCGCCGTCGTCATGTCGCCGATCGTGGCGAAGCTCATCAGCAAGATCGATCCGCGCGCGCTGGTCTGCTTCGGCGTGGCGTGGCTGGGGATGACGTCGCTGCTGCGCGCCGGCTGGTCCACCGAGGCGGATTTCTGGACGCTCGCCATCCCGCAGATGGTGCAAGGCTTCGGCATGCCCTTCTTCTTCGTGGCGGTGACGACCCTGGCGCTCGGCGCGGTCAGGCCGGAGGAGACGGCATCCGCCGCCGGCCTGCTGAGCTTCCTGCGCACCATGTCCGGCGCGGTGGGCACCTCGATCGTCGCCACCGCCTGGGACGACAAGACGCGCGTCGCCCGCAGCGAAATCGTGTCCAGCCTCAACACCCAGTCGGTGTCGGACGCGCTATCCGCCCAGGGTTTCTCGCTGGATCAGGTCCGCGTGCTGATCGAACGGTCGGTGGAACAGCAGGCGCAGGCGCTGGCGACCACCCAGGTCTTCCTGGTCGCCAGCGCCATGTTCGCCTTCGCCGCCGCGATCATCTGGCTCAGCCCCCGCCCTCGCAAGGATGTGGATACCAGCGCCGCGCATTGACCCTATTTCAGCGCCGCCATGATCATCCGGTCGAACAGCCGGTCCGGCAGCACGCGGCGCAGGAACAGGAACGTCCCCGCATAAAGCCCGCCATGATAGCGGGCCCTGGGCCGCCGGGCCTTCAGCGCGCGGACGATCAGGTCGCTGATCACGCTGGGCGGGGGCTGCTTGCGGATGCGGGCCTGCAGCTCGCCGAAGCGCCTCGTCATCGCGGCATAGGCGCCGTCCGCCGAATAACGCTCGGCCTCCGCCGTGGCGATGCCGCTCCATTCGCTTTCGATGCCGCCCGGCTCGATCACGATCACGTCGATGCCGAAGCCGCGCACCTCGTTGCGCAGCGCATCCGAATAGGCTTCCAGCGCGAACTTTGATGCGTGATACCAGCCCCCCAGCGGCAGGGCGAAGCGGCCGCCGATCGAGGATATGTTGAATATCTTGCCGAAACGCCGTGCCCGCATGTGCGGCAGGCAAAGCTGGGTCAGCCGCGCCAGCCCGATGACGTTGGTTTCCATCTGGCGGCGCGCCTCGGCGATCGGCACATCCTCCAGCGCGCCATATTGGCCATAGCCGGCATTGTTGATGAGCACGTCGATCCGCCCCTGATCGGCAATGATCCGGTCGACGCCTGCCACCATCGTCGCATCGTCGGTCACGTCCATGGCGATGGCGATCCCGCCCGCCGCCGCGATCCCCCCCATGCGGTCGACCCGACGGGCCGCGCCATAGACGGTATAGCCTTCCGCGATCAGCCTGAGCGCGAAATCCAGCCCCATGCCGGAAGACGCGCCCGTCACCAGGGCCACGGGCTTGGTCGCAACGTTCATATTCCCCCCCACTTGATGCCATCGTCATCCGGCGGGGCGGAAGTTAGCCCGTGGGCGGCGGCCGCCGTCAAGCGCCGCTGCCGGCCGGATCAGCGGAGATAGACCGCCTCGAACCGCGCCAGCGGCGCCATCCGCGCGCGATTCAGGGTAAGATGATCGCCGTTCAGCGAATAATTGTCGGCCTGCCCGAGCACCCGGTGGAACGCCTGCTCCACGTCCATGCCCGACACGCAGGCCATCATCGTGGAGGCGACCTGCCCGAAGCTGATCCGCGATGCCGCCTCGTCCACCGTATAGGAGCCGCTGAAGCTGTTGCACCCGCCAAAGCCGTTCACGCGGCCGCCCTCGGCCTTCAGGATCAGATAGGGTTCGCGCTCCAGCCGGGGCACGGGCCGGCCGTTCAGTTCCACCAGTTTCCAGTAGGTCTCGGTCAGGTGCCCGGCCATCTTCTCCAGCCCATAGCGATCGGCAAGGCCGCCGGTGATCCTGGAACCGTCTCTCGCCAGCCGCGTGATCCGGTTCTCCCCCACGAAATAACGCGCCGGCCCGTCGCCTTCCAGCGTCACGACATTGCCGGCGTCGTTCCACTGGAACGCGCCCTCCCGGGTCAGGACCTTGCCGTCTCCCTTGCCCAGATATTTCACCTCCTCGCGGAAGCGCCCGTCCTGGCCCAGCGTCACCACGGTCTCGATCCCCTCGCAATCGGCGCAGGGCAGCACGCCGCGATAGGCGCCGGCCCAGTCCAGCGAATTGCGCGCATCATGCGCATCGGGCGGCGAAACCCCGGCCGGCCCCGCCTGCGGCGCGCAGCCGCCGGCCAGCAGGATGAGCGAAAGGGCAATCGCGGTGCCGATACGAACCTTCATGGTCCTTCTCCCCAACATCGCCGGACGGGCACGTCCCGCCTTCGCAGAACGGCATCCCACGCGATATTGTTCCGCCCCTGAAAGGGTCTTGGCCGTCGCCCCGGCCGGCATGTGCCTTTCCGTTGCGTCGCCCCCTCCGTCATTCCCGCGCAGGCGGGAATCCATTGTGTCGGGAGCTATCGACTCAATCGAGCCGACCGCATCTGTGAAACAGCTACGCTAACCTATGGCTCCCGCTTTCGCGGGAATGATGAATAAGGCCGGCGGAATATCCTCCCCCAAATGCGGCCTAACCCGTCTTACGGTCATAATGGGCGCGATGGCCCCGAATCAGCTCCAGATGCGCCCAGGCCCACTGGCCAAGCTGCTTCACCGGCTCGGCCAGGGATGTCCCAAGCTCGGTCAGCGAATATTCCACCTGCGGCGGCACGCTGTCCTGCAC
Organism: Edaphosphingomonas fennica; assembly: GCF_003034225.1. Classification (GTDB taxonomy): domain Bacteria; phylum Pseudomonadota; class Alphaproteobacteria; order Sphingomonadales; family Sphingomonadaceae; genus Sphingomonas_E; species Sphingomonas_E fennica. Next base: position 141,721 of record NZ_PHHF01000035.1, read on the forward strand.
GCGGCGCGATACCATGCCGTCGCGTTCCAGCGCCTTCAGCGTGCGCGCCAGCATCTGCTGCGAAATGCCGTCCACCGCGCGCTTCAGCTCGTTGAAGCGGCGGGGCCGCTCGCGCAGCGTCATCACCACCAGCACCGTCCATTTGTCGCCGATCCGGCCCAGTATCTCGCTGATCATCCGGCAATCGCGATGCTCGATGTCCGGCGGCGGCTCGCTGGCCGGATGCCCGATGGCGGATGCAGTCCTATTCATGTGACCAGGTCCCAAAGATTTGCGTTCTTGGCAGCGCACAGGGGGTTCCATAACTGGATCAGGTCACAAATCCATACCGGAGATTATCGTGAACCTGCTCCACCTCGATTCCAGCATCCAGGGCGAACGCTCCGCCAGCCGCGCGCTCACCGCCGCGATCGTCGATCGCCTGCGCGCCGAAAATCCGGGCCTCGCCGTCGATTATCGCGATCTCGCCGCCGCGCCGCCGGCCCATCTCGACCTCGCCGATCTCGCGGAGGTGGCCGAAGGGGACGATCTCAAGGCATTCCTCGATGCCGACATCGTCGTGATCGGCGCGGGCATGTATAATTTCACCATCCCGAGCCAGCTCAAGGCGTGGATCGATCGCATCCTCGTGGCGGGGCAGACCTTCCGCTACGGCGCCAACGGGCCGGAGGGGCTGGCCGGCGGCAAGCGGGTAATCGTCGCCCTGTCGCGCGGCGGCCTCTACGGCCCCGGCTCCCCGGCCGCCGCCGCCGAGCATGCCGAAACCTATCTGCGCAGCGTGTTCGGCTTCATCGGTGTCACCGCGCTGGAAGTCATCGTCGCCGAAGGCCTTGCCATCAGTGAAGCGACGCGCACCGCCGCCATGGCCGCCGCGCTGGATCAGGCGGCCCTGATCGCAGCCTGACGGCAGGAGGCCCGCGATGCGACGCGACAGAAAAATCGTCTGGCACCCGGCCGGCATGGCGGCCATCGCGGGCAAGCGGGTGATCGTGGTGGGCGGCACGGGCGGCATCGGCCGCGCGATCAGCCGCCTGCTCGCCTCCCACGGCGCCGATGTCACGGTCGTCGGGCGGAGGTTCCGCGATGCCGACCGGCCGGGCATCGCCTTCGTCCCCGCCGATCTCGGCCTGATGGGTGAGGCCCGGCGCGTGGCGGAGGAGCTGCCGGCCGGAAATGCCGATATCCTGATCTTCACCACCGGCATCTTCGCCGCGCCGCACCGGCAGATGACGACGGACGGCATAGAGCGCGACCTGGCGGTCAGCTATCTCAACCGCTTCGTCATGCTGCGTTCGCTGGCACCCCGCCTCGGCCGCGATCGGCGGGATGCCGCGTTCCGCCCCCGGATATTCGTCATGGGCTATCCCGGCACGGGTGCGGCCGGCGATCCCGGCGATCTCAATGCCGAACGGCGATACACGGCCCTCGGCGCCCACAAGAACACCATCGCCGGCAACGAGATGCTGGTGATCAATCTGGCCCGCCGCTTTCCCGGCATCGGCAGCTTCGGGCTCAATCCAGGGCTGATCCGCACCGATATCCGCGGCAACCTGCTGGGCGAGAACAGCCTGCGCCACCGCATCGTCGAAACCCTGATCGGCCTGCTGGCGCCGGATGCCGACAGCTATGCGCGCCGGATCGCCCCGCTCCTCCTTTCGCCCGATCTCGAACGGTTCAACGGCGCGATGTTCGATCGCAAGGCCCGCGCGATCCTGCCCACGGCCGCGCTGACGCCGGACCATATCGATCGCTTCATGGCGGCGTCGGAACGGCTGGCGCAGCCGTGGCTTGAAGGCGCCTCGTCGCCCCGGCTTTGACATGAAATCGCTGCCGGCGCATGGCTATGCCGTGGGAAGTCAGGCGCAGGTTCTGGATCGGTGACGGGCCGGAAATTCACGATATTCGCGATCGTTCTGCTGTTCGCGGGCTCGCTCGCCCTCAACCTCTCGGGCGCGGTCGATCGCTGGAGCTGGCTGATCCCGCCGGCGATGATCGCGGGCTGGTATGCCGCGGATCTGATGTCCGGCCTGGTCCATATGTATATGGATTACCGGCCCTGCCGCCCCGGCATGGGGCTGGACCGGCTCTATTTCTACGAAGGATCGCGCGAGTCCGATCATTATCAGGCGCTGTTCCGGCAGACGATGGCCCAGCTCTCCCCGCTCGAGCGGCTGGTCTATGATTTCAAGAACCACCATCCCCGCCCCAACGCGCTCGGCCGGCGGACGATGTGGCGGCAGATCGGATCGACGGTGATCGCGGGCGCGCTGCCCGCCTCGATCCTGCTCAACATCCTGTGGCTGGCGCTGCCCGTGCCCGGCTGGGCGGTGGCGGGCGCGTTCACCTTCATCCTGGGCGGCACCTTCGCCCAATATTTCCACGGCACGCTGCACCGGGATCATAATCCGCCGGTGGTGCGGGCGATGCGGCGGCTGGGCCTGCTGATGACGCCCGCCGCCCACCAACTCCACCACGACACCCTCACCCGCGATTTCGCCACCAATTGCGGCTGGTCGAACCCGGTGGTGAACCTGATCTTCAACGCCGCCACCCGTCGCGGCCTGCTCACCCCGGCGGGGCTGGAACCCACGGCCTGAAGGCGCGCGCCGACGACGCGCGCGCCTTCAGTTCAGCTGCAATTGGCCCCGCCCGATCCCACGCGGCGGATGGTGCACTTGGCGCCGCCGGTGACGGTCGCATTGCCCGATCCGATCACGGATATGGCGGCGGTGGATCGCGCCGTCAGGTCGGCGTCGCCCGATCCCGCGATCGAGATGGAGGCGGTGTCCGCCTTCAGCCCCTGGCCCCGGATCGATCCCGATCCGTTGATCGATCCGCTCACCGTCCGCGTGCTGCCGGCCACCGTCAGATTGCCCGATCCGTTGACCGAAAGGTCCACCGTCTCGCCTTCCACGGCGCCCACGCCCAGATTGCCCGATCCCGCGATCGACGCCGCGAATTCCCTGGCCTTGGCGTGATCCACGGACATGTTGCCCGATCCGGCGACGGTCGCGCCGCGCAGCGCCGGCAGGGTCACGATGAAGCGGGCGCTGCCGCGCGTGTTGGAATTCCAGCCTTCCTTGCGGCGGGCGAGGCGCAGCTCGCCGTCGACCACGCTCACCTCCAGCCGGTCGAGCACCGCGCGATCGCCCTCGGCGCGCACCGACACGGCAGGCCCCACCCGTACCGTCACGTCGTCAGGCCCGCGCAACGCCACCCGATCGAAGCCGGCGGCGGAGAATTGCCGCACGTCGCGTCCGCCGCCGCCATTGTCGGCCGCGGCCGGTCCACCGGCGTTGCAGGCTGCGAGCAAGGCCGCGGGCAGGGCGATAAGGGCAAGGCGCATCGGTCGATCCTCCACTGTGTTATGCAAGCAATACACAGCTTGGCGGGCGGCCTCAAGCCCGTTCCGCCCCTTCCCGCTCACCGCACCCGGATGCGCGGATCGGCCGCATCCCGCCGCATCCGCTTCAGGAACTCGCCCAGGGGCGCCGGCTCCGCCACCTCCGGCTCGTCCGACCGCGGCGGATTGGCCCAGAAGTCCTTCCAGGACGGCCAGAGCGCGTGGAACGTCCCCTCATAGGGCTCCCGCCCCGGCCAGCGCATCTTCATGTCGCCGATCGGCGGCTTGTTCAGGTCGGTCGCATACCAGTAGCAGGGCAGCCGTCGCCGGAAATACCAGCGCCCGTCGATCCGTTCATAATTGTCCCAGTAGAGCATCTGCATGATCACCCATTCGGGGCCGGTCTCATGCTCGTTCTTGGAATAGACGACGCCATGTGCATGATCGGCATCGTCGAACTCGATCACATGGTTGCCGACATGATGGGACGTGCCCGTGAACTGCAGGCGAAGCGTATCGTCCAGCCACCGCTTCAGGTGGCTGCGACCCACCTTGTCGCGGCTCACGCGAATGTCGGGCGCAAACAGGTTCACGTGCGCGTCGAGATCGCGCATGTCGAGCGACAGGGAATAACGCGAAACGAGCTGACGGATCGCCTCGGTCGATTCGAGGCGGTCGATCCGGGTCTCGAGGTCTGTCATCATCCTGTATCTCCCGTCGTCTTTACGGCTTCCGGTTGCCGCGATCCCCTCGGCACGTCCAGCCCGGCGATGAAGGGCCGAAGGAACATGATTTGCTGAAGAGCCTCCAATCATCCCCCCGGATATTGTCGCTCATCCTTCTCGCCGGCTGCGTTGCGGGCGCGGCGATCGATGCCCATGCCGATGATTCCCCGCCGCCGACCAACTGGCGCGTCATCGCCACCAGCGCCGATCGCGAACGCCTGCGCGGATGGCGGACGGCCTGGATCAAGGCGCTGGACCAGGTCGCCGCCGCCGGCCAGTCGCAGCAGATCGCCCCATTGGGCGCGCTGATGCAGCCCGATGCGGCCCAGCCCGGCGCCACGCCGCCGGCCGGCGATTATGCCTGCCGCGTCTTCAAGCTCGGTTCCCGCCGCCCTGCCGGGCCCGTGGTCACGACCCTGCCGCCCTTCACCTGCCGCGTCGCGCAGGAAGGCGGCATCCTCAGCCTCACCAAGCTGGAAGGCGGGCAGAAGCCGGTGGGGCTGCTCTTTCCCCAGGATGGCAGCCGCATGATCTTCCTCGGCACGATGATGCTGGGGGACGAACGGCGCGCGCTGGAATATGGCCGCGATCCGGAACGCGACATGATCGGCGCCTTCGAACGGATCGGCGACCAGCGCTGGCGCCTCGTCCTGCCCTATCCGCGCTGGGAATCGCTGCTCGACGTGGTGGAGCTGGTTCCGAAGGCGCGCGGCTGATCGGGCCTATCGCCCCGCTTCGCGCCAGCGCGCGGTGAGCTTCTGCGCGGCGTCGAGATCGGGGAGGAAATCCACCTCCTGCCATTCCATGCCGTGGATCGATGTCGTGCTGACGATGCCGAGCGGGGCGAGCTGGTCGATCAGCTTCAGATACCAGCTCGATACGCCTTCCGGCCCGTGCATCAGCGTATCGACCGCATCGACGAACACCGCCGGCCCCTGCCCCCGGAAGGCGAGGAAGCCGATCGACTCCGCATTGCATTCGGTGATGGTCTTGCCGATGCGCAGCAGCCGGTCGCCGTCGCGCAGCACCTTCATGTCGTCATCGTCATAGGCCGGCTTCTCGTCCACCGTCACGGTGATCGGCGCGGTCGCATTGTCGATCACCCTGCGGACGATATCGGGGCCGATCAGCGTATCGCCGTTGAGGATCAGGAAATCCTCCTTCATCTCCTCGCGCGCCATCCACACCGATCCGGTATTGTCGGCGACATGGTAGAAGGGGTTGTAGAGCGTGCGCGCCCGCCGGTCAGGCCGGGCGGCGACCAGCGCGTCGACGAGATCGGAACGGAAACCGGTGACGATCACCGCCTCCTCCACGCCGGCGGAGAACAGCGCGTCGAGCTGCCATTCCAGCAGCGTCTTGCCCGAACAGTCGAGCAGGCATTTCGGCCGGTTCTCGGTGAGGGGCAGCAGGCGGGATCCCTTGCCCGCGCTCAGGATAACGGCCTTGCGGATGGTCATGATGCGCTCGCGCTGATGATGGGGACAGAATATGGCCCGCGCCTATCGCCCGCAATCGTGACTTTTCCGGGGCGGCGGCTATAAGCTCGGGCTTCCCGGCAGGCTGGCCGGCGGACAGGAAGGGCGGAGCGGCGGTGAACGAAACGGGCCAATGGACGGCGATCCTGCTCGCCGGGTCGCGGCCGGGCGGCGATCCCTTCGCCGAGGCTTATGGCGAACGCTTCAAGGCCCGCATCCCGATCGCGGGCGAGGCGATGATCGCCCGCATGGTGCGCACGCTGGCCGCCGTCGATCGCATCGGCCGCATCCTCATCCTCTCGCAGGAGCCCGAGGCGGTCGTCGCGGGCGATCTCGGCTGGATCGCCGATCACCCCAAGGTGCGGCTCCACGTCAGCGGCATGGGCATATCGCGCAGCATCGAGGCGGTCGCCGGCCGGCCGGAGGCGCCGTGGCCCGTGCTGATCGCCACCGCCGATCATCCGCTGCTGCTGCCCGCCGATGTCGATGCCTTCATCGATGGCGTGGGCGATACCGACGTGGCCGTGGCGATGGTGCCCGCCCGCGTGCTGCTGGCCGCCTATCCCGAGAACAAGCGCACCTGGCTGCGCTTCCGCGACGGCGGGTTCACCGGCGCCAACCTGTTCGCGCTCACCGGCCCGGCCGTGGCCCCGGCGCTGGAATTGTGGGCCGGCGCCGAACAGGACCGCAAGGCCGCACGCAAGCTGATGATGCGCTTCGGCCCCTGCCTCGCCCTCCGCGCGCTCACCCGCACGATCACGCTGGCCGATGCGCTGGCGACGGCGGGGCGCCGGCTCGGCTTCCGGGTGAAGCCGGTGCTGCTCGACCGCGCCGAAGCGGGCATCGATGTGGACAAGGCCAGCGACTATGATCTCGTCGCCGGCATCCTCGCGAAGCGCGAAGGGCAAAACTCCGCCGGCTGATCGCCGGCGCGCCCGATCATTTGTCGATCAGCAGGCTCAGATGCTCGACGCGCGGCGGCTTGGCGAAACACGGCCCGGCCAGCCGCCGCCATTCCAGGAAGGCATCCGAATTGCGGAAGCCCACCATATGCGCATCGACCGATTCCCACTGCACCAGCAGCCGGAAACGGTGCGGATGCTCCATCGATCGGGTCACCTTCATGCCCAGGCAGCCGGGTGTCCGCAGGAAATGGCCCGAAGCCTCCTCCAGCACCGATTCGAACGCGGCTTCCTTGCCGGGGAGGATATCGATTTCAGCAAGTTCGAGGATCATGCCCTCCCCTTAGCGCAGCGCCGCGCGCTAGGCGAGCGGCTTCGCGGAAGGCCGGCCATCGCCCTTTTCCAACGCCCCGTGGACTTGCGGTTTCGCCCGGCCGATGGGACCGGTAACATTGCTGTCATCAAACGATCGACGATTACCCGCGAGGGTCGCGGGGAAGCGCCCGCTCCATCCCGGACGGGCGCTTCCTTCACTCTATCCCGCGCTCATCGGCCGCGCAGCGCGCTCACCGTGATCCCCGGCCCGATCTGCTCGATATCGGTCTTGAGGTGGAGCAGCGCCACGCCCGGCTGTTCCTGCGCGCGCGCCAGCGCGGGCGCGAACGCCGCCGTCTCCGTCACCGTCTCCGCCCAGGCGCCATAGGCCCGCGCCAGCGCGGCGAAGTCCGGGTTCACCAGGTCGGTGCCGGAAATGCGGGAGGGGTAGCGCCGTTCCTGATGCATGCGGATGGTGCCGTAACTGCCATTGTCGATCACCAGCACCAGCAGCTTCAGGCCATATCGCACCGCCGTCGCCAGTTCCTGCCCGTTCATCAGGAAACAGCCGTCGCCGGCCAGCACCACCACCTGCCGCTCCGGCGCGCGCATCGCGGCGGCAACGCCCGCCGGCAGGCCGTAGCCCATGGCGCCAGCGGTCGGCGCAAGCTGGCTCACCGGGCCGGCATAGCGCCAGAAACGGTGCCACCAGCCGGAAAAATTGCCGGCGCCGTTGCAGATGATGCTGTCCGCCGGCAGCGCCTCGCGCATCGCCGTCACGCAGGCGCCGAGATCGAGCGTCGCGCTGCCGGGCGTGGGCGTGGACCATGCCAGCCATTCGACATGGGCATCCTTGCCGGTGGTGAAGCCGATGTCCCCGCTGCCGGCATCGTCGCGGACCATCCCGCCCAGGGCAGCGGCAAAGGCCGCCATTCCCGCGCAGACGGCAAGGTCCGCGCGATAGACATGGCCCAGCTCCGCCGGATCGGGATGGACATGGATCAGCTTCTGGCCGGGATGGTTCGGGGTGACGAGGGTATAGCCATCGGTGGTGGCCTCCCCCAGCCGGGGTCCGACGACCAGCAGCAGGTCCGCCTCCTTCACCCGCCGCACCAGCGCGGGGCTCGGCCCATAGCCCAGATTGCCGGCATAGACGGCGCAATCATTGGGCATCGCATCCTGCCGGCGGAACGCCACCGCGACGGGCAGGCCGATCGCCTCGGCCGCGCTGGCGAAGTCGCGCGCGGCCTTGCCGTTCCAGCCCGCGCCGCCGATGATCGCCACCGGATCGTTGGCCTCGGCCAGCAGGGCCTTCACCTGGGCCATCGTCTCCGCGCCCACCGCCTGCTGCGGCGGCTCCACGCGGGGCCGATCGACCGCGCCGACCAGATCGGTCAGCATGTCCTCCGGCAGCGCCAGCACCACCGGCCCCGGCCGGCCGGACATGGCGACCGCATAGGCGCGCGCGACATATTCGGGAATGCGCTCCGCATCGTCGATGCGGGAGGCCCATTTGGCGATGGGGGAGAACATCGCCGTGAAGTCGATCTCCTGGAAAGCCTCGCGGTCGCGGTCGCTGCGCGCGACGTCGCCGATGAACAGGATCATCGGCGTCGAATCCTGCATCGCCACATGCACGCCGATCGATGCGTTGGCGGCGCCGGGGCCGCGCGTGACGAAGGCGATGCCGGGCCGGCCGGTCATCGCACCGTCCGCCTCCGCCATGAAGCCGACGCCGCCTTCCTGCCGGGCGACGACCAGCTCGATCTCCGGCGTGTCGTGCAGGGCGTCGAGGACGGCCAGATAGGATTCGCCGGGCACGCAGAAGATGCGATCGCATCCCTGGGCGACGAGGGCGTCCACAAGGATCCGCCCGCCAGTGCGTTGATTGCTCATGATGCATCCATAACCCGCCCCGATCGGCGGAAAAAGGGACATCCCGCCTCCGCGTTTCCCGAGTGCGATTGCGTGGCGGACAATCGGGACAAGCTTCGATTGACGGCCATCCCCGCCTGCTTTTATCCCGCCGGCACAGAAGCGTTCAGGGGAGAGGAGAAGGCGTGGCCAACAAGATATATCCCGATGCTGCGGCGGCACTGGAAGGGCTGCTGTTCGATGGCATGACGATCGCGGCCGGGGGCTTCGGCCTGTGCGGCATCCCGGAACGGCTGATCGATGCGATCCAGGCTTCCGGCGTGAAGGGGCTCACCGTCGCCTCCAACAATGCCGGCATCGACAATGAAGGGCTCGGCAAGCTGCTGCGCACCCGCCAGATCGCCAAGATGATCTCCTCCTATGTGGGCGAGAACAAGGAGTTCGAGCGGCAGTATCTGGCCGGCGAGCTGGAGGTGGAATTCTGCCCCCAGGGCACGCTGGCGGAACGGATGCGCGCCGGCGGCGCCGGCATCCCCGGCTTCTACACCAAAACGGGCGTGGGCACGCTGGTGGCCGAAGGCAAGGAGCTGAAGGAGTTCGACGGCGAGACCTATGTGCTCGAACGCGGCATCCGCGCCGATCTTTCGATCATCAAGGGCTGGAAGGCCGACGAAGCCGGCAATCTCGTGTTCCGCAAGACGGCGCGCAACTTCAACCAGCCCGCGGCCACCTCCGGCAGGATCTGCGTGGCCGAGGTGGAGGAGATCGTGCCGGTCGGCAGCCTGGATGCGGACTGCATCCATCTGCCCGGCATCTATGTGAAGCGCCTGATCCTGGGCGCGCCCTATGACAAGAAGATCGAGTTCCGCACCGTGCGGACGCGGGAGGCGGCATGATGACGGAAGCAACCAAGGGCTGGACCCGCGACCAGATGGCGGCCCGCGCCGCGAAGGAATTGCAGGACGGCTTCTACGTCAATCTCGGTATCGGCATCCCGACGCTGGTGGCCAACCATGTGCCCGAAGGCGTGGAGGTGACGCTCCAGTCCGAAAACGGCATGCTCGGCATCGGCCCCTTCCCTTATGAGGACGAGGTGGACGCCGATCTGATCAACGCCGGCAAGCAGACGATCAGCCAGCTGCCGTCGTCCAGCTACTTTTCCTCGGCGGACAGCTTCGCGATGATCCGCGGCGGCCATATCGACCTTACCGTGCTGGGCGCGATGGAGGTTTCCGAAAGCGGGGACATCGCCAACTGGATGATCCCCGGCAAGATGATCAAGGGCATGGGCGGCGCGATGGATCTCGTCGCCGGCGTCAAGAAGATCATCGTGGTGATGGAGCATAACGCCAAGGACGGCAGCCCCAAGTTCATCCCCGCCTGCACCCTGCCGCTGACCGGCAAGAATGTGGTGGACATGGTCATCACCGATCTCGCGGTGTTCCAGCGGCCGGACCACAAGTCCCCCTTCCGGCTGATCGAGCTGGCGCCGGGCGTGACGGCGGAGGAAGTCGCCGCCAGGACGACGGCCCATTATCTGAGCTGACCCATTATCTGAACTGAGGCGCCGTCGCCCGTTCCAGCCACCGGCGCCGGAACGGGCGGCCGCCATCCGATCCGGCAGCGATCCCGCCCGGCGGCGGCGGCGCAATTTCGTCGCAAGATCGCGCGGAATTGCATCTTCGTCGCGCGCCTCTGGCCGATCCGCCCGCGATCGGGCCTTTCCCGCCCCACATCCCGCGAGCCCCACCTTCGGGGCTCCCGCCTTGTGGGGAGGCCGGATTGGCTACGATTGCTCTTGCTCGCCGGCGCCGATGGGCGCCGGAACATATCTTCTATACCGGCATCGCGGCGTCGATGCTGGTCGCCGTCTTCATCGGCTTCGCGCCGTCCTGGTTCCTGGTGCCGTTCAACGGCCGGCCGGCGCATGTCCTGTCGCCGACGCCGCTGGTGCACCTGCACGGCGCGGTCTTTTCGGCGTGGATGCTGCTGTTCGTGACGCAGACCGCGCTGGCCGGCGCCGGCCGCACCGATATCCACCGCCGACTCGGCATGCTGGGGCTGCCGCTGGTCATCGCGATGATCGTCATCGGCACCCTGACCGGGCTTCACGGCGTCGCCCGCGCCTCCGGCCCGCCGATCGTGCCGCCCTTGTCCTGGGCGGCGATCCCGCTGTTCGCCGTGCCCGGCTTCGGCGGCCTGATCCTCGCCGCCCTGTGGAAGCGCCGGGCGCCGCAGACTCACAAGCGGCTGATGGTGCTCGCGATGGTGCCGATGATGGGCGCCGCCTTCGGCCGCATGCCCTGGTTCGCCGGGCTCAGCGGGATCGTGCTGGTGCCGGCGCTCTACATCGTCCTCGTCGCTTTGTGGGACATGGCGACCATCCGCCGCATCCATCGCGCGACCCTGTGGGGCGGCCTCTATGCGCTGGCGGCGATGGTCCTGCCCATCCTGGTCTGGCAGACGGAAGCCTGGCTCGGCTTCGCGCGCTGGGCCGCCGCGCTCGTCGCCTGAAACGTCACGGGGCCGGGCGCGAAACCCGGCCCCGGATCGCGGCACGCGCCCCAAAGCGCGCCGCAACCCCTGTTTCCGCTCAGTCGTAATATTGCGCGGCGTAGCTACGGAACTTCATGATCGGGCCGTCGCCGGCGCACAGGCGCGGCTGGGTCAGGTGCTTCTTATAGTCCAGCACCTTCAGGTCCTGTTCCACCTCGAACACGAAGCGCTCGACGAAGGCCTTTCCGATCTGCTCCATCGCCTCGGCATTGCCATTGTCCTTCAGGTAGAGCCGGGCGGTTTCCACCATCCGCTCCTCGTCGATCGGCGTGAAGGAGATCACGAACAGCGCCGTGAAATGCACGCCGTGATAGATCTGGGTCAGCAGCGACAGCGCGGAAAGGTTCATCTCGAACGAGGAAATCGGCGTCTCCTCGCCGGCGTCTGGGTCCGTCACATATTGCAGGCGCAGCCCGTAATCCCTGGGCTCGTAATTGGTGATGTCGGGCAGCGAGGCCGCATTGTGGAGCTGCGTGATGTGCGCGGTGTCGAAGATGTTCTCCAGCATGTCGCGGAAGGGACAGCGCGTCTCCCAGCTCTTCACCGCATAGCGCACCCATTTGTCATCGCCGCGCAGCCCGCTCGAATCGAACGGCTCGAAGCTCGGCTTGCCGCCGGCCGGGTCGTGCCAGATCAGCACCATGCCGTCGGTCTCGCGCGTGGGGTGCAGCGTCAGCCGCACGCTCGCCGGCACCGGCACGTCGGTATAGGGGATATGCTCGACCTTGCCGGTCGCGCTGTCGAACTCCCATTTGTGGAAGGGGCAGGTGATCCGCCCGTCGCACAATTTGCCGTCATGGCTGGCGAGATGCGCGCCCAAATGCGGGCAATAGGCGTCGGCCGCCTGCGCCGCGCCGTCCTTCGTGCGGTAGATGATGAGCTGCTGGCCCAGCCAGCTCACCGGCAGCATCTTGTCGGCGGCCACATCCTCCGACTCGGCGATGCAATACCATCCGCGCGGATAGATGGTGTCGTGCGTCCGATAGCGCATCGGAATCGGGCTGATCGCATTCATTGGGCCTCTCCATTCTGTTTTCGGCAAAAGACATATCACGGGCCATATGATCGTCAATATTCCATACATATGTATGGTCTTGTCTTCGCCGCCGCGTCTGATAGCCAAGGTCCATGTCGATCGCGCCCAGCATCCAGGCCCGGCCCAGCCCGATCCCGCTTCGGGAACAGCAGCGCCGCGCCACCCGCGCGCGGATCGTCGATGCCGCGCTGGCGGTGTTCGAACGGCGCGGCATGGCGGCCGCCACGATCGAGGAGATATTGGGCGCGGCCGGCGTTTCCCGCGCCACCTTCTATGCCCATTTCACCGGCAAGCCCGATGTCGGCCGGGCGATCCTGGCGGACATGTGGGAGCGGGGAACCGGCCTCTACGTCCGCTTCGCCGAACTGCCGGACTGGTCGCGCCGCTCGATCCGCGGCTGGCTGGCGGAGGTCGGCGCCGCCTGGCGGGTCCATAATGACGGCATGCGCACCCTGCTGCGCGAAATGCTGGCCGAGATTTCGGCGGATTCAAGCGCGCACGAGGCCGCCTTCGTCGCCGCGCTGATCGGGGATGGCGCGCGCTGGTCGGCCTTCACCGCCGATGAGGCGCGGCGGCGCGCGCAATTGCTGATCTTCCAGCTCGAACGCGCGATGATGGCGGTCCACATCCAGGGCTGGGAAACGGATTTCGAAGGGCTGCTCGATACGCTCGCCGATATCTGGGTGGCGACGCTGCGATCGGAAGGCGCCTGACGGGAGCCCGGCCTTCCGCCCTTATTTATCGAAATAATTGTCCCATTTCCGGCGCTTCTTCTTGCCTGCCTGCCAGGCCGAACGGACGGTGAAGCCGAAGCCGGTCAGGAACAGCAGCAGGGCCATCGCCTTGGCGCGATTGTCGCCCCCCATCAGCAGCAGCACGATCAGCGCGGCGATCGAAAGCAGGCTGAAGACTCCCCAGGCGGCCACCACCAGGTTGCGCTGCAGGCGGGTGACGGCCCGGCGCGGCGACGCCGCCACCAATATCAGGGCCGCGAACAGCATGATGCCCGCGACGATCGGGCTTACCGTATACTGGGCCAGGCCAAAGCCGAAATAGGCCGCCGCCAGCAGCCCGACGATCAAGGCAAAGAGGCGAGGTAAAGCCACGTTTTCCCCTTGCTACAGGTCCGCTCGATATCCTGCGTATCGTCTCTTTGCGATCCGGTCAAAGCACAACCATTTCGTCCCCGTCCCGCATTGGTGCGCCCCGCATTTCGCGTAAAAGCAGGGGAGGCGATTTGGTTTCACGCCTCCGCAACGATCGCGGATTCTTGCGGCAGAACGGCACCGATCAGGAACTCCACATTGCCTTCGGGGCCGGTGATCGGGCTGGGCGTGATTCCGGCCACATTCCAGCCACGTGCGGTCAGCCAGTCGGCCACCTCGCGGCACACCCGTTCGTGCACGTCCGGGTCGCGGACCACGCCGCCCTTGCCCACCTCGCCGCGCCCCGCCTCGAACTGCGGCTTGATCAGCGCGATCAGGTGCGCGCCGGGGCGAGCGAAGCCCAGCGCGGCATCGAGCACCTTGGCCAGCGAGATGAAGCTCGCGTCGCAGACGATGACGTCCACCGCCTCCGGCACATGTTCGGCCGTCAGGTTGCGGGCGTTGGTGCGCTCATGCACCACCACGCGCGGGTCCTGGCGCAGCTTCCAGGCAAGCTGGTTGGTGCCCGAATCGACCGCATAGACCCGCGCCGCGCCGTTGGTCAGCAGCACGTCCGTGAAGCCGCCGGTGGAGGAGCCGACGTCGATCGCGATCGCGCCTGCCACATTCCAGCCAAAATGTTGAAGCCCATGGGCCAGCTTGACGCCGCCGCGCGACACCCAGGGATGGTCGCGGCCCTTCACCTCCAGCGCCGCATCGGGCTTCAGCGCCTGCCCCGCTTTTTCCACTTTTCGGTCAGCCACATAGACCAGACCTGCCAGGATCAGCGCCTGCGCCCGCGCCCGACTTTCCGCCAGCCCGCGTTCCACCAGCAGCTGATCCGCCCGGATATTCTTCGTCATGGCGCCGTCCATGGCTGATCGGATTGCCGCAATAAAGCCATAATTGAGCGCCGCCCCTCTTGTTGACTGCAACGATAGAGATATCCTCCTCCCCAGCGAATCGCTTCGGGGGAGCTTCTTCCCGGTGCGGACAGGATCGGGAGACGACGCATGGTGCAGGCAATCTCCGAATTCAGCGGCCGGCGGCCGCTGGTGCTCACGGTTCCCGGCCTCAATGGTTCAGGCCCCGCGCATTGGCAATCGCTGTGGGAACAGAGTCGCGGCGATGTCGTGCGGGTGGAGCTGGGCATGTGGGATACGCCGCGCCGCAACCCCTGGGTCACCAAGCTCGATCAGGCGATCCGGTCCGCCGAACAGCCCGTGCTGCTCGCCGCCCACAGCCTCGGCTGCCTCGCCGTGGCGTGGTGGGCGGAACTGGCCGGGCAGCCCTGGGGCTGGCCGGTCGCCGGCGCGCTGCTGGTGGCGCCGCCCGATGTCGACCGTCGCGACATGCCCGCCGAGGTCGCGGGATTCGCGCCCACGCCCCGGTGCAGCCTGCCCTTCCCCTCGATCGTCGTCGTCAGCGAGGACGATCCCTATTCCTCCGTCCAGCGCGGCTTCGATATGGCGCGGGACTGGGGCAGCCATTTCGTCAATATCGGTGCCTGCGGCCACATCAACGCCGCCAGCGGCATCGGCCTGTGGCAAGAAGGGCAACGCCTGCTCGATCGGCTGATCGGCACGGCGGAAGGGCCGATGGCGCAGGGCGCCGGCCTGAACGAGATCCTCGCGTCGCTGACGCATGAGGAGGCCGGGCTGCGGACGATCTGAGCAGCCGTCCGCAACCCGGCCCAACCCATCAGGCTTCGTTTACGGAAAGGGAGCCGCTCGATCCCAGTATATAGGGCTTCACCGTCGCCGGGCGGTTCGCATAGGCCGGCCGGCGCGCGGCGCGCAGCCGGGTCTTGGCGATCTCGGTAAAGCATACCCGGTCGGACTGGTTGCCGCCCAGCACATGATAGCTGCGCGCGCTTTCACCGACATAAAGCGCCACATGCCCGCCCTCGGGCCGCACAAAGGTCAGCACGTCGCCCAGCATCGGCTGGCCCGCCTCGACGCCGAATTTTCCCCAATTCAGCGCCCAGAGCGGCCCGGACACCGGCTGCCGGGCCGCCCGCTTGGCGACGATCGCCATGAACAGCCCGCACCACGGCACCGCATCGGCGGTATAGACGCTGGCGACGGCGGGGTCGGCCAGCTCCCGCACCCATTGCATGATCACGGGATTGTTGCCCGGCCCCGGCTGCTCGCGCGTGTCGAGCAGCTTCAGCGCCTCCCGCAGCATGCGCGGCAAGGGATCGAGGCGTTCGAGGAATCGGTAAAGTTGAGGAAGTTGAGGCATCGGGATCGCTCCTTCTCCGGCTTCAAAACCGGAGAAGGCGATCATCCAGGCGATAAGCGCGCGGACCTTGCGCGATTATAGCGATTCCAGCCGTGTAGGACAGCCTTTCGGCCATGCGGCCCGGAAAAGCGCTTTCAGGCGCGGGCCTCCTGCGACACGCCGCCGCTATTTTTTCTGAGGGCTGCGAGGACGGTTGCGGTGATGGCGTTGTGGTCGAGGCCGGCCTGTTCGTACTGGCGCTCGGGCTTGTCCTGATCCTGGAAGATGTCGGGCAGGCGCATGGTGCGCAGCTTCAGGCCGCCGTCGATCAACCCGGCGTCGGAGGCCAGCGTCAGCACATGCGCACCGAGGCCGCCGATCGCGCCTTCCTCGATGGTGACCGCCACCTCATGGGTGGACAGCAGCCGGCGGATCAGCGCCTCGTCCAGCGGCTTGGCGAAGCGC
>NZ_PHHF01000054.1 GCF_003034225.1 Edaphosphingomonas fennica
CTACGATCAGACCAGACAACCGATCCTACCGGCCATCATAGTCGCCGCTCAACCGGCCATCGTAGTTGTCGCCGCGCACGCAGGCGGCGGCGCAGCGCGCCTTCGACGAGGCGGTGAAGTTCGTGAAGGAACGGCAGGCCTTCGGCAAGACCATCTTCGACCAGCAGAACACCAAGTTCGTGCTGGCGGATATCAAGACCAGGCTGCAGGTGGGCTGGGCGCATCTGGATTGGGCGCTGGCCCGCCATGTCGCCGGCGAGCTGGACCAGTTCGAAGGCGCGGCCACCAAGCTGTGGCACACCGAGATGCAGTGGGAGGTGGTGGACGCCTGTCTGCAGCTGCATGGCGGTGCCGGCTACATGAACGAATATCCTATCGCCCGGTTGTGGCGCGACGCCCGCGTGCAGCGCATCTACGGCGGGACGAGCGAGATCATGAAGCTGGTGGTATCGAGGTCGATCTGATGGATTTCACGGGCAAGACGGCATTGGTGACGGGCGGTGCCAGCGGGATCGGCCTGGCCTGCCTGGAGCAGTTCGCCGCCGCCGGCGCCAATGTGGTGGCGGCGGATATCTCGGGCGAGGCCGCCGGGCGCGTCGCGGCGCGGCTGGGCGACAAGGGCCTGGGCTTCGGCGGCGACCTGGCCGATCCCGAAACGGTGGCCGAGCTGTTCGACGTTGCCGTCGCCCGGTTCGGCCGGATCGACTGCGCGGTGAACGCGGCCGGGATCAGCGGCAATTGGGGCGCGTTCGAGGATTTTCCGCTGGACGAATGGCACCGCGTGATCGCGGTGAACCTGACCGCCGTGTTCCTGTGCATGCAGCATGAGGCGCGGGTCATGCTGCGGCAGGGCAGCGGCGCGATCTGTAACATCTCCTCGGGCGCGGGCTTCATCGCGGCGCCGGGCATGCCGCATTATACAGCGGCCAAGCATGGCGTGCTGGGGCTGACCAAGGTGGCGGCCAAGGAATATGCGGCGCGCGGCATCCGGGTGAACGCCGTCTGCCCCGGCACCACCGACACGCCGATGATGGCGAAATCGATCGGTGGTGATCCCGAACGCCAGAAGCTGATGGATTCGACCGTGCCGATGGGCCGCATGGGCCGCCCGGAGGAGATCGCCGCGGCGGCCGTGTGGCTATGTTCCGATGCCGCCAGCTTCGTGAGCGGCGAGAGCATGGCCGTGGATGGGGCGTCCGTCTGCCGATAGGCTGAGGGCATCGGTTCTACGCTCGGCTGCCATCGGACTTCGGTTGAACCTCCATGCGGCAGGAAAAGCGGAGGCGGGCCTTCCAAGCAGGGTCATGCCAGCGCGAGCTGCTGGCGATGGTGATGAGTCGTGATTAAGCAACTAAATTAATTTGGATTTATTCGGCGGGGTTGGCGGCTTCCCTTGCTGGGTGGTGTGCATGCGCCAGCCTCGGCCCGATGCCAGCCTGCGCTGGCATGACGCGGGAGGAAGCGGCGTGGTGCGCGCGGGCATGGCGTTGGATGGGGCGGCGCGATGCTGGGCCGCCTCGATGGCCTTTGCGGCAAGGTTGCGGCGGGCCGGCATGAACGACGGGATACATGAGGCGAAGCGGCCGATCCGATGGGATGGGATCGGCCGCTCCTCGAAGGTCGGGGCGTATCGTTCAGGCGGCCGCGTCGAGCGGCTGGCCGGTGCCGATCGCGGTGAGATCGAACGGCGTCGTCTGGTAGATCTGGTTGATCCAGTTGGCGAACAGCAGATGGGCAAGGCCGCGCCAGCGGTTTTCCGGCGGGCGGGCTGGATCGCCTTCGGGGAAATAATTGGCGGGCAGCGGCACCGGCGCGCCGCCGGCGGCATCGCGGAAATATTCGTTCGCCAGCGTCTGCGTGTCATATTCCAGATGGTTGAACATATGCAGCATGCGGTGGCGGGGATCGTTCAGCAGGCAGAGGCCGGTCTCATCGCTGTCGAGCAGGATCTCAAGGCCGCTTTCCGCCGGGATGTCATCGTGCCGGACTTCCGACCAGCGCGAGACGGGGACGGGAATGTCGTCCGGGAAACCGCGCAGATAGGGCGAACCCGGCGCGCGATTGTCATGCCGGAACACGCCGAACGCCTTGGCGGGAAGATCATGCTTGGGCATGCCATGGAGATGGTGCAGCGCGGCCTGGGCCGCCCAGCAGATGGTGAGGCTGTGATGGACGTGCGTTTGCGTCCAGTCCAATATGTCGCGCAGCTCATCCCAATAGCTGACCTCGGCGAAGGGCAGATGCTCCACCGGGGCGCCGGTGACGATGAAGCCGTCGAAGCGTTCGGAACGCACGTCCTCCCACGCGCGGTAGAAGGTGGCCATATGATCGGCGGCCGTGTTGCGCGGGGTGTGGCCGGTGATGCGCACCAGCGTAAGCTCGACCTGAAGGGGTGTGGCGCCGATCAGCCGGGCGATCTGGGTTTCGGTGCGGATCTTGTCCGGCATCAGGTTGAGCAGCCCGATGCGAAGCGGGCGGATATCCTGCCGCACGGCATCCGCCTCGCGCATCACCACCACGCCTTCGGCCTCGAGCGTGCGGGCGGCGGGGAGCTGATCGGGAATCCTGATGGGCACTCTGACGTCCTTCTTCCTGAAGACGAACGCCCGTGGCTTGATCCGTTTCGTTGCCGGCTCGGCCACATCCTCCCCCGAAGGGGAGTGCCACCTTGCCCGGAACGGCAGGTTGGCGTTGGGCGTCGCCCCAACTCTTGATGTGGCGTCGCTTCTATGCGGATGGAGCGGCGCTGGCAAGGATTTCGACGAAGGCGGCCGCATCGGCGGCGCGGGAGGACCATGACCGATCATCTCCACATCATCACCCGCGGGCCGGGTTCGGGAAAGAGCAGCCTTGTCGGCGCGCTGGCGGCTGAAGGCTTCGCCCACATGCCGGAGGCGGGCAGGGCGATCATCCAGGATCAGCAGGCGATCGGCGGCCATGCCCTGCCATGGGATGACCGCGCCGCCTTTGCCGAATTGATGCTGGGCTGGGAATTGCGATCGCATCGCGAGGCGCGGGCCATGGCCGGGCCGGTGATCTTCGATCGCGGGGTGCCGGATGTGATCGGCTATCTGCGGCTCTGCGATCTGCCGGTGCCGGATCATGTCCGCCGGGCGGGCGAGCTGTTCCGTTACAATCCCACGGTGTTCATCGCGCCTTATTGGGCCGAAATCTTCACCCAGGATGCGGAGCGCCGGCAGGAACCGGCCGAGGCGGAGGCGACCTGCCATGCGATGCGGCAAGTCTATGCGGAGCTGGGCTATGATCTGATCGAGCTACCGCGCGGCCCGCTGGCGATGCGGGTGGATTTCGTTCGCCGGCATGTCGGCTGAACGGCCGGGGGCTGCCAATCTCCGCCCGGCAGTCTATCCCGGTGCGATGACCATGAGGATAAGACGATCCCGGCCGGCCGACGTGACGCGGCTGCATGCCATCTGGCGCGAGGCGGTGCTCGCGACGCATGATTTCCTGAGCGCGGAGGACTTTGCCGCGATCGATGCGCTGGCCGCGCTGTGGGTGGCGGTGGATGGGGAGGACCGGCCGGTCGCCTTCATGGGCCTTTCGGAGGCGCATGTGGATTCGCTGTTCGTCGATCCCGCGATGCACGGGCGCGGGATAGGGGCGGCGATGATCGATCATGCCCGTGGGGGCGCGGCAGGCCTTGGCGGGACGGCCCTTTCCGTGGACGTGAACGAGCAGAATGACAAGGCGGTGGGCTTCTACGCGCATTTGGGCTTCCGGGTTACCGGGCGATCGGAGCGGGACGACGAGGGGCGGCCCTATCCCTTGCTTCATATGACGATGGCTTGAGTGTGGATGTCGTCATTTTGCGGAACGATATGTTTCATGGGCTACGCATAACGACGATGGATTTGACAAGAAGCGAGCCTTGCCGCATCGCCATGGCAAAATGACTGCGGCCTTTTGAGGGGATATGATGGCGGTTTCGCTGGCGGAATTCCGGGACGAGACGCGGACCTGGCTGGAAGAACGGCTGAACGGGCCGTTCAAGGCATTGCGCGGCCTCAACAACCATGTCGACATGATCGAGGAACGGCGCGCCTGGGAGCAGGAGCTGGGCCAGGCGCGGCTTTCCTGCATCGGCTGGCCTTCCGAGCATGGCGGCCGCGACGCCAGCATCGCCGAGCAGGTGGTGTTCGCCGAGGAATATGCCCGCGCCCATGCCCCATCGCGGATCGGCCATATCGGCATCGAACTCGCCGGGCCGACCATCATCGCCTACGGCACTGAGGAGCAGAAGGCGCGGCACCTGCCGGGGATCGCGCGCGGCGAGGCGATCTGGTGCCAGGGCTATTCGGAGCCGAACGCCGGGTCCGACCTCGCCAATGTCCGCACCCGCGCGCGGCTGGACGGCGACACATGGATCGTCGACGGGCAGAAGATCTGGACCTCGATGGGATCGATCGCCGACTGGATCTTCGTGGTCGCGCGCAGCGAGGAGGGGAGCAAGGGGCCCAAGGGCCTGTCCTTCCTGCTGATGCCGATGGACCAGCCGGGCATCACCGTGCGGCCGATTCGCCAGATGACCGGCGAGAGCGAGTTCGCCGAGGTGTTCTTCGACGGGGCGGTGGCGCAGGCGGCCGATCTTGTCGGCCGGCCGGGTGACGGCTGGGCGGTGGCGATGGGGTTGCTGGGCTTCGAGCGCGGCGTCTCCACGCTGGTCCAGCAGATGCATTTCCAGACGGAGATGAACCAGCTTATCGCCGCCGCGAAGGCGAACGGCCGGGCGCAGGACCCGCTGATCCGCCAGCGTATCGCCGATGCCTGGACGGGGCTTTCGATCATGCGCTTCAACGCGCTGCGCATGCTGAACGACGCCGGCAGCCCGGAGCTGGACGAGGCGGCGCTGACCTCCAAGCTATACTGGTCGCGCTGGCACCGCGATCTCGGCGATCTGGCCATGGACGTGCTGGGCGTGGCGGGCGAGATAGGCGGCGAGGATTATCGCTATGACGGGCTGGTCCATGCCCATCTGATGAGCCGTTCGGACACGATCTATGCTGGATCGAGCCAGATCCAGCGCAACATCATCGCCGAACGCGGGCTGGGCCTGCCCAGGGAGCCGCGCGGCGACCTGTGAGGGCGGAGGGGATGATAAAAAGGCGCCATCAATCCCCTTGACCCGGCCGCTGCCGCGCCTAGACTGAATCCCGTTCATTTTGTGGCGGAGAGGGCCGGAATGGCGGCGAGACAGTATAAGGCGGGAATGAAGCTGAAAAGCGCGGTCTGCGATACGCAGATAATGGTGCTGCGGGTGCCCGCCGAGCCGCTGGACCTGCGCATCGGCGGTGCGCCGGCACTGGCGGGCGACGAGGCCGGCGACGGCGCCACGATCGATCCGGCGCTGGCCGGCGGATCGCTGACCGGCAAGCGTTATACCGACGCGGAGGAGACGATGGAGTTCCTCTGCACCAAGGGCGGCGAGGGCACGATCACCGTGGCCGGCCGGGAAATCGGCATCAAGCAGGCCAAGGCGCTGCCTTCATCCGACTGAGGAGGCGGCGATGAACATCTTCATGCTGCTGGAAATGGCGGCGGACGCCATGCCGGACCGCGTGGCGCTGGTGTGCGACGGCGAGAGCCTGACCTATGGCGAGCTGCTGACGGCGGCGAAGGGTGCTGCCGCGCTGGCGATCGCGCGCGGGGCGGAGCGGCTGGCCTTCCTCGACATCAACGGGCCGGCGGCGCCGGTCGCGCTGTTCGGCGCGGCGCTGGCGGGCATACCCTATGTGCCGATCAACTACCGCCTGACCGAGCCCGAGATCGCGGCCCTGCTGGAACGGGTTTCGCCCGCTTTGCTGGTGAGCGGGCGGAGCGCGGTGCCGGCCGGCATCAGCGCGATTGCCGCGGGCGAGTTCCTGGCGCTGGCGAAGGCGGGCGGCGGCGAGGATCTGGTGGCGCCGGACGAGGAACGCGGCATCGCCGTGGAGCTGTTCACCAGCGGCACGACCGGCGTGCCCAAGGCCGCGATCCTGCGGCACGATAATCTGCTGGCCTATATCCTGGGCACGGTGGAGTTCATGGGCGCGGATGAGGGCGATGCCGCCATCGTGACGGTGCCGCCTTACCACATCGCCGGCATTTCGGCGGTGCTGAGCTCGATCTATGCCGGGCGGCGGATGGTGCAGCTTCCCAATTTCGATGCTGGCGGCTGGCTGGCGCTGGCGCGGGCGCACGGCATTTCCAACGCCTTCCTGGTGCCGACCATGCTGCAACGGATCGTCGAGCATCTCGACGCGACCGGGGAGCAGGCGGACCTGCCGGCGCTCAGGGCGCTGGCCTATGGCGGCGGCAAGATGCCGCTGCCGGTGATCGAGCGGGCGATGGCGCTGTTCCCCGGCGTGGATTTCACCAACGCCTATGGCCTGACGGAAACGAGCAGCACCATCTGCCTGCTGGACCCGGAGGCGCACCGTGCGGCCGCGCAGTCCGACGATCCGGCGGTGCGACGCCGGCTGGGATCGGTGGGGCGGCCGCTGCCGACGGTGGAACTGGCCATCCGCGACGAGGACGGGCGGCTGCTCGGCCCCGGCGAGGCGGGTCTGGTGTTCGTGCGCGGCGATCAGGTGGCGGGCGAATATCATGGCCTTGGGCGCCAGACCGACGATGACGGCTGGTTTCCGACCCGCGATCGCGGCTGGGTGGATGAGGAGGGCTTCCTGTTCCTCGACGGGCGCGCGGATGACGTGATCGTGCGCGGCGGCGAGAATATCTCCCCCGGCGAGATCGAGGAGGTGCTCACCTCGCATCCGGCGGTGGCTGAGTGCGCGGTGGTGGCGATGCCCGACCCGGAATGGGGCGAGGGCGTGGCTGCCGCGATCGTGCTGGCCAGTGGGGCGCAGGCGGCGGCGGAGGAATTGCAGGCGCTGGTGCGGGGCCGGCTGCGTTCCAGCCGCGTGCCGCAGGCGATCCGCTTCGTCGATGAGCTGCCCTATAACGAGACGGGCAAGCTGCTGCGGCGGGTGATCAGGGAGCAGTTCGCCGCCTGATATGGGCTGTCAGGAATGGCGCGTTTCCACCTGATATCAAATGATAATCAGGTTGGCGGCGTGCCATTTGCGGCCAGCACGTTGCCGGCGAGATAGAGTGAGCCCGCGATCAGGACCACGGGCGGGCGGGCGCGATCGGCGTGGCGGGCGATCCAGGCGATGGCGTCGATCGGGTCCGCCGCCGTCATGGCACCGAGCCCCGTCGAACGGGCGGCGGCTGCCAATGCGGCGGGAAGATGATGGGCGTGGCCGGGGATGGGCACGGTGTGGACTGTGGCGGTGCGCCCGGCAAAGGGCTTGAGAAAGCCGAGCGGGTCCTTGTTCTCGAGCAGCCCGAGGATGATGTGGAAAGGCCGCCCCGCGGGCACCTTGCCGCGGAAGAAATCGGCGATCACGCGCGCGGCCGCGGGATTATGCCCGCCGTCGAGCCAGAGATCGGAACCGGGCGGCAGGCGATCCACGAGCGTGCCGGTGGCCAGATGCTGGAGCCGCGCGGGCCATTCGGCCCATCCCATCGCTGCGCGTAACGCCGATACGGGCACGGGAACGGCCTGCTGGTGGCGGAGCATCGCGATCGCCAGCGCCGCATTCTGCGTCTGATGCTGGCCGGGCAGGCGGGGAAGCGGCAGATCGAGCTTTCCCGCCTCGTCGCGATAATGGATGCGCCCCTGATAGGCGACCGAATCCCATTGCCCGCCCTTGGCGAGCCAGGGGGCGCCGGCCGCGCGGACGACCTCGCCGATCCGGTTGGCGACGGGGGCGGGATAATGCTGCGTCACGATCGGGACGTCGGGCTTGGCTATCCCGGCCTTTTCGGCGGCGATATCCTCGATCCGGTCGCCCAGGAATGCCTGGTGATCGATGCCGAGCTGGGCAATGCCGCAGATCGCCGGCCGGGCAATGACATTGGTGGCATCCAGCCGGCCGCCGAGGCCCACCTCGATGATGCAGGCATCGGCCGGCGTGCGGGCAAAGGCCAGGAAAGCGGCAGCCGTGGTGACTTCGAAGAAGCTGGGCGAAATATCGCCTGCGATATCCAGCACCTCGGCCAGCAAGGTGGCAAGGGTTGCATCTTCAATGAGTTGCCCGGCGATCCTGATACGTTCGTTGAAGCGAACGAGGTGCGGACTGGTATAGACGTGGACGCTATGGCCGGCCGCTTCCAGCGCGGCGCGCAGATAGGCGCAGGTCGATCCCTTGCCGTTGGTTCCGGCGACGTGGAAGACGGGAGGGAGGCTGCGTTCGGGATTGCCGAGGCGATCGAGCAGCGCGCGGATGCGTTCGAGCCCCAGGATATCGCGGCCGGGAGAGAGTGCTGCCAGCCGATCGAGCTGGGCCTGGACGGCGGGGTCGCTGGAAACGGCGTGATCGGCCATGGACGGTTACTTTCGGTGCGGCGCGCGGACCGAAGCGCCGCGCCCGCCAGTTCCGCCGCCCGGACCTCTCCCGCCGGCCTCCATCGGAAATGGCGGGCCGGCATCGCATCCGCGCGGCGACATTGCCTTCAGGCCGGTTCCGGCACCAGATAATCGACGAGGGTGGCCAGCGTCTCGCGCAGCTTGTGGCGATGCGTGACCATATCGACCATGCCATGTTCCAGCAGATATTCGGCGCGCTGGAAGCCCGGCGGCAGCTTTTCGCGGATCGTCTGTTCGATCACCCGCTGGCCGGCGAAGCCGATCAGGGCGCCCGGCTCGGCGATCTGGATGTCACCCAGCATCGCATAGGATGCGGTGACGCCGCCGGTGGTGGGATCGGTGAGGACGACGATATAGGGCAGGCCGGCCTCGCGCAGCATCTCGATCGCCACGGTCGTCTTGGGCATCTGCATCAGCGAAAGGATGCCTTCCTGCATCCGCGCGCCGCCGGCCGCCGTGAAGATCACATAGGCGCAGCGTTCCGCGATCGCGGCTTCGGCCCCGGCCACGAAGGCGGCGCCCACGCCCATGCCCATCGATCCGCCCATGAAGGCGAAATCCTGCACGCCGACGACGGCCTTCTTGCCTTCGATCAGGCCCTTGGCATTGATCAGCGCATCCTGCTCGCCCGTCGCCGCGCGGGCGGCCTTGATGCGATCGGTATAACGCTTGGAATCGCGGAATTTGAGGGGGTCTTCGCGCACCGCCGGCATTGGCAGCAGCGTATAGACGCCGCCGTCGAAAAGCTGGTTGAAGCGCGCGTCGGGGCCGATGCGACCATGATGATCGCAGCGCGGGCAGACCGACTGGTTTTCCTCATATTCCTTGACGAACACCATCTGCCCGCAGCCGGGGCATTTGTGCCAGAGATTGTCCGGCGTCTCCCGCTTGGCGATGAAGGGGATGGATTTGCGGACCCTGTCGATCCAGCTCATGCTGCCTGCTCCTGTCGGGCGGTGCGAACAGCGTCGCTCAACCCTTTGACGATATTGAATACATCCGACGAAGGATCGCGACCTTCGGCGGCTGCGGCGCCGATCGCCTCCACGATCGCGGAGCCGACGACGACGCCATCGGCGACCCTGGCGATGGCAGCCGCCTGCGCCGGCGTGCGGACGCCGAAGCCGACCGCGACCGGCAGATCGGTGGCCGCCTTCAGCCCCGCCACCGCCGCCTCGATGCTGGCCTGCGCGGCCTGCTGAAGCCCGGTGATGCCGGCGACCGAGACATAGTAAAGGAAACCGGAGGCGCCAGCGAGCACGGCGGGCAGGCGGGCCTTGTCCGTCGTGGGGGTGGCGAGCCGGATGATGTCGATGCCGGCATCCCGGAGCGTCGGCCCCAGCGCGTCATCCTCCTCGACCGGGATATCGACGCAGATCACGCCGTCGACGCCCGCTTCGGCCGCGGCCCCGGCGAACCATTGCGGACCACGGCGCACCATCGGGTTGGCATAGCCCATCAGCACCAGCGGCACATGCGGGTGGCGTTGCCGGAAATTCCTGGCGATATCCAATATGATGTCGGTGGTTGTTCCAGCGCCGAGCGAACGGAGATTCGCCCGCTGGATGGCAGGGCCATCGGCCATCGGATCGGTGAACGGCATGCCCAGTTCGATCACGTCGGCGCCGCCCGCGACCAGCGCATCGAGGATATCGGCCGTGGCCGCAGGCGTGGGATCGCCGCCGGTGACGAAGGTGACGAGCGCGGCGCGGCCCTCGGCGGCGCAGGCCGCGAAGGTGGCGGCAAGGCGGCTCACAGTTCCACCCCCAGTTCCTTTGCCACGGTGAAGATATCCTTATCCCCCCGGCCGCTGACATTGACGACGAGGATCTCGTCCTTGCCCATGGTGGGCGCGATCCGTTCGGCCACGGCGAGCGCGTGGGCGGATTCGAGCGCGGGGATTATGCCTTCCAGCCGGCACAGCGTCTGGAACGCGGCCAGCGCCTCGGCATCGGTGCAGGGTTCGTAGCGGACCCGGCCGATATCGTGCAGCCAGCTATGTTCCGGCCCGATGCCCGGATAATCGAGCCCGGCGGAAATCGAATGGGCCTCCGCGATCTGGCCGTCCTCGTCCTGGAGCAGATAGGTGCGGTTGCCGTGGAGCACGCCGGGCGAGCCGCCGGCGATGCTGGCGGCATGGCGCGGCGTATCGAGCCCGTCGCCCGCTGCCTCCACGCCGATCAGCGCGACATCGGGATCGTCGAGGAAGGGGTGGAAGATGCCGATCGCGTTCGATCCGCCGCCGACGGGGGCGATGATCGTATCGGGAAGGCGGCCTTCCGCTTCCATGATCTGGGCGCGGGTTTCATCCCCGATCACCGACTGGAAATCGCGCACCAGTTCCGGATAGGGGTGCGGGCCGGCGGCGGTGCCGATGATGTAGAAGGTGTCGTGGACGTTGGCGACCCAGTGGCGCAGCGCCTCGTTCATCGCATCCTTCAGCGTCTGCGCGCCGGACTGGACGGCTTCGACCTCGGCGCCGAGCAGCTTCATGCGGAAGACGTTGGGCTGCTGGCGCGCCACGTCCACCGCGCCCATGAAGATGGTGCAGGGCAGGCCGAAGCGCGCGGCGACGGTGGCGGTGGCGACGCCGTGCTGGCCGGCGCCGGTTTCGGCGATGATCCGCGTCTTGCCCATGCGGCGGGCGAGCAGGATCTGGCCGATGCAGTTGTTGATCTTGTGCGCGCCGGTGTGGTTCAGTTCCTCGCGCTTCAGGTAGATCTTCGCGCCGCCCAGATGCTCCGTCAGCCGGGGCGCGAAATAAAGCGGGCTGGGGCGGCCGACATAATGCTTCATCAGATCGTCGAATTCGGCCTTGAAGGCGGGGTCCGCCTTGGCCGCGCGATATTCGCGCTCGAGATCGAGGATCAGCGGCATCAGCGTCTCGGCGACGTAGCGGCCGCCGAACTGGCCGAAATGGCCGCGCGCATCGGGCTGCGTGCGAAGCGAATTGGGTATGGCTGGAGCTGGGGTCATAGCTGTGACGCCGATTGGAGGAAGGCGGCGATCTTGTCCACATCCTTCACGCCGGGGCTGGTTTCCACCCCGGAGGACGTATCCACCAGATCCGCGCCGGTGACGCCGACGGCTTCGGCGAGGTTGCGGGCATCCAGCCCGCCCGAAAGCGCCCAGGGCAGCGGGTGCCGGAAGCCTTCGAGCAGATGCCAGTCGAAGCGCAGGCCCATGCCGCCGGGCAGATCGGCCTCGTCCGGCGTCTTGGCGTCATAAAGGATGTGATCGGCGGCGTCGCGATAGCGGGCGGCGGCGGCGAGATCGGCGCGGGCCTTGACCGGAATGGCCTTCCAGATGCCGATGCCGTGGCGGCGGGCGAGGACGGCGGCGCGCTCGGGCGGTTCGGCGCCGTGAAGTTGCAGGATATCGAGGCCGGCGGCCGCCACCGCCCGATCGACGAAGGCGTCATCGGGGTTCACGAGCACGCCCACCTTGCGGATATGGCCGGGAATGAGGGCCGCGAGCGCGGCGGCGCGATCGAAATCGAGGTTGCGCGGGCTTTTCGGGAAGAAGACGAAGCCGACATAAGCGGCGCCATGGGCGATGGCCGCACCCAGCGTTTCGGGCGTGGAAAGGCCGCAAATCTTGGTCTGAACAGGCAAGCGCTGGTCCTTCTCGGAAGGCCCGGAGCCCTAGTGCATGCGAGGCGCGAAGCCAAGCCGCGAGGGGGAAGCTATTGAGGGCCGGGGCCCAGCACCGCCATGTCGCCGACATGGGCGCGGTTGTGCTTGATCCGTTCGGCGATGCGCCAGCCGGCGGCAGTGCGGACCCAGCGATCCCGATAATCGCCCAGGGTGCGGAAGGTGAGGTGGGCGCGATCGCCAAGGCCGACATGCATGTCCGCCACATAGGCGCTGCTCGTCGCGGCATCGTCGTCCACATCGATCACGACATTGGCGAGAAGATGCTGGGTGGGGCCGCAACCATCTAGGAAGCTGCGCATTTCCGTGACGATCGCCGCCCGGCCGAAGCGGCGGCCGATGCCGTAATCGGCCTCCGCATCCTCCAGCAGCACATCATCGAGGCGGTGCCATTCGCGCCGGTCCATCGCCTCCGCGAAGCGGCAGAGCTGGCGGTAGATGGCGCGTTCGTCGAGGAGAAGCTGGAGAATAATGGATTCGGACATGGGGTGAGCGTCCATCGCTGTTGCCTGCGCGTCCAGCCCGGCGAGGCCGGGATGGCGGCCCTAAAGCGGCGGGAAGGCCACGATCTTCAGATCAGCTCGCTTAGACCGAGGAAGTCCAGCAGCGCCGCGCGCGCGGCCTCGGCCTGAACCCATAGATCGGGCGAGATGAGGTCCTGTGGCGCGATCGCCTCCGGCCAGTGGCGCTCGACCAGGGCGGCGATGGCATCGAGCCGCGCGGGATCGACCAGGAAGCGCGGGTCGATCGTCGCCGGGTCGGCCGCGACCCGCAGGCGCAGGCAGGCGGGGCCGCCGCCGTTGGACATGGATTCGCGCACGTCCACCAGCTCAAGCCGCCGGATCGGGCCGTTGCCGGCGACCATATCGTTGAGCCAGGCCCAGACGGCGGGCGTATCCCGCGCCTCGGTGGGCAGGATCAGCGCGCTTTCGCCGGTTGGCAGGGTGACGAGCTGGGCGTTGAACAGGTAGGAGCGGATCGCATCGGCAAGGCTGACGCGGGCGGCGGGGACCTCGACGATCTCGACATCGGGCATCAGCCGGCGGAGATCGGCGTAGAAGCGGTCCTTGTCCGCGAATGCCTGTTCGTGGGCGAAGAGGACGCGGCCGTCGGCGACCGCGACGACATCGTTGTGGAAGGCCCCGGCGGCGATCGCTTCTTCCGACTGGGCGGCGAAGAGGGTGCGGGACGGATCGAGCCCGTGGAGGCGGGCCACCGCCCGGCTGGCCTCGATGTGCTGGCGGGCGGGGAAGGGGCCGCCTTTCTCGCCATAGACGAAAATCTCGACGCCGGGCGATCCGTGGCTGGGGGCGAGCCGCATGTGATTGGCGGCGCCTTCATCGCCGAAGGGCGGCGGCACGGGGCCGTGGACGGCGAAATGCGCGGCATCGGCGAAGGCCAGCCGCAACTGGGCGAGCGTCCCCTGCCATTCATGGCTGCGATGCGGCATGGTGACGAGATTGGCGACGGTCAGGTGGCAGCGGCCGTCCGCCGTGTCGGGCGCGGGCGATACCGTGGCGGCGTTCGCGGCCCACATCGGCGAGGCGGAAAGGGCATTGGCGAGGAGACCGGGATCGGCATCCTCCGCCGTGGTGCCCAGCGAAGCCAGCCAGGCGCGATCGGGCCGGCGATGGGGCGGCAATATCCCCTGCGGCAGCCCCAAGGCGAGGTTGGCGCGCATCTTGGCGATGCCCTGGAGCGCGGCCGCGCGGGGATGCGAGGTGCGGCCAGCATTGGCGGTGGCGGCGAGATTGCCGAGGCTGAGCCCGGCATAATTGTGGGTGGGGCCGACGATGCCGTCGAAATTGATCTCGATGATCGCCATGGTTCAGCGCGCCACGAAGGTGATGGCATCGCCGGCCGCGACGCCGAGCAGATCGGCGGCCCGGCGATCGATGGTGGCGCGGCCGTCCGCCTCCACATCGACCTGGGCGTAGCAGGCGCGGAAATCGGCGAGGTAGCCGGTTGCGGCGAGCACGTTTATCCCCTCCTCGGCATCGATGCTGCGCAGATTGGCGTCGGCCGCGTCGCGGATCGAGCGGATATCGTCGATCGAGGCGGCCATGGTGGGGCCGCCATCGAAGATGTCGACATAGCCTTCGTAGCGGAAGCCTTCATTCTCCAGCATCCGCATGGCGGCGCGGCCGCTGGGATGCGGCAGGCCGATCACCGATCGCGCGCTTTCGGGCAGCATGGCGGTGTAGATCGGGTGCTTGGGCATCAGATCGGCGATGAACTGGTTGCCGTGGACGGCGTTGAAGGCATCCGCCTCCTGGAAGTTCATGCCGAAGAATTTGCCGGCCAGCCCGTCCCAGAAGGGCGAGCCGCCGGCCTCGTCGATCACGCCGCGCAGCTCCGCCAGCACCCGCTTGCCGAAGCGTGCGCGATGCTGGCGGATGAAGAGGTAGCGGCTGCGGGCCAGCAGCAGGCCCAGCCCGCCGGCGCGTTCGCGCGGGTGGAGGAAGAGGCCGCCCACTTCCGAATAGCCTTCATAATCGGTGGTGAGCGTGAGCATTTCCGCCCGGAAGGTGCGGTTCAGCTCCTGCGAGGTCTGGGTGAGCGTGCCGAGCCGGTAGCTGTAGAAGGGCCAGTGCTGGCCGACCTTGGCGAAGATCTGCGCGGTGCCGGCGACCTTGCCGGTCAGCGTATCTTCCAGGATCAGCACATAGAGATCGTCCCCCTCGACATCCTCCGCCTTGGCGAAGGCGGCGGCCGAACGTTCGAGTTTGGCCACAAGCGACGGGCGATCTGCCGGCAGGTTGGTGAAGCCGCCGCCGGTGAGCTTGGCCATGTCGTAGAGCGAATCGAGATCCGACGGGCGGGACGGGCGGATGACGAAGCTCATGCGTGGCGCCCCGCGGCAAGGCGAAGCAGGACGAGGGCGGACAGGCGGGCGCGTTCGCCCAGCGAATCGACGATCAGATATTCCTCCCCGGAATGTATCGCGCCGCCGCGGACGCCCATGGTATCGACCACGGGCACGCCGCAGGCGGCGATGTTGTTGCCGTCACATACCCCGCCGGTGGGCTTCCAGCCAAGCTTCAGGCCCAGATCGGCGCCGCAATCGCGGACCAGCGCGTAAAGCCGCTCGGCGGCGGCATCCATCGGCTTGGGCGGGCGGCCGAAGCCGCCGTGGAGATGGATGGAGACGCCATGCTCGGCCGCGACCTCGGCGATGACGGCATCGATGATCGCCCTCGCCTGGGCTTCGTCCTCCGGCGTGGCGGGGCGCAGGTTGAAGCGCAGGATCGCGTGATCCGGCACGACATTGTTGGGGCCGCCCCCATCGATCCTGGCCGGATTGACGGAAAGGCCGGCGCGCGCGGCGCGGGCGAGGCGGAGCGCGCAATCGGCGGCGGCGATGATGGCGTTGCGCCCGTCTTCCGGGTTGCGGCCGGCATGGGCGGCCCGGCCGGTGATTACGGCCGAGAAGTTGCCGCTGCCGGGCCGCGCGCCGGCCAGCGTGCCATCGGGCAGGGCGGAAGGTTCATAGGTGAGTGCCGCCGCCTTGCCCCGCGCGGCGCGGGCGATCAGCGGGGCGGAGCCGGCCGATCCCACTTCCTCGTCGCTGTTGATGACGACTTCATAGCCGATGCGCGGCGCAAGCGGGCTGGCTTCGATGGCGGACAGGGCCGCGAGCATTACGGCGATGCCGCCCTTCATGTCGGCCACGCCGGGGCCGTTCAGCGTGCCATCCGGCAGCCAGCGCAGCGCCTGGAAGGGATGATCGGCGGCGAATACCGTATCCATGTGGCCGGTGAGCAGGATCTGGACGGGCGCGTCGGGGCGGACGGCGAGGTGGAGGTTGCGGCCGTGGGCGATGGCGACGCGGGCGCCGTCGGCCGCCACCGCATCCGCCGGCGCCGCTTCGAGGAGCGCGACGTCGCCCGGCAGGACGGCGAAGGCCGAGGCCAGTTCCCCCGCCATCAGGGCAAGGCCCGCAAGGTTGCGCGATCCGCTGTTGATGGCGGCCCAGCGTTCCACCTGGGCCAGCATGGGCGCGGCCGCCGCGCGTTCGAGGATATGGGCTTCCTCGCGATCGAGGGGGGCGGGGTGGTTCATGCCCGCGATCCTAGCGATCAGGGGAGACTTGCGTCACCCCCGACTTCCGTGCAGGATTTGATCCGCCGATGAGAGCGCAAACGCCAGCGGCTGCCGGGAGAGGATGACGAAATGCGCATTTATACCGTGGCTGGGCTGTTGCTCTGCTCTGTTTCCATGATGATTTCCGGGCCGGCCATGGCCCAGAATAGCGGCTATCAGCTGCTGGTGGAAAACGGCGTCGATGCGATAGCGGTGCGGCACGTGATCGCCGACCGCCTGGGCGAGCCGGCGGCAACCGGTTCGATCTCAAGGCAAATCCTGAACGACCCGCAGAGCATGGCGCGGCTGCGCGCCGATGCGGCGGGCCGGCAGACGATCGTCGTCGGCGCGCCGGACCTGATCCGGGCGATGGGCGGAGGCGCCGGCGGCGTCCGCCGGATCAGCACCGATCTGGCCCGCGTGTTGCCGGCCGAAACGCTGGCCGTCGCGCGAATCGACTGATTCGCGGCGGCGCGGGGTTGCATGCCCCGCATGGATTGCCGATATAGGCGGAGCCTGCTCCTCCCCAGAAAAGGCGTTCGATGGCGTGCCGCTTGAGGCGGCATGATCGCACGTGGTTTTCATTGGGAGTCGAGATCGCATGCCAGCCTATGTCCAGCGCGCCGGACTGCGCATAGCCGAGCCGTTGAGCCATTTCATCGAGACACGGGCCTTGCCCGGCACGGGAATGGAGGCCGCCGCCTTCTGGGCGGAGGTGGCCGGGCTGTTCGCGCGATTCGCCCCGGAAAACCGCGCCCTGCTGGCGAAGCGGGACAGGATGCAGGCCGAGATCGATCGCTGGCACGAATTGCGGGCGGGCAAGCCGATCGATGCCGGGGAATATCGCGCCTTCCTGCGATCGATCGGCTACCTGGCCGACGAGCCCGCGCCGTTCGAGATCGGGACCCGGCAGGTCGACGAGGAGGTGGCCCGGATGGCGGGGCCGCAGCTCGTCGTCCCGGTGCTCAACGCGCGCTTCCTGCTGAATGCGGCCAATGCCCGCTGGGGAAGCCTGTATGACGCGCTCTACGGCACCGATGCGCTGCCCGGCGCGGCGAAGCCCGGTGGCTATGATGCCGAACGCGGCGGCGCCGTGATTGCGCGGGCCAAGGCGTTCCTGGACGAGGCCGTGCCGCTGGCTTCCGGGCAATGGGCCGATTTCGCGGGCGGCGAGCCCGTTCTCGCCGATCCGGCGCAATTGGTGGGCCGCAAGCCGGGCGGGCTGCTGTTCCGGCATAACGGCCTGCACATCGAGCTTCGCATCGATCCCGAAAGCCCGATCGGCGCGACCGATCCGGCCGGCATCGCCGATGTCATCCTGGAAGCGGCGCTGACCACGATCGTGGACCTGGAGGATTCGGTCGCCGCCGTGGATGCCGAGGACAAGGTGGCGGCCTATGCCAACTGGCTGGGGCTGATGCAGGGCGATCTAGCCGCCAGCTTCGACAAGGGCGGCCGGACGATGACCCGCGCGCTGGAGGAGGACCGCGCCTGGACCGCGCCCGACGGCACCGATTTCACCCTGCCGGGCCGCAGCCTGCTGTTCGTGCGCAATGTCGGCCATCTGATGACGACATCGGCGGTGTTGCTGCCGGACGGCACGGAGGCGCCGGAGGGGATATTGGACGGCATCGTCACCAGCCTGATCGCGATGCACGACCTGGCCGGGCACGGCCGCTTCCGCAACAGCCGGGCGGGATCGGTCTATATCGTCAAGCCCAAGATGCACGGGCCGGAGGAGGCGGGCTTCACCGATCGGCTGTTCGACGCGATCGAGGATATGCTGGGCCTCGCCCGCCACACGCTGAAGGTGGGGGTGATGGACGAGGAGCGGCGGACCTCCGCCAACCTCGCGGCCTGCATCCACGCGGTGCGCGATCGGATCGCCTTCATCAACACCGGCTTTCTCGATCGCACGGGCGACGAGATCCATACGTCGATGCAGGCGGGGCCGATGATCCGCAAGAGCGAGATGAAGGGCGCGGCCTGGATATCCGCCTATGAGGATCGCAATGTCCGCATCGGCCTGGCCTGCGGCCTTTCGGGCCGGGCGCAGATCGGCAAGGGTATGTGGGCCGCGCCGGACCGGATGGCCGACATGCTGGCCCAGAAGATCGCCCATCCGCGCGCCGGGGCCAGCACGGCCTGGGTGCCGAGCCCGACGGCCGCGACGCTGCATGCGATGCATTATCACCTGGTGGACGTGTTCGCCCGGCAGGCGGAGATCGCCCGCGAGGCAGTGCCGCCGCTGGACGGGCTGCTCACCATCCCGCTGGCGGAAAGGCGCAACTGGACAGCGGAGGAGATCGCCGAGGAGCTGGACAATAACGCTCAGGGCATATTGGGCTATGTCGTCCGCTGGATCGACCAGGGGGTCGGTTGCTCCAAGGTGCCCGATATCCACGACATCGGCCTGATGGAGGATCGGGCGACCTTGCGCATATCCTCCCAGCATATCGCCAACTGGCTGCTGCATGGGGTGTGCACCGCCGAGGAGGTGGAGGCTGCGCTTCGGCGGATGGCGGCGAAGGTGGATGCCCAGAATTCCGGCGATCCGCTCTACCGCCCGATGGCGACCGAACCGGAGGAGAGCATCGCCTTCCAGGCGGCGCGCGCGCTGGTGTTCGAAGGGACGGGGCAGCCCAACGGCTATACCGAGCCGCTGCTCCATCGTTTCCGCATCGCCCGCAAGCTGGCGGATGCGGCCGAGCAGGCGGAGGCGGCCTGATCCTCCATCCGGCCGGGGCCGGCGGGCCAGTTCGCGTCTTCATCGGGGATTTTGGCCGATCCGCCGGCCCGACCATGCTTGGCAAGCCTGCCTCCGATGGCTAGGCGCTTTCATCAAGGGCATGTTCAATGATGAAGGACGGCCGGATGAGGATGGGAGCCGCCATGGGCGAGATGATGGAAACCCCCGCGAAGATCGCGGTGCCGGAAGACGTCGAGGAGGCGATCCGCACCCTGCTGCGCTGGGCGGGGGACGATCCCACGCGCGAAGGCCTGCTGGATACGCCCAAGCGCGTCGCGCGCGCGTGGAAGGAATATTGCAAGGGCTATGGCGACGATCCGGCCCGCCATCTGAGCCGCACCTTCGAGGAAGTGGGCGGTTATGACGAGATCGTGCTGCTGAAGGACATCCCCTTCCAGTCGCATTGCGAGCATCATATGGCGCCGATCATCGGCAAGGCGGCGATCGCCTATCTGCCGCGCGAGCGGGTGGTGGGCATCTCCAAGCTCGCCCGCGTGCTCCACGGCTTCGCCCGCCGGCTGCAGGTGCAGGAACGGCTGACGGCCGAGGTGGCGGACTGCATCTGGGACAATCTCGCCCCCCATGGCGTGGCGGTGGTGATCGAAGCGACGCATGCCTGCATGACCGCGCGCGGCGTGCAGACGCCGGGCGTGGTGATGACGACCAGCCGGATGATGGGCGTGTTCCGCGACGACGAACGATCGCGCGCGGAAGTGCTGAAGCTGATGGGTTATTGAGCGCGGGCGCGGCCTCCGGCCGCGCTCACGCCACCAGCGCCGGCGCGCCGCAGCGCACGCCGTTCACCCGGACGTCGGCCTGGCCGAGGTGCAGGCCAAGCAGGTCGGTAAGCGCGTTGAGCAGCCCGTCGAGCGCCGGCGCGACCGGCGCCAGCGTGTTGCCGATCAGCTGGCCCACCGGCCCGGTGCCGATCCCCAGGCCGATGATGTTCACGTTCAGGTTCAGCCCGGAAATCAGCGAGAGCACGAGCCCCTGGATGAGGCTGTCCGACGAGACCGACTTCACCGTGCGGGCCGAAATCTCGGCGGGCGAGAAGGCGACCGTCTTCCACACCGGCGCGGTGAGATCGACCCGGGCCTGGCCGGTGACGGTGACGAGCGGCACGCTGACCAGCGGGGCTGGCCCTTCCACCAGCGGCTGCTTGTGGTTCGAGATATCCGCCGGATAGAGGTTGGCGATCGCGGCGTGGCCGATCGACGGGAGGACCAGCAGGGTGGCGCCGCCAGCGCGGCGGTTGGAACAATCGATCGCGGACAATTTGGCCTCGGCGGCGGCAAGCTCGATGAACAAGGGCAGGCGGACATTGGCGATGCCGAGCAGCGATCCGGCGGGCAGCACCTCCACCTCGATATAGACGCGGGTCTGGGCGGTGCGGATCACCGGCTCCCCCTTGGCGGTGACGGCGAGCCAGGGGGAATCGGCCGGGCGATCGCCGATGGCGAGCTTCACCGTCGTCTTGGTGATCCCGGGGATCGAGGCGCCGAGATCGAGCGCCACCTGGCGGTTGCCGTTGGCGAGCTCCAGCAGCGCGCGGGTCATATCGAAGGTGTTGACCTTCACATATTGGCCGGGGACGGCATGGTCCTGCGCGCCGATCGGACCGAGATCGATCAGCTTGTCGAGCGCGGCGGGCTTGGCGGCGGCGACGGTGGAGAGCAGCTTGCGGACGGCGGCGGCGGCATCGGTCGATCCCTGATCCTGAAGCGCATGCGCGATCGCTTCCAGCGCCTGCCCGGTGGTGAGATCGGCCGACAGCGTCTGATCGTAGGATGCGGCCGTGAGGTCGAGACTGGCGCGCAGCGCATCGGAGAAAGCGAGCAGATCGACATCGGCCTGGGCCAGCGCATTATAATCCATCACCGACAGGTTCACCTGCGATCCGGCCAGCGCGGAGAGCAGCGCATTGGCGATGCCGCCCTGCAGGCCGGCAAGGCGTGACCCGATCGAGAAGCTGGCGAGGTTG
Source organism: Edaphosphingomonas fennica (assembly GCF_003034225.1). GTDB lineage: Bacteria > Pseudomonadota > Alphaproteobacteria > Sphingomonadales > Sphingomonadaceae > Sphingomonas_E > Sphingomonas_E fennica. The sequence continues at coordinate 20,895 of NZ_PHHF01000054.1, forward strand.
GAGCGGGCCGCGATCGCCTTGCGCTGGATCGGCGTGTGGCGCCGGCCGAGCGAGACGATGCCGAAATAGAGCCGGGCATCGGTGCCGAGCGTGACGCGCGCCGCCGAGCGATCGGAGGGGGACGGCGTGAAGCGCTGGGCCAGCGGCACCGCCGGATCGGCGCGCCAGGAGCCAAGCTCCACCTTCTGGGTGACCGGCTCCGGCAGCCGGTTCGCCTGCACCGTGGCGCGGACGGCGGCGTCCGCGTGGACGACATCGGCGACGGCGGCGATCGCCGCGGCATCCGCCACGCCCTGAAGCCTGCGGCTTTCGAAATAGATCGAGCCAAGATCGACGGCCAGCGCGAGGCAGCCAAGACAGGCCATCATCGATGCGGCGGCAAGGATGGTGACGCCGCCGCCGGCATCCCGGCGCAGCGCGGCCAGGGGGGAGGGGAAGGGGCGCATCGTCAAAGCCCCGTCAGGCGGATGGCGGCGGTGCGGCGGATGCGGCGATCGGGCAGGGGCACCAGGCCGAAGCGCAGGAAGGGATCGTCCGACGCATCATAATCCAGCGTTACCGTCATGGCGTCGCCCACCTCGCGGATCGACACCGAGGCGCGGCCGGGATCGAGGCCGGCGAGCGGGCCGATCTCCTCCGCTACGCTGGCGTGGACGAGGCTGGCGCGTTCGGCCGCGTCGAGGCCGCCGATCGCCACGCGCGCGGCGTCGTTGGCGACCTGTTGAAGCGAATGCGCCCGCCAGAAATAGCCGCCATAGGCGACGACGCCGAGCAGGATCAGCAGGAAGAGCGGCGCCACCAGCGCGAATTCCACCGCCGCCGCGCCGCGATTGCCGCAAATCGCTCCCCCGATCTTCACCTTTTTCGCCATTGCGCCGATCATCCGATCCCTCCCGTTACCGGTTGCGGACCAAGATAAGGCGGCGTGCTTAGAAGGCGGTTGGCGGCATTCCGCCGGGCCATGCACAATATACCGATCCATTATGGAGCAAGGGATCGGCGGATATCCGTCGCCCAAGTCCGGAATGGATATGACCGGGGCATGGTTGGCAAGTTTTCGTAAACCAAATTTTCCCAGTCATTGCGTGTTCTTTTGGTTAACTGGGGTATGACCAATGACACATGCGATAGATCGTCTCAGCGTTACTTCGGCAGAACTGGTCCGAAAGTTCGGCCGCTGGCAGGATAGGGTGGCGACCGGGCCGTTGTTCATCACGCATCACGGCCGCGAACGGCTGGTGATGCTTTCCACCGCCAATTATCGGGCGCTGGTGGAAGGCGCGGGCGCCAGCAACGACAGCGGCCCGGACGGGGTGGATGCGGACCAGCGGCTGGAGGCGGTGGTCGATCTGATCGCGCAGGGCTTCATCGCCTTCGACGCCGATCTGGCCGTGACCCGGATGAACCCGGTGGCCGCCTGCTATCTGCGCGGGCATCGCCACCTGCTGATGGGGCGGAAGCTGGGCGAGATATACCCCGGCGTGTCCCATTCGCTGCTGGAAACCTATCTGGCGCGCGCGGTGCGATCGGCCGAGACGGGGGCGTTCGACGCGCCCTCCTTCGCTTCGCCCGATGACTGGCTGCACCTGCAGACCTTCCCGTTCGGGCGCGGTGCCGCCGTGCTTTTCCGCAATGCCGGGGACGAGGTGGAGATGCGGCGGCAGAATGTCGCGATATCCGCCGCGACGGCCGCCGCCGCCGCCCATGGCGGCATCGGCCATGGCTGGCTGAGCCCGCGCGGCACCTTCACCCGCGTGGACGATCAGCTTGCGGCGATGGCGGGCTTCACGCCGCAGACGCTGGCGGGCGTGCGCCTGACCGACATCCTGCCCCTCAAGCGCCGCGTGGAGGCGGGCGAGCGGGTGGAGGCGGTGCTGAGCGGCGCCGGCCCCGCGGCGTTCGATACCGAACTGCTCGTCAATCGCGGCGGGGAACTGCCGGTGCGCATCGGCCTGGCCGACCTGAAGGGCGAATATTCGAGCAGCGGTGCCGTGCTGGTGGTGACGCCGCTGGCGTGAGCGCGGGACGGCAGGCAGGAAAAAGGCCGCCCGGATCGCTCCGGACGGCCTTTTTCTTTCCCGCATGTGGGAGAAACGGGGGATCAGCCCTCCGCTTCTTCCTCGGCCGGGGCTTCCTCGGCGGCGATCTCGCCGGGTTCGGCGTTGGGATCGTAATCCTCGGTGAAGCCGGCGGCGTCGCGTTCGAACATCGAGGCCATGACGTCGACGCCCTGTTCCTGCAGCTCGGCTTCTTCCGGGCTGCGGGCGACGTTCACCTTGATCGTCACCGACACTTCCGGGTGAAGCGCGATCTTCACTTCGTGCAGGCCGATCGTCTTGATCGGGCGATCGAGCACGATCTGGCTCTTGGCGATCTTGATCGCTTCGGCTTCGAGCGCTTCCGAAAGGTCGCGGGCCGAGACCGAGCCGTAAAGGTGGCCGACGTTCGACGCCTGACGGATGAGCGTGACGGTCTTGCCGTCGATGCCCTGCGAATCGGCGACGGCGGCTTCACGACGCTGCGCGTTTTCGGCGATCAGGCGCTCGCGGTTCGCCTCGAACACCTTCTTGTTGGCTTCGTTGGCGCGGAGCGCCTTCTTGCGCGGAAGCAGGAAATTGCGGGCGTAGCCGTTCTTCACGGTCACGACATCGCCGATGGCGCCCAGCTTCTCGACGCGTTCGAGCAGGATGACTTCCATTGCGGTAAGCTCCTTACTTCACGATGTAGGGGAGAAGCCCGATGTGACGGGCGCGCTTGATCGCCTTGGCGAGTTCGCGCTGCTTCTTGGCGGAAACCGCGGTGATGCGGCTGGGAACGATCTTGCCGCGCTCGGACACGAAGCCCTGGAGCAGACGGACATCCTTATAGTCGATCCGGGGAGCGTCCTTCGCGGAGAAGGGGCAGCTCTTGCGGCGACGGAAAAACGGGCGTGCCATGTTTATGTTCTCCCTCAGGCCGCGTCACGCTCGTCGCGGTCGCGACGGGGACGATCGCCACCGCGGTCGCCGCGGCGGCTGTCACGCTCATTGCGCTCGTTACGGCGCATCATGGCGGACGGACCCTGCTCATGCGCATCGACCTTGATGGTCATGTAGCGGATGACGTCTTCGTTGATCGCGGTCTGGCGCTCCAGCTCGGCGACGACGCCCGCGGGGGCCTCGAACTCGAGCATGACATAGTGCGCCTTGCGATTCTTCGCGATGCGATAGGCGAGGCCGCGCAGGCCCCAGGTCTCGGTCTTCACGACCTTGCCCTGGCCTTCTTCGATGATCTTGGTGGCGGTTTCCGCCAGCGCGTCGACCTGGGCCTGGGCCAGATCCTGACGCGCGAGAAACACATGCTCGTACAGAGGCATGTCGCGTGTCCTTCATGTTCCGCCGATCGCTGACGACCGCGCCCATCGCGATCGCCCCTCCGGCTTTCTTCAAGACGACAAGGGCGGAAGGCGCGTGGCCTCCGCCCATGACGTGGGCGCGCCTATGCCGGAAGGCGCGGCAAAAGACAAGCGGTGAGCGGCGATCCGTCGCCATCGCCGTCCCGCCGCTCCAGTTCCGCGATCGGGGCGGCCGTGCGCTGGGCCAGCATATGTTCGCCCATATCCTCCAGCAGGCGCCGGGCGGCGATGAGGTGGCGGCGCGCGCGGGCGATCTTGCTGGGGCGCGGCGGGCAGGTGGACGGATCGCCCTCCCTCCTCATCCCGCCGAGCATGGAACGGCCGATATGGTCGAACGCTTCCAGCAGGCCCGCGCCGTCGGCCCCCGCCGTGGCGATATGTTTCTGCTGAAGGCGGTTTTCCTCCCGCGACCAAAGAAATAGGCGGTAGCTGGTCATACGCTTGAACTCCACTTCCCCACTCCGCGCAGGCATATTAGTGCGGACGAGTGGCATTTGCATGTCAGCGCTGAAAAATGATGAGCGGGATGCGACGAACGGCGCGGATATGTCGTCCGATCTTGCCATCGGGCGGGCCAGTTTCTAACGCGGCGCCTTCTCAGGGACATTCAGGACGGATTCTCCAGCCATGCGCGCATTCATCTTTCCGGGGCAGGGCAGCCAGGCGGTCGGCATGGGCAAGGCGCTGGCCGACGCGAGCGCGGCTGCGCGCGAGGTGTTCCAGGAGGTGGACGAGGCGCTGGGCCAGCATCTGTTCCGCCTGATGACCGAGGGCCCCGAGGCGGACCTGACGCTGACCGAGAACGCCCAGCCGGCGATCATGGCCAATGCCATCGCCACGCTGCGCGTGCTGGAAAAGGAAGGCGGCATCCGCCTGGCCGACAAGGCCGATTATGTCGCCGGCCATTCGCTGGGCGAATATAGCGCGCTGTGCGCGGCGGGCGCGCTCGATCTCGCGACCACCGCCCGGCTGCTGAAGCGGCGGGGGCAGGCGATGCAGGCGGCCGTGCCGGTGGGCGAGGGCGCGATGGCGGCGCTGCTGGGCGCGGACCTCGACAAGGCGCGCGCGCTGGCCGAGGCGGCGGCCGAGGGCGAGGTGTGCACCGTGGCCAACGACAATGATCCCGGCCAGGTCGTCATTTCCGGCCAGCGCGGCGCGATCGAGCGGGCCGTGGCGATGGTGAAGGATCACGGCATCAAGCGCGGCGTGCTGCTGCCGGTCTCCGCCCCCTTCCATTGCCCGCTGATGCAGCCGGCGGCCGATGCCATGGCCGAGGCGCTGGCCGACGTCGATCTCCGCGCGCCGTTGGTGCCGCTCTACGCCAATGTGACGGCGGCGCCCGTCGCCGATCCGGATACGATCCGCCGGCTGCTGGTGGAGCAGGTGACGGGCACGGTGCGCTGGCGCGAAAGCATCGCGGCGATGTTCGCGGCCGGCGTGCACGATTTCGTCGAGTTCGGCGGCAAGGTGGTGGGGCCGATGGTGAAGCGCACCGCCGCCGACGCGAACGCGACCAGCGTGATCGCGATGGACGACATCGAGGCGCTGCTGAAGACTCTTTGACCGGTCCGGGCGGTTGCCCGGATGCGAAGCTCGTCGGGATGACGGAAAGGAAAGCAGAATGTTCGACCTGACAGGCATGACCGCGCTGGTGACCGGCGCATCGGGCGGAATCGGATCGGCGATCGCCAAGGCGCTGGCCGGGCAGGGCGCGCGGCTGGCGGTATCCGGCTCCAATGTGGAGAAGCTGGAGGCGTTCCGCGCCGAGCTTGGCGGCGATCATGTTGCGCTGCCGTGCAACCTGGGCGATGCGGCCGCCGTCGACGGGCTGGTGCCCGCGGCGGTGGAGGCGCTGGGCGGCAAGATCGACATCCTCGTCAACAATGCCGGCGTGACCCGCGACAACCTTGCCATGCGGATGAAGGACGAGGAATGGGATCAGGTGATCCGCATCAACCTCGAAGCCGCCTTCCGCCTGATCCGCGCGGCGGCCAAGCCGATGATGAAGGCGCGGTTCGGCCGCGTCGTCTCCATCACCTCGGTGGTGGGGCAGACGGGCAATCCGGGGCAGGCCAATTATGCCGCGTCCAAGGCGGGCCTCGTCGGCATGTCCAAGGCGCTGGCGCAGGAGCTGGCCAGCCGCAACATCACCGTGAACTGCGTCGCGCCGGGCTTCATCGCATCCGCCATGACGGACGTGCTGCCGGACGCGCAGAAGGAAGCGCTGCTGGGCAAGATCCCCGCCGGCAAGCTGGGCGAAGGGGCGGATGTGGCCGCCGCCGTCGTCTATCTCGCCAGCCGCGAGGCCGGTTATGTCACCGGCCAGACGCTGCACGTGAACGGCGGCATGGCGATGATCTGAACGTGATGCGGCGCCGTTGTGCGTCGCATTGCCGCAGTGCGGGGAAGACTCCCCGCAAACCGGGCTTGTAAGTTCGAAGGAACAAACCAAGCTTGCACAGTTGAGGCCGCCCCGTTAGGCAGCGGCAAACAGACCCTAAGGAAGGTTGGGAATATGAGCGAGACCGCCGAGCGCGTGAAGAAGATCGTTGTCGAGCACCTCGGCGTCGAGGCCGACAAGGTGAACGAGGATGCGAGCTTCATCGACGATCTGGGCGCCGACAGCCTCGACATCGTCGAACTGGTGATGGCCTTCGAGGAAGAGTTCGGCGTGGAGATCCCCGACGACGCGGCCGAGAAGATCGCCACCGTGAAGGACGCGATCAGCTATATCGACGCGAACAAGGGCTGAAGGCCCGGCTGGGCTGAGCCAGCGGACCCGGCCGGATCATCCGGTCGGGCCGGGAAAAACAGCGGCTCCCCGACCCCGGCATATATTGGGGGCGCGGAGCCGCTTCGTTTTTGCCACATTGTTTTTTGAACGCATTTTTCTGATCGATTCTTGGAGGATGCCATGCGCCGCGTGGTCGTGACCGGACTGGGGCTCGTGACGCCGCTTGGGGCGGACGTCGAGACCGCCTGGGCGAATATCATCGCGTCCAAATCGGGCGCGGGCCAGATCACCCGCTTCGATGCGAGCGATTATGCCTGCACCATCGCCTGCGAAGTGAAGCGCGGCGACGGCACCAATGGAACCTTCGACGCCAACAAGCGCGTCGATCACAAGGTGCAGCGGCAGGTCGATCCGTTCATCGTCTACGGCATCGACGCCGCGAGCCAGGCGCTCGAGGATGCCGGCCTGACGGAGATGAGCGAGGCCGAGCGCCTGCGCGCCGGCTGCTCGATCGGTTCGGGCATCGGCGGCCTGCCGGGCATAGAGAGCGAATCGCTGGTGCTGGAGCATAAAGGCCCGCGCCGGGTTTCCCCGCACTTCGTGCACGGCCGGCTCATCAACCTGATTTCCGGCCAGGTTTCGATCAAATATGGCCTGATGGGGCCGAACCATGCGGTCGTCACCGCCTGCTCCACTGGCGCCCATTCGATAGGCGACGCCGCGCGGATGATCGCGATGGACGATGCCGACGTGATGCTTGCCGGCGGCGCGGAAGGCGCGATCTGCCCGATCGGCATCGCCGGCTTCGCGCAGGCGCGGGCGCTGTCCACCGCCTTCAACGCCACGCCCGAAAAGGCATCGCGCCCCTATGACCGGGATCGCGACGGCTTCGTCATGGGCGAAGGCGCGGGCGTGGTTGTGCTCGAGGAATATGAGCGCGCCAAGGCGCGCGGCGCCAAGATCTACGCGGAAGTGATCGGCTATGGCCTTTCGGGCGACGCCTATCACGTCACCGCGCCGCACCCGGAAGGATCGGGCGCCTATCGTTCGATGGAGATGGCGATCCGCAAGTCGGGCCTGTCGCTGGACGATATCGACTATATCAACGCCCACGGCACCTCGACCCCGCTGGGCGACGAGCTGGAGCTGGGCGCGGTGCGCCGCCTGTTCGGCGATGCGATCGGCGGGCTTTCCATGTCCTCCACCAAATCGGCGATCGGCCACCTGCTGGGCGGCGCCGGCGCGGTCGAATCGATCTTCTGCATCCTGGCGATGCGCGACCAGATCGTGCCCCCGACCTTGAACCTCGACAATCCGAGCGAGGGTTGCGCGGGCGTCGACCTGGTGCCGCATGTCGCCAAGAAGCGGAAGGTGAAGGCCGTGCTGAACAATTCGTTCGGCTTCGGCGGCACCAACGCCTCGCTGGTGATGCGCGCGATCTGATCGGCTCCTATCGGAGGAACGGGATATGGCCCGCAAGCGCAGGCGCAAGCGTTCCTCCGGTGGCCGCATCGGCTGCCTCCTGCTGATCGTGATCGCCGTCGCGATCGGGACGGCGGGCTATTTCTGGTATGACTGGGGGATCAGCGGACCGGCGGAAAAGCCGATATCCGTGACGATCTCCGAAGGTTCCAGCCTGACCTCCGCCGCCAGGGTGCTGGAGGAGGAAGGCGCGATCCGATCGGCGCAGACCTTCCTGCGCTTCGCCCGATTCTTCGGATCGGACGCCCCGATCCGCACCGGCGAATATGAAGTGCCGGCCCATGCCAGCGGCGCGCAGATCCTGGAGATGCTGCAAAGCGGCAAGGTGAAGCAGCGTTTCGTCACCGTGCCGGAAGGCATGCCATCGATATTGGTGCGCGAGCGGCTGATGAAGGAACCGCTGCTGACCGGCGAGGTGGCGGTGCCGGCTGAGGGATCGGTGCTGCCCGACAGCTACAGCTTCGAACGCGGCGAGGCGCGCTCGGCCGTGCTGAAGCGGATGCAGGCGGCGATGGACAGGGCGCTGGCCCAGGCGTGGAAGGCGCGCAAGCCGACGACGGTGGTGAAAAGCCCGCGCGAGGCGCTGATCCTCGCTTCGATCGTCGAGAAGGAGACCGCCGTGCCGTCCGAGCGGCGCACGGTCGCCGCCGTCTATTCCAATCGCCTGCGCATCGGCATGCGCCTGCAGGCGGACCCGACCACCATCTATCCGATCACCCAGGGCAAGCCGTTGGGCCGCCGCATCCGCCAATCCGAGCTGCGGGCGGTGAACGGATATAATACCTATGCGATCGAGGGCCTGCCCGAAGGGCCGATCGCCAATCCCGGCCTGGCCTCGATCGAGGCGGTGCTCGATCCGGCGCCCAGCAAGGCGCTCTATTTCGTGGCCGACGGCAAGGGCGGCCATGTGTTCGCGGACACGCTGGAACAGCACAATGCGAATGTGCAGAAATGGTACAAGATCCGCCGCGAACGCGGTGAGATGTAGGGCGGCACCCGGTCTTAGCTATCGGTGGCCGAACCGCCACCGCATCAACGCCAATGATGGATGATGTGGCGGCGTTCGGGCCGGAGCTGTTGGCGGCCCGCGCCTATGGATAGCGGACCTTGGCCTCAGGCTCCGGCGGCAGGGGGATGAATTCGGTCTCGCCCGGCACGTCGGGGAAGCGGCGTTCGCGCCAGTCCGTCTTGGCCTGTTCCAGCCGATCGGGGCTGGAGGAGACGAAGTTCCAGTAGATGTAGCGCTTTTCGGGGAAGGGCTCGCCGCCGACGATCATCAGGCGGGTGGGGCCGTGGGCGGTGACGACGATCTCCGCGCCGGGGCGGAAGATCACCAGTTCCGCCTCGCCGAAGTGGCCTTCCTGCCCGGCGATCGAGACGCTGCCGGAGACGACGTAGATGGCGCGTTCGACATGTTCGCGCGGGAAGGAATAGCGCGCGCCGTCAAGAAGCTGGAGATCGCCATAGACCATGTCGGACACGGTGGGCACGGGCGAGCGGGCGCCCGCGGTCGCGCCCGCGATCAGCTTTAGGGTAAGGCCCTCGCCTTCGATCTGGGGAATGGTGGCGTCGGGATGGTGGGAGAAAGCAGGCGCGGTCTCCTCCAGCGCGGTCGGCAGCGCCACCCAGGTCTGGATGCCGTAGAGCGGGCCGCCGGACGCGCGCACCTCGTCGCCGGTCCGTTCGGAGTGGACGATGCCGCTGCCGGCCGTCATCCAGTTCACCGCGCCCGGACGGATCGGCTGGACCGAGCCCAGGCTGTCGCGGTGCAGGATCTCGCCTTCGAACAGATAGGTGACGGTGGCGAGGCCGATATGGGGGTGGGGACGCACGTCCAGCCCCTCGCCCGAATTGAAGGTCGCCGGCCCCATCTGGTCGAAGAAGATCATCGGGCCGACCATCCGCTTCTTGGCCGAAGGCAGCGCGCGGCGGACCTTGAAGCCATCGCCCAGATCGCGCACCGGCGGCAGGATGACATGTTCGATATCGGGAAGTTCGGACATGGGCGCTCTCTCCGTTCGGTTCAGGGGCGATCGAGGGCGGCGATCGCGCTCACCTGATTGCGGCTATAGCCGAGCGCAATCAACTCCTGACCCAGCTTTTCCACATCCTCGCCGCTACGGCGGAGCCGGCAGACGAAGCGGCGCAACGCTTCCAGCCGGGGATCGGCCAGGGGGCGGACGGCTTCCGCGCCGGTCAATGCCGTCCACAGGCGGCGGAAGCGGGAGGGCGGCTCGATGCTGCCGCAGCCGCAGCCATCCACTTCGCGCAGGCCGATCGCGACGGCCTGCCATTCGAGCTTGCTGAGCGTGGGGGCATCGGCGGGAAAGGTGGCCATGGCATCCTCCATGATCGCGTATCGGAGAAAAAGGGGGGGCGGGCCTTCGTGGGAGGGGGAGGGAACGAAGGCCCGCCGGGGTGCCGGCTTTCTCAGCCGAACAGCTTGTTGGCGATTTCCGCGACGTGGCGGCCCTGGAAGCGGGCGCCGGCCAGCTCGTTCTCGCTCGGCTGGCGGGAGCCGTCGCCATTGGCGATGGTGGTGGCGCCGTAGGGCGTGCCGCCGGTTATCTCGTCATTCTTCATCTGACCCTGGAAGCTGTAGGGCAGTCCGACGATCACCAGCCCGAAATGGAGCAGATTGGTGATGATCGAGAAGAGCGTGGTCTCCTGGCCGCCATGCTGGCTGCCGGTGGAGGTGAAGGCCGCGCCGACCTTGCCGTTGAGCTTGCCCGAGGCCCAGAGCCCGCCGGCCTGATCGAGGAAGGCGGCCATCTGGGATGAGATGCGGCCGAAGCGCGTGCCGGTGCCGACGATGATCGCGTCATAATCGGCCAGGTCGGAAACCTGCGCGATCGGGGCATCCTGATCATATTTGAAATGGTTGGCGCGGGCGAATTCCTCCGGCACGGTTTCCGGCACCCGCTTCACATCGACATGGGCGCCGGTTTCGCGCGCGCCTTCGGCGATGGCGTGCGCCATGGTTTCGACGTGCCCGTAGGTGGAATAATAGAGAACCAGAACCTTGGCCATGAATGCCTCCCTCGCTGGGAACCGCGGGTCCGCCCGGTGCGGCCCTGTTGGCGATGAGAATAGGGCTTTTCATCGTTGCGAAAATGGCCATGATCGAAACGCATCGTTTCGGATTCTTGGCATGGCATATCTCCCCGATTTCGAAGCCTGGGCGATCTTCGCCAAGGTGGCGGATCTTGGTTCCTTCTCGGCCGCGGCGGCGGACCTCAACCTTTCCAAGGCGACCATATCCAAGGCGGTGCAGCGGCTGGAGCAGCGGCTGGGCACGCCGCTTTTCCATCGCACCTCCCGCCGGCTTTCGCTGACGGAGAGCGGGCGCGCGTCGCTGGAGCGGGCGACCCGCATCCTGGCGGAAGGCGAAGCGATCGAGGAGGAGATTTCCGAACGGTCGGCCGCGCCGCGCGGGCAGGTGAAGCTGGCGGCGCCGATGTCGTTCGGGATCAAGCATCTTGGATCGATCCTGCCGGAATTCCTTGAGAAATATCCCGAGGTTTCCGTGGATGTGCGGCTGAGCGACGATTATATCGACCTGGTGGCCCAGGGGATCGACGTGGCGCTCCGCATCGGCGTGCTGGCCGATTCCTCGCTGCGCGCGCGGCGGCTTTGCGCGGTGCGGCGGCCGCTGGTGGCATCGCCCGCTTATATCCAGCGCTATGGCGCGCCGGAGCATCCCCGCGATATCGAGAAGCATCATGCCATCCTCTATTCCCACCTTGCCAATCCGACGCTGTGGCATTTCGAACATCCGCTGGAAGGCGAGGTGACGGTGCGCGCGCACGGCCAGCTTACCGTCAATAACGGCGATATCGTCGTGCCGGCGCTGCTGGAGGGGCTGGGCCTTGCGATCCAGCCGGAATTCCTGATCTGGAACGAGCTTCGATCCGGCAGGCTGATCGAACTGCTGCCGGGCTGGTCCAGCAAGCCGGCCGCGCTTCATGTGGTGACGCCGCCGGGCACGGTGCGGCCGGCGCGGGTGACGGCGCTGATCGATTTCCTGGCGCGCCGCTTCGTGCGGGCGCCATGGGCGCACGGCGTTGACGAAGAGGGAAAATGACGATGGCGTCGACGATGCGTGGGCCGGACGGGCCCACTTCCGTTTCAAGGCTGAAACATCCGGGCAAGAATCGGTTATCAATGGCTGATCTATGACAATCGCACCCACCCTGCGGCCGATCGGCGCGACGGCGTTGCTGGCCTTGCTTTCGGCCTGCGCCGTGGGGCCGGACTATCGGGCGCCGGCGCCATCGGACCTGAAGGTGCCCGAGCGTTTCCTGGCCGAGCGCCCCGGCGCCGAGATCGATCTGGCGCGCTGGTGGACCAGCTTCGACGATCCGGTGCTGACCCAGCTTGTTGATAAGTCGCTGGCCGCGAACCTAGACGTCGCGGTGGCCGGCGCGCGGCTGCGGCAGGCGCGGGCATCGCTGCGGCAGGCACAGGGCGGGGCGCTGCCCAGCCTCAGCGCCAGCGGATCGGTTTCCCGCAGCATCGGCAATGACGGGAACACCTATGTGGACCCGAGCACCGGGCAGACCATATCGCGCGGCGGCGACACCACCATCTTCCGGGCGGGCTTCGACGCATCGTGGGAGGCCGACATATTTGGCGGCATCCGCCGGTCGATCGAGGCGGCGCGGGCGAATGCGCAAAGCTCCGAGGCGAACCTGCATTTCACGCAGGTCAGCGTGGCATCCGAAGTCGGGCTCAATTACCTCGCCGCCCGGCTGGCGCAGGTGCGGCTGGATATCGCCCGCCGCAACCTCGCGACGCAGGACGAGACGGTGGAGATCGTCGGCTGGCGGGTGCAGGCGGGGCTGGTGAGCTCGCTGGACCTGGAGCAGGCCCGCCAGCTTCGCGCGAACACGGCCGCGACGATCCCCAATCTGGAGACCAGCTACAATAATGCGGTGAACCGGATCGCGGTGCTGCTGGGCGAGGCGCCGGGGGCGGTGAACGGGCTGCTGCGCGATCCGCAGGCGGTGCCGCTGCCGCCGGAGGCGATAGGGGCGGCCATCCCGGCCGAGATCGTCCAGCGCCGGCCGGATATCGCGGCGGCCGAACGCACGCTCGCCGCCGAGACCGCGCGCATCGGCGTCGCCACCGCGCAGCTCTACCCCGCACTGCGCCTCAGCGGATCGTTCAGCGGTTCGGATACCTCGCTGGGCGACCTGCCGAGCGCGATGATCGGCAATCTGGTGGCCGGGATCACGGCGCCGATCTTCAACGGCGGCCAGATCCGCGCCCAGATCGAAGGGCAGCGGGCCAGCGCCGATGCCGCGCTGGCGACCTACCGCCAGACGGTGCTGACCGCGCTGGAGGAGGTGGAGAATGCGTTGACCGCGCTCACCAATGCCGAGCGGCGCGAGCGCGAGGTGATCGCGGCGGCGGAAGCGGCGGAGAATGCCGTGATCTATGCGCGCAGCCAGTATCGCGCCGGCCTCATCGACTTCCAGGCGCTGCTGGAATCCGAACGCAGCCTGCTTTCCGCGCAGGACAGCCGGGCATCGGCCCGCGCCGACCGCGCCAATGCGACCGTGCAGCTATACAAGGCGTTGGGGGGCGGCTGGGAGGCCGCGCCGATACCCGCGACCGCCCTTTCGACGAGGCCATGATGGACCAGCCGACCGCCAACAACAAATCCGATATCGACGCCTTTCTGGGCGTCGAGGCCGCGTCCAAGCCGCTCACCTACCTGAAATGGGCGGCGGTGGGCGTGGCCGTGCTGCTGATCGCCTGGATCCTCTGGCGCATGATCGTGGGGAGCGCGCCGCAGGTGGCCTATGCGACCCAGACGGTTCGGCGCGGCGACCTGACGGTGACGGTCTCGGCCACGGGCAACCTCCTGCCGACCAACCAGGTGGACGTGGGCTCGGAGCTCTCGGGCATGGTGACCGAGGTGTTCGTCGACAATAATGATCGGGTGACCAAGGGCCAGGTGCTGGCCAAGCTCGATACCTCGCGGTTGCAGGATTCGATCAACCAGAGCAAGGCGGCGCTCGCTTCCGCGCAGGCCAATGTGATGCAGGCCCAGGCGACGGCGGACCAGAGCCGCGCGAACCTGAACCGCCTGCTGGAGGTCTATCGCCTGTCCAAGGGCAAGGTGCCTTCCGCCACCGAGCTGGATACGGCACGGGCGGACAATGCCCGCGCGCTTGCCGGGGTGAAGACGGCCGAAGCGCAGGTGGAGCAGGCGCGCGCGCAGCTTTCGTCCGACCAGACGCAATATTCGAAGGCGCTGATCGTATCGCCGGTCAACGGCGTCGTCCTTTCTCGCCAGATCGAGCCGGGGCAGACGGTGGCGGCATCGTTCAACGCGCCGGTGCTGTTCCAGATCGCCGAGGATCTGCGCCGGATGCGGCTGGAGGTGAAGGTGGACGAGGCGGATGTCGGCCAGGTCCGCAAGGGCCAGCGCGCGACCTTCCAGGTGGATGCCTTCCCCGGCCGGACCTTCCCGGCGGTGATCGAGCGGGTCGACCTGGGCGCCAATGCCAGCAGCACATCTTCCTCCTCGACCACCACGGCAACGTCATCCAGCGTGGTCGCCTATGTCGCGCGGCTGACGGTGGCCAATGACGACGAGCTGCTCCGCCCGGGCATGACGGCGACCGCCGACATCGTGACGACGGAGAAGACCGGCGTTCTGCTGGTTCCGAACGCGGCGCTGCGCTTCACGCCCGATCGGGCCGGCGCGGGATCGCAGGGCGGCGGACTGACCAGCGTGCTGAGCCCGCGTCCGCCCCGGCGCGGCAACCGCGCGACGCGCGAGGTGAGCATCGGCCGGGGCAGCCAGCAGACCATCTACATATTGGGCCAGGACGGGAAGCCCAGGCCGATCAAGGTGACGGTGGGCGATTCCAACGGCAGCGAAACCGAGGTGACCGGCCCCGACATCAAACAGGGCATGGACGTGATCACCGGGCAGCTCGCCGCCGGGCAGGTCAGCGAGAAGCGGGGCGGATCACGCGGAAGCGGCGGCGAGGGCGGCAATGGCCAGGCCCCTGCCGCTCCCGCCTCTGCGGGCGGCGCCGGCGACCAGAATGGCGGCAGGCCGGCATCCGGCGGCGCAAACCGCCCGGCAGGGCGGCAGGCGGGCGGGGCCGATGGCGAGTGAGCCGCTGATCCGTCTGCGCAGCGTCGTCAAGACGTTCGGCAGCGGCGCCACCGCCTTCCAGGCGCTGCGGGGGATCGACCTGGATATAGAGGAGGGCGATTTCGTCGCGATCATGGGGCCGTCCGGTTCCGGCAAGTCGACGATGATGAACATCCTCGGCTGCCTCGACGTGCCGACCGAAGGCGAGTTCCTGTTCCGCGGCCACCATGTCGAATCGCTGGATCGCGACCAGCGGGCGCTGCTGCGGCGGCGCTATCTGGGTTTCGTGTTCCAGGGCTTCAACCTGCTGGCCCGCACCAGCGCGCTCGAGAATGTCGAGCTGCCGCTGCTCTATCGCGGGGAGGACGGGAAGACGCGGCGGGAAATGGGCATGGCGGCGCTGGACAAGGTGGGCCTAGCCGACTGGTGGGATCACACCCCGGCCGAACTTTCCGGCGGGCAGCAGCAGCGCGTGGCCATCGCCCGCGCGATCGTCACCCATCCGCAGGTTCTGCTGGCCGACGAGCCGACCGGCAATCTGGACAGCGCGCGATCGGTGGAGATCATGGAGTTGCTGACGGACCTGAACCGTTCCAGCGGCATCACCGTGCTGATGGTGACGCATGAGCCCGACATGGCGGCCTATGCCCACACCATCGTCCATTTCAAGGACGGTCTGATCGAGCGGATCGACCACGGGGCGCTGACATCATGAACCTCCACACCCCCGAGCTTGCGAATGCCGCGGCCGAGATCCGCGCTCGATCCAGCGGGCCGCTGCGGCTGCTGGGCACCACCGTCGCACTGGCGATCCGGGAGATCCGGCGGCATTTGCTGCGATCCTTCCTGACGATCCTCGGCATCGTGATCGGCGTCATGTCCGTCGTGACGATGGTGACGCTGGGCAATGGCGCGACCGCGGCCGTGCAGGAAAGCATTTCCAGCCTGGGCGCCAACATCCTGCAGATCCGGCCCGGCCAGGGTTTCGGCCGGGGCGGCGGCGGGCCGCAGCCGCCCGATTTCAAGGAACGCGACGTGGAGGCGATCCGCACCCAGATAGCGGGGGTGCGGGCGGTGGCGCCGCAGGCGCAATCCACCGGCGTGGCGATCCGCAACGCGGCCAACTGGTCCACCACGATCAACGGCACGACCGACGATTATTTCACCGCGCAGCAGTGGAACCTGAGCGAGGGGCGTATCTTCACGCCCGCCGAGGAACAGGCCGGCAAGGCGGTGTGCATCCTGGGCAGCACCGTGGTGCAGAACCTGTTTCGCCGCGAGGACCCGATCGGCCAGCGCTTCCGCGTGAAGGACGTATCCTGCGAGGTGATCGGCACGCTGACGACGCGCGGGCAGGGCGGCTTCGGCAACGATCAGGACGACGTGATCATCATGCCGATCAAGACGGTGCAGCGCCGCTTCACCGGCAATCGCGATATCCGCAACATCATGGTTTCGGTGGACGAGGCCTATGATTCCACCACCGTGCAGGAAAGCATTTCCAAGCTGCTGCGCGAGCGGCGGAACATCACCGGCGCCAAGGAAGACGATTTCAACATCTTCGACACCAAGCAGATATCGGAGACGCTTTCCGGCACCACCCAGATATTGACCGCGCTGCTGGGCGCGGTGGCGGCGGTGAGCCTGCTGGTGGGCGGCATCGGCATCATGAACATCATGCTGGTTTCGGTGACGGAACGGACCCGCGAGATCGGCATCCGGCTGGCGATCGGCGCGGTGGGACGCGAGGTGCTGCTGCAATTCCTGGTGGAATCGGTGGCGCTGGCCTGCCTTGGCGGCATCATCGGGCTGATATTGGCGCTGATCGCATCGATGGCGCTGGCGCCGGTGCTGAAGGTGCCCTTCATCTTCGATCCGCAGATCAACTTGCTGGCCTTTGCCTTTTCGGCGGGGATCGGCGTGATCTTCGGCTATTTCCCGGCGCGGCGGGCGGCCTCGCTCAATCCGATCGAGGCTTTGAGGCACGAATGATGCGCTGGTCCCCGTTGGTCCTGCTGGCGATGGCGGCCGCCATGCCGGCCGCCGCCAAGCCGAAGCTGCCGCCATGCCCGCCCAAGGGGCCGCAGCTCTTCATCGCGCCCATGGGCGAGCCGTTCCGCGCCGGGCTGGACGATCCCTATCCTGTGGGGCTCTGGTTCGCGAAGGCCGACGGGGACGGCGACGGGCGGCTGACGCGGGCCGAGTTCCTGGCCGATGCCGATCGCTTCTTCGCGGTGCTGGATGCCGACAGGGATGGCGAGATCATCCCGGACGAGGTGATCCGTTACGAACGCGATATCGCCCCCGAGATCCGGCTTTACGCGCGCGGCCCAGGAACGGGGATGGGCAACCGCAAGATCAAGAAGAAGGACATCCCGGCCTATGGCGCGCCGCTGGGAGCGGGGCGCTGGTCCCTCATCAACATCCCCCAGCCGGTGATATCGGCGGATGAGGATTTCAACCGGGCGATCACGCTGGCCGAGTTCCGATCGGCGGCGCAGCAGCGCTTCACGGGCCTCGATACCGCCAATGCCGGCGCGCTGACACTGGCGGGATTGCCGATGACGCCGGCGCAGGCGGCGGCCACCAACTGCATGCCGGCCGATCCGGCGCCGGAGGCCCCGGCACGGGGGAAAGGGCGATGACCGAAGCGGCACCGCGCATCATCGTCGTCGATGACGATGCCGAGCTGAGATCGCTGGTGGCGGATTTCCTGACCGCCAACGGCATGGAGGTGGCGAGCGCCGCCAACGGGCAGGAGATGGACGCGCTGATGGCGGAGCGGCGCTTCGACCTCGTCGTGCTCGACCTGATGATGCCGGGGGAGGACGGGCTTTCGATCCTGCGCCGGCTGCACAAGCCCGGCGGCCCCGGCGTTATCATGCTTTCCGCCATGGGCGAGGATACCGACCGGATCATCGGGCTGGAGGTGGGCGCGGACGATTATCTGCCCAAGCCCTGCAATCCCCGTGAGCTGCTGGCCCGCGTCCGTGCCGTGCTGCGGCGACGGGCGGAGCAATCGGGGGCGTCGACGGGGCCGGTGCGGCGGTTCGGCGACTGGACGCTCGATATCGTCGACCGCAGCGTATCCCGGCGCGGGCAGCCGCCGGCGCCGCTGACCGACGCCGAATTCCGCACGCTCAACGCCTTTCTGGATCGGCCGCAGCGCGTGCTGACCCGAGACATGCTGATCGAGCATGGCAAGGGGCTGGACAGCGACGTGTTCGATCGCGCTATCGACGTGACGATCAGCCGCCTGCGCAAGAAGCTGGGCCATGACGATCCGATCCGCACCATCCGCAACGAAGGCTATATGTTCACGCTGAAGGTGGTGGACGAGTGAGGCTGCCGCGCCCTCGCGGGCTGCCGATATTCTGGCAGACCCTGCTGCTGGTGCTGGCAAGCCTGGCGGCATCGCAGATCGTGACGCTGGCGATGTTCGTCGTGCTCGATCCGCCCCGGCCCGATTTCAACCGGCTGGGCGACGTCGCCGATGCGCTGGCGGGCGGACGGCGGGAGCGCGGCGACCGCGAAAGGGTGCTGATCGTGCAGGATCGCCGCCCCATGCCCGTGCAGGCGCCAGGGATGACGAGCGATCCGGCCTTCACCCGCAGGCTGGCCGATCGGCTCGGCCGGCCGGAAGCGCAAGTGCGGCTGTTCTTCGAGCCGGATCAGCGCGCTTCCTTCGGCAACGATCGCCACCGGCATGGCGACCGGCTGGTGCCGATGCGGCGCGGCGAACCGCTGTTCTTCGGGACAGTGACGGCGGCGGTGGAGCGCGCGGACGGCTGGCGGGTCGTCAACACGCCGCCGCGCCCGCTGATCGCGGCATGGCAGCGGCGCATCCTGCTATGGTTCGCGCTTTCGGCGATCGCCCTGCTGCCGCTCGCCTGGTGGTTCGCGCGGCGGTTGACCCGGCCGATCCGTCGCTTCGCCGATGCCGCCGAACGGATGGGGCATGATCCCCTGGCGCCGCGCGTGGCGGAGGAGGGGCCGGCCGAACTGCGCCAGACCGCCCACGCGCTCAACCTGATGCAGGAACGGATCGCCGCCTATGTGGCGGAACGGACGGCGATGATCGGCGCGATTGCGCACGACCTGCGCACCCCGCTCGCCCGCATCGCCTTCCGCATCGAGGCGGCGCCGGACGACGTGCGCGACAAGGTGCAGGCGGATATCGAGCAGATGCGCGCCATGATCGCCGCCACCATCGGCTTCGTCCGCGGATCGACCAGCAGCAACGAGATCGCCGATGTCGAGCTGGGATCGCTGCTGGAAGGGCTGGCGCATGACGAGGCGGACATGGGCCGCCCGGTTTCGGTGGGGCGGATCGATCCGGTGCAGGTGCGCGGCGACCGGCTGGCGCTGGCCCGCCTGTTCCAGAACCTGATCGACAATGGCGTGGCCTATGGCGAACGGGTGGAGCTTTCCCTGATCCGCGAGGGGCAGGAGGCGGTGGCGATCGTCGCCGATCGCGGGGCCGGCATCGACGAATCCCAGATCGACCGGCTGTTCCAGCCCTTCGAGCGCGGCGATCCATCGCGCAACCGCCAGACGGGCGGCATCGGCCTGGGG
The DNA here is from genome assembly GCF_003034225.1 of Edaphosphingomonas fennica. Taxonomy (GTDB): domain Bacteria; phylum Pseudomonadota; class Alphaproteobacteria; order Sphingomonadales; family Sphingomonadaceae; genus Sphingomonas_E; species Sphingomonas_E fennica. Next base: position 40,197 of record NZ_PHHF01000054.1, read on the forward strand.
CTGACCATCGCCCGATCGATCGCGCGCGAGCATGGCGGCACGCTGATCCTCCGCAATCGCGCGGGCGGGGGGCTGGAGGCGGTGTGCCGGCTGCCGGTCCGCAACGCGGGCGCCTGACCGGCGGACGGAAAAAGGGGCCGCGGATATCTCCACGGCCCCTCCCGAATGAATTGCCCCTGAGCGTCGGGCGGTCCGGTCCGCCCTTCCGCGCCTAGCTGAAGGAAAGGACCTGGCGGCGCCGGCGCATGCTGGTGCCGACCACCCCGAAGCCGACCAGCAGCATCGCCCAGGTCGTGGGTTCCGGCACTGCGTTGGCGGCGGTTTCCACCGTCACATTGTCCAGCAACCAGTCCGACGGGTTGTTGAGGAACGAGAAGGCCAGGTTGAGCGTGTCAGACGTGGCGAGCGCCTCGATCGTGAACGTGCCGTAATCGAACGCGACGAAATTGTCCGGCAGGCTGAAGGTTTCATCCCCCAGCGTCACGCTGAAGGCGTTGTTGCCGCTGGCATTCGTATTGCCGGGGGCGTTGGCCAGAACGAAGGTCAGGGTATAGGTCTGGCCGGCGACCACGTTCAGGACCTGGCTGAGCGTGCTGCCCGTCAGGGTGCCGAGCGCGGCCGAATAGGTGCCGTCATAGACATGGCCCGGTGCCGTGAACACATTGTCGGTGGCGAAATCCCCACCCTGGGTCCAGCCGGAGAAGTCGCCGGTTTCGAAATCCCCGTTGGTGACGAGGGCTGCCTGCGCCGGCGCCGTGCCGATCCCTAAAGCCAGCAGAGCCGGAAGCGCGAGTTTTCTTAAAGTCCCCATATTCCTGATCCTTTTTTCACAGGCGGGCCCCCTCGCTCGAAGGGAGTGCTACTCTTGTGATCTATTGCGACGCAACATCCGGCGGGGCGATTTCGGGGATTTTGCGCCGTCCGGTGGGAAAGGGCGGATGGGCGGATGTAATCTGCCTGTCATTTATCCCATGAATTCAGTCGGATAAATGACACGCTTTGCCGCTTTCGAAGGGTGGAGGTGCCAGGCGTCCGTTCGGTAAATCGTTGCAGGGCAACAAAAGTCGGTTCCCAGGCGTCTCCCTCTTTCGGAGGGAAGATGGGCCTCCGAAGGCCGATTATCGTCGTTGAAACAATGTTGCGTCACTGTATAATATTCGACAAAGCGACGCCTCCCGACTTTCGGGAGTGGCAGGCGCTGTGCGGCCGGAATGGCCGGTAAGTGACGGGAGAGATTGGACGGTGCCAAACGACTCGGACAGGCGCAACCTGCGCCCCTTGAGCCTGCATGTGCCGGAGCCGCGATTCCGGCCCGGCGATATCGTGGATTTCAACGATTTCGAGATTCCGGCGGCGGGATCGGTGGACCGCCCGGCCATCGATGCCGATCCGTCGGCGATGACGGGCCATGCCTATACGCTGGTCCGCGTGCTGGACGATGAGGGCCGCGCGATCGGCCCATGGGACCCGAAGCTTTCGCCAGAGCGGCTGATCCGCATGCTCCGCCACATGGCGCTGACGCGGGCCTATGACGATCGCATGTATCGCGCCCAGCGCCAGGGCAAGACCAGCTTCTACATGAAGTGCACCGGCGAGGAGGCGACCGCGATCGGCGCCGCTTATGCGCTGGCCGGCGACGACATGGTTTTCCCCAGCTACCGCCAGCAGGGCATATTGATCGCGCGCGATTGGCCGCTGATCGACATGATGTGTCAGGTCTATTCGAACAAGGGCGATCGGCTGAAGGGCCGGCAGATGCCGATCATGTATTCGGCGCGCGATGCCAGCTTCTTTTCGATATCGGGCAATCTCGCCACCCAATATCCGCAGGCGGTGGGCTTTGCGATGGCCAGCGCGGCGAAGGGCGATACCCGCATCGCCGCCGCCTGGTGCGGCGAGGGATCGACGGCGGAGGGAGACTTCCATTCGGCGATGACCTTCGCCTCCGTCTATCGCGCGCCGGTGATCCTGAACGTGATCAACAACCAGTGGGCGATCTCCTCCTTCTCCGGCTTCGCGGGCGCCGAGGCGACCACCTTCGCGGCGCGCGCGGTGGGCTATGGCATTGCCGGCCTGCGCGTGGACGGGAATGACGCGCTGGCCGTCTATGCCGCCACCGAATGGGCGGCGGAGCGGGCGCGCAACAATTACGGCCCCACCCTGATCGAACATTTCACCTATCGCTCGGAAGGGCATTCCACCTCGGACGATCCGACCAAATACCGGTCGGCCGAGGAGAAGGTGAAGTGGCCGCTGGGCGATCCGATCGCTCGGCTGAAGCAGCATCTGATCCTGATCGACGCCTGGGACGAGGAACGCCAGGCGGCGATGGATGTCGAGGTGGCCGAGGAAGTGCGCGCCGCCCAGAAGGAGGCCGAGAAGCTCGGCATCCTCGCCGATGGGCTGAAGCAGCCGTTCGACAGCATGTTCGAGGATGTGTTCGAGGAAATGCCCTGGCACCTGAAGGAGCAGCGCGACCAGATGACCGCGGAACGCGAGGCGGCCGGCATATGAGCGATACGTCCACCAAGACCATGAACATGATCCAGGCGATCAATTCCGCGCTGGACGTGATGATGGCCCGCGATTCCGATATCGTCGTGATGGGCGAGGATGTCGGCTATTTCGGCGGCGTCTTCAAGGCGACCGAAGGCTTGCAGGCGAAGCACGGCAAGACCCGCGTGTTCGATACGCCGATCACCGAATGCGGCATCATCGGCGTCGCCGTCGGCATGTGCACCTACGGCCTGCGGCCGGTGCCGGAGATCCAGTTCGCCGATTATATCTATCCGGCGCTGGATCAGATCGTCTCCGAAGCGGCGCGGCTGCGCTATCGTTCGGCAGGCGAGTTCACCGCGCCGATCACGGTGCGATCGCCCTTCGGCGGCGGCATCTTCGGCGGCCAGACCCATTCGCAGTCGCCCGAGGGCATCTTCACCCACGTCGCCGGGCTGAAGACGGTGATCCCGTCCAACCCCTATGACGCCAAGGGCCTGCTGATCGCCGCGATCGAGGATAATGATCCGGTGATCTTCTTCGAGCCGAAGCGCATCTATAACGGTCCGTTCGACGGCAATTATGATCGTCCCGTCACGCCCTGGTCGAAGCATCCGACCAGCGCGGTGCCGGAAGGCTATTACAAGGTGCCGCTGGGCAAGGCGGCGGTGGTGCGGCCGGGCAATGACGTGACCGTGCTGGCTTATGGCACGATGGTGCATGTCGCCGCCGCAGTGATCGAGGAAAAGGGCATCGATGCCGAACTGATCGACCTGCGCACGCTGGTGCCGCTGGATATCGAGACGATCACGGAATCGGTGAAGAAGACCGGGCGCTGCGTGGTGGTGCATGAAGCGACCAAGACCTCCGGCTTCGGCGCGGAGCTTTCGGCCCTCGTGCAGGAACATTGCTTCCACCATCTGGAAGCGCCGGTGCAGCGCGTGACCGGATGGGACACGCCTTACCCCCATTCGCTGGAATGGGCCTATTTCCCAGGGCCGGTGCGGCTCGGCGAAGCGCTGAAGCGCGTGATGCAGGATTGAGGATGATGGCAAGGTTCACGTTCAAGCTGCCGGATATCGGCGAAGGCATCGCCGAGGCGGAGATCGTCGCCTGGCACGTCGCGGTGGGCGATGTGGTGGAGGAAGACCAGCCGCTGGCCGACATGATGACCGACAAGGCGACGGTGGAGATGACCGCGCCCGTCGCCGGCAAGGTGGTGGAGATTGGCGGCGGAGTGGGCGACATGCTCGCCATCGGCTCCGCGCTCGCCATATTCGAGGTGGAAGGCGAGGTGGCCGAAACCGCCGAGGCAGTGGCCAGCGCGCCGCAGCCCGCCTTCGAGGCCGCGCCCAACGAGGCGGCGCAGGTGGTGAAGCCCGATCCCGTGCCGGAACCCCAGCCTGCGCCGGTTGCGGCGGTGCCCGCCACGCCGGAGGCGGTAGTGGCACCGGCACCCACCAGCGAGGCGGAGCATGGCCGCAAGCCGCTGGCGTCGCCGGCGGTGCGGCAGCGCGCCAGGGATCTGGGCATCGACCTTGCGCTGGTGAAGCCGGCGCAGGGCGATCGGGTGCGGCATGCCGATCTCGATGCCTTCCTCACCTACAACCAGGGCTATCGCCCTGCCGGGCACGCGCGGGCCGACGAGGCGATCCGGGTGATCGGCATGCGGCGGCGGATCGCGGAGAATATGGCGGCATCCAAGCGCCACATCCCGCACTTCACCTATGTCGAGGAAATCGACGTCACCAAGCTGGAGGACCTGCGCGCGGACCTGAACGCCACGCGCGGCAACCGGCCGAAGCTGACGATGCTGCCGCTGCTGATCGTCGCGATCTGCAAGGCGCTGCCCGATTTCCCGATGATCAACGCGCGCTATGATGACGAGGCGGGCGTGGTGACGCGCCACGGCGCCGTCCACCTCGGCATGGCGACGCAGACCGATGCCGGGCTGATGGTGCCGGTGATCCGCGACGCGCAGGATCGCAACGTCTGGCAGCTCGCCGACGAGATCCGCCGGCTGGCCGATGCCGCGCGCAACGGCAAGGCGAAGTCGGAGGAGCTTTCCGGCTCGACGCTGACGCTCACATCGCTCGGTCCGCTGGGCGGCATCGCCACCACGCCCGTCATCAACCGGCCGGAAGTGGCGATCATCGGCCCCAACAAGGTGGTGGAACGGCCGGTGATCCGCGACGGCGAGATCGCGGTCGCCAAGCTGATGAACCTTTCCATCTCCTGCGACCATCGCGTCGTCGATGGCTGGGATGCGGCGAGCTTCGTGCAGGCGCTGAAGCGGCTGCTGGAGACGCCGGCGCTGCTGTTCGTGGATTGAGATTTCCGTCATCCCGGCTTTCGTCGGGATGACGGTCATCGGCTGGTGAACGCCGGTCGTTGCATCCCCCGATACGCCCAGCTATGTTCCCGGTCTGTTCGGGATCGGGAGCATCATGGCCAAGCCCCAGAAGCGTTATGTCTGCCAGGCATGCGGCAGCGCCACGAGCAAGTGGCAGGGCCAGTGCGTGGATTGCGGCGAATGGAATTCGCTGGCGGAGGAAGCATCCAACGTCACCGTCTTTTCCGCCCGGCATGACCTGCGGACCGGCGGCCGCGTGTTCGAGCTGGCGGGGCTGGACGCGGACGTGGCCTTGCCGCCGCGCATGGCGACGGGCATCGCCGAGTTCGACCGCGCGCTGGGCGGGGGGCTGGTGGCCGGCTCCGCCACGCTGATCGGCGGCGATCCGGGCATCGGCAAATCGACCCTGCTGCTGCAGGCGGCTGCGCGAATCGCCATGGCCGGCGGCGATGTCGCTTATATTTCGGGCGAGGAAGCGGCCGATCAGGTGCGGCTGCGCGCCCGCCGGCTGGGGCTGGGCGACGCGCCGGTGAAGCTCGCCTCCGCCACGTCCGTCCGCGATATCCTGGCGACGGTGGGGCAGGGGCAGGCGCCCGCGCTGCTGGTGATCGATTCGATCCAGACGATGCATTCCGACGTGATCGAAGGCGCGCCGGGCACGGTGAGCCAGGTCCGCGCCTCCGCGCAGGAACTGATCCGCTTCGCCAAGGAACGGGGCACGGCCCTGATCCTCGTCGGCCACGTCACCAAGGACGGCACGATCGCCGGCCCGCGCGTGCTGGAGCATATGGTGGATACGGTGCTGGCCTTCGAAGGCGAGCGCAGCCACCAATATCGCATCCTGCGTGCGATCAAGAACCGCTTCGGCGGCACCGACGAGATCGGCGTGTTCGCCATGGCCGAGGGCGGGCTGGACGAGGTGACGAACCCCAGCGCCCTGTTCCTGACCCATCGGGGCGAGGAGATTGCCGGCGCCACGGTGTTCCCCGCGATGGAAGGGACGCGGCCCGTGCTGGTCGAGATCCAGGCGCTCGTCGTCCGCCTGCAGAGCGGGGCGACGCCGCGGCGCGCCGTGGTGGGCTGGGATTCGGGCCGGCTTGCGATGATCCTGGCGGTGCTGGAGGCGCGCTGCGGGCTGAGCTTCTCCACGGCGGAAGTCTATCTGAACGTGTCGGGCGGCTATCGCCTGTCCGATCCGGCGGCCGACCTTGCCGTGGCGGCGGCTTTGATTTCGGCGCTGGCGGAACGGCCGGTGCCGCCGGACGCGGTGGCGTTCGGCGAAGTCGCCCTTTCCGGGGAGGTCCGGCCGGTGGCCCATGGCGGCCTCCGTCTGCGCGAGGCGGCGAAGCTGGGCTTTACCGGCGCGCTGGTGCCCAAGGGCAGCGAGAATGGCGCGCTGCGCCTCGCCGAATTTGCCACGCTGGGCGGCCTGGTCGATCACCTGCTGGGGCGGGGATAGGAAGATTTTATCGGCGGGATGGCGTTATGGGATCGCCAGTCGAACGGGAAATGCCGTAGCAGGCGTGCATGAATCTTACGGCACTCGATATCGTCGTCCTCCTGCTGATGGGCGGGGGCGCCATCATGGGCGGCCTGCGCGGCTTTTCGGCCGAGATGCTGTCGCTGTTCGCCTGGGTGGCGGCGATCCTGGCGGTGAAGGCTGGGCACGGCCCGGTCACGGCGATGCTGGCCGGCCCCGTCGGCACGCAAATGGGGGCGGCGGTTCTGGCCTTCGCCATCATCTTCCTGGCGGTGTTCGTCGCGGGCAAGCTGATCGCGGGGCGCACGGGCCGGCAGGTGCGGCAATCGGTGCTGGGGCCGGTGGATCGCGTGCTGGGCTTCGGCTTCGGCGGTATCAAGGGCCTGATCGTGGCGACATTGCTGTTCCTCGCCGTCGGGCTGGTGAACAGCGTGATCTACGGCGCGGCGGCCGAACGGCCGGATTGGGTGCGCGAATCGCGCACCTTCCCGCTGCTCAACGCCAGCAGCCGCGCCATCGTGGATTTCGTGGAGATGCGCACGCGCGGGCAGGATGACGGCAAGGCCGCGCAGGATAATGCCAGCGGCGGATAAATTCGCGCTGCGGGGGTGACGCTGGCGGGCTGCGGCGCCTAAATGGCGCTCATGTCGAGCGCGCTATACAATAAGGATATCCTGCGGCTGGCGACGGCCATTCCCCATCTCGGCCGGCTCGACCATGCCGATGCCAGCGTGGAGCGGCGATCGCCGGTGTGCGGCAGCCGGGTGACGGTGGATGTCGCCGTGGATGGCGAGGGCCGGATCGTCGCCCTGGGGCAGGATGTGCGGGCCTGCGCGCTGGGTCAGGCTTCGGCCGCGATCATGGGCGGCCACGCCATCGGCCGCGACGCCGCCGAGCTTGCGGCCGCGCGCGATGCGCTGGCGGCGTTCCTGGCCGGCGAGCGCGACGATCCCGGCGCGTGGCCGGGCCTGGATATCTTCGCGCCCGCCCGCCCGCACAAGGCGCGGCACGCATCCATCAGGCTCGCCTTCGAAGCCGTGGCCGAGGCCGCGGCCCGCGCTACGGAGACGGTGGCGTGAACGAGGAACATGTGACCACCCTGCTGCTGCGCGATGGCGTCGTGCTGCTCGGCACGGCGCTGGTGCTCGTCATCCTTTTCCGCAGGCTCGGGCTGGGCGCGGTGCTCGGCTATCTCGTCGCGGGCGCGCTGATCGGGCCGCAGGGGCTGGGGCTGGTGGGCGACGCCGAAGGCAAGCTTGGCATTGCCGAGCTTGGCATCGTGCTGCTGCTGTTCCTCGTCGGCCTCGATCTCCATCCCAGCCGGCTGTTCCGGTTGCGGCGGGACATTTTCGGATTCGGGCTGGCGCAGGTGGTGCTGTGCGGCGTGGCGCTTTCCGCCTTCCTGTTCGCCAGCACAGGATTTTCGATGGCGGCGGCGATCGCGCTGGGCCTGCCGCTGGCGCTCTCCTCCACGGCGCAGGTGCTGCCGATGCTGCGATCGGCGGGGCGGCTGAGCACGCCCTTCGGCGAAAAGGCTTTCTCGATCCTGCTGTTCCAGGATCTTTCGATCGTGCCGCTGATAACGATCATCGCGGCCCTTTCCCGCGCGCCGGCCGATCCTTCGGCGCCGCCGGGCTGGCTGCTGGCCGTCTATACCGTGGGGGCGATCATCGGCCTGGTGCTGTTCGGCCGGCTGATCCTGAACCCTTTGTTCCGCCTGATCGGCGGGCTGGGCGAGCGCGAGCTGTTCATCGCCGCCGGCCTGTTCACGGTGATGACGGCCGCCGCCGTGATGGAGGCGCTCCACCTTTCGACCGCGCTGGGCGCGTTCATCGCCGGCATGATGCTGGCCGATTCGCCCTACAGGCATGAGCTGGAAGCCGATATCGAGCCGTTCCGCACGATATTGCTGGGCCTCTTCTTCCTCGCCGTCGGCATGTTGCTGGATCTGAACGCGGTGGCGATGCGCCCCGTCTTCGTGCTGTCGCTGGCGGCGGCCGTGGTGGCGATCAAGACGGGGGTGATCTTCGTGCTTGCCCGTCTGTTCGGCCTGGCGAGCCGGCAGGCCTTCGCGCTTGGCCTGCTGCTGAGCCAGGGCGGCGAATTCGGCTTCGTGCTGTTCGCCCAGGCGAAGGCGGCGCAGCTCATCGCGCCGGAGGCGGCCAGCCTGTTTGGGGCGGTCGTCACGCTTTCGATGGCGACCACGCCGTTCCTGATGATGCTGTCCCGTCGTTTCGTGAACAAGAAGGCGGCCGATCGGGGCGATCTGGAAGGGCCGCACGCGGGCGCGGAAGGATCGGCGATCGTCGTCGGCTATGGCCGCTTCGGGCAGACGGTGGCGCAGATGCTGATGGCCAAGGCGGTGGACGTCACGCTGATCGACAATGCGGCCGCGACGATCGATCGCGGCCAGGATTTCGGCATGAAGGTCTATTATGGCGACGGACGCCGGCTCGATCTGCTGCGGCTCGCTGGCGCCGAGACGGCCCGTGCGATCATCTTCTGTATCGACGATCGCACCCTAAGCCGGGACGAGCTGAAGACGGTGATGTCCGCCTTCCCGCATGCGGCGATCCTGGTGCGCGCTTATGACCGGCGGTCCCTGATGTCGCTGAGCGGCCTCGATCTGGCGGCATCGGTGCGCGAGATGTTCGAATCCGCGGTGCTGATGGGGCGGCATGCTCTGGAGGCCGTCGGCATTCCGGCCGAGGAGATCGATCGCGTCGAGGATGAGTATCGCGAGCGCGATGCCATCCGGCTGGAACTGCAAAGCCAGTCCGGCGATCTGCGCACCGCCAAGAACATGATGTTCCGGCCGGGCAATCCGATGGAGGAGATCAAGGAAGGATGAAACGCGGGGGATGGCTGGTGGCGCTGGCCGGGCTTTCGGGCGCGCTGGCGGTGGCGGCGGGCGCGTTCGGTGCGCATGGCGCATCGGGCAAGGCGGTGGAATGGCTGCGCACGGGCGCGACCTACCAGCTCGTCCACGCTGCCGCCGCGCTGGCGGCGCTGGGCCTGCCACGGGGCAGGGGTGCGGCTTTGCTGATGCTGGCGGGCGCGCTGGTCTTCAGCGGCACGCTCTACGCCATGGCTTTTGGCGCGCCGCGCTGGTTCGGCGCGATCACCCCGCTGGGCGGCGTCACCATGATCGGCGGATGGCTGCTGCTGGCGCTGGCGGCGTTCCGGCGCTGAGATAAGGGGCCGCATCGGGGCGGCCCCGCCTTTTTCAGAGGATGCCGGGCAGGTCGAGGCCCTTTTCGCGCGCGCAATCGATCGCGATGTCGTAGCCGGCATCGGCATGGCGCATCACGCCGCTGGCAGGATCGTTCCAGAGCACCCGTTCCAGCCGGCGCGCGGCGGCCTCGGTGCCGTCCGCCACGATCACCATGCCGGCATGTTGGGAAAAGCCCATGCCCACGCCGCCGCCATGGTGGAGCGACACCCAGGTCGCGCCGCTGGCGGTATTGAGGAGCGCGTTGAGCAGCGGCCAGTCCGATACCGCATCCGATCCGTCCGCCATCGCTTCCGTCTCGCGGTTGGGGCTGGCGACGGAGCCGCTGTCGAGATGATCGCGGCCGATGACGATCGGCGCCTTCAGTTCGCCCGATGCCACCATCTCGTTGAAGGCGAGGCCCAGCCGGTGCCGGTCGCCGAGGCCGACCCAGCAGATGCGCGCGGGCAGGCCCTGGAAGTGGATGCGCTTGGCCGCCATGTCCAGCCAGTTGTGGAGGTGGGGATTGTCCGGGATCAGCTCCTTCACCTTGGCGTCGGTGCGGGCGATATCCTCCGGGTCGCCGGACAGCGCCGCCCAGCGGAAGGGGCCGATGCCCCGGCAGAAGAGCGGGCGGATATAGGCCGGCACGAAACCGGGGAAGTCGAAGGCGTTGGCGACGCCCGCTTCCAGCGCCATCTGGCGGATATTGTTGCCGTAATCGACGGTGGGCACGCCGGCGGCCTGGAAATCGAGCATGGCGCGGACGTGGACGGCCATGGATTGCTTCGCGGCCGCCGCGACCGAGGCGGGATCACGCTCGCGCGCTTCCGCCCATTGTTCCAGCGTCCAGCCGATCGGCAGGTAGCCGTTCACCGGATCATGGGCGGAGGTCTGGTCCGTCAGCAGATCGGGGTGCACGCCGCGCCGATAGAGTTCGGGCAATATTTCCGCCGCATTGCCGAGCAGGCCTACGGAGACGGCTTTCTTTTCGGCACAGGCCTTCTCGATGATCGCCAGCGCTTCCTCGATGGTCGAGGCGGCGTGATCGAGATAGCCCGTGCGCAGCCGCATCTCGATGCGCGAGGGCTGGCATTCGATGGCGAGGCAGGATGCGCCCGCCATCACCGCCGCCAGCGGCTGCGCGCCGCCCATGCCGCCCAGCCCGGCGGTCAGCAGCCATTTGCCCGAAAGATCGCCGCCATGGTGCTGGCGGCCCATCTCCACGAAGGTTTCGTAGGTGCCCTGCACGATGCCCTGGCTGCCGATATAGATCCACGACCCGGCCGTCATCTGGCCATACATGGCCAGCCCCTTGCGGTCGAGCTCGTGGAAATGCTCCCACGTCGCCCAGTGCGGCACCAGGTTCGAATTGGCGAGCAGCACGCGCGGGGCATCGGCATGGGTGCGGAACACGCCCACCGGCTTGCCCGACTGGATCAGCAGCGTCTGATCGTCCTCCAGCCGCTTCAGCGTCTCGACGATCCGGTCATAGCTTTCCCAGTCGCGCGCGGCGCGGCCGATGCCGCCATAGACGACCAGCTCCTCCGGCCGTTCGGCGACGTCCGGATGGAGATTGTTCATCAGCATGCGGAGCGGGGCTTCGGTGAGCCAGCTTTTCGCGGAAAGCCCGGTGCCGGTGGCGGGGCGGATGACGCGGCTGTTGTCGGTGCGGGTCATGCTTGGTCCTTGGCGAAGGCGATGCAGGCGGTGAGCGCGGCGCGCAGCACGGCGGCGAGCGGCGCGGCGTGCGCCGGATCGAAGGGCGTGGGCCAGTTTTCGGGGGAGAAGGGGCCGGCGGGCTCGCCCATATAGCCCCGGCAGGCGAGCTCCATCTGGATGGCGTGGATGCCCTTGCCCGGCGCGCCATAATGGCGGGTGATCCAGCCGCCCTTGAAGCGCCCGTTGGTGACGCGCGAAAAGGCCGATGCGTCGCACGCCCCTTCCACGGCGGCGGCCAGCCCCGGCGCGCAGCTCAGGCCGTCATTGGTGCCGATGTTGAACTGGGGCAGCGCGCCATCGAACAGGCGCGGCACATGGCTGCGGATCGAATGCGCGTCGTAGAGGACGATCGCTGGATAGATGGCGCGCAGCCGATCGATCTCGGCGCCGAGCGCGGCATGATAGGGATCGAAATAGCGGGTGCGGCGATCGGCGATCGCGGCTTCATCGGGTTCGGCGCCGGCCCGGTAGAGCGGCTCGCCGTCGAAGGTCTCGACAGGGCAGAGGCCGGTGGTCGCCTGCCCCGGATAAAGCGAGGCGCCGGAAGGATCGCGGTTGACGTCGATCACCGTGCGCGACAGGCGGGTGCGGACGGTGGTGGCGCCCAGATCGCGCGCGAAGGCGTAGAGCCGGTCCACCCACCAATCGGCGTCCTTGCGCCCGATCCAGGGCGATGCCAGCCCCGCCTCGATATCGGCCGGGATGTCCGCCCCCGTATGGGGGAAGCTGACGATCAGCGGCGCCGTGCCGCGATGGATTTCCAGCCAGTCCGTCATGCCACACCGGGCAGGGCGGCAAGCGCGGCGATCCGCCCGCCGGCCACCAGCGCGGCAGCGGCTGCGATATCGGGGTGGAAATGGCGATCCTCGCCCAGCGTGGGCACCTGTTCGCGCAGCAGCGCGCGGGCGGCCTCCAGCACCTCGCTGGACTTGAGCGGCGCGTGGAAATCTGACCCTTGCGCGGCGGCGAGATATTCGATCGCGATCACGCCGCGCGCATTCTCCGCCATCGCCAGCAGTCGGCGCGCGCCATGGGCGGCCATCGACACATGATCCTCCTGGTTGGCGGAGGTGGGAATGGAATCCACGCTGGCGGGGTAAGCGCGCTGCTTATTCTCCGAAACCAGCGCGGCCGCCGTCACCTGCGGGATCATGAAACCCGAATTCAGCCCCGGATGGGGGGTGAGGAAGGCCGGCAGGCCCGAAAGCGCGGGATCGACCAGCATGGCGATGCGGCGTTCGGCGATCGATCCGATCTCGCAGATCGCCATGGCGATCATGTCCGCGGCGAAGGCCACGGGTTCGGCATGGAAGTTGCCGCCGGAAAGCGCCTCGTCCGTATCGGCGAAGATCAGGGGATTGTCCGAAACGCCGTTCGCTTCGGTGGCAAGGGTGTGGCCGGCCTGGCGAAGCAGATCGAGCGCCGCGCCCATCACCTGCGGCTGGCAGCGCAGGCAATAGGGGTCCTGCACGCGGGCATCGCCTTCGAGGTGCGAGGCACGGATGGCGGAGCCTGCCATCAGCCCGCGCAACGCCTCGCCCACCGCGATCTGGCCGGCATGGCGGCGGAGCGCGTGGATGCGGGGATCGAACGGCGCGTCCGATCCCTTGGCCGCTTCGGTGGAAAGCGCGCCGGTGACAAGGGCGGTTCGGAACAGGTTCTCCGCCTCGAACAGGCCGGCCAGCGCGTTGGCGCAGGAGAATTGCGTGCCGTTGAGCAGCGCCAGCCCTTCCTTCGGCCCGAGCGTCAGCGGCTCGAGGCCGGCGGCGGCGAGCGCGGCGGCAGCGGGCATGGCGATACCGTCGCTGATGATCTCGCCCACGCCGATCATCGCGGCCGCCATGTGGGACAGGGGGGCGAGATCGCCGCTGGCGCCGACCGACCCTTGCGCGGGGATGACGGGGGTGAGCCCGCGCGCCAGCATGGTTTCCAGCATCGCCACCGTTTCCGGCCGGACGCCCGACGCGCCATGGGCGAAGCTGGCGAGCTTCAGCGCCATCATCAGCCGGGCGATCGGCACGGGCATGGGATCGCCCACCCCGGCGGCATGGCTCAGCACGATATTGCGCTGGAGCGTGGCGAGATCCTCGTCGCCGATGCGGACGCTGGCGAGCTTACCGAAGCCGGTATTGATACCGTAGACCGGGGCGCCGCGGGCGAGGATGCGTTCGATAGCGGCCGCGCTGGCGGCGATGGCCGGCGCGGTGGCGGCATCCAGCCGCGCATTGGCGCCGCGATAGATGGCGCGCCAGTCCGCCAGCGTCGCTTCGCCCGCCTTGAGGATGATTTCGGTCATCGACCACTCCGGATACGGGCATGGAGCGGGTTGAACCCCATGCGATAGACAAGTTCGGCCGGCCGCTCGACCGACCAGATGGCGAGATCGCAGGCCTTGCCGGCCTCCAGCGTGCCGGTGCGATCCTGCAGGCCCAGCGCCCGCGCGGCCTCGCGCGTCATGCCGGCCAGGCATTCGGGCACGGTCAGGCGGAACAGGGTGGCGGCCATGTTCATCGCCAGCAGCGGCGAGGTGAGGGGCGAGGTGCCGGGGTTGCAATCGGTGGCAATGGCGATGGGAACGCCGGCGGCGCGCAGGGCATCGATCGGGGGGCGGTGCGTATCCCGCACGAAATAGAAGGCGCCCGGCAGCAGCACGGCGACCGTGCCGGCGGCAGCCATCGCCGCGATGCCGGCATCGTCGAGATGCTCGAGATGGTCGGCCGAAAGCGCGCCGTGGCGGGCGGCCAGCGCCGCGCCGTGGAGGTTGGAAAGCTGTTCGGCGTGGAGCTTCACGGGCAGCCCGCGGGCCTGGGCGGCGTCGAACAGCCGATCGACTTGCACGGGCGTGAAACCGATGCCTTCGCAGAACGCATCGACCGCATCGGCCAGCCCTTCGGCGGCGACGGCCGGCAGCATCTCGTTCGCGACCGCCGATATATAGCCCTCGGCATCGCCCGCATATTCGGGCGGCAGGGCATGGGCGCCGAGGAAGGTGGTGCGGACGGTGACGTCGCGTTCGCGGCCGAGCGCGCGGGCGGCGCGCAGCTGCTTCATTTCATGATCGAGGGCGAGGCCGTAGCCGGACTTGATCTCCACCGTCGTCACGCCCTCGGCGATCAGGGCGTCGAGGCGGGGGAGGGCGGAGGCGACAAGCTCCGCCTCGCTCGCCGCGCGGGTGGCGGCCATGGTGGAAAGGATGCCGCCGCCGGCCCGAGCGATCTCCTCATAGGAAGCGCCGGCCAGCCTCAGTTCGAATTCATGGGCGCGATCGCCGCCATGGACGAGGTGGGTGTGGCAATCGATCAGGCCGGGGGTGATCCAGCGGCCCTCGCAGTCGATCGTCTCGATGGCGTTGAAGGCAGGGGCGTCGGCGGCGCGGCCGGCATAGAGGATCAGCCCGTCGCGGCAGGCGACGAGGCCGTCTTCCACCTCGCCCAGGCCCGGCAGGCCGGGCGCCAGCGTCGCGAGGCGGGCGTTGCGCCACAGGCGATCGCAACCTTCCGTCATCCGCCTCCCTTTCGCTCGACAGCAATAATGTCTATACATATTCGCGAACGAGGGAGCCTGTCCAGTGGAGCGAGAAAGCGATCTGAATTTCACGCATTTCGCGAGCCTGCTGCTGCCGGACGGCTGGGCGCGGGACGTGCGCGTCGGCGTTTCCGGCGGCCGGATCGCGCGACTCGAACGGGGCGTGGCGGCGGAAGCGGGCGACGCGCGGATCGCGATCGGCCTTCCGGGCATGGCCAACCTGCACAGCCATGCCTTCCAGCGCGCGATGGCGGGGCTTACCGGCCTGCGGGGGCCGGGATCGGACAGCTTCTGGACATGGCGGGAATGGATGTATCGCTTCGTCGGCCGGCTGACGCCGGACGAGGTGGAGGCGATCGCGGCGCTCGCTTATGTCGAGATGATCGAGGCGGGATATACCCGCGTGGGCGAGTTCCATTACCTCCACCACGACATCGGCGGGCGGACGTTCGCCGACCCGGCCGAGATGGCGGCGCGCATCGCGGCGGCATCCGAAACGGCGGGCATCGGGCTGACCCTGCTGCCGGTATTCTACGCGCAGGGCGGCTTTGGCGGCGCGCCGGCCGGGCCGGGGCAGGCGCGGTTCCTTTCCACTGTCGACAGCTATGCCGGCCTGATCGAGGCGAGCCGCCGGGCGCTGGCGCCGATCGCGGATGCCGTGACCGGCATCGCCCCCCACAGCCTGCGCGCGGTGACGCCCGACGCGCTGACGGCGATCCTGCCGCTGGCGGAAGGCGGGCCGATCCACATCCACATCGCCGAGCAGGTGCGCGAGGTGGAGGACTGCCTGGCGTGGAGCGGCCGGCGGCCGGTGGAATGGCTGTTCGATCACGCCCCGGTCGACGATCGCTGGTGCCTCGTCCACGCCACCCACATGACGGCGGCGGAGACCGGCAGGCTGGCGGCATCCGGCGCGGTGGCGGGGCTCTGCCCGGTGACGGAGGCGGACCTTGGCGATGGCCTTTTCCCGGCGATCGATTATCGGGAAGCGGGTGGCTGCTGGGGCGTGGGGACGGATTCCAACGTGCGGATCGATCTGGCCGACGAGTTGCGGCTGCTGGAATATGGCCAGCGCCTCCACCATCGCGCGCGCAACGTGCTGGCGGGGGAAAATCGTTCGGTCGGGCGTTGCCTGTTCGAGGAGGCGCTGCTGGGCGGCGCGCGGGCGACGGGCGCCGTGGCGGGATTGCGCGAAGGCGGCCCGGCGGACTGGCTGGCGATCGATCCGGCGCATCCGGCGATGATCGGCCGCGCGGACGATGCCGTGCTGGACAGCTTCATCTTCGCGGGCGGGCGCGATGCGATCGCGGGCGTGTGGCGCGGCGGCCGGCAGGTCGTGGCCGAAGGCGTGCACCATGCCCGCGCGGCGGTGACGGCACGCTATGCGGCGGTGCTAGGCAGGCTGCTTGCCGCATGACCACGCTCAACCGCCGCATCCGCGATTATCTGGAGGAGAAGATCCTCTCCGGGGCCTGGCCGCCGGGGCATCGCATCCCCTTCGAGCATGAGTTGATGGCCCGGTTCGATTGTTCGCGGATGACGGTGAACAAGGCGATCGCCGCGCTGGTCGAGGCGGGGCTGGTGGTTCGGCGCCGGCGTGGCGGCTCCTTCGTGGCGGAGCCGCGCGTGCATGCGCCGGTTCTGGCGGTGCCGGACATACGCGCCGAAGTGGAGGCGCGGGGCCGCCGATACGGGCTGAAGCTGCTCGCGCGGCAGCGGCGCGCGGCCGATCCGCGATCCGAAGGCGAGGCGCAGCTCGCCCGCGGCGGAGACCTGATTGCGATCGATTGCCTCCACCTTGCGGATGATCGCCCCTTCGCGCTGGAGGAGCGCCTGATCGGCCTTGTCGCGGTGCCCGACGCGGCCGATGCCGATTTCGCGAAAGTGCCGCCCGGCACCTGGCTGCTGGATGCCGTGGCCTGGACGGAGGCGGAGCACCGCATCGCCGCCGTGAACGCCGATTCCCGGCAGGCGGCGCTGCTGGACATACCGCTGCATACCGCCTGCCTTTCGATCGAGCGGCGCACCTGGCGGGGCGAGATGGACGTCACCCATGTCCGCCAGATATATCCGGGATCGGACTATGATCTGGTCGCCCGGTTCACGCCGAAATCCTGATTTTCCGATCGGCTGCTGAGGCGGATTGGCAACGGTTTATCCGCAAAGCGTCAATTCGAACGTTTTGTAATGTCGGTTTGCGTATTGGGCCATTGACGCGCCCCCCCGATAGCTGCCAGAGGAAAGCCCACGGCCCGCCGCCCAGCGGACAAGAAGGCCGACTCTTTAGGAGAAGGCAATGGCCCTGACCGACGGCATGGACCTGGACCCGGCGAACGTAGTGCGTTCGGAGCGCGTGGAGATCGATGCTCCCGCCGCGATCGTGTGGGAGATCCTGACGGATTTCGCCAGTTACAAGGCGTGGAATCCGTTCTGCATCGATTGCGACAGCCGCCTGGAGATCGGCGCGGCCGTGAACATGAAGCTGGCGAGCTACACCGTGCCCGGCCAGGTCGTCGACAATGTGGAATATATCTGCGCGATCGAGCCCGAGCGCCTGATTTCCTGGGAGCTGCCCTTCATGGAAATCTGGCCCTATCCGGCCCGGCGCGACCAGATCATCGAGCCGCTCGGCCCGGATCGCTGCGCCTATAACAGCACCGACGCCTTCTTCGGTGACAACGGCATCCATGTGATGCGTTTCTGCGGCGACTGGGTGAAGCGCGCCTTCGACGATACCGCCCGGGCGCTGAAGGCGCGGGCGGAAGCCATCCATTCCGAACGGAAGGCCGCCTGATGTTCGAAGTGCTGGGCATGAGCAGCCCCAACGTCCTCAAGCTCGTGCTGATGCTGGAGGAATGCGGGTTCGATTATCGGCTGCGCCACGTCGACGTGTTCGCCGGCCAGCAGTTCGACCCGGCCTTCCTCGCCATCAGCCCGAACAACAAGGTGCCGGTGCTGATCGACCAGCGCGGGGCGGAGCCCTTCGCGGTGTTCGAAAGCGCATCCGCGCTGCTCTATCTTTCCGAGGCATCCGGCCTGATGATGCCGGCCGACGCGCATCTGCGGTCGCGGGCGATGTCCTGGCTGATGCTGCAGACGGCGTCCGTCGGCCCGATGTTCGGCCAGTATGTCCATTTCTTCCGCTACGCGCCGGAGGATGAGCGCGGCTATGGCCTGCGCCGCTACGAAAGCGAGGCCGTGCGCATCCTGGGCGTGCTGGAAAGGCGGCTGGCCGAAAGCCCCAATCTCGCGGGCGGGGAATATGGCCTGGCCGATGTCGCGACGCTGCCGTGGATCCGCACCGCCGACAGCATCTTCCCGCTGTTCAAGCGGGAAGGGGCCTGGAACGAATTTCCGGCGCTGCGCCGCTGGTTCGAGGCCGGGCTGGCGCGGCCGGCGACGGGCCGGGCGGTGGCCGCGCTCGATGCCCTGCTTTCCGATGATGTCGCCGCTTTCGGCCGTGCCGACAGCGATGCGATCGACCGCTTTTGCGGACGTGGCCGCCACGACCATTCCGCCAAACTGAGTGCCGCAACGACGGCCTGACCGACGACTGGGAGGAGTATCTAGTGTATATGACCCGTTTCAACCGCGGCGCGAGCCTGCTCGCGCTGGCGATGGCGTTCGGCACCGTGCCGGCGCTGGCGCAGGAGACGGCGGCCGATGCCCCGGCCGGCAATGGCGGCCTTGAGGATATCGTCGTCACTGCCCAGAAGCGCAGCGAGAACGTGCAGCAGGTTCCGATCGCCATCTCGGCGGTCAATTCCGAATATCTGCAGTCGCGCGACATCAGCTCGATCGACCAGCTCGGCTCGGTCGCGCCGAACATGAAGATCGATCGCGCGCCTTCGAACAAGACGATCTCCCAGATCGCGATCCGCGGCTCGGTGACGATCAACCCCGCGATCACCTGGGAACCGGCGGTCGGCATGTATGTCGACGGCGTCTACATCGCCAAGGCGCAGGGTTCGATCTTCGACATCGCCGATCTGGAGCGGATCGAGGTGCTGCGCGGGCCGCAGGGCACGCTTTATGGCCGCAACACGCTGGCCGGCGCCGTCAACCTCGTCACCAAGAAGCCGAGCGGCGAGCTGGGCGGATCGGCCGAGCTGACCTACGGCAATTTCGATGCCTGGAAGCTGAAGGGCGTGCTCGATCTGCCGCAGATGGGCATCTTCTCCGCCAAGGTCTCCGGCCAGATCCAGAAGCGCGACGGCGTGATCAAGGTGGAAGACAATGCCTTCGGCATCACCGACACCAACGATCTCGACAATCAGAGCTTCATGGTCCAGCTCCGCGCGCAGCCGACCGACAATCTGACGCTCGATTACGCTTACGACTATTCGAACTTCAACCAGCGGCCGGACTATGCCCAGCTCTACAAGGTGAACCAGAACGGTCAGCCGGGCGACATTTTCGATCCGAACAGCGTGGGTTATTCCGGCATTCCGCTCGGCATGTTCGCCAACAAGGATCGTCAGAAGACCGCGCATATCGATGCCGACGTCTATGAAAAGACGCGGACGCAGGGCCATGCGCTGACGGCGAGCCTCGACCTGGGCGACGCGACGATCAAGTCGATCACCGCCTATCGCAAGCTGCGCTTCCACGACAATCTCGATCTGGATGGATCGCCGCTGGATATCGCCAACACCGCCCGCAACGTGAAATATCACCAGTTCAGCCAGGAACTGCAGGTTTCCGGCAAGGCGCTCGACGATCGCATCGATTATGTGGCGGGCCTGTTCTACTTCAAGGATCATTCGGAAACGGACAATCCGCAGGCGTTCTTCTTTCACTCCACCAACTATGATTCGACCTATGGATCGCATACGGAAGCCTATGCCGCCTATGCCCAGGTCGATTTCCACGCGACCGACAAGCTCGTGCTGACCGGCGGCCTGCGTTACAACCACGAAACCAAGGACATCAGCCGTTATCTGGCCTTCAACGGCATGCCGTTGATCGACGTAGCCTATGGCGACGTTCCCAAGGCCAAATATAACAATCTGAGCCCGGCCGCGACGGTGCGTTACGAGATCACCGATCGCGTCAACGTCTATGCCCGCTATGCCCGCGGCTACAAGTCCGGCGGCTTCAACGGCGAAACCAACGAAGTCGTCATGCCGACCACGGATTGCCCATCGGGCGCGCCGGAACTGTGCAATCCCTACAAGCCGGAGAAGGTCGACAGCTACGAAATCGGCTTCAAGAGCCGCATGCTGGACAACAAGCTGCAGCTCAACGTCGCCGGTTTCTGGGACGAGCATAAGGATATCCAGCTTGCCGTGTTCAGCGGTTCCGGCGCGGCTGCCTCGGTGGTGCGCAACGCGGGTGCCGCGCGCATCCGTGGCATCGAGATCGAGGCCATCGCCCGGCCTGCGGATTTCCTGACGTTCAACACCTCCTTCTCGATCCTCGACGCCAAGTATAAGTCGTTCATCGAGGATGACGCGAACGGCGTTCCCCAGCAGGTGGCCGACAACCGTGCCTTCCCGCACACGCCGAAATACACCGCCTCGATCGGTGCGGACTGGCGTGTGGTGGAAGGAGACTGGGGCAAGTTCAACCTGATCGGCGACCTGAACTACGTCTCGAAATATTACACCTATCCCTATGCGATCGACGTGACGGGTCCGTCGGACCAGACGGCGATGACCACGCAGTCGCAGGGCCGCACGATCGTCAATCTGCGCGGTGTGGTGTCGGATGTGCCGCTGGGCGGTGTCGAGGCGCAATTCTCCTTCTGGGTGCGCAACCTGTTCAAGGAGAACAATCCGCAGAACTTCATCGATTTCGGGCCGAGCTTCGGTGGCATGACCGTGGCTTACTTCCCCGATCCGCGGACCTACGGCATCACCGCCGGCATCCGCTTCTGATGAAAATATCCGCGCCGGGCGGCCTGCCCGGCGCGGAAACGGATGTGCGGATCGTCCCGGTCGGGGCCATCCGCATGCCAAGCCCCTTTCCGGCCAGCCGGGGAGGGGCTTTGCTTTTGGGAGAGGATATGGACGCGCGCATTCAGGACCTGCTGGACCGGGAGGAGATCCGCCAGCTCATCACCACTTATTGCCAGGCGGCGGACCGCCACGACCATGAGAAGATGCGCACGCTCTATCATGCGGATGCGATCGACGATCATGGCGCGATGTTCTGCGGGCCGGCGATGGAGTTCATCGACAAGCTGCCCGAAATCCAGGCGCCGATGGAAATCCTCCATCACAATGTGACGACCATCAACCTCGCGATCGACGGCGATTATGCGGAGGGCGAGGTCTATCTGCTGGCGCTGCATCGCGCGAAGACGCCCGACGGGCCGATGGATGTGCTGGTGGGCGGCCGCTATTTCGACAAATATGCCCGGCGCGAGGGGCGGTGGAAGTTCCTGCACCGGGTGATCGTGGCCGACTGGGCGAACATCCATTCGCCGTCGATCATCGATCTGGAGCATCCCTTCCTGGAGGGCGCGAAGATCGGCAGGCCCGGCCCGGCCGATCCCTCCTATGGCTTTTTCCGGCTGATCCGGCGCGGGGCCTGACTAAAAAAAGAGGCCCCGGCGGACGTATCCGCCGGGGCCCGATATCCGATCAGCGGCGGATCGAGAGCGTCACCGAATAACGCCGGGGATCGCTGAAGAAGCCTTCGCGGAAGCCGAAGGTGGCCGATCCGTCGAAGCCCGCCGTCAGCACCTGCTTGTTGGTGACGTTATCCACCGCGAAGCGCAGCGACGTGCCGTCCCACGGCAGGTCGAAATCGGCGCTGAGGTTCAGGATCGCATGATCCGGCGCCCGCAGCGGCGAGTTCTCGACGTCGATATAGGTGAGGCTGCGATAGCTGGCGTCCGCGCGGAAGGTGGCGTCCAGGCTGTCGGTGATCGGCTGGGTGTAGACCAGGCTCAGGCTGCCGGTGATGTCCGGTGCCTGCTTCAGCTTGCGATCGGTGAGGTCGGTCAGCACGCCGTTGATGTAGGATTCGAACTCCAGATATTTGGCGTCGAGCAGGCCCAGCGAGCCGTTGACGCGGAGGCGGGAGGTGACGCGCGCGTCCAGCTCCAGCTCCAGCCCCTGGATGCGGGACTTGCCGGCATTCTCGTAGGTGACGTTGAGGTTCGTCTTGTTCACCAGCAGCTGCTGGTCCTTATATTCGTTGCGGAATGCCGCGAGGTTGATCGTCACCGGGCCGAAGCTGCTCTTCACGCCCACTTCATAGGCGGTCAGGTGCTCCGGATCGTAGGAGCCGATCTCGGCCTCCGCCGTGGGACGGCCGTTGAAGCCGCCGCTGCGGAAACCCCGCGACCAGGAGGCATAGCCCAGCACCCCCGGCTGGAACTTGTAGCTGAGCGAGGCGCGCGGGCTGAAATTGTCCCAATGCTTCGACAGCGTATAGGGGTAGAAACCGGGGATCAGCGGCTGCTGGCTGTAGATGCGCAGCGATTTCTGCGTGAAGGTCTTCTTCTCATAAGTGTATCGGCCGCCAAGCTCCATGACGAGCGCGTCGGTGAGATCGTAGGTGAAGTTGCCGAAGGCGGCGTAGTTGGTCGTCTTCTGGCGGTTGTGGAAATCGATGTTGAGATCGAGCGCCTCGGCCAGGGCCGGATCGAAGCCGGCCTCGATCATCGCCGGATAGAGGCCGTCCGCCACGATCAGCCGGGTGTCGTCCCGCGTCTTTTCCCGGAAGAAATAGCCGCCGACCAGCAGGTTGCCGCGATCGCCGAACAGGGGCGTGGTATATTGCAGCTCCTGGCTGAACTGCCGCGCGGTCTCATCATGGATGTCGCCGGCATAATTGACGGCGGACGAGGCATCGCCGTCGCGGCCGAAGACGGCGTTCACCCAGCGATAGGCGGTGATCGACTTGATCGTGCCGGCGCCAAGCTCATGCGAGAGGGTGAGGCCGACATTGGCGGAATCGGCGTCGTCTCGGTTCAGCTCGGGCGTGGAATCCGTCCGGTCGATCCGGTCGGGCACCGTGCAGCAGGGCGCGATCAGCGCGCTCTGCAGATCGGAGATGAAGGTCGGCGTGAAGGCCAGCATCGAGTGCGCGGCCGAATTCTGGCGGCGGTGCAGGCCATCGGCCGTCAGCACCGCATCGAAGGGGCCGCCATCATAATGCAGGGTGATGCGGCCGGCGACGATATTCTTGTTGCCCAGATTCTTGCCGGACGGGATCTTCTGCCAACCTTCGCCGAACTCGCCGAGGCCGGAGATGCCGATCGAGAGCTTGTCCGTCAGTGCGGTTTCCACGTTCGCGCGGGTGCGGACCGTGTTGTAGGAGCCGTAGCGGACATCCGCCTGGAGACGGGTGGTGCCATCGGGAATGTGGCTGACCACGTTGATCGCGCCGCCGATGGTGTTCTTGCCGAACAGCGAACCCTGCGGCCCGCGCAGCACCTCGATCCGGTCGATGCCGAGCAGCTCGGTGGTCGCGCCGAAGGTGCGCGCGACATAGACGCCGTCGATATAGAGGCCCACGGCCGGATCGGCGGTGATGATGAAGTCGTTTTCGCCGACGCCGCGGACGAAGGCGGCGATACCGCCGCTATTGCCGCCCTGGCCGGGAGTGAAATTCAGGTTCGGGGCGATCTGCTGGACGTCTGTGACGGCATCGAAGCCACGGGAATCGAGGTTGGCCTGGCTGACGGCGGTGACGGCGATCGGCACGTCCTGCAGCTTTTCCTCGCGCCGGCGGGCGGTGACGACGATGTCGCTGCCATTATCGGCCGCGGATGCCGCGACGGCATCATCCTGGGCGTGGGCCGCCGGCGCATAGCCGATGGCGGCGGAACATGCCGACAGCATGAGGAGCGCGCGGAGCGCACGCGGGTTGCGAACAGACATTTTTGTTTCTCCCTGAACGGCGCCAGGCGCCTATGGTGGCGCCTAGGCAGTCCGGGGAGCGCAAAGCAACAGCAGACAGCGCAAATCCGGCGGATATGCGTTGTATGCGGCCCGAAATGATACGTTCTGGTCGCAAGCGCCGAAGCCCTCCGCCGTAGCGGAAGGCTTCGGTATCGCTTTACTCGGCGGCGATCGCCTCGCGCTGCGCGGCCTTGGCGCGGAAGTGCGGGATCACCTTCTCGCCGATGTTGCGGATCGTCTCCATGATCGCCTCGTGCGGGATGGTGCCCATCTGGAAGAGGAACAGCACTTCGTCCGCGCCGGCTTCCTGAAGCCGCGTGCAGTAGCGGATGCAGTCGTCGGCATCGCCATAGGCATCCTGCGCGACGGTGTAGTTGCTCGTCATCGCATCGCCGCCGTCGACGATCTTTTCCTCGGAGATATAGGCCACGACATGCTCGCGGGTCTGGGCGAGCGCGGCTTCATTCTCCTCGGCCGAATCCACGTCCACGGTCGGCTTCGGGCCGCCCTGATACCAGTGGGCGATCGCCTCGGCGAAGAAGCGCTGGCCGCGCAGGCCGATGCGGCGGGCCTTCTCGCGATCGTCGAGCACGCAGGCCGCGCAGAAGGCGGCGAGATGCTCGTTCGGGCGGAAGCCGACCTGATCCTCGGGCTTGCGGTTCTTGAAATTCTCCCTATAGATCGCGTTCTTGCGGGCGATCTCCTCGGGGCCGGAGAAACCGAGCACGAGGGCGCCGATGCCGCGACGGCCGGCCAGCTCCAGCGTCGATTCACGGGTGCAGGCATAATAGATCGGCGGGTGCGGATCCTGCACCGGGCTCGGATGGATCGGGCGCGACGGGATCTTGATATATTTGCCGTCATGCTCGACGTGCCCGTCCTTCAGGATCTTCGGGATCAGATACATCGATTCATCGATCATCGGCTGCAGTTCGGCGAGGTCGTAGCCGAAGGTGCCGGCTTCCTGCTGGGTGCCGCCCTTGCCCATGCCGAAGTGGACGCGCCCGCCGGACAGGATGTCGAGTGTGGCGATGCGTTCCGCCACCTTCACCGGGTGGTTCATGGCCGGCGGCAGGCAGACGACGCCATGGCCGATGCCGATCCGCGTGGTGCGGCCGGCGATATAGGCGAGGAAGGTTTCCGGCGCCGACATGTGGGCATATTGGGTGAGCGCGGTGTGCTCCACGGCCCAGACATTGTCGAAGCCCAGTTCCTCGGCCAGCAATACCTGCTCGACGATCTCCTCGAAGCAGCGGCGCTCGGACTCGCGCGAGGGGTCCGCCATCTGCGCTTCGTAGATGATGGAGAATTTCATCGATTCGTTCCTCTTCCCATGGAATTTGAAACGATCATGGCGTGAGTCCCCAGGTGCAGCATCGTCCATTTGGACCAGCCGCGTAGGAGCGAAGTAAGCGATGGTTTTACAAAGGGTTCAGGCCGGGTTGACGAAGCTGTCCAGCACGCGCTTGCGGCCCGAAAGCTCGAAATCGATCTCCAGCTTGTTGCCTTCTATCTCGGCGACCGATCCGTAGCCGAACTTGGTGTGGAATACGCGCTGGCCGATGGCGATATCCGATCGCGGCTTGGCGGCGTAGGAGGTGGCGGAGGCCCGCACCTCGACCACGCGCCTGGGCGACGGATCGTAGCCGGCGGCGGCCGCGCGCTGCCAGCCCGGCCCGCGCCCGGTGCCGCGCCCGATATCGTGGAACGGATCGGCCTGTTCGGACCATTGCGCCCGCCACAGGCTTTCGCCGCCGCTCATCGTCGTTTCGCTTTCGACATGCTCGGCCGGCAGCTCCGCCACGAAGCGCGATGGGATGGAGGAGGTCCATTGCCCGTAGATGCGCCGGTTGGCGGCGTGGAGGATGGTCGCCTGCCGCCGCGCGCGGGTGATCGCGACATAAGCGAGGCGGCGCTCCTCCTCGAGGCTGGCGATGCCGCCTTCGTCGAGCGCGCGCTGCGACGGGAAGACGCCTTCTTCCCAGCCGGGCAGGAAGACGGTGTCGAATTCCAGCCCCTTGGCGGCGTGGATCGTCATCACCGTCACCTTCGCGCTATCGCGATCGGCGTCATTGTCCATGACGAGGCTGACATGTTCCAGGAAAGCGGGGAGGGTTTCATATTCCTCCATCGCCCGCGTCAGCTCGGTAAGGTTTTCCAGCCGCCCGGCGGCTTCGGCGGTGCGTTCGGCCTGGAGCATCGCGGTATAGCCGGATTCGTCGAGCATCTGACGCGCCAGCTCGGCATGGGGCAGATCGTTCAGCCGATCCCGCCAGCGAGCGATATCGCCGACGAGATTGCCCAGTGATCGCCGCGCCTGCGCGGTCAGCTCATCCGTGTCGAGGATGCGCGCGGCCGCCAGCGTCAGCGGAATCCCTTCCGCGCGGGCGAGCTGGTGGACCTTGGCGATGGCCTTGTCGCCCAGCCCGCGCTTGGGCGTGTTGACGATGCGTTCGAAGGCGAGGTCGTCCGCCGGCTGGTGGATCACCCGCAGATAGGCGAGCGCGTCGCGTATCTCGGCGCGCTCGTAGAAGCGGAAGCCGCCGACGATGCGATAGGGCAGGCCGATCGCGATGAAGCGATCCTCGAACTCGCGCGTCTGGAACTGGGCGCGGACGAGGATGGCGACATCGTCCAGCCTGCCGCCCCGGCGCTGATATGCCTCGATCTCGTCGCCCACGCGGCGGGCTTCCTCCGGCCCGTCCCACACGCCGATGACGCGGACCTTCTCGCCCACGTCGGCCTCGGTCCACAATTCCTTGCCCAGCCGCCCGCCATTATGGGCGATCACGCCGCCGGCGGCCGCGAGGATGTGGGGCGTGGAGCGATAATTCTGTTCCAGCCGGATGATCTTCGCGCCGGGAAAATCCTTCTCGAAGCGCAGGATATTGGCCACCTCCGCCCCGCGCCAGGAATAGATCGACTGGTCGTCGTCGCCCACGCAGCAGATATTCTTGCGCTGCTGGGCGAGCAGCCGGAGCCACAGATATTGCGCGCTGTTGGTGTCCTGATACTCGTCCACCATGATGTAGCGGAAGCGCTGCTGATATTGCTCCAGCACGTCGCGGTGCGCCTTCAGGATGACGAGCATGTGGAGCAGCAGATCGCCGAAATCGCAGGCGTTCACGGCGCGCAACCGATCCTGGTAGAGGCGGTAGAGCTGCTGGCCGCGGCCGTTGGCGAACAGTTCGCTCTCGCCGGCATCGACATCGTCGGGCGTCCAGCCGCGATTCTTCCAGCGATCGATCAGCCCGCCCAGCGCGCGGGCCGTCCAGCGCTTCTCGTCCAGATTTTCGGCGAGGATGATCTGCTTCATCAGCCGCAGCTGATCGTCGGTGTCGAGAATGGTGAAGTTGGATTGCAGGCCGACCAGCTCGGCATGGCGGCGCAGCATCTTGGCGCAGATCGCGTGGAAGGTGCCGAGCCACGGCATGCCTTCCACCGTATCGCCCAGCATCCGGCCCACGCGCTCCTTCATCTCGCGCGCGGCCTTGTTGGTGAAGGTGACGGCCAGGATCTCCGACGGCCAGGCCAGCCGCGTCGCCACCAGATGGGCGAGCCGGGCGGTGAGCGCCGCCGTCTTGCCCGTGCCGGCGCCGGCCAGCACCAGCACCGGCCCCTCCGTTGCCAGCACGGCTTCGCGCTGGGGCGGATTGAGGCCGCGCAGATAAGGGGGGGCCGAAGCGGGATCGGCCAGCGCGCCGGGCAGGGAAGGGGGCGAGTGATTCACATGTGAACAGTTAGGGAACGGAGCCCGCCGGGGCAACCTCCCGCGATCCGCGCATTCTATGTTCGTGCTGCGTAACAATACGTGATAGTTTCGCTTTCTCCGTAAGTCGAAATGGGGGTTGTGATGCCTTTGATGCAACGACTCGTGGCTGAACTCTTCGGAACATTCTGGCTTGTCTTTGGTGGATGCGGCGCCGCTGTGCTTGCGGCCAAGTTTCCCGAAACCGGGATCGGCTTTGCCGGTGTTGCGCTGGCCTTCGGTTTGACCGTGGTGACGATGGGCTATGCCATCGGCCATATTTCCGGTTTCCACCTCAACCCCGCGATCACCGTGGGCCTGTGGGCCGGCGGCCGCTTTCCGGCGAAGGACGTGGTGCCCTATATCGTCGCCCAGGTGGTGGGCGCGATCATCGCCGCCTTCATCCTCCTCCAGATCGCCAGCGGATCGCCCGATTTCGTGCTCGGCCCCAACGGCCTTGCCGTGAACGGATATGGGCCGCAATCGCCCGGCGGCTATACGCTGGGCGCGGGCCTGACGATCGAAACGGTGCTGACCTTCGGCTTCCTGATCGTCGTGCTCGGCGCGACGGATAGCCGGTCACCGATCGGCTTCGCGCCGATCGCCATCGGCCTGGCGCTCACGCTGATCCACCTCATCTCCATCCCCGTGACGAACACGTCGGTCAATCCGGCGCGCAGCACGGGGCCGGCGCTGATCGTGGGCGGGCTGGCGCTGCAGCAGCTCTGGGCCTTCTGGGTCGCCCCCATCATCGGCGGTGCGCTGGGCGGCTTCGCCTATCGCGCGCTTGCGGGGGATCCGCCCGCGGCTCGATAAGCTGACTCGGCCGGTATCGGCCGGCTCGTCGAACGGAAGGCCCGTCCGCATGCGCAGGCGGGCCTTCGTCATTTCGGTATTTTCCATGTCGCGGCCGCTGACAGCGCGCTGTGCGCCTGCGCCCCTATATGGCGCATTCCCGTGGCTGGCATGGTTCCTGCCTATTCCCTGTCGCCAAAACAGGAGGCTAGGATCATGAAATCCCTTGGAAAACTTTCTGCATTTTGCGTGCTGGCCCTGCCTTTCGTCACAGCGCCGGCACATGCTGTGACGACGGTCGACAGTTCGGCCTATGCGCTGAGCGCCTCGCTGAGCGCGGTCAACGCCGTGCTGGTCGATATCGGGCCGCTCGCCGCCGCGGGCGGGACCGCCGCGCCGGCCTATAACGACAGCGCCGCGCTGGCGACGATCGACCAGCAATTGCAGTTCGCCGGCCTCGGCCTCGTATCGATCAACCAGCGGCTCAACACCGGGGTCGTCACCAGCTCCGCCTCGTCGCCTTATCCGGTGATGCCGACGGGCACGGCCACCTCCGCGATCGCCGGCGTCGATATCGGGCTGGAGACGCAGGTGCTGTTCCTGCCGCCCCTGACCATCCTCGGCCTGACGGCGGACGCGATCACCTCCACCACATCGGTGAGCGCGGTGGGCGGGTTGAGCGCCACCGGGGCGACCACGATCGCCGGGCTCGACCTCACCGGCCTCGGCCTGGGCGGGCTGTTCATCGACGCGGCGCTGTTCGTGAACCCCGATCCCAACACCGTGCTGCTCGACCTCCTGGGCCTGCGCATCGTCCTCAACGAACAGACGAGCTGGGGCGACGGTGTGAACAGCATCGGCCTTGCCACCAACGCGCTGCGCATCACCTTCGACGATTTCCTGCTGGGCGGGCGGCTCGTCTCCGGTGACGTCATCCTTGGCCATTCGCAGGCCTCGATCACCGATTTCGTGCAGCAGAACGCGGTGCCCGAACCGGCGAGCTGGGCGCTGATGATCATGGGCTTCGGCCTGGTGGGCAGCGCGATGCGGATCAGGAAGGCGCGTCCGGCCATGGCTTGACGCGTGGCGCCCGAGGCTCCAATCCCCGCCCGCATTTCAGGGATGGAGCCGGATGACGGGAAGCAAAGCGAGCGCGCCCTCGACAAGGCGGGTGTTGGGGGCGAGCCTGATCGGCACGGCGGTCGAATTCTACGACTTCTATATCTACGCGACCGCCGCCTCGCTGGTCTTCGGGCCGTTATTCTTTCCCGCGGCCGATCCCGGCATCCAGCTGCTCGCCGCTTATGCCAGCCTTGCCGTGGCCTTCATCGCCCGGCCGGTCGGCGCCGTGGCCTTCGGCCATTTCGGTGACCGGATCGGGCGCAAATCCACGTTGGTTGCGTCGCTTCTCATCATGGGCGGGTCGACGATGGCGATCGCCTTCCTGCCCACCTACCAGTCGATCGGCTGGGTCGCGCCGGCGCTGCTCTGCCTCCTCCGCTTCGGCCAGGGTTTCGGCCTGGGCGGGGAGTGGGGCGGCGCCGCGCTGCTGGCGGTGGAAAACGCCCCGCCCGGCTGGAAGGCGCGTTTCGGCATGGCGCCGCAGCTTGGCGCGCCGGTGGGCTTCATCGCCGCCAACGGCCTGTTCCTGCTGCTGGGCCTGATCCTCACGCCCGATCAGTTCCGCGCCTGGGGCTGGCGCATCCCGTTCCTGGCGAGCGCCGTGCTGGTGATGCTGGGCCTGTGGGTGCGGCTGAAGCTGACCGAGACGCCGGCCTTCGCCGCCGCGCTGGAGGAAGCGCCGCCGGCCCGGGTGCCGATCGCCGAACTGGTCCGCAACCATGCGGTGGAAACGATCGGCGGCACATTCGCTGTCGTCGCCTGCTTCGCGCTCTTCTACATCGCGACCGCCTTCGCGCTGGGTTACGGCACCACCACGCTCGGCTACCCGCGCGAGACGTTCCTCGCGGTGCAACTCGTCGCGATCCTCTTCATGGCGGCCGGCATCGTCGCGGCGGCCTGGCTGGCCGACCTGCATGATCCCCGCCGCGTGCTGATGGGCGGCTGCATCGCCACCATCGTCACCGGGATGCTGATGGCGCCCATGCTGGGCGGCGGCAGCCTGCTGATGGTCGGCGCCTATCTGGCCTTGTCGCTATGGGTGATGGGCTTCGTCTACGGCCCGCTGGGCGGCTGGCTGCCGGAGCTGTTCCCGGCCCGGGTGCGCTATACCGGCGCGTCCATGGCCTTCAACCTGGGCGGCATCATCGGCGGCGGGCTGACGCCGGCCGTGGCGCAGGTGCTGGCGCGGGACCATGGCCTGGTGCCCGTCGGCCTCTACCTCGCCGCGGCCGCGCTGCTCAGCCTGATCGCGCTTATTCCGCTGCGTCGCGCCGCAGCAGCGTGAGCTTGGCCTTGCCGTGGGTGCGTTCCGCATCCACGGACCAGCCGGTGGCGGAAACGGGTTCGTCCCGGCCCGTCTCGATGCTCGCCCAAGCGCCGGGGCTCGCCCAGCCGAGCCGGGTGAGGCGCTCCAGCAGCGCGCCCGCGCCGCCGCTGCCATAAGGCGGGTCGAACAGCAGCAGATCGTGGGGCTGCGACACGGGGCCGAGCGTGGCGACAGGCTGCGCCCGGATATCGGCAACCGCGCCCAGCTTCGCGGCATTGGCGCGCAATATCTCCACCGCCTTGCGATCCTGCTCGACAAAAATGGCGTGCGCCGCGCCGCGCGACAGCGCCTCGAAGCCCAGCGCCCCCGATCCCGCGAACAGATCGGCTATGCGAAGCCCTTCGAAATCGCCGAGCCGGCTGGCCAGCATGGAGAAGAGCGCCTCGCGCGTGCGGTCGCTCGTGGGGCGGGTGGCGTCTCCCGGAGGGGCGGCGATCGTGCGGCCGCGCCATTTGCCTGCGATTATGCGCATGATCTCACTTCAGCGTCTTGCGGAAGGCGACCAGTTCGTGCTGCAGCACCTCGTCCACCGCGCCGACGGGAAGATCGCCGAGGCGGAAGGGGCCGTAGCTGGTCCGGATCAGCCGGCTGACCTGGAGGCCGAGATATTCCAGCACGCGGCGGACCTCGCGATTCTTGCCTTCCTTCAGCTTCATCTCCACCCAGGCGTTGCGACCGGTGCGCCGTTCGAGATTGGCATCGATCGACCCGTAGCGGACGCCTTCGATCTCCACGCCCTCGATCAGGTCCTCCAGCATCGCCTGGCTGACCTCGCCGAACACGCGGGCGCGGTAGCTGCGCTCGACGCCGGTGGCCGGCAGCTCGAGCTGGCGCTTCAGGCCGCCGTCGGTGGTGAGCAGCAGCAGCCCTTCGGTATTGAGGTCGAGCCGGCCGACCGGCACCAGCCGGGGCAGGCCGCGCGGCAGGCGATCATAGATGGTGGCGCGTCCCCTGGGATCGCGTTCGGTGGTCAGCACGCCGTTGGGCTTGTGGAAGCGGAACAGGCGGGTCGGCTCGGGCGCGGCGACGGGCTTGCCGTCCACGGTGACGCCGGCGAGCGATTTCAGGATCGTGGCGGGCGTTTCCACCACATCCTCGCCAATGGCGATGCGCCCTTCGGCGATCATCCGTTCGATTTCGCGGCGGGATGCGATGCCGGCACGGGCCAGCAGCTTGGCGATCCGATCGCCTTCGCCGGGGGCCACGGGCGTGGCCGGCCGGGCGGGGACGGCGGCCCGTTCCAGCCGCGCCGCGCCGCGCCGGGGGTGGGCGTCGCGGGCCGGGGTTCCGGTGGCGCCTGCCTTGGCCACGCCATCCTTCGGGCGCGGAGTGGCCCTGGGCTTGCCGGTGCGCAGCGCGTGGTCGGCGGCGCGGCGCGCATCGCGGGCGGATGCCGAGGGGCTCTTGGCGCGGAGCGGCTTGTCGGCGGACGCGCCTTCTCCCTCGGCCGCCGCCTTGCGGGGTCGGCCTTTGGGGGGATGGCTTTTCACGGGCCGGTCGGTGCCGGGGCGCTGCCGGTTGGGCCGTTTATCGTCGCGCGGGGGGCGGGGAGGTCGCATCGCGATCCCCTAGCCCCGATCGCGCTTTCAGGCCAGCGCCAGCTTCAGCGATTGGCGTCCGGATCGAGATCGAGGCCGCGCCGGCCACTCTCCGGCGTATGGCTGGGCGCGCGGGCCGGTTCGATGACCGGCGATTCCACCACCTCCAGCGCCTTTTCCCACTTCGCCACGACGACGCTGGCCACGGCGTTGCCGACCACATTGGTCGCCGACCGGCCCATGTCGAGGAAATGATCGACCGCGAGGATCAGCAGCAGGCCCGCTTCCGGTATCTTGAAGAAGGCCAGCGTGGAGGCGATCACCACCAGGCTGGCGCGCGGCACGCCCGCCACGCCCTTGGACGTCACCATCAGCAGCAGCAGCATCGTCACCTGCTCGCCCACTGACATATGGATGCCATAAGCCTGCGCGATGAACATCGTCGCGAAGGTGCAGTACATCATCGTGCCGTCGAGGTTGAACGAATAGCCCAGCGGCAGCACGAAGCTGGCGATCCTGCGCGGCACGCCGAAGCGGTCCAGCGCCTCCAGCGTGCGCGGGAAGGCGGCTTCGGACGATGCGGTCGAAAAGGCGAGGAGGATGGGATCGCGGATATAGCGGAACAGGATGCGCGCCCGCCCGCCTGCGATCAGGAAGGCGGCGAACAGCAGCAGCGACCAGAGCAGCACGAGCGAGATATAGAACCCGCCCATGAAATAGCCGAAGGTGATGAGGATCGACGCGCCTTCCTTCGCCAGCGCGCTGGTGACGGCCGCGAACACGGCGAAGGGTGCGAAACGCATCACATAATCGGTGATCTGCAGCATCACCTGCACGAGCGCCTCGACGCCGCGCACCAGCGGCGCGGCCTTTTCGCCCACGGCGGTGATGGCGACGCCGGTGAAGATCGAGAAGACCACGATCTGCAGGATCTCGTTGGTCGCCATCGCCTCGAAGATCGATTTCGGCACCAGATGCGTCACGAAATCCTTGAGCGTGAAGGTAGCCTTGTCGACGCCGCTCGCCGCCGTCACCTCCGGCAGCGGCAAGGCGAGCCCGGCGCCCGGCTGGAGGATGTTGACGAGGATCAGGCCGAGCGTGAGCGACACGAGGCTGGCGCACAGGAACCAGGCGATCGTCCGCGCGCCCACCCGGCCCAGCGCCGCCGTGTCGCCCATATGCGCGATGCCCGCGACCAGCGTGGAGAAGACCAGCGGCGCGATGATCATCTTGATCAGCCGCAGGAACAGATCCGTGACGATCGAGAAATAATCCGTGATGGCGGCAACCTGCGCCTTGTCCGGCACCATCGCGTTGATCGCGAGGCCCACGACGATGCCGGCGACCATGGCGACAAGAATGAAGAGTGTGAGGCGCTTCGCCACCGACGTCTCCGAGAGTTGGAAAGCGGGCACTCGTTGACGGAAAGTGCGTCCGGGTCAAGCCGCCAGCCTCGAACAGGGGTGGAACATTTGGCGACCATGCGCCATTATCCCCGGCGACAGGGAGGTTCGACGCGATGATCTTCGGTGGTCGGGCTCGGGCGATAAGGCGGCTTCTGATCGTCGAGGACGAGCCGCTGGTCGCGTTCGATAGCGAGCATTTCCTGTCGGATGTCGGCTATCATGTGGTCGCCACCGTCGATCGAGCGACATTGGCGGTGAAGGTGCTGAAGCGCGAGCCGGTGGATCTGGTGCTGGCGGACGTGAAGCTTTCGGCGGGAAGCGGGCTGGATGTCGCCCGCGTCGCGCTGGAACAGGGCGTGCCTGTGCTGTTCGTCACCGGCACATGCCCGCCCGGCGCCAGCGATTTCGCGGTCGGCTGCCTTGCCAAGCCCTATTCCCATCGCGGCCTGAAGGCGGCCATCGAGGCGGTGGAAAATCGCCTTTCCGGTGGCAGGGCCAGGCGGCTCCCGGCCGGCCTCGTCCTCTACGACCGCGAAGGCGGCGCCGTGGCGTAGCGAACGCCGCGACAATTCCCTTTGCGCCGGCGCGCGCGACGCTATTGTCGCGGCGATGACCGACACGACCAGCGCCGCCCGCCCGGGCTTTCTCGCCGCCACCAAGCGTTATCTCGAACCCGCCCCGCTGGCGGCCCTGTTCCTCGGCATATCATCGGGCTTTCCCTATGCGATGATCGGCGCGACGCTTTCGACACGCCTTGCCCAGGACGGGATCGACAAGAAGAGCGTGACGACATTCTCGCTCGTCTTCCTGGCCTATAATTTCAAATTCCTGTGGGCCTGGATCGTCGAGGGCGTCCGGCTGCCGCTGATCGGTCGATTGGGGCAGCGCGTGTCGTGGATGCTGCTTGCGGGTGCGCTGGTCATCGCCGCCGTCGTCAATCTGGCGCTGGTCGATCCGCAGGCGGACATCATGGCCACCGCGATCGCCGCCATATTGGTGGGCGTCGCGGGCGCTACCTATGATATCGTCATCGACGCCTATCGTATCGAGCAGCTCGAGCCCCGGCAGCTCGGCGTGGGCGCCGGCATGTCGCAATATGGCTGGCGGATCGGATCGGCCGCAGCGGGCGCGCTGGCGCTCGTGCTGGCGGCGCGCACCGGATGGGCGTTTGCCTATATCGCCTGTTCCATGTTCGCGCTGCCGGCGATGGTGGTGGCGCTGGCGATGGGCGAGCCGCCACGGCATCGCGAGGTAAGCGAACGCAAATCGCTCTCGTCGCTCGGCAAGGCAGTGATCGGGCCGTTCGTGGAATTTTTCCAGCGATCGGGCGCCTGGCTGGTGCTGCTGTTCATCCTGGTTCACAAGATCGGGGATACGCTGGCCAACCTCACCTTGCGCCTCCTGTTCAACGATCTCGGCTACAGCAATGACGAGATCGCCATCTATGACGTCGGCGTCGGCTTCTGGGCGCTGCTGCTCGGGATATTCGTGGGTGGCGTGCTCTATGCCCGGCTGGGGCTCAAGCGATCGGTCCTGCTCAGCCTGATCCTGATGGGCGTTTCCAACTTCAGCTTCGCGCTACTCGCCGCCGCCGGCCATTCCAACATCGGCATGGCGGGGGCCATCGGGTTCGAGAATTTCGCCAGCGGCGTGGGCGGGGTCTGCGTGGTCGCCTATTTCTCCGCGCTGTGCGACCTGCGCTTCACCGCCACCCAATATGCCTTGATATCGGCGGCGGCCAGCGTGGTGGGCCGCATATTGACCGGCAACCCCGAATATGGCGCCGGCGCGATGATCGAGGCCGTCGGCTACGTGAATTTCTATCTGCTGACGACCGTGCTGGCGTTGCCCGGCATCATCCTGTTCTGGCTGATGATGCGGGCCGGCCTGATCGATCGTTCGATCGGCACGGCGGGAACGGAGACCAAGATGGACGCGGGCTGAGCCCGCACCCGACGAAAGTCAGCCGTGACGGGCGGGCAGCGGCTTGCCCAGATCCTCGAACGCCTGTGCCAGCGCCTGGGCGCTGCTGAGCGCGCCGAGGCAGTTGGCGACGCCCAGCATGCCGGCTAGCAACCGGTGGGCGGCGGGCGCGTCGTTCCGGGCCACGCCGATCGCGGCCAGCATGGTCGCCTCGGCGTCGGTCATCCGCGGGCAGCAGCAGGGGGCGACCAGGATTCGGCGGCTCGATACGCGCGAGGCTTCCGCCATCAGCGCGCGCAGCAGCACCAGCGGCCGGCGGAAGCTGAGGCCGAAGCCGCAGAGCATGGCATGGGCGGCATGCGCATCGTCCAGCCCATGGGCGGCGACGCGGCGGATGCCGAAGAGCAGCAGCCGGCGGTTTTCGTCCATCGGCGTGGGGTGGGGCAGGAGTTCGATCGGATGGACGGTCTCGCCGGGCATGCTTTCCTCTCCCGAGATTGGAGGAGGATGAAAGCAGTCCGGCTATTGCGAGTCAATCGCAATTAAGAGGGCTTGCGACGATCCGTGGCTGCTCAATCGACATGGCTTTTGGCAAGTGCATGGGCAAGCATGCGAAATTCCTTTTCCCGCGGGCTGCCCTTGCGCCACACGATGGCGATGCGGCGGGCGGGGTGATCCGCATCCAGCGGCCGCGCGATGATATCGGTATTGTCGAGGATGCCGGCCTTGATCGCCATTTCCGGCAGCAAGGTCACGCCCAGGCCGTTGTCCACCATCTGCACCAGCGTATGGAGCGAGGTGCCCAGCATCGCGGCTTCCGCCCGCAATTCCGGGCGGTTGCAGGCGGCGAGCGCATGATCCTTCAGGCAATGGCCGTCCTCCAGCAGCAGCAGGCGCCGCTCGTCGATGGCATCGGCCTCGATCGCATTGCTGCCGGTCGGCGCCTCGCCGACGGGGAAGGCCACGAACAGCCGGTCGTCGAACAGATCCTCATGCTCGATGTCGCCGCAATGATAGGGCAGCGCCAGCAGCACGCAGTCGACATGGCCGCGGTGCAGCGAATCGCAGGCGGCGCTTGTCGTCTCCTCCCGCAGATAGAGCTTCAGGTCCGGCCATTCGGCGCGGATGCGGGGCAGGATGCGCGGCAGGAGGAAGGGGGCGATCGTGGGGATCACGCCCATGCGCAGTTCGCCCGAAAGCGGCTTTCCGGCCGCCCGTGCCAGATCGGACAGTTCTTCCGCCTCGCGCAGCACGCGCTGGGCCTTGTCCGCGATGCGCAGGCCCAGCGGCGTGAAGCGGACGACGCGGCGCGTGCGTTCCACCAGCGTGATGCCGATCAGCGATTCCAGCTCGCGCAAACCCGCCGAAAGCGTGGATTGCGTGACGAAGCATGCCTCCGCCGCGCGGCCGAAATGCCCGTGGTCGCGCAGCGCCACCAGATATTGCAGTTGTTTCAGCGTCGGGAGGTAGGTGCTCATTCATCGCCTCTATCGATCAATGAGCCACAAATAATCAATTTGCTCTTTCGATGCTATCCCCCCATATCGCTTCTCGTCAGTTTCAACCCACCCACTCGAAGGAGCATCCTTATGGCCCTCACCGTTGGCGATCAGTTTCCCGGCGTAACCGTTCCCGTCCAGCAGGGCGTGTCCGCGCTTCCCGCCGGCGAGACGATCGACCTGTCGAAGACCGACGGCAAGTGGAAGGTCGTGTTCTTCTGGCCGAAGGACTTCACCTTCATCTGTCCGACCGAAATCATCGGCTATGGCGAGCTGGTGAAGGATTTCGCCGATCGCGACGCGGTGCTGATCGGCGCCTCGACCGATACCGATTTCGTCCACTTCGCCTGGCGCAAGTCGGATGAACGCCTTGCCAACTGCGATTTCCCGTGGATCGCGGACAACAAGAAGGAACTGGCGAACGCGTTGGGCATCGTCGACAAGGATGCGGGCGTCGCGCTGCGCGCCACCTTCATCGTCGATCCGCACAACGTGATCCAGCACGTCACGGTCAACGGCCTCAACCAGGGCCGTAACCCGGCCGAGGCGATCCGTGTCCTCGACGCGCTGCAGACCGACGAGCTTTGCCCGTGCAACTGGCACCAGGGCGAAGAGGTTCTGAAGCCGGCGGCCTGACCCTTCGGGGCCGCACAGCCGTGGCGCGTCAGCGCTCGGCGACGGGGCGCGGGGGGATGCCTCCCGCGCCCTTTTCTTTGATCATCAGGAGCTTTCCATGTCGCTCAAGGCTTTCGCCGATACGCTGCCCGATTATGCCAAGGATATCCGGCTGAACGTCGGTTCGCTGCTCAACGACCAGACGCTGGGCGATCAGCGCAAATATGGCCTGCTGCTCGCCTGCGCCCACGGCTCCGGCTACCGCCCGCTCGTCGAGGCGGTCGAGGCCGAGGCGGAGGGCAAGCTTTCGCCGGAAGCCGCCAATGCGGCCCGCGCCTCGGCGGCGGTGATGGCGATGAACAACGTCTATTATCGCTTCGTCCACCTCGCCTCGAACAAGGAATATGGCACGTTGCCGGCCAAGCTGCGCATGAACGTGATCGGATCGCCGGGCATCGAAAAGGACGATTTCGAGCTGTTCAGCCTCGCCGTCAGCGCGATGAACGGTTGCGGCATGTGCATCGACAGCCATGAAAAGGTCCTGCGCGGCCATGGCGTGGCGACGGATGTGATCCAGACGGCCGCCCGCGTCGGCGCGATCCTGAAGGCGGTGGCCACGGTTCACGCCACCGCCGTCTGAACGGCAAGGCTGGAAATCCCCGGGCCGGCGGCCTACATTCGGCCGATATATAGAAGACCGACCTGGGGATGTTCCATGCTCGACGCGTTTGTCGATTATCTCGACTCGATCAAGGCGCGTGATCCGGCGCCGCGTTCGCGCTGGGAAATCCTGCTTTATCCGGGCGTCTGGGCGGTCGGCTTCCACCGCATCGCCCATTGGCTGTTCAAGGGCGAGCTTTATTTCCTGGCCCGCGCGGTCAACCATTTCTCCCGCCTGCTCACCGCGATCGACATCCATCCCGGCGCCAAGATCGGCCGCAATTTCTTCATCGATCACGGCTTCAGCGTGATCGGCGAGACGGCGGTGATCGGCGACAACGTCACCATGTATCAGTGCGTCACGCTGGGCGGGACGAACCCGGCCAACGGCGTTCCCGGCAAGCGGCACCCCACGATCGAGGATGACGCGATCATCGGATCGGGCGCGCAGGTGCTGGGGCCGATCATCGTTGGCCGCCGGGCGCGCATCGGCGCCAATGCGGTGGTGACCAAGGATGTGCCGGAAGGCGCCTCGATGGTCGGCATCCCAGCGCGGCCGACCTTGGTGGAAGCCACCGATTACCAGAAGAGCTTCGTGCCCTATGGCACGCCCTGTTCCGAACGGTTCGACCCCGCGACCCAGCAGCTCGAAATGCTGAAGTGCGAGGTGGAGTCGCTGCGCGCCAAGCTGGCCGAGCTGATCGAAAAGCGCGACGGCGCCGACAAGGAGCGTGACTGCGCCTGATGAGCGCCATCGTCACGCCGTTCCCGACGCCGCATTTCCGGCCCTTGCAGGTCGGCTTCGATCGGCAGGAACTGGCCCGCATCCTCGATCTCTACGGCCGCATGGTGGCCGCCGGGCATTGGCGGGACTATGCGATCGATCTGGGACGCGAAGCCGCTTCCTTCTCCGCCTTCCGGCGGGCGGCCGAGCGGCCCGAGTATCGTATCGAGAAACGCCCCGCATTGCGCCAGCGACAGGGCATGTGGGCGCTGATCGGCGAGAGCGGATCGGTGCTGAAGCGCGGGCATGAGCTGGTGCCATTGCTGGCACCGATCGAACGGCGGCTGCTGAAGCTGGTCGGCGAATAAAAGGAGGCGGGCGCCGCGCCCGCCCAGTAAGCTTTGCTATCGGTGAAATTCGGCGTCAGGCGCTGGCCGGCGCCGTTGCTGCCTGCGTGTCGGGCAGCCGCGCGCGCCACGCGGCTGGAAGCATCGCGACGACATGGATGCGCACCGCATGCCAGAAGGCGGAGAGCAGCAGCAGCGCCGAGCCGATCACCAGCGAGGTGAGCGCCAGATTGAGGCTGACGGCGCCGAACTCGCGGAAAAGGGTGCTCAAGGCGTAGAGCACGTATGCGAGGGCGGAAACCAGCAGGGCGCGCCGGTCGACGGCGATGGCGATCAGCCCCATGGCGCAATAGACCAGCAGGACGACCGCGGCCTCGCCGACGCTCGCGCCTCCGTCCAGCAGGCCGAGCAGCGCGAAGATGGGGTGGACGATCAGCGGGGCGGCCAGCAGGTGCAGCCAGAAGGCGACGTCCGCCCGGCGGGTGAGGCGGGCGGGATCGCTCATGTCCCAGCGCATGGCGAAGGCGAAGACCGCGATGCCGATCGCCAGCAGCACGGCATAGAGCCAGCCGCCGATCACCGGCACGGCCGCCAGCAGCAGGCCGACGGCAAGGCCCGCGATCGCCAGCGTGCCGGCGGCCACGGTGATCGGCACGTGGAAGCGCCGCCAGTGGAGCCATGTCGCCAGCGCGGTGACGGCGGTGACGGCGACGGTCGTCAGTGCCATGCCGCGATCGGACGGGTTGGGCTGGCCGCTGGCGAGGAAGGCCAGCATCGCCATGAATATGCCGCTTGCAAAGGCCAGCAGCAGGACGATGCTGGGCAGGGCCATGCGGCGCTTGCGGGTGAAGAATTCGGCGAGGCCCCAGGCGGTGGCGGCGACGAGCAGGCCGCTCAGCGCATTGGGGCCGCCGGGCAGGCGGAAGAAGGGAACGGCGTTGCCGATCCACGCCACCGCGACCAGCAGCAGCACCGCCGCGATCGTCACGAAGATATCGTTGAAGCCGGTGATGAGGCGGAAATGCTCCTCATCCACCAGCGAGGTGCGCTGCCGCCCGGCGACGAAGGCGCGGAAGGCCGCGGCGCTGGTGGGGGTAAGGATGCCGGCGCCGACGGCGTCGTCTATATCGCTGCTGCTATACATGGCCCATCTCCTGCCCCGGAGATAGCATCACTGTATTGGTGTTGCAATACAGTGATGCGGTGGGCCTGTATAAGCCCCGGATCAGCCCTGCTGGAGCAGGGAGGCGATCAGCATGGATTGTTCGAGGCCGTTCTGGGGGACGATCTCCCCGCTGCGGTCGACGATCCTGTCCCACGCGGCGGCGACGCCTTCGGGCGTCTGCTGGTCCGCCGGCAGCACCGCGCCCTGGGTGAGGGTGATGTAGGCGGCCTGGACCACGCCGCCGCCCGCGCTCAGGATCACATTGGTCGGCGCGTCCTCCGACACCAGATAGAGCGCGGCGGGCGCCACCTTTTCCGGCGCGAAGACGTTCAGCATCTCCGGCGGCAGGACATCCTCCGTCATCCGCGTGGCGGCGACGGGGGCGATGGTGTTGACGCGGATGTTATATTTCGCGCCCTCCAGATAGAGCGTCTTGGTAAGCCCGGCGAGGCCCAGCTTCGCCGCGCCATAATTGGCCTGGCCGAAATTGCCGTAGAGCCCGGTGGACGATGCGGTCATCAGGATGCGGCCGTAATTCTGCTCCCGCATCAATTCCCACACGGCCTTGGTGACGTTGGCCGATCCGTTGAGATGGACTTCGACGACGAGGCGGAATTCCTCCATCGTCATCTTGGCGAAGCTCTTGTCGCGCAGGATGCCGGCATTGTTGATGAGGATATGGACGCCGCCCCAGGCTTCCTTCGCGCGAGCGACCATTTCCTGCATCTGTTCGGCATCGGTGACATTGCCGCCATTGGCCATGGCGGTGCCGCCGGCGGCCAGAATCTCCTCGACCACCTTCTGCGCCGCGTCGGAAGCGCCGGTGCCGTCCCGCGCGCCGCCGAGATCGTTGACGACAACCCTGGCGCCGCGCCGCGCCAGTTCGAGCGCGTAGCCGCGGCCAAGCCCGCCGCCCGCGCCCGTGACGATCGCAACCCGCCCTTCGAAACCGATGGTCATTCCTCTCTCCCGCGCTTTACGTTCGCGTCAGGTAAACCAACGGACCGGCGAAGGGAAGACGGCAAGATGAATGTGGTTCAGCTTTGATAGGCTTCGTCGATATTGGGGGCGAACAGGTCCATGCCGTCCGGCTTCTTCACCGAATTCTCGTCCCAGAAGGCGCGGAGATGGCAGAGCTTGCCGTCCGCATTGAACTGGGCATGCTCGATGATCGAAAGGTCGAGCCCGGCATTCTCGCTCGGCAGGCGGACCTGCATGGTGAAGCGCAATATGCCCTGGTTGCCGCAGGCACGGATTTCCTCCAGCACCGGCGTCACCTGGCGGCGGCTGTCCGACCAGGCGAAATCCCAGAAGCGGCCGATATTCTCGTGGCCGGCGAAGGGCGGAGTTCCCACCGGGTCCTCCAGCACGCCATCTTCCGCGAACACGGACAGCAGCAGATCCTTGTCCCGCGTCTGCCAGGCCCGGATATAGTTTTCGAGGCCCGCGCGAACCTGTTCCGGTGTTGCCTTCATTGCCATTCTCCCCTGATGCTTTGGCGTCGGGCTAGCATGCGGGGCAGGGGGCTGTCGATCAAGATGCGTGGCCGGCGCGCCATATCGCTACGCGAAGCGATCGCGGCCGGGGCAGCCATGTTCGTGACGCGCAGCCTATAGCGCGCCCTCGACGTCCAGGGCATAGCCGGCTGAGCGGACGGTGCGGATGATATCGGGCCGGCCGCCATCGTTGATCGCCTTGCGTAGCCGGCGGATATGCACGTCCACCGTGCGCGGCTCGATATCGCTGTCGCGGCCCCAGACCGAATCCAGCAGCCGCTCGCGCGAGAAGACGCGGCCCGGATGCTCGAGGAAATGCTTGAGCAGGCGGAATTCGGTGGGGCCGAGCGGCACCGTCGCCCCGTCGCGGCGGACCTTGTGGCTCACCGTATCCATCTCGATATCCGAATAGGACAGCCGTTCCCCGGCCAGCGCCGGGCGCACGCGGCGCAGCACCGCGCCGACCCGGGCGACCAGCTCGCGCGGGGAGAAGGGCTTGGTGACATAATCGTCGGCGCCGGTTTCCAGCCCGCGCACGCGATCCTCCTCCTCGCCGCGCGCGGTGAGCATGATGATCGGCACGTTGGCCGTATCGTTGAGCCGGCGCAGGCGGCGGCAGACCTCGATGCCGGAAAGCCCCTCGATCATCCAGTCCAGCAGGACGAGATCGGGCGGGCTTTCCTGGGCAAGGAGCAGCGCCTCCTCGCCGTCCGGCGTATGTTCGACCTCGAATTCCTCGCGCTCGAAATGCCAGATCAGCAGTTCGGCGAGCGCGGCATCATCCTCGACAAGCAGCAGGCGGGCACGGGCCATCGGCTCATTCCTCCTCGGCGGCAAGGGGATCGCCGCCTCTCGCGCGTTCGGCCATCTGGTGGCCGGTGGCGGCGTAATAGACCATCTCCGCGACGTTGGTGGCGTGATCGCCGATCCGTTCCAGATTCTTGGCGATGAACAGCAGATGCGTCGATGCAGTGATGGTGTGGGGATTTTCCATCATGTGGGTCAGCAGCGCGCGGAAGATGCTGTTGTAGAAATCGTCCACGGTGCGATCGCTTTCGGCGACGCGCACCGCGCCGGCCGCATCGCGGCGGGCATAGGCATCCAGCACGGCATGCACCATGTCCGACACCGATCGCGCCATCGCCGGCAGGATGGAGATCGGCTCTATCCCCTTGATATCGCTGAGCACGGGAATGCGCTTGGCGATGTTCTTGGCATAATCGCCCATGCGTTCGATCACGCCGGCGATCTTCATCGCCGCCAGCACGTCGCGCAGATCGTCCGCCATCGGCGCGCGCAGCGCGATGAGGCGGATGGCGTGGCGTTCGACCTCGACCTCCAGCTCGTCGATCCTCTTGTCGTCCTCGACGATGCGGACGGCGGCATCGAGATCGCGGCGGACGAGCGCCTGGACGGCATCGGCCAGCGCCTGTTCGGCACGGCCGCCCATTTCGGCGACCAATGCGCGGAGCTGGCCGAGATCGTCGTCAAATGCCTTAACGGTGTGCCCGGTGGCCATGTGCCTGTTCTCCTCAGCCGTAACGGCCGGTGATGTAATCCTTGGTCCGCGTTTCGCGGGGATTGGTGAAGATTTCGGACGTATCGCCATATTCGACCAGCGTGCCGAGGTGGAAGAAGGCCGTGCGCTGCGACACGCGGGCGGCCTGCTGCATGTTGTGGGTGACGATGACGATGGCGTAGCGGCCGCGCAGCTCGTGGATCAGTTCCTCGATCTTGGCGGTGGCGATGGGATCGAGCGCCGAGCACGGCTCGTCCATCAGGATCACTTCCGGGTCGACGGCGATGGCGCGGGCGATGCACAGCCGCTGCTGCTGGCCGCCCGAAAGCGCGGTGCCGCTGTCGTTCAGGCGATCCTTCACCTCATCCCACAGGCCGGCGCGGCGCAGCGATTTCTCGACGATCTGGTCCATGTCCGCCCGCGCGGAGGCGAGGCCGTGGATGCGCGGGCCATAGGCCACATTCTCGTAGATCGACTTGGGGAAGGGGTTGGGCTTCTGGAACACCATGCCCACGCGGGCGCGGAGCTGCACCACGTCCATGTCCGGCGCGTAGATATCCTCGCCGTCCAGCGTGATCCGGCCTTCGACGCGCGCGGAGGATACGGTGTCGTTCATCCGGTTCAGCGTGCGCAGGAAGGTGGACTTGCCGCAGCCCGACGGGCCGATGAAGGCGGTGACATTTTCCTGCGTCACGTCGATCGAGACGTCGCGTATCGCCTGCTTCGCCCCGTAGAAGACGTTGACGTTGCGCGCCGTCATCTTGAGCGTGCCGCCGTCGCTGGCTGGCGATGGCGCGGACGGGTGCAGCAGCGGGGCGCTCATGGTCTGATCGTTCATTACCAGCGTCTTTCGAAGCGATTGCGGAGATAGATGGCGACGCCGTTCATCGCCAGCAGGAAGACCAGCAGCACGATGATCGCGGCGGAGGTCTTCTCGACGAAGCCGCGGCTCACCTCGTCCGACCAGAGGAAGATCTGGACGGGGAGCACGGTGGCCGGGTCCATGATGCCGCCAGGGGGCGAGGCGAGGAAGGCGCGCATGCCGATCATCAGCAGCGGCGCCGTTTCGCCCAGCGCGCGGGCCATGCCGATGATCGTGCCGGTGAGGATGCCGGGCAGGGCCAGCGGCAGGACGTGGTGGAACACCACCT
This sequence comes from Edaphosphingomonas fennica, assembly GCF_003034225.1. Taxonomy (GTDB): domain Bacteria; phylum Pseudomonadota; class Alphaproteobacteria; order Sphingomonadales; family Sphingomonadaceae; genus Sphingomonas_E; species Sphingomonas_E fennica. The sequence continues at coordinate 84,877 of NZ_PHHF01000054.1, forward strand.
GCACCCGGCTGGCGCCGATGCCCAGCGCGGCATCGCGGATCGACGGCGGAACCGCCTTGATGGCGTTGCGCCCGGCGATCACGATCACCGGCATCGTCATCAGCGCCAGCGTCAGGCCGCCGACCAGCGGGGCCGAGCGCGGCAGGTGCATGAAGTTCAGGAACACCGCCAGCCCGAGCAGGCCGAAGATGATCGACGGCACCGCCGCGAGGTTGTTGATCGAAACCTCGATCAGGTCCGTCCAGCGGTTGCGCGGCGCATATTCCTCCAGATAGAGCGCGGCGAACACGCCCACCGGGAAAGCGAGCACCAGCGTGACGAACATCGTCACCAGCGATCCCTTGAGCGCGCCCCATATGCCGACCAGCGTGGGATCGGTGGAGTCCGCGCGGGTCAGGAAGGTCCAGTTGAAACCGGTCCGCACCACATCCGCCTTTTGCAGCTTGCCATAAGCGGCCTCGGCGGCCGGCGCGGCATTGCCCTTGGCGGCGAGATCGATGGCGGTAGCGGCGGGCACCCAGATTTCGGCCTTGCCGCGCAGGATCGCCGGATCGCGCTTGATGGCATCGCGCACGCTGAGCCACGCGCCGTCCGAAAGCAGGCGTGCGCCGCCTGCGCCGAAGGCGGCATCGGCGGCGGCGGCCGTCGTGCCTTCGATATCGGCGCCGGCCAGCGCGGCATCCGCGCCGAAGCCGGCGAGCGCCGCCGGATCGAGCATCAGCGAGGATCGCGGGAAATCCACGGGCAGGCGGATTTCCGTCTGGGTGAAGCCGCGCGCGCCGTTGCCGATCATCGTGACCAGCAGGAAAGCGAGAAAGGCGGCCGAGACCAGGATGGAAAGCAGGCCCAGCAGCTTGAACCGCCGTTCCGCCGCATAGCGCCGGCGGATGCGGTTCTGCATCGCGCTGCCTTTCCAGTCGGTCGGGCGGCGGAGTTCCGCCGTGGCGGTGGCGCTATTCATAAGCTTCCCGATATTTCTTCACCACGCGCAGCGCGACGATGTTGAGCAGCAGGGTGACGATGAACAGGACGAGGCCCAGCGCGAAGGCGGCGAGCGTCTTCGGGCTGTCGAATTCCTGGTCGCCGGTCAGCAGCTGCACGATCTGGGTGGTCACCGTCGTCACGCTGGCGAAGGGGTTGGCGGTGAGGTTTGCGGCAAGGCCGGCGGCCATCACCACGATCATGGTTTCGCCGATCGCGCGGCTGACGGCCAGCAGCACGCCGCCGACCACGCCGGGCAGCGCCGCCGGCACCAGCACCTTGCGGATCGTCTCGGATGTGGTCGCCCCCATGGCGAGGCTGCCGTCGCGCATCGCCTGCGGCACGGCGGCGATGGAATCATCCGCCATCGACGAGACGAAGGGGATGATCATGATGCCCATGACGAGGCCGGCGGCAAGCGCGGATTCCGACGAGGCGCCGGGGATGCCGGCCATCACCGCGAAGCTGCGGACGGCGGGCGCCACCGTCAGCGCCGCGAAATAGCCGTAGACGACGGTGGGAACGCCGGCCAGCACCTCCAGGATCGGCTTCAGCCACTTGCGGACGGCGGGCGCGGCATATTGGGTGAGGTAGATCGCGCTCATCAGGCCGAGCGGGATCGCCACCACCATCGCGATGATCGCGCCGATGAAGATCGTGCCCCAGAAGAGCGGGATCGCCCCGAAGGCGCCGGACGAGCCGACCTGATCGGCGCGCATCGCCGTCTGCGGGCTCCAGCTCGTCCCGAACAGGAATTCGACCGGCGAGACCTTCGAGAAGAAACGCATGGTTTCGACGAGCAGCGAGGCGACAATGCCGAGCGTCGTCAGGATCGCGATCAGCGATGCGACCAGCAGGCCGATCATCACCACCCGTTCCACGCGGGTGCGGGCGCGGAAATCGGGGCGCAGGCGGGTGAAGGCATAGGTTCCGCCCGCCAGCGCCAGGATGAGGGCAAGGCTCGCGCCGGCGATGCCGTAGCGCATCCGCGCCGCCTTGTAGGCGGGCAGCATCTCCTGCGCCTTGGGATAGAAGCCGCCCTGGATGCGGCCGTCGGCAAGGCCCCGCACTTCCGAAAGGATGGCGGAACGCTCCATGCCGGGGGACGGCAGGCCGGCGCCGGCCGGGCTTTCGATCGCGGCCGCCATGGTGAGGCCGGGGGCGATATTGGCCCAGACGGCGAGGAAGATCAGCGCCGGCACGATCGCCCACAGGGCGACATACCAGCCATGATGGCCAGGGCGGCTGTGCGGGCGGATGCCGTTTTCCGGCTGGAAGCCGGCGGCCTTCGCCCGCGCGGCGAACCACGCGACGAAGCCGAGGCCCAGGACCAGGAAAAGGATGGCAAGGATGGACAAGGCTGGGCCTTCCCTGACGTTGAGGATGCGGCCCCGCTTGAGGGCAGGGGCCGCTATCGGTTCAGTTGACCGTGGCCGGATCCATCGGCGTGAGCTTGGTGGCGATGTCCAGGTTCTTCGCCCGCACATCGGCCGGCGCCGCGATCAGCCCGCGCCGCTTCAGGTAGCCGCTGTCGGGATCCCACGCGCCCGCATATTCGGCGACGAATTCCTTGAGGCCCGGAATGGCCTTCAGATGCGCGCTCTTGACGTAGATGAAGAGCGGGCGGGCGCCGGGATATTCGTAGCTGGCGATCGTATCGTAGGTGGGGGCGACGCCCTGCAGCTTCACGCCGCGCACCTTATCGAGATTCTCCTCGAGGAAGCTGTAGCCGAACACGCCGAGCGCATCGGGATTGGCGACCAGCTTCTGCACGATCAGATTGTCGTTCTCGCCCGATTCAACATAGGCGCCGTCTTCACGGATCTTGGTGCAGACGGCCTGATGCCGGTCCTTGTCGGTGGTCTTCAGCGCCTTCATCTCGGCATTGGCGTCGCAGCCCTTTTCCAGGATCAGCTCGGCGAAGGCGTCGCGCGTGCCACTGGTGGGCGGCGGGCCGAACACCTTGATCGCGATGGCGGGCAAGGCGGGGTTCACATCCTTCCAGGTCTTGGCCGTGTTGGGCTTGCCATAAGGATTGGCCGCGAGCGCCTTGTAGATATCCTCTTCGGTCAGCGCCATTTCCGCCCCGGCCTTGCTTTCGCCAAGCGCGATGCCGTCGATGCCGATCTGGATTTCGACCAGCTCGCTCACGCCGTTCTTGACGCAATCGTCCAGCTCGGACTTCTTGATCCGGCGCGAAGCGTTGGCGATATCCGGGAATTGCGCGCCGACGCCGGCGCAGAACTGCTTCAGGCCCGCGCCCGTGCCGGTCGATTCGACGATCGGCGCCTTGAAGGACGGGAACTTGCGCGGGAACTGCTCGGCCACCGCGGTGGTGAAGGGATAGACGGTGGACGATCCGACCGCGCGGATCTGATCGCGGGCCGCCCCGCCGGCGTCGCCGCCGTCCTGGCCCTGGCAGCCGGCCAGCGCCAATGCGGCCATCCCGATCAGATAATGCAACTTCGCCAAATCGTCCTCCCTTCGGTGCCGGCGTCACGCCGGGTCGATATGCGCGCTAGAGCGGTTCGGCGTGCCCTCTGTGACATTCGTGTGACTCTTTGATGACAGGGCCGGCGGAAGGGGCGCCGTGGCGGCGGGGAGGAGGACGCAGACAAGGGTGCCGCGCCCCACTTCGCTGCGGATTTCCAGTCTGCCGCGATGCCGCTCGACAATATGTTTGACGATGGCGAGGCCGAGGCCGGTTCCTCCCAGCGAGCGGCTGCGGCCCGGATCGACGCGGTAGAAGCGCTCGGTGAGTCGCGGGATATGCTCGGCCGGTATGCCCTCGCCCTCGTCGCGCACGGCGAGCTTCACCATATTGTCGCGCGCCAGCTTCACCGAAACCTGCACCGGCGATCCGGGGCGGCCATATTTCAGCGCATTGCCGATGATGTTGTGGAGAAGCTGGGAAAGCTGGGCACGATCCCCGGCGACGGGCGGCACATCGGGGGCGATCTCCACGATCACCCGGTCCTTGTCCGCCACGATGCCGCTGTGAAGCGCGCCGCGCACTTCCTCGATCAGCGGGGCCAGGGGGATCGGGGTCTGCGGCAGGCTGTATTTCTCCGCCTCGATGCGCGAAAGCGACATCAGGTCGTCGACTAGGCGCTGCATCCGCTTGGCTTCGCCGAACATGATCTTGAGGAAGCGGCCGCGCGTTGCCGGATCCTCGGCGGCCTTGCCATCCTCCAGCGTCTCGACGAAGCCGATCAGGGTTGCGAGCGGCGTGCGCAGCTCATGGCTGGCATTGGCCACGAAATCGACGCGCATCTGTTCCGCCGCATGGGTGCCGGTGCGATCGGCAAGGCGGACGAGCAGGCCGCGCCCCTGTATCGGATGGACGTTCAGCTCCCACCGCCGGTCGCGCTGGCCGATGCCGATCAGCTCGATCGGCCCGCCTGGCACCGCATCGCCGCTTTCGGCTTGCAGGGTCAGCCGATCGGTGGCGGCGGGGTGGCGGATGGCAAGGCGGATATCCTCGCCGACGATATGGTCCCCCAGCGTCGCGCGGGCCGCGCTGTTGGCGATGGTGACGAGCTGGCCGCTGACCAGCAGCATGGGATCGTCGATCGCCTCCATTACCTCCTCCAGGCTCGGCTGGGGCGTATCGTCGGACGATGCCGCCTGGGCCGGGCTGACGGAGGGCGGCCGCGAGGCGAACCAGGCGCCTGCCGCGGCGATGGCCGCCGTGAGCGCCGCCGGCTCCCCGCCCGCGCCGAGCAGCCACGATAAGAGAAATCCCAGGCAGGCGGCGATGATGGAAAGGAGGATGCGGGACGATGGCGGCGCAGTCATGCCCGCCATTCTATGGCCGGATTGTTACATCTGCCATGCACCGTGGAAAGTATTTCGCTTAACCCAAAGCAAGCAGCGCCGGGACAAGTTCATCGAAATGATCGATGAGCCTGTCGGCGCCAAGTTGATCGACCGGGCGGTCCGAAAAGCCGAAGGTCACGGCCACGCACGGGATGCCGGCGGCGCGCGCCGTATCGGTATCGGTGATCGAATCGCCCACGAAGGCCGCCCGCCCGCCGCCGGCCCGCGCGATCGCCTCCAGCAGCGGGGCGGGATCGGGCTTGCGCACGGGCAGGGTATCCCCGCCGACCAGCGCCACGAAGCGATCCTGCCAGCCGAGCGCATCCACCAGCTCGCGGCTCAGCCCCTCCAGCTTGTTGGTGCAGATCGCGAGCTTCACGCCGCGCGCGGCCAATGTATCGAGCGCGGCCTCCAGCCCGTCGAAGGGGCGGGTGTGATCGGCGATGTGGGCGTAATAATAATCGAGCAGGATGGGGAAACCCTCCTCGATCAGCGCCTCGTTCACCTCGCCCGTGGCGGAAAGGCCCTTCTGCAGCAGCGCGCGGGCGCCGTGGCCCACCATGTGCCGCACATCCTCCGCCGGGATCGGCGGCCGGCCCATCCGCCCCAGCGCGTGGTTCAGCGCGGCGGTGAGATCGGGAGCGGTATCGGCGAGGGTGCCATCGAGATCGAAGGCGACGACAGCGAAGGGGAAGTCAATCATGACATTCCTTTCACCCGCCGGTTATGGCGTTGGCAAGCGCGCTGTGGCAGGGAGCGCGCATGGCCGACCCTCGTTTCCAGCCGTCCCGCCCCTTCGCTGCCGTGATCCTTGCCGCCGGCAAGGGAACACGGATGAAATCCGATCTCCACAAGGTGCTGCACCCCATCGCCGGGCGGCCGATGCTGGGCCATGTGCTGGGGGCGGTGGACGCGCTGGCGCCGGCGGCCAAGGTGGTCGTGGTCGGTGCCGGGCGCGAGCAGGTGGAGCGGGCGGTTGACGCCGGCATCAAGCTTGCGACGCAGGAGCCGCAACTCGGCACCGCCCATGCCGTGGCGCAGGCGGAACCGGCGCTGGCGGATTTCGACGGCGACGTGCTGATCCTTTATGGCGACGTGCCGCTGGTGCGGCCGGAGACGATGGCGCGGATGCTGGACCGGCTGGACCAGCCCGACGCGCCAGCGGCCGTGGTGCTGGGCTTCCATCCCGCGGACCCTGCCGCCTACGGCCGCATCCTCGCGCAGGACGGCCTGATCGCTAAGATGGTGGAATATAAGGATGCGACGCCGGAGGAGCGCGCCGTAACCCTCTGCAATTCGGGCCTGATGGCGGTGCGGGCCAGCGACTTGTGGCCGCTGATCGCGCGCGTGGGCAATGCCAATGCGGCGGGCGAATATTATCTGCCCGATATCGTGATGCTGGCCGCCGCCGAGGGCCGCCGATCGGCGGTGATCGAGGCGGAGGCGTGGGAAGTGGCGGGCGTGAACAGCCGGGCGGAGCTGGCTGCCGTCGAAGTCGAATGGCAGCAGCGCCGCCGCGCCGAAGCGATGGCGGCGGGCGCGACCCTGATCGCGCCCGAGACGGTATGGTTCAGCCATGACACGAAGATCGGCCGTGATGTCATTGTAGAACCGAATGTTTTCTTCGGTCCTGGCGTGAGCGTGGGCGATGGTGTGGCGATCCACGCTTTCTCCCATATCGAGGGCGCCACGATCGCATCGGGCGCGGATATCGGCCCCTATGCCCGGCTGCGGCCCGGCGCCGAGGTGGGCGAGGGCGCGCGCGTCGGCAATTTCGTGGAGATGAAGAAGGCGCGGCTGGGCAGGGGCGCCAAGGCCAACCACCTCACCTATCTGGGCGATGCCGAGGTGGGCGAGGGCGCCAATATCGGCGCGGGCACGATCACCTGCAATTATGACGGCTATTTCAAGAACCGCACCGTCATCGGCGCAGGCGCCTTCATCGGATCGAACAGCGCGCTGGTGGCGCCGGTCTCGATCGGCGACGGCGCGATCGTTGCGGCGGGATCGGTGGTGACGCGTGACGTGCCCGCCGATGCGCTGGGCGTGGCGCGGGGCACGCAGGAGGTGAAGCCCGGCTGGGCCGCGCGGTTCCGCAAGGCGATGCTGGCGAAGAAGAAAGCGGGCTGAACGCTTCTGAAAATTGCAGCATAATCTGCTGGAAAATTTGTGATTGATGGATCGGCCGGGGCGGAATTTCGCCCTGGCCCCAAGAGGACGGATCGACCCATATGTGCGGCATCATCGGTATTATCGGGCGCGAGGATGTGGCGGATCGGCTGCTGGCCGGGCTGCGGCGGCTGGAATATCGCGGCTATGATTCCGCCGGTATTGCAACCGTGCAGGATGGCGCCTTCGATCGCCGCCGGGCCGAAGGCAAGCTGGACAACCTGGCCCGCAAGCTGGCGGCCGATCCGCTGGCCGGCCATGTCGGCATCGCCCATACTCGCTGGGCCACGCACGGCGCGCCGACCGAGGACAATGCCCACCCCCATATCGTGGGCGACGTGACGCTGGTGCACAACGGCATCATCGAAAATTTCAAGGCGCTGCGGGATGAGCTGCTGGCCGAGGGCCGTCATTTCGCCAGCCAGACCGATACGGAGGTGGTGGGCCATCTCGTCGCCCGCGAACTGGAGCGCGGCGCGAGCCCGGAGGAAGCAGTCCGCACCGTGCTTCCGCGGCTGCACGGCGCCTTCGCGCTCGCTTTCCTGTTCCGCACGCATCCCGATCTGCTGATCGGCGCGCGGCTGGGCGCGCCCTTGGTGGTGGGTTATGGCGAGGGCGAGACCTATCTGGGATCGGACGCGCTGGCGCTGGCGCCGCTGACCCAGAAGATCGCCTATCTGGAAGAAGGCGATTGGGCGGTGCTGACCCGCGACGGCGTGACCATCCATGATGCGGCGAACCGCGTGGTGGACCGGCCCGCCACACTTTCCGGCCTTACCGGCGCGCTGATCGACAAGGGCAATCACCGCCATTTCATGCAGAAGGAAATCTTCGAGCAGCCGGTGGTGGTGGCGCAGACGCTGGGTTCCTACCTGCGGCCGCTGGCCGGCGAGGTGGCGCTGCCGATCCCCGAATTCGACTTCGCCGATATCCGCCGGGTGACGATCGTCGCCTGCGGCACCAGCTTTTATGCCGGGATGGTCGCCAAATATTGGTTCGAACGCTTCGCCCGCGTGCCGGTGGACATCGATGTCGCATCCGAGTTCCGCTATCGCGAGCCGGTGCTGGAGGAAGGCGGGCTGGCCCTGTTCATCAGCCAGTCGGGCGAGACGGCCGATACGCTGGCGGCGTTGCGCCATGCTCGCGCCGCCGGCCAGAAGATCGCGGTGGTGGTGAACGTGCCGACCAGCTCGATGGCGCGCGAGGCGGATCTTCTGCTGCCCACCCATGCGGGGCCGGAGATCGGCGTGGCATCCACCAAGGCCTTCACCTGCCAGCTTGCCGTGCTGGCGGCGCTGGCGGCCAATTTCGCGCGGGTGAAGGGGCGCCTGACGCCGGATGAGGAACAGGCGATCGTGCGCCATCTGGCCGAGGCGCCGGCGGCGATGAACGCGGCGCTGGCGCATGACGAGGAGATCGAGGCGCTGGCCCCGCTCGTCGCCAGGGCGCGCGACGTGCTCTATCTCGGTCGCGGGCCCGATTATCCGATGGCGCTGGAAGGCGCGCTGAAGCTGAAGGAAATCAGCTACATCCACGCCGAAGGTTATGCGGCGGGCGAAATGAAGCACGGGCCGATCGCGCTGATCGACGAGGACGTGCCCGTGATCGTGATCGCGCCGTCGGGCCCGCTGTTCGACAAGACGGTTTCCAACATGCAGGAAGTGCAGGCGCGGGGCGGCAAGGTGGTGCTAATTTCCGATGCCGCCGGCATCATGGCGGCGGGCGAGGGCACGATCGCGACGATCGAGATGCCCGAGGTCCACCCCCTGATCGCGCCGCTCGTCTATGCCATTCCGGTGCAGCTGCTGGCCTATCATGTCGCCGTCGCCAAGGGCACGGACGTGGACCAGCCGCGCAATCTCGCCAAGTCGGTGACGGTGGAGTGACGGCGGGCGCATGACCGCCGATCGCCTCCTTCGCGCCCGCGATCGAGTGGCGGTGCCGTGGAAGAATGGCGGCGGCGTGACTCGCGAGATCCGCGCCCACCCGCCCGGTGCCGGCATGGGCGATTTCCAATGGCGGTTCAGCATGGCGGAAGTCGCGGCCGCCGGGCCATTCTCGATCTTTCCCGGCGTCGACCGGATATTGGCCGTGCTGGCGGGCGAACTGCGGCTGGCAGGCGAAGCGATCGGCGAACGGACGATCACACCGGAAAGCCCGCCCTTCGCCTTTGCCGGCGATGTCGCCATGGACGGCACGCCGATCGGCGGGGCGGTGATCGACCTCAACGCCATGGTGCGCCGCGATCGTTATCGCGCGGAGATGACGCGGCTGGGTGCCGGCCTGCATGCCGTGGCGGCTCCCTTCGCCATCCTGATCGCGCTGGGGCCGATCGAGGCGACGGCAGGAGGCCGCGCCTTCAGGCTGGATCGCCACGACGGGCTCGATCTGGATGGCGAGGCCGAGGTGCGGATCGAAAATGCGGGGGCCGGCGCGCTGCTCGTCCGCTTCCGGCCCCTCTGACGGCACGGTTCCCCGCGCTCGGTGCGAGGGGCCGGCAGGATCAGGTCAATAGCCCACGGTGAAGCGGCGGCGGCTATGGGCCGGGCGCTCGATCTCGTCCGCCATGGCGATGGCGTAATCGGCAAAGGAGATGCTGCTGTTGCCGCCATCGGCCAGCAACGCGTCGTCGCCCAGCCGGAACTTGCCGGTGCGCGGGCCTTCGAAGAACAGGGCCGATGGCGACAGGAACGTCCAGTCGATGTCGCTGACGCCGCGCAGATAATCGAGGAAGGCGGCGCCCTTCGATGCCTCGGCCTTGTAGGCGTCGGGGAAATCGGGCGTGTCGATAAGGCGCAGGCCGGGCGCGACCTCGAGGCTGCCGGCCCCGCCGACCACGAGATAGCGCGGCACGCCCGCCCGGCGCACGGCATCCACCAGGATCGCCGGATCGCTGTTCAGGAACATGACCGCGCTCACCACGGCGTCATGGCCGGCGATAAGCGTCGCCAGCCCGGCGGCATCATTGGCATCGCCGGCGACGGCGGTGACGAGTGGTTCGGCCTGTGCCGTTTCCGGATGGCGGGCTATGGCGGTCACCTGATGGCCACGCCGGACCAGTTCCGCCACGATTTCCCGGCCCGCGCGCCCGGTGGCGCCGATGACGGCGATCTTCATCGATGATCTCCCATGTGGTTTCGAATGGAAACCAGCTATGCATTCCGCTAGCCGATGGGAAGAACGCACTTCCGCCTCACCTGGTTACACGGACGAAACCGCCATGACCGGCAATGCCTTCGACCCCGATTGCCCCACCCGCCAGATCCTCGACCGCATCGGCGACAAATGGGCGATGCTGATCCTGCTGACGCTGGCCGACGGCCCGATGCGCTTCAACGCGCTGCGGCGCGCGGTGAACGGCATTTCGCAGAAGATGCTGTCGCAGGTGCTGAAGGGGCTGGAGCGCGACGGGCTGGTGATCCGCACCGCCTATCCGACCGTGCCGGTGACGGTGGAATATCGGCTGGCGGCGCTGGCCGGAGGGCTGATCGAGATCATGGGCAGCATCACCCGCTGGGCCGAGCACAATGTAAGCGAGATCGAGGCGGCCCGCGCCCGGCACGACGCGCGGATGATCGCCGAGGCGGCGTGATGCCGCTTCAGCGGCGGGCGGCCCGCGCCGGCAGCCAGTCCGCGAAGGAAGGCGTGTCCACCACCTTGTAGGGGATGCCGCGTCGGCTGAGGAACAGGCGCTCCATCTCCGGCCGGGTGAAGGGCCGCGAGCCGAGGCGGCCGAAGACGGCGATCTGGCCGCCGCTTTCATCCACCGCGCGATCGCGATCGAGGCCCTTGGAAAGGGCGAGCGCGGGTGCGGGCGTCCTGGCCCAGGCGATCAGTTCCGGCACGGGCGCGGGCGAGAAGCCGTAGAAATTCGGCTGGCTCGCCGGGGAGGTGAGCTGCAGCACCTTCAGCCCGTTCCGCCCATCCGCCACATAAGCGAAGAGCGAGGCGTTGGTGGTGCCGACGATCACGTCCTCGGCATCGTCGATGGGATGCGCGGTGCCTTCGAGGCGGACCTTGCGGTAGATCGACGGACGCTCCGGATTCTTGACGTCGAGGATGACGAGCCCGTCCTGCTTGGCCGCGACATAGGCGTAGGTCCGCGCGACATAGAGGCGGCGCGCATCGGCCAGCGGGACGGTCGCTTCCGGGACCGGGCGAGGACGGGCGAGATCGGTGACGTCGAACAGTTGCACGCCCTCCGCGCTCGTAACCCAGAGGTAGCGGAACTGGAGGGCAGAGGCGCGGGCGTCGCGCACCGGCAGAACGGCCGAAAGGCGGGGGTGGAGCGGATCGTCCACATCGACCACCACCAGCCCGGCATCGGCGGCGATATAGGCATAATGGCCGCCCAGCGTGATGTGGCGCGCGCCCTTCAGCACATTATCGGCATTCCACGACGCGTCCCGGCGCAGGAAGTTGTTGCGTGGCTCGCCATCGGCCAGCGTATCGACATTGACGACGATCAGCCCTTCCTCCGCATCGGTGACGAAGGCGTAGTGATAGATGGGATGGAAAGGCTGTTCCTGGTTCAGGGCGCGCAGATCCGCCGTGTTCCGGGTGGGGGCGATCGCCTGCATCGTCGGCAGCGCCATGCAGGTGGCATTGGCGGACTTGACCCGCATATCCTGGCCGAGCGGGGAGACCGGCGCCGTCAGGATGCGCTCGGAGAAGCCCTTGTTGGCGATCGAGGCGACGTCATAGGCCTGGAAGCCGCCCTTGCCCTGCGCGACGAACATATATTCGCCGCGCAGCTGGAGGCAGCGGACGGCATCGGGCGCGCCCTGGCGGGGATTGGCGAATTCCTCCACCGCGCGGGTTTCGCCCGAGAGCTTCCTGTCGAAGGCGCGGCCGCGCCGCCATTCCAGCAGTTCCCGCCCATGGTCCTGATGCGCCTTCCAGTAATCGGGATAGGCATATTTGTGGAGGTAGGAGCCGATCACCGCCTGCGGCTCCTCCCATTCGGTGACACGGATCGCCTGGAAGCCGTCCTGCTCACCCGTCCAGGCGTTCATGCCGACGAAGTTCACGAAGTTGGTGCCCAGCAGCAGCGTCTGCGCCATGATCGCATTATTGTCGTTCGCGGCGGAAAGGTGGCAGTCCGAGCAGGTCTTCGTCTCCGTCTTGCGGACGGTGTGCGGGAAATGGGGCGCGAAGGCCTGGCTGGAAAAGCCGATCGCCGAAATGGGCGGCTGCTGGATGTAGATGCGCTCGCGGTTGATGTTGGTGGAGGAAAGCACCAGCGCCGAGGTGGAGCGCACCGGCGCGATCTGGTTGCCCTTCGTCGTCTGGTGGCGGCCGAGCTGGAACATCTCGTCCCGCGCGACCTGGGGATTGTAGGTCGCGAAATTGCGGGTTTCGATGCCGTCATATTTATGGCTGCTGGTCTTCCAGTTCGCCTCGATCGGCAGGTGGCAGCCGCCGCACGAGGTCGTCCAGGACAGGTGGCAGGTGAAGCAGGCCATGTCCGGGTCCTTGTGCGCGCGATCCTCCATCGCGACGCCGGGGCCGAAGACGTAGCGGCCGGTTTCCGCGCCCTCGCGCGACATCAGCTTGGCGCGGGCGGCCTTCAGGTTGAAATGGGGATTGCCCTCGGTCACCGCGTCCTTGACGAGGCTGACCTCCCATTCGAGCTTCGGATCGACGATCGATCGCTGGACGAGCACGCGCTGGCCGGCTTTCTCCACCCATTCGAAGCGGCGGCGGCCATCGGCGTTGCGGAGCAGCGACAGATCGGTGCCGCCGGGCCGCGCCGCCGGACCGGAGGTGCGGAGCGTGGGATAGGCATCGGCGGTGCCGTGACAATCCTTGCAGCCTATCTCCACCGCATTGGCGACCTCGCCATAGATCAGGCCGTTGCCGTGGCTGTCCTGCGCGAAATGGCAATCGGCGCATTGCAGGCCTTTCTCGGCATGGATGTCCATCATGTGGACGGCCTTGCCCGGCTGCTGGCCGACATCGGCGAACATCGGCTTGGCTTTCCTGTCGAGATCGGGATCGGCGGGATCGACCACGGCGCCATGTTCGTCGACGAACTGGCCGGCGGCGTTGCGGCGGTAGAGGCGGAACTTCTCGGGATCGTCCGGCTTCACGATGTTGCCGGCGGCGTCGAGCAGATTGCCCTCGCGATCGCGCTTGAAGATGGCGCGGAAATTCCAGCCATGGCCGTGATAATCGGCGAACTGGGTATCCTTCGCCCGCGCGTTCACATCGTCATAGACGTTGCGGAGGAAATCCACGTCCGCCCACAGGCCGCGCGGCGACGCGCCTTCCGGGTTGCGATCCAGCACGGCATGGACTTCGGCCGCGGTGGGGTATTTCTGCTTCTTGTAGGCGTCCGCCGCCTTGCCCGCGGGCGGGGCGAGCGGATTTTCCGGATTGGGCCACATCAGCGGCGCATCCGATTCATAATCCCACATCGTGTAGCCGAGGTAGGAATTCAGGAAGATATTGGGCTGGTGCATGTGGCAGTTCATGCACTGCGCCGTCGGGATCGCGCGGGTGAAGGCGTGGCGGATCGGGTGGCCCTTTTCCTTGATGCCGGGCGCCACCGGATGATCGGCGGGGACGGGGCCTTTCGCCTTGCCGTGGCCATGGCCGTCATCGGCCGGCTCCATCTTGGCGGCGATGGTGGGATCGGCCGTGGCGGTCTGCCCGTCGCGGCCATATCGGGCGTAGATCAGGCTGTGGCGCGGTTCGCGATCGTTCGCGTAGATGACGTGGCAGCCGGCGCAGCCGGAATTGCGATAGTCGCCGGGCTGGTCGTTGGTGCCCATGAACCACATGAACGGATCGTTGAGCCGGGTCTTGTGGACGTTGAGCACGGGGATGGCGACGCGCAGGCCCGTGCCGGGGCCGCGATTGGATTGGCGCAGATCGGGACGGCCGGGCTCCTCCAGCCGCTGGATGGTGCCACCGATATTGGGCAGGCCGATTTCCGGGAACTGGGTGCCGATATTGCGGCCGCCGCGCTCGAACACGCGGAACACGTCGCCCGGCGGCACGACATGCCAGGTCGGCAGCGGATAGAGGGTGGCGAGCGCGCCGCGCTTTGCCTGGGCATCCGTGACGGTGCCGGGCGGGGAGCCGGGGGACTTCACCTGCGCGGGCTCGCCCTTCTGCGTATAGGCTTCGCCGAACATGTAGTTCTTGTAGGGCAGGATGCCGTTATTATAGGCGGCGCCCCCCCAGAGCATCGCGCCGGTGGACATCAGCGACCGTTCGGCGGCCTCGATGATCTCGATATGGCAGGCGCCGCAGGCGGCGCGCGCGACGCGGTAATCGGATGGATTGACGAAGCGGATATATTCCGGCGCCTCGCGGTTCAGCAGCGTGTAGCTGCGCTTGGGGTTGGCCGAGGACGGCCAGTGCCAGCTTTCGGGATATCGGGGCAGGACGTGCGCCTTGTCCCGCGCGGCGACATAGGCCGGGGCATCGTGCGGCAGGCGCGCATCGCCCCGGACGGTGGCATCCCCGCCATGGCAATCGACGCAGCCCAGCACCACGGCGGGGGAGGCGTGCATCGTCTTCTGATCGCTGGCGGTGTGGCAGGAGACGCAACCCGCGCTCTTTTCATCCGCCTCCGCCCAGGACTGGCCGGCGGGCGCCGGGGCGGTGAAGGCATAGGTGATGGCACGCGGCTTTTCCCCTTCGGACGCAAGCCCCGACGATCCGCCCGCCATGCCGGCCAGCAGCGCGGCGACCAGCATCGCCCGTTTCAGGAAAGTCGCCCCCATGCCCATCAGAATGTGAGTATCGCGTTGAACAGGACGGAATAATAGCGATCGTCGCCCTGATTGTTGGTGAAGAGATCGGAAAAGCCCTTGCCGGGATCGAGCGTGGCGGCGGACAGGCGGAACACCGCGTTCTGCACCGCCTTGGGCCGCCAGATCGCCGCCAGCGAATAATCCCAGCCGATCGCCTTCGGAATGCTGCCTTCCATGCGCAGCGCCTTCAGCGTCGCCGTATTTTCGAACCAGAGATGGTTGACGTTGGTGGAAAGCCGGACGGTGGGCGTCAGATCGAAATCGCCGCCGATGCCGAGCAGCATCGTGCCGGGATTGTTGAAGTTGGACTGGCCCTGTTCCTTGGAGGAGCGCAGCGAATTCAGGATGCCGTTGCGGCCGTTGATGCTGATCGCGCGGCCGCCGCCGGCGAACGGCACGGACTGGCGGATCCAGTAGCTGGTGTCCGCGCCGGCGAAGAGCGGGTTTTCGAAGATGGCGTCGAAGCCGGTTTCCCGATCGTCATAGGGATCGCCGTCGCCGGACGCATAGAGGCCGGACAGGCGGAAGCGCATCCAGTTGTGATCGTAGCTGAGTTCCGTCGCGGCGAGGAAGGCGCGGACCTTGGCCGGCTTGTCGGTGAAGAAACTGTTCCGATCCTCGCCCAGCGCGCCGTAGAGCGATCCGGTGATGTTGAGCCGGCCGACATGGCCGTCCACCGCATAGCCCAGATAGGTGACGTCGTAATTGCGCGGACGGAGCGAGCCGAGCAGGGCGGGGCGCACGGGAAAGCCGTTATCGTCCACCTCGATCCCGTCTTCCCGGTTGAGGTTCACGGTGATGCTGGCCTGGCTCGTAAGGCCGGGCACGGGGAAATCCTGGCGGAACAGGTTGGCGAACAGGATGAAATCGTCGCGCGGGCGCTGGACGACGCTGTTCAGGCCGGAATTGGTGTCCTTTTCCAGCCGCCAGATCGCGCCGAAATTATACTGGATGCGGTTATTGTCGCGATTGCCGAAGAAACGGATGCCGAGCTGGTTGTCCTGGAACAGGAAGCCCCGGAAATCCATGTTGAACGGCTGGATGCCGACGCGGATCGAATCGAAATCGAAACGATCGGATACGTTGCGAAAGTGATAGTCGACGAACAGTTCCTGCACGCCCAGGAAATCATCCGTGCGATGGCTTTTCTTCGACGGTTCGACATGGAGGATGCGGCGCTGGCCGACGTCCACATAATTGACGTTATAGGCCAGGATCACCCGATATTCGATGTTCGGCGGCTTATAGGCCGTCGATCCCTTGATGAGCGAGCCGCCGAAGATGAAGGTCTGGGAGGCGACGATGCTTTCATCCCGCCCGAACACGTCGAGGCTGTCCGGATTCTCCGTCGTCTGGACGCCGACGGGCTGGGGGAAGGAGCGCGGCTCCACCACCGTATCCGAAACGCCGTTCAGCACCAGGAACCAGTCGTCGCCCTTGATCGGCAGCCATGAAGGCTTGGACTTCAGGTCGATCGGGCGATCGCCCTTCAGGAAATTCTGGTGATAGGGATCGAAGGGGGATCGGCAGGTGAGGGCCGCCGCCGGATAGTTGCGATCGGGGCAGAGCGCCTGGATCAGCCGCCAGCGATCGGGAATCGGGAACTGATCGACCGGGAAGGCTTCCGGCGGGGGCGGGCGGACCGCGCCTTCATTGGCCTGCACCACGGGTTCGGGCAGGTCGCGATGGGTGCCGGGGCGGCGGCGGCCGTCGATCAGCGTCGCATCCGCATCCACCGACGGCGGGGCGTCCGCGATCTGCTCCGCAACCGCGCCATCCGCGACGGGCGGCATCGCGGCCGCGATCGCGAGCTGAAGGGCATAAGCGGAAGCGAGCGCCACGGCCTATTTCCCCGAACAGACGTTCTGGTCGGAAGTGTCGAGGAAGGGCGCGAACGGGCAGGCGATGTAGCGCAGCCGGACCGATCGGCCGTTGGCGAGGCTGATCTGCACCTGATCCGATCGGCGGGCGGGATCGGCATTGCCGAAGCCGCCGAGCTGGAGCCCGGCCTGATGCGCGCCGAGGAAGGCGATCATGTCGTCCTGGTCGATGCCGTCGCCCGATACGCCGATGGCGCCCACCAGCACGCCGCCGCGAAAGATCGGCACGCTGCCGGGGAAGATCTGGATGCCGTTCTGCAGCCGGTTGCGCCCCGGCGCGGCATCGGGGGTGAGGGTGCAGCGGCGTGGCGTATCGGTCGCACTCGCGCCCAGCACGAAATTCACATGTTCCAGGATGTTGCCGATGATGAGCGCCGACTGGAGGCCGGTGTTGAACGGGCTCCAGCCCGTGATCGGGCGCGAGAATGGGCCGGGCGAAGTGCCGACTTCCCCGTCCGGGAAATAGGGGCGCGAAAGATTGCCGACGGTGCGGTCGCCCATGGCCAGCTTGCCGGTAAGCGCCGTCGGATCGCCGAAGAAGGCGCGCGCGCGGGCGACATTGCCCTGCACGTCCGCCGATGGGTTGCCGAGCAGGTCATCGGCCGCATGCGGGCCGGAGAAGAAGGCGGCGGTGCGCGCCTTCTGGAGCGCCACATCGGTGCCGAACACGGGCGCGTCGGGCGATCGGACGATGCCGAGTGGCGCGCCATCGGTATCGACCACGCTGATCGTCACCTGCGCGCGGCTTTCCAGCGGGCGGCGGATCTGGGCGCGGGCGCGCGTCATCACCGTGAAGGCCTGGGTCAGCAGCGCCCGGACCTCGGCGGCGGTGAGCGGCTGGGAAACGCCATCGGTGCCGGCGCGGATCGGGAAGCGGTTGGCGCCCGATCCATCGGTGAGGATGAAGGCGGCCTTGTCGTCGATGGTGCTGCCGGAGGAACGTTCCGCTGCCGTCGCTGCGCGGATGCCCGAGGCTTCCGTGCCATAAGCCTGGCCGGCGCGGATCGCGCCGTCGAAATAGCCGTTGATCGCGATCAGCCCGCCAAGGCCGGCGGCGTTCAGCTGGGCGAGCGGGCGGGCGGCGGACGGCTGTTTGAGCAGGCCGGCGGCGGTGGCATCGGCATAACGCAGCGAGGTGCCGTCCACGGCGATGCGATCGGCGCGGATCGCATCGGCCGGCGCGAAGCCGGACTGGCCGGCCAGCGCGATGAACTCGTCCGCATCGGCGTCCACGTCCAGCGTGTTGGCGTCATAGCTGTAGAGCGGATCGGACATCACGCCGATGCCGCCCACCACCACGCCATTCTTGTAGAGCGGCATGCCGCCCGGATCGGCGGCGAGGCCGAGCGGCGAGCGCTTGGGGCCGATAAAACTGTCCGCCGATGCGGTGCCGTTGAAGCGGGCGGCGAGATCGGAGCAGGGAAGCTGGCTGAACTGCACGCCGAACAGCGGCCCGCTTTCCAGCCCCACCGTGCTCGGCGCGGGCGGGAAATGCTGCTGCACGATCTGGCTGGCGGTGCGCGTGGTGAAGGCGTTGCCGCTGGACGACAGATAGGCGCCGGTGATCGCCTTGGCGATGGCCCCGGCGGCGATCGCGCCGTCGACGGGCACGTCCAGGCCCTCGGCATCGCCGGGTGTCACCGGGCCGCGATTGGCGGGCGACCGGATGGAGAGGGTGAGGGGCGCGCCGGCCATCGCATAGACGGCAAGCACGTTGCCAACCCGATCGGTGACGGCGATCACCGCCGGCCTGTTGCGGGCGGCGGCTTCCTCCACCGCGCGGGCGAGCACGCCTTCCACATCGGCGGCGCTGAGCGCTTCCTGCGCAGGCGCCGTATAGGGATCGTTGGAGGGCGGTGTAGTCGTGCCGCCGCCATTGCCCGAGCCGCTGCCTCCGTCTCCGCCTCCGCCACAGGCGGAGACGAGCAGCGAGGCGCCGCAGAGGAAGGCCGTGATCCGCATGCCCCGCATCAGCGCAGCCTGCCGATTGCCGAGGATGCGCTGGACAATGCGGCCCGGAATTCCAGCGGGCGGAAGGCGTTGGGATCGCGCACCGCCGCATAAGCGCGGTTGATGTCCCCACGAATCACGGCGGCCGAGGCGGGCGCGACCTGCCCGGCATTGACGAGGCCGTTCAGCAGCGTGTCCGTCGCCATCACCGCCTGCACGGCGCCTTCATAATCGGTGTAGCGCTGGGCGCTCGCGGTGGACGCGACTGCATCGATGATCGCGAAGGTCTGGGCGCGGCCGAATTCATTGGCGGCGAAGCTGTCCGCCAGAGCGTTCGCCGTCGTGCGCAGGCGCTGGGCGGCGCGGATCGCGGTGGGGCGATCGGTGGCGAGGGCCGCGTGGAAGGCGCGGCTGTCCGCCTCCAGCCTGTCGGCCAGCGCGGGCGCGGCGGCGCGCGCGGCGGCCGATAGCATGATCATGTTCTCGTCGTTGAACGGTGGCATCCCGGATGGGATCGGGCGCCCCGGATTGGCGAGCGCCGTCGTGCGATAATCCGCCTCGTCCGAGATGCGGCGATGGCAGCTATGGCAATCGAAGAAATAGAATTCGGGGAACAGACCATCCTGTCCCAAGCGGGCATCGGCATAGAGCGAGAGCGCGCGTTCGAGCGCCGCCGCCTGGCCCACCGCCCACATGCGGACATTGCCGATCCGCCCCTTGCGGCGGACATAATCGGCATCCTCGTCATGATGCTGCTGAAGGGTCGAGAAGAGATCCAGCTCGAACGAGACGCGCGGATGGCCGGCGGCCATGATGCGGTGGCTGACGAACTGGCCGGGGCGATCGCTGCCGAAATGGCAATCGAGGCATTTTTCCGCCCGAGCGCGCGGGTTGGTGAGCGGATAGAGGCCGGCGGCGATATTGCCCTGATGCGTGGCGCCGACCGCATAATGGCTGGATATCCAGTTTTCGGCGCCGCCATGGCAGGATTCGCAGCCGACGCCGTCACCGATCTGAAAGCGCGGGCCGCGCAGCGAGGGCGCGGCCGGATCGGCATGACAGCCAAGGCACATCGGCGCGCTGGCGGCGGATTTCAGCCCGAGCCGCTGGGCGATGGCGCGGCCGCGCGGTTCGCTGAGCACGCGGAAGGCGCGGCTGTGCGCGCCGGACGGGGAGGATGGCTCCTGCCAGCGCATCAGCTCGTCCTGCCGGACGATGCGGCCGTCCGCCTCGCTGCGGCCGTGGCAGGTGGAGCCGGAGCAGGAGGCGACGCCGAGATGGATGGCGGCGGTATCGCGCGAGGGCGCGCTGCGGCCGGGCGAAAGCGGGGCAAGCAGCAGCAGGGCGAGAAACCCCGCCACGGCCGTTGCGAGACCAAGCATGCCGATCAGCCGGGCGGACGCGCCGGCCGACAATCCCCCTGACATTGCGCCCCCCGCCGGCCTCCACGGCCGGATCGCTGCCTATCCCTGTGACCCGATCTGCTTATCGGCGGGCATCTATGTTCGCTCCCTTCCGCCTAGGCAAGACAGGAAAGTGGATAATGGCCGGAAATCCGCCGTTTTTCAGAGCGAACGGCGGCGGATGACGAGATTGCGTATCTCCGTCATGTCCTCCATCGCAAAGCGGACGCCCTCGCGGCCGAGCCCGGAATCCTTGACGCCGCCATAAGGCATGTTGTCGACCCGGTAGCTCGGCACGTCGTTGACGATGACGCCGCCCACATCGATCCGGTCCCACGCATCCAGCACCTTGAAGATATCGCGGGTGAAGATGCCGGCCTGGAGGCCGAAGCGGCTGTCGTTGACGATGCGGACGGCCTCGTCCCATTCGGCAAACGGGATGAGGAAGGCGACGGGGCCGAAGGCTTCCTCCCGGTTCAGGCGGGTATCGGCCGCCACGCCTTCCAGCAGCGTCGCTTCCAGCATCGCGCCGTCGCGCGTGCCGCCGCAGAGCAGGGTGGCGCCACGGTCCAGCGCTTCGGCGATCCAGCCTTCGAGGCGCGCGGCCTCCTTCTCGTCGATCATCGGGCCGATGAAGGTGGCTTCATCATGCGGATTGCCGGCGACGAGCGCCTTCGCTTTGGCGACCAGCCTGTCGCGGAAGGCATCATAGACCTTCTCGTGCACGATGATGCGCTGGACGCCGATGCAGGACTGGCCGGACTGGTAGAAGGCGCCGAAGATGGTGCGATCGACGGCATCGTCCAGATCGGCATCGGCATCGATCACGACGGCCGCGTTGCCGCCCAGTTCCAGCACCACCTTCTTCTTGCCGGCCCGCGCCTTCAGATCCCAGCCGACGGCGGGCGATCCGGTGAAGGAAAGGAGCTTCAGCCGATCGTCGGTGGTGAACAGGTCCGCGCCGTCGCGATGGGCGGGCAGGATGGAGAAGGCGCCCTTCGGCAGGTCGGTCTCCGCAAGCACCTCGCCGATGATAAGCGCGCCAAGGGGCGTGCGGCTGGCGGGCTTCATGACGAAGGGGCAGCCCACGGCGATGGCGGGCGCCACCTTGTGAGCGGCAAGGTTGAGCGGGAAGTTGAAGGGCGAGATGAAGGAGCAGGGGCCGATCGGCACCCGTTTCCACATGCCCTGATAGCCGCGCGCGCGGGGCGAGATATCGAGCGGCTGCACCTCGCCCGTCAGGCGCACGCTTTCTTCCGCCGCGATGCGGAACGTATCGATCAGGCGGCCGACCTCGCCCCGGCTGTCGCGGATCGGCTTGCCGGCCTCGACGCACAGCGCGAAGGCCAGTTCCTCCGCCCGTTCGGTGAAGCGGGCCACGCAATGCTGGAGGACGGCCTGCCGCTCATAGGCGGCGAGCCGCGCCATCGGCCCGGCCGCCTCCACGGCAGCGGCGATGCCTTCCTCGATCACCGCCTGATCGGCGAGCGCCACGCGGGTCGCGACCTCGCCGGTGAACTTGTCCGTCACGGCAAGATCGGCATTGGGCTGGCGCGCCGCATTGGCGACGTAGAGCGGGTAGGTGGGTTTCAACGCCATGAGCTTCCGGCTCCCCTTGGATTGAAACTTCAAACGCCGCCGGCGGCGGATCGCCTCAATCGAGGGCGAGCCGCCATTCCCAACGCAGCGGATCGCCGTCCATCAACTCGATCCCCTGCGCGGCGAGCGCGTCGCGGATCGCATCCGATCGGGCGAAATCCTTCTCCGCGCGCGCGGCCTGGCGATCGGCGAGCTGGACCTCGATATCCGCCTCCTCCAGCGTGGCTCCGGCCGGGCGAATCCGCAGATCGGCCCGATCGAGCGTGAGAAGGCCGAGGCCCAGCACCAGATCGAAGCTGGCGACGAGGCGGAGGCGCAGATCGGGCGACCATGCCTTCTTCGCCACCGCTTCCTCCAGGATGGGGAGGGCCTGCGGGATCATCAGATCGGCGGAAACGGCTTCGTCGAAGCGGGCGACGAGCGCCGCCGCGTCGGCCGGAAGATCGCTTTCCAGCACGCTGCGCTGATAGGCGAAGGAGGCGCCCTTGGTGGCCGCGGCTTCCGCAACGAGGCGCAGCCAGGGCAGGTCGCCGGCCTTATCGCGCAACTGGACGACCGAGATCAGCAGCCGCTTCAGCCGGGTGAGCGCCGCGCCCAGATTTTCGGGCGAGAATTCCAGTTCCGACCGGTAGTGCGCCGACAGGCAGAGCAGGCGATAGGCGAGCGGGTGGACGCCGCGATCGACCAGCGATTGCAGCGTGGCGAAGCCGCCCTTCGATTTGGACATCTTGCCGCCGCGATCGACCAGGAAATTGTTGTGCATCCAGATGTTGGCGCCGGTGGCGGCGGTGCCGGTGAAGGCCTGGTTCTGCGCGATTTCGTTGCAGTGATGGATTTCGCGATGGTCGATGCCGCCGGTGTGGATATCGAACTGCTCGCCCAGATACTTCATGCTCATCACCGAGCATTCGAGATGCCAGCCCGGCGCGCCGACGCCCCAGGGCGAGGCCCATTCCATCTGGCGGGTGCTGCCTTCGGGCGACTTGCGCCAGATGGCGAAATCGGCCGGATGGCGCTTGCCCTCCACCGCCTCGATCCGGCCGACGACCTCATCGGGCCGGGTGCCGGCAAGGCGGCCATAATCGGGCACGGTGGTGACATCGAAATAGAGGCCCGAGTCCAGCTCATAGACCGAGCCATGCTGTTCGATCCGGCGGCCGAAGGCGATCATATCCTGGATATGATCGGTCGCGACGCTCCAGATCGTGGGCGAAAGGATGCCGAGCCGGGCGATGTCGTTCTTGAACGCATCGGTATAGAAAGCGGCGATTTCCCAGATGGTGCGCGATGCCGTGCGGGCCGCGACCTCCATCTTGTCGTCGCCTTCGTCCGCGTCGGAGGTGAGGTGGCCGACATCGGTGATGTTGATGACGTGGGTGGCGTTCCAGCCCTTCCAGTTGATCGTCCGGCGCAGCGTATCGGTGAAGACGTAGGCGCGCAGGTTGCCGAGATGGGCGAAATTATACACCGTCGGCCCGCACGAATAGATCTTCGCCATTTCCGGATCGATCGGCGCGAAGGGCTGGGTGGCGCGCGTCACGCTGTTGAACAGGACCAGCGGCTGGCCGGCGGGGGCGGAATGCGGCATCGATCACTTCATCCGGTCGAAGGGAAAACGGGCTCCTAACCCATGGCCGCGGGATACGCCAATCCCGCGATCAGGGGCAGTCCGGGATCAGGGCTGGTGCTGGCCGCGATCCTTGCCCGATCCGGGCTTTTCCTGATCCTCGTCATCCTTGCGGGTGCCGGTGACCTGCTGGCCGACCGTATCCAGGCCGCCATCGGGCGTGTCGAGCCACAGATCCTCGTTGCCGGCGCCGGTAACCGGCTGTTCGATCACCGGATCGGCCGTGATGCCGGCGGCATCGGCGAACTGGATGACGGGCGTGTTGAGCGAGCGGACAAGGCCGGTGGATTCGCCTTCGCCGTCCTCTTCGTCCGGGTCCAGCGCGGCGATCACATCCTGCTGGGGAATGCCGATCGGGGTCGAGCTTCCGATGCTGCAGGCAAGCCCGATCAGCAGGCAGCCGTTGATCGTCGAGCGGGGATGGAAGCCCGCCATCGAGCCCGAACCCTCGCCCCGGAGAGTCACGGTGCGGACCAGCGCCTCGCCGGTGAGGAAAGTGCCGTCCGCCAGCGCCTGGCGACCGTTGATGACGACTTCCGGGGTCTGGCCGGCGGCGATGAGGGCAAGCCCGCCTTCGCCGACGGTGAAGCCGCCGCGCACGCCGCCCGCCGTGGCATCGGCGGTGCTGTTCTGGATATAGAGGCCCCGGCCGGCACGGAATTCCATGCCCCGCGCCAGCAGGAAGCCTTCGGCATTGTCGATGCCGTCGCTGTTGGCCAGGCGATCATTGCGGGCGTTGATATCGGCCATGCCGGAGATATCCGTCCACGCCTGGGCGGTGCCGACGAAGATGGTCGGGGCATCGAGCGCCAGTGTGCCGCCGAGCCCGCCGGACGCGTTGGCGATACGGATCGATCCGGTGGCGGTATCGACGAGGATGCGATCGTTCGCCGCAAGGACCAGCCGATCGCTGTCGGCAGCGCCGGTGAGCGAGATCGCATCGACGACGCGGAGCGTGCCGCCGGCGCCCAGCTGCAATTCGCTGCCCAGCAGGTTGCGGCGGCGGCCGGCCTCGCCATCCTCACCGGCCGATCCGATCACGTCGAGGCGGCCGACATCCATGTCGCCATTGGCCACGATATTGATGTCGTGCGCGGCCAGGCGGCCGAACTCGTCATTGGAAAGCGACCAGCCTTCCGCGTTCCCGCCGCCGACATGGCTGATCCCCTCGCCGATATTGGTGAGGGTGATGCTATCCGTATCGAGGCCGATCAGGGCGGTGCCGCCCTGTCCCGTTCCGATCGCGATATCGTAGGAACCGACGCTGATCGTGCGGGCATCGATCGTGCCGTCCAGCGTGGCGAGGCCGCGCGCGGTGACGTCGATCGCGCTGCCGGCACGGGCATCGACAAGGCGGACATCGCGGCTGTCGAGGCGGATCGATCCGCCGGCATCGGCTCCGGCAAGGTCGATCGCGCCGAGGGCGGATATGTCGATATCGCCGGTGGCGGCTATCCCCGTGGCCGTGGCGAAGCCGCTTGTGGTGAGGACGATCCTGTCGCCCGCACGGGCATCGACGAGGCTGATGTCGGTGCCGTCGAGGCGGATCGATCCGCTGGCTTCGATATTGGCGAGATCCAGCGTGCCGGTGCTGCCGATATCGATATCGCCGGATGTGGCGCGCAGGCCCGCGAGGCTGAGGTCGCGTTGCGAACGGAGGTAGATGCCGGCGCCGGTAAGGTCGATGGGGCCGCCCGCCGCGATATCGCTGGTGATGCGGATATCGCCGCTTTCCGCCGCGAGACTGATGCTGCCGCCGGCCGACAGCGTGTCGATGGCGATCGTGGCCGCGGCGATGGCGATATCGCCCTGCGCGCGCAGGGTGGAGGCGGAAGCCGCGCCGTTGGCCGTCATGTCGATCGCCCCGGCATTGACGATGGTGCCATTGCCGAGATCGACGTCGCCGCCGGCCTGGAAGCTGGCGCGTGCCGCGCGGATCGTATCCACCGGATCGGCGGGCTGGGCGTGGCTGGACCTGATGTCGTTCCCGGCGACGACGGCAAGATCGCCGCCGACGTCGAACAGCCCGGTGCCGCTGGCGGCGAAGACGACATCGCCGCCCGAGGTGATCGCGGTGCTGTCCGCAACGCGGATCGTGCCGTTGTCGACATTGACGGCGACGGTGCCGCCCGATGCGGCGTCCCCGCCGATCGCGCTGAGCGTTGCGCCGCCGCCCACGGTGAGCAGGCCGCCGTTGCGCACGGCGAGCGCGACCGATCCGCCCTGGGCGGCGGCTCCTTCGGTGGCCGCGCCGCTGCCGCCGTCGAGGACGAGATCACCGGTGAGGTTCAGCATGACGCCGTCGAGGGTGAGGGAACTGCTGCCGCCTACGACATTGCCGGCTGCGGCAGCGGCCGCGAAGACGAAGCTTTCGCCGCTTTCGCCGCCTTCGCCTTCTCCGCTGCCTTCGCCGGGGAGGATCGCGGCCGAGGCATCGAGCGTGAGGGAGCCGGGGCCGTAATCGATCGCGGTGCCGTTGGATGCGCTGAAGCTGACGGTGCCGCCGATCACGTCGAGATCGGCCCCGCCTTCGCCCCGGATCGAGGCGCCGGCGCTGAGCGACAGGCCCGACCCGATGGCAAGCGAACCGCCCGAGGTGGCGATCCGCGCGGTGCCGCCCCGGGCATCGCCGACCAGCGAATATGGCGAGCCATAGCCGGTGGCCCCGGCCGAGATTTCCAACATGTCGGCGGTGACGGCGCCTGCGGGCTGGAGCGTCAGCTCGGCAAAGCCGCCCTGGGCCGCGCCGCCCGTCGCCCGCGGGCCATCGAACATCCCGTAGCCGGCATAGCCGCCCCGGGCATCGGCGATCGCCGAGAGGTAGCCGGCGGCGAGATTGCCGGATTCGACCCGCAGGCTGGCCGTGCCGCCGGTGCCGGCGCCGCCGTTCGCGCCGCCCGTGCCCGTTCCGCTGGCATAGCCGCCGAAGCCGCCATTGCCGGATGCGCTGACGGTGGCGCCCGAGACTTCCACGGTACCGCCGGCGAGGCGGAAGGTGGCGGAGCCGCCGGTGCCGGCGCCGCCGATGCCGGCCGGGGCATCGCCCAACGCGCCGCCGCCGGAACCGCCATCGGCATCGGCGGAGACGGTTATGCCCATGCCGCTGAAGGCGCCGCCTTCGATCAGGAGCGACGCCGTGCCGCCCCGGCCCGCGCCACCCGTGCCGGCGGCCGCGAGATCGCCCACCGATCCGTCGCCGCCGGTGCCACTGGCGATGATGTCGAGATAATCGGTCTGCAGCACGCCGCCCGGCCCGATCCGCAGCGCGGCGATGCCGCCGGTGCCGGCGCCGCCATCGCCGCCGTCGCCATAGCCGGACTCGCCGGCATTGCCGCCGATGCCCGCCGTGTCGAGGCTGAGACCGGCGAAGGCGAAGGTGCCGCCGGCAAGGCTCACCTCGATATTGCCGCCCATGCCCGTGCCGGCATTGCCGTTGTTGCTGGCGGTATTGCCGCCCCTGCCGATGGCGGAAAAGGTGCTGGAGAAGGCGGAGCCGATGCCGCCGCTGGCGAGGTTGACGCGGATGTCGCCGCCCGTGCCGCTGCCGCCGGTGCCGCCGAAGCCTTCGCTGGAGAAGGTCTGGCCTGTCGAACCGCCGCCATAGGCATCGGCATAAGCCACGATGCCGTAGCCGATATCGATCAAGCTTTCCGCCGATGCGGCGGCGATATCGAGCAGGATCGATCCGCCCCGCGCGTCGCCGCCATTGCCGGCATAGCCGCCGATGCCGCCATAAGCGGTGGCATCCAGATCGATGGCCATCGCGGCCGACAGGCGGGCGCTGCCGGACAGCGCGAGGCTGATATCGCCGCCCTCCGCCGCGCCGCCGACGGTGCCGTCTCCGCCACGGGCGGATGCATCGAAGACGAGGCCGTTGCCGATATCGAGGAACGCGCCATTTTCCAGCGCGAGGCTGATGTCGCCGCCCGATCCGCCGCCGCCGGCACCGCCGCTGGAGCCGCATTCGGCAGATGCGCTGAGCGTCACGCCGCGGGCGACGGACTGGGTGGTGTTTGATAAGCGGAGGCTGACGGTGCCGCCCGTGGCGCTGCCGCCAATGTCGTCGGACGTGAAGTCCGTGGAACTGCCGATGCCCCGGCCCGTGCCGTCGGCGGTGAGCAGGATGCCGCCATTGCTGCCGAGGGTGAGCGTGGCGGTATCGATATCGACCGCAACCCGCCCACCCTGGCCGCTGCCGCCGAACCGGCCGGAGCCGCCGCCGGCATCGGCCTGGATATCGAGCCCGCCGCCGAGCGAGAGATCGCCATCCGCGAGGCGGAATTCCATGGAGCCGCCCGTGGCGTCGCCACCGTGGCCGACGTCGAAGGCGTCGCCGCCGCGCGCAATGATCGCAAACGAGAATGCCTGCGACGAGATGGAGCTGCCGCTGGCGGTGAAGGCGCCGCTGCCGGCCGTGGCCGATCCCGCCGTGCCGCCGGTGGCCGATGCATCTCCGCCGCGCGCGCTGACGTCGATCGTTGCCGAGGGGAGGTTGACCAGGCCGCTATCCCGGAAGGAGAGAGCGGCCCGGCCGGCGGACGCATCGCCGCCGCGCATCGCGCCGGAGCCGCCCGCCGCATCGGCGAGGACCGCGACCGAGCCGAGCGACGAAAGCGTGGCATCCGCGAAGCTGAGCGAGGCGCCGCCCGTGCCGTTCCCCCCGCCACCTAAGGCGCTGCCGCCATTGCCGGACATGCCGGTATCGGATTGGCCGCCTTCGCCGCCGGTGGCGCTGACATCGAGGAGTATCGACCCGGCGGCGAAAAGCGCACCGACCGCCACCGTGGCGTTGCCGCCCGCGCCGCTGCCGCCATCGCCGCCGTCGATGACGTCGCCATAGCCGAAATCGAAACCCCGGCCGCCAAAGCCGCCGATGCCGTTGGCGAGGACATCGAGCCCGCCGAGGAACAGCGAGCCGCCGGTCTGGGTGGCGGCCGCCGAACCGCCGGTGCCGTTGCCGCCGGAGCCGCCGGTAAAGCCCGTTTCGGCGGAATCCGTGCCGTTGCCGCCCAGGCCGGCGACATCGAGCAGGAGGCCGCCGGCGCTGAGCGCGCCCGCCGACTGATCGAAGATCGCGGTGCCGCCGGTGCCGTTGCCGCCGGTAATCCCGTTGCCGAAGCTATCGCTGCCATTGCCGCCGCCTTCGCCGCGCGCGGCGAGGCTGATCTGGCCGTCGACCTGGATATCACTGGCCGCGCCGGTGACGGAGAGGCGGACATTGCCGCCCGTGCCGGAACCGCCCGTGCCGCCGCTCTGCTGCGCATTGCCACCGAAGCCGCTGGCATCGACATAGAGTTGACCGGAAACGTAAAGCGAGGCGTTGGCGAGCGTGACGGTCGCGTTGCCGCCGAACGCATCCGCGGCGATATCTTCGGTGCCGCCGCTGGCACCGGCCGATATGAAGATATCGCCGGCATCGAGCGTGGCGCCGGTGAGCGAGAGGAGGGCATCGCCGCCGCGCGCGCTGCCATCGAAGCTGTCGGCGCCGGCGCGGATGAACAGCGACTGGGTATCGATCGATGCGCCGTTTGCCCCCGTCAGGCGCGCGGTGCCGCCCTGGACGTTGCCGAAATCGAAAATGGAGGCATCGATGGTGGTGACGCCGGTGACCGAAAGCGAGGCGCCTGCCCCGACATCGACGGCGGCCGTGCCGCGCAGGGCGCCGCCGGCATCGTCGCGATTGAGCGAGGAGACGAAGAGGTTGCCGCCGACGGTAAGGGAATCGCCGGCGCCCGCCTGCAGCACGGCATTGCGGCCGGCGGTGACGGACAAGCCCTGATCGAAGGCAAGCGGGCCGCCGGCGGTGGAGACCAGCGCATCGGTGCGGGCATATAGCGCGGTTTGCGACGTGAAGGTTCCGCCTTCGACGCGGATGCCGGCGCCGACGCCGCTGGCGGGGCCGGTGGAGGGATTGCCGCTGCTATCGAGGTTCGATCCGGCGGAAAGCACGACGGTGCCGTTCTGGACGTCGGCAAAGGCCGCATCATAGCCGACGGTGCCGCCCACCAGCATGGTGACGGCGACATTCTTGGGAATGGCCACCATGTAGATCGACTGGGGATCGCCGGCCCCGCTGGAGGCCGGTCCGGTGGTGGAGCCCGTGTGGGAGAGCGTCACATCGTCGCCTGCCGTGCCGGCGTTGACCGCGCTGCCGCTCTGCACCTCGATATTGAAGAGGCCGTTATTGATGGTGATGCGCGCCTGTTCGCCGGCGACATAGGCGGCCGATCCGTCGACCCGCACGCTGCCGCCCTGGGCGATGCGCGGCGCGACGACGGCGACATAGGCGCCGCCGAGGCCGGAATCGTAGCGCGCGTCGATCTGCGCGCCCGGCTGGATGGTGACGGTGGAGCGGCTGTTATCGGCCGCGCCGAAATTGTAGATGCCGTTCCCGTCCAGGAAATCGGCATCGGCCAGATCGCGCGTGGTGAGGAGCAGGCTGCCGACGTCGATCGTGGCCTGGGAGCCGATGATGAGGCCGTTGGGGCTGTAGAACCAGACCGCGCCACCCCGCGCGCCATCCACGCTGCTGCCGATATTGCCGTTGAGCAGCACGGAACGGCCGGCGGCGGCACCATCGGGAAGGATGCGGTTGAGGACGGTGAAGTCGCTCGCGCCCTGGAAGGTGGCCGAGGTGCCGGCCGGCTGGAATTCGATGGGCGCGCCGCCGGCCGCATTGTCGTCCGGCCGCCAGTTGATGATCGCGCTGGGGGCGTTGACCGTGACCGTCGTCTGGCCGGGTATGCCGTTGTTGACGGTCACGCCCGGGGTGGAGGAGATCACGCCGCCCTGGAAGGATTGCGCCGCCGCCGGCCCGTGCGCCACCGCCGCCGCGATCGCCGCGATCGCGCTGGAGGAGAGGAGCGGGCGGCGCGGCCGCGATGCTTTCGGCTGAAGGACCATGGCGGACATGTTCAACCTCTTTCCTTCTGAATGGCGCTTCATCCCCATGGCTCCCATCATCGCGACCAGGGAAAGAGGCGCGTCGTCAGCGATATCAGCAGGCGGGCGTCGGGCCGCCGTTCGGAAAGCCCGCTGGGTATCTTCTCCAAAGCCTTGGCGAGCGTGACATCCAGCCGCGCGCGATCGCCATAGACGAAGCGCACGCCGCCGCCGGCCGAGGACAATTGCTGGGGATCGGCATGGAGCGGGGCCACCGGCTGGTGCCGGTTCCAGATCCACGCCTTGTCGAAGAAGGCGAAGGGCTGGAAGGCGAGATCGTCCCGCGAGCGAGGGGCCATGTGGCCGATCCGCACCTCCGCCTGGAAGCCGGCGCCGCTGTCCCCGATCAGGGCGCCCGGATCGTAGCCGCGCCCGATCGTATAGTTGCCGGCCGAATATTCCTCGTAGCTCAGGAGCGCGCTGCCCGAATATTGCAGGCGCGGCGAAAGCGTGAAGGCGAGGGCGGGCATGGGGCGGAATTCCCCGAAGCCGCTGAAGCGGACGAGCGAGGCGGTGGGATCGGCTTCCACCCGGCTCGGCGGCACGGCGCCGTTCAGATAGCAGGCGAGGTAGGGCTTCGCCCCGCAGCCGTCGCTGGCGCCGAAGATGTCGAGGCCGATGCGATATTCCAGCGATCCGCCGAAGCGCCAGCGCGGCTCCGCGACGCTATAGCCGGCGACGCTGGCGAGGCTGGTGCGATCGATCATGTCGAAATCGACGCGGCCATAAGCCACGCGCAGCCGATCGCGGGTGAGGGGGAGCAGCCCGCCGCTGCCGCCGCCGAAGCGCACATCCTGATCGATATATTCGAAGCCGCCTGCCGCCCGCAGGTTCACATTCTGCCGGCGCAGCACCGGATAGGCCATTTCCAGGCCGGCGACGAGCGTTTCGGATTTGATCCGCCCGTTCACCGAGGCGCCGAGATCGGGTTCCGACCAGGCATAGGTAAAGCGCCCGCCCAGCGTGAGCCCTTCGCTGCCGATCCGCATGTCGTAGCCGAGCTGGAGGACGCGCTGCTCGTCCCATTCGGGCGCGGCGTAGAAGCCGATGATCGCGCGATCGCCCAGGCCCAGCAGATCATAGAATTCGCCGCGAAGCTGGCCGCCCCAGCGGCCGACCTCGTGCGAGCCGAAATTCTGGACGCTGGCATCGATCACGAAGGGCGTCTTCTGGACGCTGACCTCGCCGATCACCTCGCCCGGAACCGTGCCGGCCGGGCGCAGCGTGAGGCGGACATCGAAGCCGGGAAGATCGCGGGCGAGGAGGAGATAGCGTTCGGCCTCCTTCTCGTTGAACGCTTCCTGCCCCTTGATCCGTTCGAGGTAGGAAGCGACCAGCTTTTCCGACCGCCCGGCATCGCCGCGCACCTGGACGGCCACCAGCTTCGCCATCAGCACGTCGAAATGGACGACGCCGTTCTCGATCCGCTGCGGCGGCACCTGCACGGCGGCGAGATAGCCGGCGCGGCGCAGGATGGTGGCGGCGGCATCGCGTATCTCGCACACGGCGGCGATCGGCACGGTGCGGCCGATATAGGCTTCATAGGCGGGCCGCAGCATTTCCGCCGGCACGACGCGGAGATTATCGAACTGGACCGCCGACAGGGTGACGCTGATATCCTTGAAGCGATCGCCGGCCAGCGGGCAGGGTGCGCGCTCGATCCCGCCTTCCACGGTGAGGCGGGCGGGGGGGCGGGCCACGGGGGCGGTGGGCGCGCGTTCGATCTCCTCCCGCGTCGGCGCGCCGGGGATGGCGCCCGGCGGAAGCGGCGGCGCGACCTGGGCGGCCGCCGGTGCCCCGGAAACCAGCAGGCCCGCGAGGACGAAACAGGATGCGTTGGACCTACCCAAGGACTTCATGCGCGCTCCCCTTGCGCTTTGTCGTGCGGCGCCCGCCTTTCCGGCGTGTCCGGCCGCGTGCCGGGCGACGGCGACGAGGCCGCCCGGAAATGCCTGCGATGACGAAGATCGCCCCCTTCGGAACCGGTTGGCCCGGATCGACGGCGCTGCGGCTATCAGCCCACCCCCCGCTTTTCAAGCGACAAGCGGGCGATAACCATCATCCCTTCGGCCTGGCCGCGGCCTCCGGCATCGCCACCGTTTCGATCAGCAGATCGAGCTGGGCCTCGCAGCCCTTGGTGATGAGGCGGGAGGCCATGTCCTCCAGCCCGGCGGGAACCGGATCGAGCAGCGCGAAGCGCAGCTCGCCCTGCAGGTTCATCCCGTCCCAGGCGATCCTGTAGCTGGCGCCATCCCTGACCGGGAGCGAGGCGGGCCAGGCCTTGCGCGACTGGCCGGCGGCCCACTCGATCTTCTCGCTGCTGCCATCGGCGACGTTGGTGAGCGTGGCGGCGGCGGCGGTGCCGGCCGGGCGCCAGAGCGTGACGGCATCGGTATCGGCGATGCACACCGTGCCCGACCGTTCGACATCGACGAACCAGATGTTGGGGCTGCGATCGGGCTCCGCCGCTGCCTCCGTGGGCTTGGGCACGGCGCGGGTCGCCCCCGGCCGGGCGCGGCGGCTGGAAACCTCGGCAAAGGTTTCGCGGGAATCGCTGGGCCGGTTGGTGGCGAGGTTGGGGCTGAAGGTGCCGGGGCCTTTCAGCGTGCGGGTGCCGCGGCTGTCGAGGATGACGACCTGGTCGCCCGCCTGGAGCGAGATCCGGCTGTTGTCCGCGAGCTGGCGGCCGGCCGGATAGGCCTTGGCCGATGGGCCGCTGGACCGGACGACGAGCGTGGCGGCCGAAGCCGGGACGGCGAGCATGGCCGCGATCAGCACGGCCATTGCCGTGGGCGGCTTAACTGTATCAATCCAGAACAAAATTTCCTCCCGGTCCCACCTTGCGCAGACGATATATCAGATTGGCGACGGCCACATCCTCGGGATGGTCCGCAGCATAGCGCTCGAGTTCGGCGAGCGCCGCCGTCTCTCCCTGGTCGAAGCGCGCGACCGACGCTGTGAGGGATGTCACAACCGCGCCGTCGAGATGCGGCACGGGCTCGAAGATCGCGAACGGCGTCGATCGGCCGCGCACCGTGACCCGGCCCATCGGGCGGAAGGGAACGGCCGACGTGCGGCGGACGACGGCCTCGCTCACCAGCGCGGCGGTGCCGAGCTGCTTGTTCGCGCTTTCCAGCCGCGCGGCGGCGTTCATGCTGTCGCCGAGCGCGGTATATTGGATGCGGCCCTCGCCGCCGAAATTGCCCACGATCGCCTCGCCGAAATGCAGGCCGACGCGGGTGCGCCCCATCGGCGGCACGCCTTCCGGCACCGATCGGCGGAATTCCTCCCCCGCCTCATACATCGCGATTGCCGCCATGACGGCGCGATCGGCATCGTCGGGGCGGGCGATCGGCGCGCCCCAGAAGGCCACCACCGCATCGCCGACGAACTTGTCGATCGTGCCGCCGTGGCGCAGCACGATATCGCTCAGCATGTCGAGATAACGGTTGAGGAGGGTGGCCACCATTTCCGGCGCGATGGCGTGGCTGAGCTTGGTGAAGCCTTCGAGATCGGTGAAGAGGGCGTAGATCTCCCGCTTCTCGCCGTGGAGCGCGAGCTGGTCGGGATCGCGCAGGATGAGGCTGGCGACATCGCGCGGCAGATAGCGGCCGAGCGCCGACTGGGCGAAGCGGCGCTGCTCCGATCCCACCGCGCGCGCCGCGGTGCCGACGGCGGCGAAGGCGAGGAACCAGCCGGCGATCCAGCCGAAGACCGGCAGGTGCTGGGTATCGATGCCGCTCGCCTGCGCCCAATAGGGGATGAGCAGGATCAACGCGATCTGGGCGAGGAGGATCAGGCCGAGCAGCCAGGGCCGCACGTCGAGCATGCTGGTGAGCCCGCCCATCACCACGACCAGGATCGCCGCCGCCCACAATATCCAGCCCGGCACGCCGCGATAGAGCGCGCCGTCCAGCAACTGGGCGAGCATGTTCGCGTGGATTTCCAGCCCGATGGTGGTGCCGCCCCGGATGCGGGTGGCCGGCGTTTCGAACTGATCGACATCGAAGATGTCGCCGCCGATCAGCACGTAGCGGCCGGCGATCTGCTGACGCAGCACGTCTTCCGGGAAATCGCCGCTGAAGAGCTGGATCGGCAGCTTGGCGAAGACCGGCCGTTCGGGATCGAGCGGCGCGCGGAAGCGGACGGCGCCGGTATAGTTGCGAAACTCGGGGTGGACGGGCGTGAGCGCGTTGGCGAGGAGCGGCGGCAGGCTGGCCGGCTGGTTGGGCCAGCTGCGGATCACATTGTCGGTAAGATCGGATTCGAGGAGGACGCTCGCCGGCTCCACCGCGCCGCCGGCGATGGATTTCTGGAAGGCGCGGAGGAATTCCTCCTGCCCATATTCGACATAATCGGGATTGGTGGCGGCCGAGACGAAGGCGAGCCGGGTGGGCGTGCGCATCGCCTTGAACGCGGCGACGAGGCCGGCATCCTCCGGCGTCGCCTGATCGATCAGGATATCGATGCCGATCGCCCTGGCGCCCATCCGGTCCAGCTTCGCCAGCGCCTTGGCCAGCGTGACGCGATCCAGCGGCGAGCGGCGGCCGGTCTCGATCAGGGTCTGATCGTTGAACACGACCATGACGATGCGATCGTCCTGCTCGGCAAGCGGGGCCGTGGAGGTCGCGCGGATATCGTAGAGCATGCGCTCGATATCGGCGGCGATCGGCACCTTTTCCCAGCTATAGCGGGCGATGAAGATGGCGAGCGCGAGGAAGGCGAGCGTGATCGCCATCCGCCACGGGCCGATGCGGCGGAAAACGCGCCGCAGCCTGCGGGCGATCCCGCCCGTCGCCGCGGGGGCGGGCTGATCGGGCGCCGCCATGGCGATCAGCGCGATTTCAGGACCGGCTGGGCGCCGTCGCCGATGATGACGAAATCGGCCCAATAATAAGGGTGCGAGGTGGTGGCATCCGCCATCAGATCGAGCTGGCCGGACCGGAGCGCCGAGGCGACCGAGGTGCCGGGCGGAGCCTGGTAGAGGCCCGCGATCAGCCGTTCGGTGGCGCGATAATCGTCGGGCGCCGGCCAGTGGCTGGCGAGGACCGAGCGGCCGCCGGCGCCGATGAAGGCGCGGACCAGCCCGTCCAGCGCATTGCCGCCGCCGCTGGTGACGCCGGCCTCGCGCGTGGCCGCCACCGTCGCCTTGCCCGCCGTGTCGCAGGCGGAAAGGATGACGAGATCGGCATCGAGGCGGAGATCGTAAATCTCCTTGAAGGTCAGCAGGCCATCCGATTTCGCCCCGCCGAAGGAGGTGAGGAGCGCGGGGCGAGCCGGACATTCGGGCCGGGGCGCGGTGACGAGGCCGTGGGTGGCGAAATGGAGGATGCGATACTGGTTCAGATCCTGCCGGCCCATGACGGCGGTATCGGTGAACGCCTCGCCGGTGATGACCGCCGATCCGCTGTCGCCGATGATCGTCTGGGCGGTGCGAAGCTCGGTCGCCTGGATCGGGCTGTCCCATGCGGCCAGCGGCCAATCACAATCCACCGCGCCATCGGTGGAGACGCCCCGCACGGTGGTGAGCTTCAGGAAGGGCGTGATCGGCGCATTCTGGCCGAGGCCGAGAAATTCATGCTTCGCGGCCGATGGCGCGGCGCCCCGCACATCGCGGAAGGCGCGGGCGGAAACGGCGGTGCTGATATCCACCTTGCGCGCCAGCCATGCGACGCCGCGGAAATCGAAATCGTCCGCCCTGGGCGCCTTGATCCGCGCATAATAGGCATCGACGCCGGCCTGATCGGTGACGAGCAGGGCGGGCGGCAGGCGGAGCATGGCGCCGGCGGGCTCGAAGATCAGGTGCTGCGCACCGGCCAGCCGGGCATCGACCGGGCCGAGGAGATCGAGATAGAGCTGGCGGGCGAGCCTGAGATCGAACGGGTAGGTCAGCCGCTCGCCATTCTCCTCGATCGAGATGGTATCCCGCAGCGCATCGACCTTGCGATCGAGATCGGCGGCGGTGATGCCGGCGCGGTAGGCGGTGGCGCCATCCGGCGTGGCCCAGATGCCGTAGACGGCGTTGCCGACGACCGCCAGCTTCAGATAGGCCTCGCCGGGACGGAGGGCTTTCTGCAGATCGGCCAGAGGCATCGCCTGGGTCGAGACCGCGCGATAGCGGGGATATTCGCCCAGCCTGGCCTGGGTGGCCACCTGATCGGCCTCCAGCCCGCGCAACTGGGCGGTCAAGGCGGCCATGCGGGCGCGATCATCCTCCGTCGGCTCGGGGATCGCGGCCAGGCGTGCATATTCGATACGCGCGCGCTCGATATCGCGGGTGAGCGTGACAGCCTGGCGGAAAAGGCGGGCGGCTTCGTCGCTGCCGCCGCTGAGTTCGCGGGCGAGCACGGCCTGGGTGTCGGCGACGCCGGGCCGGACGAGGGTTTCGCTGGCGAGGAAGAAATCCTCCACCAGCGCCGGCCGTTCCGGGATCAGCCGGGCCAGCAGGCCGAAATAGGGGGCGAGGAGATTTTCGAAGCCGGTGGCGCTCGCCCCGCTCGACGTGACCGAGCGGACGACGCCGCGATAGAGATCGAGCGCGGCGTCGTCGCGCCCGCGCCGGACATAATAAGCGGCAAGCCGCGCTTCCGCCGCTGATACGGCGATCGAGCCCGGATATTCGGCGCGGAGCAGGCCGAGGCCGTCGCGCAGCA
Source organism: Edaphosphingomonas fennica (assembly GCF_003034225.1). Lineage (GTDB taxonomy): Bacteria > Pseudomonadota > Alphaproteobacteria > Sphingomonadales > Sphingomonadaceae > Sphingomonas_E > Sphingomonas_E fennica. The sequence goes on from NZ_PHHF01000054.1 coordinate 121,666, forward strand.
GGGTTTCCGCCTCCCCCTGATTGCCCTCGGCCTCGGCGACGGCGGAAAGCTCCGCCATCGTCTGCGTGCGCAGGCGGGTGATCGAGCTGACGCGGCCGCCGCGAATGGCCGTCAGCCGCGCCAGGGTTTCGGTGAAGGCGCCGCGCGCGGGATCGGGCTTGCCATCGAGCCGGAGGATCGTGCCGTGAAGCTGGAGGGCCTGCGCATCGAGGATCGCGGCCTTTTCCACGGGCGTGAGCGCCGCCGCCTGGCCGCCGCCGATCTGGCGCACGAGCGGCGCGCCGCCGTTCAGCTCGGCCGCGGCCTCGGCGTCGATCTGGCCGGCGACGGTGGCGGCGGCGTTGGTCGCGCCGACCGGGGCGAGCGGGCGATCGAGCACGGCCGACGCCTCGGCCAGCTTGCGCTGGTTGATGAGGTGCATCGCCTGGAAATTGCGGCGCAGGCGGAGCTGGACCGGATCGGACGTGGGGATCATCCCCGCCTGGACGAAGAGAGCGTCGGCCTCCGCGAATTCGCCCAGGTTCGATTTCTGGAGCGCGCGGTTGACGACATATTCGCCCAGCGCGGCCTGGCTGATGCGGCCGCCTTCGGCGCGCTGGAACAGGGCATCGAAGAATTCGGCCGCCTCGGCATAGGAGCCGCTGTTGTTGCGGCGATACCCCTCCGCCAGCGCGCTATCGAGATCGAGCGCGCCGGCCTGGACGCGGGCGAAGGCGGCGGGATCGGACACGGCCGTGGTGGCGACGTCGACCGTTCCCTCGATCATGCGATCGGCGACGATGGTGCGCAGGCCGAGCGCGAGCGCGCTGTCATAGCCCGCCAGCCCTTCGGCGACATAGAGCGTGCGGCCGCGCGGCGCCGCATAGATGCGGTAGCCGACATCGCTGCCGGCAAGGCTGCAATCGGTGACGTCGACCGCGCCGACATCGGCAAGGTCGGCCTTGCGCACGGTGGCCGGGGCGGGGCAGGCGACGCGATCCTGGCGGATGGCCTGCAGGCGGGCGGCGGGATCATCGCCCTGGGTGCGCAGCGCGTAGAGGCGGCCGACCGGCGTGGCGGCATCGCGGCAGACGATGGCGTAGGCGCGGTCGAACATCCCCTTGACCGCCGGGTCGAGCGTGGCGGACTGGACCTGGCAGAGCACGCCTTGTCCGCTGCCGAGCCGGAAGCTGTCCTGAAGGCTGGGCCGATCGGCCGGCGCGGCCATGGCGGGCGACAGGAGGGCCGGCGATATCAGCGAGGCGAGCGCCACACCCACGGCAAAGGCCGAGCGGACCCGGTAAAAATCGCGCAACTTCGTCTCCCACCCCGTCGTGGCGGGCTATGGCGCTGGCCATGCCCCGTCCCCGACGCCCCTTGTTGATGCGGATTCGCCGGCCCGGATATGGAGGCAAATCCTTTCGATGCGGTTGCGACCCCGTCACCCGGCCGGCTTTCGTTCCGGCGAATCGCGATACGATACCGAAACGGCCGGTGGCTGTCGAAGGCCGTGATATGGCGTGGCGCGCCGATTGCCAGCAATATCGTTTCGTTTGAAACATGATTTCGGATCGGGCATGATAAGGCCCATGACCGATCGCGCGCTCCATCTCGATAGTTTCATTCCCTATCGACTGTCCGTCGCCACCAATGCGGTAAGCGCGGTGATCGCCACGCTCTACCAGCGGCGCTTCGCCATCAGCATCGCCGAATGGCGGGTGATCGCGATCCTGGGGGAAAGCGAGCCGCTGGCCCCGCGCGGTATCGTCGAGCGGACGAAGCTGGATAAGGTTACGGTGAGCCGGGCGGCAAAGGCGCTGGAAACGCGCGGTTTCGTGGCGCGGGCGGCCGATGCGGCCGACCAGCGATCGCACCGGCTGGCGCTGACGGCGGAGGGCCGCGCGCTCTACGAGACCGTGGCGCCCGAGGCGCTGGCGATGGAGGCCCGCTTGCTGGCCGATCTGGCCGAATGGGAACGCGGTGCGTTGGACAGCTTGTTGCGGCGGGTGCAGGCCGCCGCCGAGGCTTGCGACATATAGTTTCCATTGATACGATATCGGTCTGTTTCAGGAGTGAGAGTGATGACCGAGGCGCATGACAATCCGCTCGGGCTCGACGGGTTCGAGTTCGTGGAATTCACCGGGCCGGACCCGCAGGCGCTGGCCGGGCTGTTCGAGGCGATGGGCTTCACCCATCTGGCCGACCACCGATCCAAGAATGTCCGCCGCTACGCCCAGGGCGACATCAATTTCCTGCTCAACATGGAGCCTTCGGGCCAGGTCGCCGATTTCCGCGCGGCGCACGGCCCATCCGCCAACGCCATGGCCTTCCGCGTCAAGGATGCCGCCAGGGCGTTCGAGGAAGCGGTGAAGCGGGGCGCCAAGCCGGTGGAAGGGCCGGTGGGGCCGATGGAATTGAACATCCCGGCGATAGAGGGGATCGGCGGATCGAACCTCTATCTGGTCGATCGCTACGGTGCGCAGGAAATCTACGACGTGGATTTCAAGCCGGTGCCGGGTGCCGTGCGCGATGCGCGATCGGTGGGGCTGCACACGCTCGACCACCTGACCCACAATGTCAATCGCGGGCGGATGGCCCATTGGGCGGAATTCTACGAACGGATCTTCAACTTCCGCGAGATCCGCTATTTCGACATCGAGGGCAAGGCGACCGGCCTGTTTTCCAAGGCGATGACGGCACCGGACGACAAGATCCGCATCCCGCTGAACGAAAGCCAGGACGAGCACAGCCAGATCGAGGAATTCCTGAAGGAATATAAGGGCGAGGGCATCCAGCACCTGGCGCTGGCCACCGACGACATCTTCGCCACGGTGGACAGGCTGCGCGCCAACGGCGTGCGCTTCCAGGACAGCCCGGACACCTATTTCGACATGATCGACAAGCGGCTGCCCGGCCATGGCCATGACGTGGAGGAGATGCGCAAGCGGCGCATCCTGATCGATGGCGCGCCGGAAACAGGCGGCGGTATCCTCCTCCAGATCTTCACCGAGAATATGGTGGGACCGATCTTCTTCGAGATCATCCAGCGCAAGGGCAACGAAGGCTTCGGCGAGGGCAATTTCAAGGCGCTGTTCGAAAGCCTGGAGCTGGACCAGATCCGCCGCGGCGTGATCCCGGTGAAGGCGGAGGCCTGAGCGTTCAGGCCGGGGAGGCGGCAATGCCCGATTATCTGAGCGGCTTCGGCAACCATTTCGCGACGGAGGCGGTGCCCGGCGCGCTGCCCGAGGGGCGGAATTCCCCGCAGCGGCCGGCCTTCGGCCTTTATGCCGAGCAGCTTTCCGGCACCGCCTTCACCGCGCCGCGCGGGGAGAACCGGCGGAGCTGGCTCTATCGGCTGCGGCCGAGCGGGATGCACGGCGCCTACCGGCCCTATGCCGGTGCGCCGGCCTTCGCGCCGACCGGGTGGGATCGGCCGCTGCCGCCCAATCGGATGCGCTGGTCTCCGCTTAGTTCCGTCAAGGAAGGCGTGGACCTGATCGACGGCATGACGACCATGGCGTCGAACCGCGACCCCGCCGGCATGGACGGGGTGACGGTGCACATCTATCGCGCCGATCGCGACATGAAGGCGCGCGCCTTCTTCAATGCCGATGCCGAAATGCTGTTCGTGCCCCAGCAGGGGCGATTGCGGTTGCTGACCGAACTGGGCTTGCTGGAGCTTGCGCCCGGCGAGATCGGGCTGGTGCCGCGCGGCGTGCGCTTCCGCGCCGAACTGCCCGATGGCGCGGGCCGGGGCTATGTCGGCGAAAATCATGGCCATGCCTTCCGCCTGCCGGAACTGGGGCCGATCGGGTCCAACGGCCTTGCCAATCCACGCGATTTCCTGACGCCCGTCGCCCGGTTCGAGGATCGGGACGAGCCGTTCGAGCTGATCCAGAAGTTCCGGGGCGCATTGTGGGCGGTCGCGCTGGACCACAGCCCGATCGACGTGGTGGCCTGGCACGGCAACCTCGCGCCTTGGAAATATGATCTGGCGCGGTTCAACACGATCGGCACGGTGAGCTTCGACCATCCCGATCCTTCCATCTTCACGGTCGTGACCGCGCCTTCGGACACGCCGGGCACCGCCAATTGCGATTTCGTGATCTTCCCGCCGCGCTGGATGGTGGCGGAGGATACGTTCCGGCCGCCCTGGTTCCATCGCAATGTGATGAGCGAGTGCATGGGGCTGATCCACGGCGCCTATGACGCCAAGGCGGACGGCTTCGCGCCCGGCGCGCTCAGCATCCACAATCTGATGGCGAGCCACGGGCCGGACCTTGCGACATGGGTGAAGGCGAGCGAGGCGGTGCTCCAGCCCCATCATATCGAAGGCACGATGGCCTTCATGTTCGAGAGCCGATGGCCGTTCGCGCCGACGACGCAGGCGCTGGAGCTGGCCGAGCTGCAGCCCGATTACGACGATTGCTGGCAGGGCTTCCCCAAGGCGCGGCTACCCTGACCGCCGCCCCAGCAGGCGGGCGGGGAACGATCGATCGGCGAGGATGGCGTGGGCGGCATTGTGGCCGGGGGCGCCGGTGACGCCGCCGCCCGGATGCGTGCCCGCGCCGCACATGTAGAGCCCCCGTATCGGCCCCCGATAGTCGCCATGGCCCAGCATCGGCCGCGCGGCCCATAGCTGGTCCAGCGACATGTGGCCGTGCATGATATCGCCGCCGACCAGCCCGAACTTCCGTTCGAGATCGAGCGGGGAATGGATCTGCCGGGCGATCACTGAAGCCTTGAAATTGGGGGCATGCGCATCGACGGTGGCGATGATGCGATCGGCCGCCGCCTCCCGCTCGCCGTCCCAATCGCGCCCATCGGGCAGGGTGGGGGCGAATTGCTGGCAGAACAGGCTGGCGACATGGCAGCCGGGCGGGGCGAGGCTGTCGTCCACGGTAGAGGGGATGGTGATCTCCACGATCGGCTGGCGGGACCAGCCGTGCGCCCGCGCGTCGGCGTAGGCGCGGTCCATATAATCGAGCGTGGGCGCGATGATGATCCCGGAGCGGTGGTGATCGGCGGCCTCCCGGCCCGGCAGAACGGTGAAATCGGGCAGATCCGACAGCGCCACGTTCATGCGGAAGGTGCCCGATCCCGTCTTGTAGCGATCGATCCGGCGGGCGAAATCGGCCGGGAGGTCGGACCGGTCGACGAGGCGGCGGTAGAGAAGAGCCGGGCCGACATTGGCGGCGACGATCGGGGCTGTGATTTCCTCCCCGCTTTCCAGCCGGACGCCGGCGACGCGCCCGCCATCGACGAGCAGGCGGGCGACGGGGGCGTCGAGGCTGATCTCCACGCCGTGCCGGGCGCAGGCGGCGGCCATCGCCTGCGTGATCGCGCCCATGCCCCCGACCGGATGACCCCAGGCGCCCTTCCTGCCGTTCACCTCGCCGAAGACGTGGTGGAGCAGGACATAGGCGGAGCCCGGCGTATCTGGGCTGGCATAGTTGCCGACCACGGCATCGAAGCCGAAGGCGGCCTGCACATAGGGGTTCTCGAACCAGCCATCGAGGAAGTCGCGCGCGCTCTTCACGAACAGGTCGAGCATGTCGCGCTGGCGGTCGAGCGGCAGGGCGGCGGCGAGGCGGCCCTGTGCCGCCGCGGCAAGCAGCGCGCGCAAGCCCCCGCCGGCATTGGGCGGGGCGCGGAGGGCGAGCTTGCGCAGTAGCGTGGCGACGTCTTCCAGCGCGGCTTCATAGGCCGGAAGCGCATCCGCATCATGGGTGGAGAAACGGGCGAATTCCGCGCGGGTGCGATCGGCGCCGCCACCCAGCTTCAGATAGCCGCCGTCATGCGGCAGGAAATTGCTGATCGGCCGTTCGATCACGCGATAGCCGTGATCGGCGAGCCGCATGTCCGCGATCACCTGCGGCTGGAGCAGGCTGACCGTGTAGCTGGCGGTGGAATTGCGGAAGCCGGGATGAAATTCCTCGGTGACGGCGGCCCCGCCGACGATGCCGCGCCGTTCCAGCACCCGCACCTTCAATCCCGCGCGGGCGAGGTAGAAGGCGCAGACCAGCCCGTTATGGCCGCCGCCGATGACGAGCGCATCGTGGCGGCGGCTCATCGCGCGATGGCCCTGTCAGGAAGAATGCGGCTTATTTCGCCAGTTCCTTGAGCAGGACATACCATTGCTTGAGGCCGCCGTTGATCGATTCCACCGTGACCCGTTCGTTGAGGCCGTGGGCGAAATCATCGCTGGCCTTCATGTAGGTGACGCCGACACCATAGCTCGGGATGCCGAGCGCGCGGAAATATACGCTGTCGGTGGCGCCCGACGACATTTGCGGCACAATCGGCAGGCCGGGCGAGCGGGCGTCTATCGCCTTGCGGACGGCGGCCATCACATCCGGCCGCAGCGGCGAGGCATCGCTGGCGACAGGGTCGCCGAGCACGGTGATCTTCGCCTTGGGGCCGGCAAGCTCGGCAAGCTTCGCCTTGACCGTATCGATCGAGACGCCGGGGAAGATCCGGCAATTGACCATCACCGCCGCCGATTGCGGCAGCGCGTTCAGGGCGTGGCCGCCTTCCAGCATGGTCGGCACGCAGGTGGTGCGGATGGTGCCGATCCATTCGGGATCGGCGGACAGGGTGGCGACGGCATCGGCATCGGCCTGGTTGGCGAGGAAACGCTTCATCGCATCGGCCGTGCGGGCGGGGGCATCGACGGCGGCCGCCTTCAGGGTGGCGCGGGTCAGTTCGTTGATCTGCGCGGGGAACTGATAGCCGGCAACGGCATCGATCGCGCGGGCGACATCGTAGATCGCATTGTCGCTGGACGGGCGGCTGGAATGGCCGCCGGGATTGGTGAAGGCGATGCGGAAATCGGCATAGCTCTTCTCGCCGGCCTGGAGGCCGTAGACGGTGGGTTTGCCGGTTTCCTCATCCAGCAGCGCACCGCCGGCATCGCTGTTGAGCAGCAGCTCCGCGCCCTTCAGTTCCTGGGCGAGGGCGGCGGTGGTGGCCATATCGGTTTCCTCGTCACCCGAAAGCGCGAGGATGAGATCGCGGCCGGGGCGGAAGCCTTCGCGCTTCAGCCGGGCCAGCGTTTCCACCATGACGGTGACGCCGGCCTTGTTGTCCGCCGATCCACGGCCATACACATAGCCGTTCTCGACGACGGCGACGAAGGGATCGCGTTCCCAATCCTCGCGCTTGGCCTCCACCACGTCCATATGGCCGGAAAGGAGGATCGGCTTGCCCTTGCCGGTGCCGCGATAGCGGGCGACGAGGGTGGCGGTTTCGCCGCGCGGCGTGACGACGACGTCCTCGGCCGGGAAGCCGGCGGCCTTCAGCACGCCGGACAGATATTCGGCATAGGCCGGAACCTGCCCCTGGCCCTGGACGGTGCGGAAGCCCATCGACTTCACCAGCAGATCGAGCGCGGCCTTTTCCTGCGCCGGATCACCCTTTGCCGGCGCGGCCGCATGAGCGGGCAGCGCCACGGAGGCGAGCAGGAGGGCGGTGGCGAAAAATCCGAAGCGCATCGATCATCCCTTTTCATCGACCCGTGGGCGGGCCTTGTGGCGGCGGACAATGGCCCGATTTCCGGCTGCCTCACAAGGGGCTGCGGGCGGAAATTCCGCCAGCGCCGCCAACATGTTCAGCGCTTCGCGTCGCGGAACGCTTGGCGGAAGCCGGCCTCGTTCAGGCCGCCGCGCACGAGCAGCGGGCCGATGAGGTAGGCGGGGGTGCCCGACAGGCCGAGCGCGAAGGCTTCGGTGGCGTTGCGGGCAAGCGCGCGATCGATGGCAGGTGCGTTTGCGGCGAGATCGGATTCGATCCTGGCCCAGTCCCCGCCCGCGCCTTCCACCGCCATGCGGAGCAGATCGTCGTCGATCCGGCCCTGGCGGCGCATCAGCCGTTCATGGAAGGCGGCATAGATGCCCTGGCGATCGGCGGCGAGCGCGACGCGGGCCGCGCGTTCGGAATTGGGGCCGAGCACCGGCCATTCCTTGAACATGATCCTGACGTCCCGCCGCCCGGCCAGCGCCTCGCGCATCGCATCGTAGGACTGGCGGCAGACGGGGCAGTCATAATCGCTAAAGACGACGATGGTGAGCGCGGGGGCGGCCGGGCCGATGCGGGGGGCATCCGGATCGGCCAATATGCCTTCGATCGTGGGCGATCCGCCCACCCGCTCGCCGATCGGCCGGAAATATTGGAAGGCGAATGCCGCGCCGGAACCGATGAGCAGGGATGCGCCGAACTGGAGAACGTCGCGCTTGCGAAACCTCATTTGCCCCCGCTCATCCTCCCCGCCGCGATGGCGGCATCGCTGGCGAGCTTGTCGGCCCGTTCATTGTCCGGGTGGCCGGCATGCCCTTTCACCCAAACCCATTCCACCCGATGCGGTTCCGCGGCCGCCAGCAGGCGCTGCCAGAGATCGGCATTCTTCACGTCCTTGCGGTCGGATGTCTTCCAGCCGTTCCGAAGCCAGCCCTTGATCCACTTGGTGAGGCCATCCATCACATAGCGGCTGTCGGTGCTGAGGGTGACGCGGCAGGGGCGCTTCAGGGTTTCCAGGGCCTGGATCGCCGCCATCAATTCCATGCGGTTGTTGGTGGTGAGCGGTTCCCCGCCGGAAAGATCGCGTTCGCGATCGCCGAAGCGCAGCACGGCGCCCCAGCCGCCGGGGCCGGGATTGCCCTTGCAGGCGCCGTCGGTGGCGATTTCCACATGCGGCAGATCATTCACAGGCCCAGCGCCCCCGGCACGGCATCGCGATAGAAATCGAGACGGCGGAGGAAGGCGAGGGGGTCCTTCCGCGTCACCAGCGCATCGGCGGGCGTGTTGAGCCAATCCCAGGCGCGGGTGAGGAGGAAGCGCAGCGAAGCGCCGCGCGCGAGCGCGGGAAAGGCGGCCCGCTCCGCCGAGGAGAGGCCGAACGCCGCATCATAGCCGGCGATGAGGGCGGCGGCGCGATTGTGATCGAAGCCGGTGCCGTCGTTTTCGAAGCACCAGGCGGTATGGGTGACGGCAACGTCCCAGGCCCGGACTTCCCGCGCGGCGAAGTAGAAATCGATGACGCCCGAAACCTCATCCCCCAGCATCAGCACGTTATCGGGGAAGAGATCGGCATGGACCACGCTGTGCGGCAGTTCCCCCGGCCAGTTATCGGCGAGGTAGGCAAGCTCTTCGGACACCCGTGCCTTCAGGCTGGGGGCGATGGCATCGAGATCGTCGCCGCAGCGCGCCGCGAGCGCAACCCAGCCGTCCGGCCCCAGCGCATTGGCGCGCTGTCCGCCGAAATCGGCGAGCGCGGCGTGCATCCGGCCGAGCGCCACGCCGGTGGCATGCGCCTGCGCGGGCGTGGGATGGGTGACGGAGACGCCGTTCAGGAATTCGATCAGGCAGGCGGGCCGGCCGGATACGGTCTGCAACTGCACGCCCTGCCGATCGCGCAACGCGCGGGGCACGGGCAGGCCCTTGTCGGCGAGATGATCGAGCAGCGACAGGAAGAAGGGCAGATCGGCCACGTCCACCCGCTTTTCATACAGGGTCAGGATGAAGCGGTGGCTGCTGGTATCGACCAGATAATTGCTGTTTTCCACGCCTTCGGCGATGCCCTTCGCCGAAACCAGCGTGCCGGCATCGTAACGCGCGAGAAGGGCTTCCATCTCCTCGGCGGGCACATGCGTATAGACGGCCAAATCCATTCCCCCGGATCATGATTGGCGATGTTATCCCGCGCCGGCCCGGCCCGGGCAACGGATGGCAAGCGGTATCAGGCCGCTTCGAGCGCGCGGGGCAGCTTGAAGACCATGCTTTCGCTGGCGGTGGCGACCTCCTCTTCGGTGATCGCGAAACGGGCGGCGAGATGATCGACCACCTCGCGCACCAATATCTCCGGCGCGGAGGCCCCGGCGGTGAGGCCGAGCACCGATACGCCTTCCAGCCAGCCGAAATCGATGTCCGCCGCGCGCTGGATCAGCCGGGCGCGGATGCCGCCCCGCTCCGCGACCTCGACGAGGCGCAGCGAGTTGGAGGAATTGGGCGCGCCGATCACCAGCATCGCATCGCACTGCTCGGCGATGGCCTTCACCGCCGCCTGCCGGTTGGAGGTGGCATAGCAGATATCCTCGCCGCGCGGCGCCAGGATCGCCGGGAAACGGCGCTTGAGCACGGCGATGGTGGCGGCGGTATCGTCCACCGAAAGCGTCGTCTGGGTGAGGAAGGCGAGGTTCGCGGCATCGGCGGGCTCGACCGCCTCGGCATCGGCCACCGTTTCGACCAGCGTCATCCGCCCTTCCGGCACCTGGCCGAAGGTGCCGATCACCTCCGGGTGGCCGCGATGGCCGATGAACAGGATATGCCGGCCATCCGCCACCAGCCGTTCGGCCTGGCGATGGACCTTGGAGACGAGCGGGCAGGTGGCATCGACATATTCGAGGCCGCGTTCCTCCGCCTTGTGCGGCACCGCCTTGGGCACGCCATGGGCGGAAAAGACGACGGGCACGCCATCGGGCACCTCGTCCAGATCTTCGACGAAGATCGCGCCGCGCGCCTTCAACCCATCCACCACATAGCGGTTGTGAACGATCTCGTGCCGCACGTAGACGGGCGCGCCGTAGCGCTGGATCGCCAGCTCCACGATGCGGATCGCGCGGTCGACGCCGGCACAGAAGCCGCGGGGCGCCGCGATCAGCAGGTGGAGCGAAGGTCTGGCAACGGAAACGTCTGGCATGGCTGGGGGCTCTACGCGATTGCTTGCCTGTGCGGAAGGCGCTTCCTATGATCCGCGCCGGCCCGCTCGCGGCCATCCGCCGCCGGCCCACAGATTTTAGAGGATTGCCCCTTTGTTCCACCCCAAGACGATCGCCATCAGCCTTGTCGCGCTGGGCCTGGCCGGCTGCGCCAGCGGCACCGAATTCGACCAGACGGGGGGCATCAAGTCCGTCCGCTCGTCCTGCCCGGCGGTGGCGATTCCGGTCGACACCGGCGACGTGACCCTGTTCAACCCGCCCGCCAGCCGCGATGCGCGCGCCATCGACGTGGTCGCCACCATCACCAAGCTCCGCAACAATTGCGTGCAGCAGGGCGAACGCATCGTCACCGATGCGACGTTCGAGGTGCAGGCCCGGCGCAGCGACACCAAGGGCGATCGCGAGGTGGTTCTGCCCTATTTCGCGACGGTGACGCGCGGCGGCACCCAGGTCGTATCGAAGCAGGTGAGCCGCGTGGCGCTGCGTTTCGCCGACGGGCAGGCCACCGCGACGGCGACCGGCGGCGGCCGTGCCGACATCGCCGCCTCGGCCGCGACGCTGCCGCCCGAGATCGAGGCGCAGGTGACGCGCCGGCGCAAGCCGGGGGACGCGGATGCGGCCGTCGATCCCTTCACCGATCCGGCGGTGCGCGCGGCGGTGCGCAAGGCGAGCTTCGAGCTGCTGATCGGCTTCCAGCTCACGCAGGAACAGCTTTCCTACAACGCCACGCGCTGAGCCGCGGCGGAAAAGAAGGGGCGGGTGAAGCGGGCGGCGTTGACTCGGGCCGCCGCCCGCGCCAAGGCTGGCTTTGCCGCCGGGGAGAGATTCCCGGACGATCGCGCGGGAGAGCGCGCCGGCCCATCGCGAATCGCCATCGGGTGATTTGCCGGGCAGGCGCCGCCGAAGGAGCAACCGCCCCGGAATCTCTCAGGCCAAAGGACCGCGGCCGATCGACCGGCACTCTGGAAAGCGGGCGGGACACCGCCCCACCGAAGGGGTAAGCATGGGCGCCGGCTGGCGTTCCTGCGAAAGCTCTCAGGTTCCGTGACAGAGGGGGCGGCGGAACGGCGGGACGATCATGCCCGGCCGATCTCCGCCGACCACGAGCACGGAGAGCCCGATGAGCGACGAATCCATCGACGAAACCCCGCAGACCCTGCCGCTGGATGCCTGGCATCGCGCGCGGGACGGGCGGATGGTGCCCTTTGCCGGCTATTGGATGCCCGTGCAGTATGAAGGCATCATGGCCGAGCATCTGTGGACGCGATCGTCCGCCGGACTGTTCGACGTCAGCCATATGGGCCAGCTGCTGGTTTCCGGCGATGGCGTGGACGATGCGCTGGAAGCGCTGCTGCCCGGCGACATCAAGGGCCTGACCGAAGGCAGGATGCGTTATTCGCTGCTGCTGAACGACAGCGGCGGCATCCTGGACGATCTGATGGTCACCCGCACGCGCGGCGATCTCTATATCGTCGTCAACGGTGCCACCAAATATGACGACATCGCCCATATGCACGAGCATCTGCCCGAGCATGTGACGCTGAACCACATGGACGAGCAGGCGCTGCTGGCGCTGCAGGGGCCGAAGGCGGTGGACGCGCTGTCGCGGCTGGCGCCGGGCGTCGAGAAGCTGGTGTTCATGACCGCCGGGGCCTTCCGCCTGGGCGGCGTCTCCTGCTGGATCAGCCGCTCAGGCTATACCGGCGAGGACGGTTTCGAAATCTCGCTGCCGGCATCCGCCGCCGAGACGATCGCCACGCTGATCTGCGAACAGCCCGAAGTGAAGCCGGTGGGCCTCGGCGCGCGTGATTCGCTGCGGCTGGAGGCCGGGCTGCCGCTCTATGGCCACGATCTCGATCCCGATACCACGCCGATTTCGGCGGACCTCGGCTTCGCCATCCCCAAGCGGCGGCGCGAGGAAGGCGGCTATCCCGGCGCCGACCGCATCGCCATCGAGCGCGCCGAAGGGCCGGCGGCGAAGCGGGTGGGCCTGATCGTCGAGGGCCGCCAGCCGGTGCGCGAGGGCGCGGTGGTGCTGGATGCCGAGGGCAGCGAAGTCGGCCGCGTCACCTCCGGCGGCTTTTCGCCCAGCCTGCAGCAGCCGATCGCCATGGCCTATGTGCCGGCGCCGCTGGCGGCCGCGGGCAATGCGGTGACGCTGCAGCAGCGCGGCAAGCTTTTCCAGGCGAAGGTCACGGCCATGCCCTTCGTCCCCCATAATTATGTGCGCAAGGGAGCCTGAGCCATGACGCTCTATTTCACCAAGGATCATGAGTGGATTTCCGTCGACGGCGATACGGCGACCGTCGGCATCACCGATTATGCCCAGTCGCAGCTCGGCGACGTGGTGTTCGTGGAGGTCCCGGCCGCCGGCACCGCCGTGACGAAGGGCGGGGAAGCCGCCGTCGTCGAATCGGTGAAGGCCGCGTCCGACGTCTATGCCCCGGTTTCGGGCGAGGTGATCGAAGGCAATGCGGCGCTGGAGGCCGATCCTTCGCTGGTGAACAGCGCGCCCGAGGGCGAGGGCTGGTTCTTCAAGCTGAAGCTGGCCAATGCCGCGGAGCTGGACGGCCTGCTCGACAAAGCCGGATACAAGGCGTTCGTGGACACGCTGTGAGCGTAAACCCCACCAGCCGCTGGGAAGCGCGGGACTATGCGGCCAATGCCGCCTTCGTCCCCGCCCTTGGCGCGCCGGTGCTGGCCCTGCTCGATCCGCAGCCCGGGGAGCATATCCTGGACCTTGGCTGCGGCGACGGCGTGCTGACCGGGAAGATCGCGGACGCCGGCGCCGAGGTGATCGGCGTGGACGCATCCGAGGCGATGGTCGCGGCCGCGCGGGCACGCGGCATCGATGCGCGCGTGGCGGACGGACAGGCGCTGGATTTCGGGCCGGAATTCGATGCGGCCTTTTCCAATGCCGCGCTGCACTGGATGCTGGATGGCGATGCCGTTGCGGCGGGCGTGTTCCGGGCGCTGAAGCCCGGCGGGCGGTTCGTGGGGGAAATGGGCGGGGACGGCAATGTCGCCCGGCTGCGCGAGGCGCTTTATGCCGAGCTTGCGGCACGCGGCTACGCACTGCCGGCTGACGACCCGCAATGGTATCCGACGCCGGATGCCTTCGCGGCGGTCTATGCCAAGGCCGGCTTTGTCGCCATCGAGGCCGATCTGATCCCGCGCCCCACGCCGCTTCCGGCCGGTGCCGCCGGATGGATCAGGACTTTTCGCGGCGGTTTCATGACCACCGTCGGCGTGCCCGAGGCCGAGCAGGCCGAGGTGGCGATCGCCACGCAGGAGAGGCTGAAACCGCAGCTGCTGCAACCCGACGGCACGTGGATTGCCGATTATGTCCGCTTGAGATTCAGCATGAGGAAACCCTCTTAACATGCGCTATCTACCCCTTTCCGATGCCGATCGGAGCGCGATGCTCCAGACCATCGGCGCGCAATCGATCGACGACCTGTTCGTCGATGTGCCGGAGGCCGCCCGGCTTTCCGGCCCCATTGCCGGCCTGCCGCTGCATGCGCCCGAAATGGCGGTGGAGCGCCAGCTCAAGGCGCTGGCCGATCGCAACCTTGCCGCCGGCGACAGCCCCTTCTTCCTGGGCTGCGGCGCCTACCGGCACCATGTGCCGGCAAGCGTGGACCATCTGATCCAGCGCGGCGAGTTCCTGACCGCCTACACGCCCTATCAGCCGGAAATCGCGCAGGGCACGCTGCAGGTGCTGTTCGAATTCCAGACGCAGGTCGCGCGCCTGCTGGGCTGCGACGTCGCCAATGCCTCCATGTATGACGGGTCGACCGCGTGCTGGGAGGCGATCGTGATGGCGCGGCGGATCACCAAGCGGGCCAAGGCGCTGATCTCGGCCGGGGTGCATCCGCATTATGTGTCCGTCTGCACGACGATGGCGAAGTTCACCGGCGACGTGCTGGAAACCGCCATTCCCGAACTGACCGACGGCGCGCCGGGCGACGATCTGGCCCGCCTGATCGCGGCGGTGGATCGCGATACGAGCTGCGTGGTCGTGCAGAATCCCAACATCCTGGGCCATGTCGCCGATCTTTCCGAGCTGGCGGCGCGTTGCCAGGAAATGGGCGCGCTGCTGATCGCGGTCGTGACCGAGCCGGTGGCGCTGGGCGCGATCCGCTCGCCGGGCGAGATGGGCGCGGACATCGTGGTGGGCGAGGGGCAGGCGCTGGGCGTCGGCCTGCAGTTCGGCGGGCCTTATGTCGGCCTGTTCGCCACGCGCGAGAAATATGTGCGCCAGATGCCGGGCCGGCTGTGCGGCGAGACGGTGGATGCCGAGGGCAAGCGCGGCTTCGTGCTGACCCTTTCGACGCGCGAGCAGCATATCCGCCGCGAAAAGGCGACGTCGAACATCTGCACCAATTCCGGCCTGTGTGCGCTGGCTTTCTCGATCCACCTGACCCTGCTGGGCGAGCGCGGCCTGCGTGACCTGGCGGTGCTGAACCACGCCAAGGCCGTGGCGGCTGCCGAAAGGCTGGCGAAGGTGCCGGGCGTGGACCTGGTGAACGGTGCCTTCTTCAACGAATTCACCCTGCGGCTTTCGCGCGAGGCCCGGCCCGTGGTCCGCGCGCTGGCGGATGACGGCATTCTCGGCGGCGTTTCGCTGGGGCGGCTCTATCCGGGCGTGGAAGCGCTGGAGAAGGGGCTGGTGGTGGCCGTGACCGAAACCACCACCGAGGACGATGTCGACGAATTGGCCGATGCGCTGGAGGAGGCGCTGCGATGAGCATCAACCAGAGCGGATGGCGCCCGGAAATGGCCGGGGGCGAGGCGGCACCGGTCAAGACCTTCACCGGCAACAAGGGCTTGATGCTGGAAGAGGCGCTGATCTTCGAGATCGGCGACAGCGAGCGGACGGGCGTGGACCTGCCGGAAGCCCCCAAGGTCGCGAGCCGGCTCGGCGGGCTGGAGCGGGCGGCCGCGATCGGCCTGCCCGGCCTTTCGGAACCGGAGGCGGTGCGCCATTATACCCGCCTCAGCCGCCAGAATTATGCGATCGACCTCGGCCTCTTCCCGCTGGGAAGCTGCACGATGAAGCATAATCCGCGCCTGAACGAGCGGATGGCGCGGCTGCCCGGCTTTGCCGACATCCACCCGCTCCAGCCCGTGGATTCGGTGCAGGGTGCGCTGGCGCTGATCCACCTCGTCGGCGAATGGCTGGTGAAGCTGACCGGCATGGCCGCCGTGGCGATGAGCCCCAAGGCCGGTGCCCATGGCGAGCTTTGCGGCCTGCTGGCGATCCGCTCGGCGCTGGAAGCGCGGGGCGACGCGCGCAAGGTGATCCTGGTGCCGGAAAGCGCCCATGGCACCAATCCGGCGACGGCCGCCTTCTGCGGCTATGCCGTGGAGAATATCCCGGCCACGGCGGCGGGGCGCGTGGACCTGGAGGCGCTGAAGGCGCGGCTGGGGCCGGACGTGGCGGCGGTGATGATAACCAACCCCAATACGTGCGGCCTGTTCGAGCCGGACATGAAGGCGATTTCCGACGCGGTGCATGCGGCGGGCGCGCTCGTCTATTGCGACGGCGCCAATTTCAACGCCATCGTCGGCCGGGTGCGGCCCGGCGACCTGGGCGTGGACGCCATGCACATCAACCTGCACAAGACCTTCTCCACCCCCCATGGTGGCGGCGGGCCCGGTTCCGGGCCGGTGGTGTTCTCCGAATCGCTGGCGCCCTATGCGCCGCTGCCTTTCGTGGAGAAGCAGGGCGATCATTATGCCCTGGTCGAGGAGGAGACGGCGGGCGAGCATCATGCCGGATCGTTCGGCCGCATGGTCGCCTTCCACGGCCAGATGGGCATGTTCGTTCGCGCGGCGGCCTATATGCTGAGCCACGGCGCGGACGGGCTGAAGCAGGTTTCGGAAGATGCCGTGCTGAACGCCAACTATATCCTGCGCTCGCTGGAAAGCGTGCTGGACGCGCCATTCGCGGCGTCGGGCCCGTGCATGCACGAGGCGTTGTTCTCCGACGACAATCTGCCGGAGGGCTTTTCGACGCTGGATATCGCCAAGGGGCTGATCGACGAGGGTTTCCACCCGATGACGGTCTATTTCCCGCTGGTGATCCACGGGGCGATGCTGGTCGAGCCCACGGAGACCGAGAGCAAGGCCGCGCTGGACCAGTTCATCGGCGCGCTGCGCAGCGTCGGCGAACGGGCCAAGGCGGGCGATCCGGCACTGAAATCCGCGCCGCATCTGGCCCCGCGCCGGCGGCTGGACGAGACGCTGGCCGCGCGCAAGCCGATACTTGTCTGGAAGGAACCGGCCGCCGCCCAGGCCGCCGAATAAGGGCCACACTGCCGCCGCCGTTGGGCAGGTTAAGGGAACGGCGGCGGCAGGCCTGGAGCAATCCGGCCGATTGTTCGGGGGGATCGGCCGGAATGGCGGCCTGATGGCCGGCGGGGATTCCAGGGCATCCCCCGCAAGCCGATATTATGCCCGTGGGCGCTATTGCGCGGTGAAGCGGGCCGCCAAGCTGAATTCGCAATTTAACGCGGGTTCTTTGGTCAATCACGTCAAATAGCGCGATGATTAGCCGGGCGTTGCTTATAATATGCGAATCGTTTCTGGTGCATGTCTGTGCTTCGCAACGGCGTGAACTTATATTATGCTGGGTCGATGACCAGCCTTCGTCCTTTTCATATCGCCTTTCCCGTTCATGATCTTGAGGCCGCCCGCGCCTTTTACGGCGGGGTGCTGGGATGCCCGGAAGGACGCAGCGCGCCGGAATGGGTGGATTTCGATCTTTTCGGCCATCAGATCGTCGCCCACCTCGATCCCGATATGCGGCCGGGCAACAGCCATGCCGGGGCAAGCAACGCGGTTGACGGGCATGATGTGCCCGTGCCGCATTTCGGGGTGGTGCTGACTATGGAGGACTGGAAGGCGCTGGCGGCGCGGGTGGAAGCGGCCGGCATTCCGTTCGGGATCGCGCCCCATATCCGCTTTGCCGGCCAGCCGGGAGAGCAGGCGACGATGTTCTTCCGCGATCCTTCCGGTAATGCGCTGGAGTTCAAGGCCTTCGCCGATCTCGGCCAGCTTTTCGCCAGGGCCTGATCCGTTGGAAACGCTGCACCCGCGCCTGCGGCCGTGGCGGGAGGGGGACCTGCCCGCCTTTCGCCTGATCCAAACCGATCCCGATATCGTGCATTGGCTGGCCGGCCCCTGGACCGACGAGCAGGTGGAGGCCGCCTTCGCCCGCATGCTCGGCGGCCTGCGGGAGCGCGGCTGGGGCATGTGGGCGATCGTGGACGATGAGGGCGTGCCCGTGGGCGCGGCGGGGCTGCAGCCCGTGCGCGAGGACCTCGCCTGCGCGCCCGCCATCGAGGTCGCCTGGCGGCTCCGTCGCGCGCATTGGGGGCGCGGCTACGTGACCGGGCCGATGCGGGCCGTGCTGGCGGATGCGGCGGAGCGCCTCCAGGGCGAGGAGATCATCGCCATCACGTCCGTGCCGAACATCCGATCGCAGGCGGTGATGGACCGGCTGGGGTTCCGCCGCGATCCCGCTGCCGATTTCGACCATCCGGCACTGGACGCGGCGCATCCGCTGCGCCGGCACGTGCTCTATCGGTTGAAGCGTTTTTAGTTTGCGGGTTCCGGTGCGGGCCTGGGCGCAGCGGCGCTGACCCGCCAGACGGCATTGCCGGCATCGTCGGCGACGAGCAGCGCGCCCGTGCGATCCGCGATAACGCCGACGGGGCGGCCGCGTGCGCGATCCTTGTCGTCAAGGAAGCCGGTGAGCACATCGATCGGCTTGCCCGCAGGCTTGCCGTTGGCGAAGGGGACGAAGATCACCTTATAGCCCGAGAAAGGCCGCCGGTTCCATGAACCGTGCTGGCCGATGAAGGCGCCGTTGGCGAAGCGCGAACCGAGCTTCACGTCCTTGGCGAAGCTGAGGCCCAGCGAGGCCGTATGCGGCCCGAGCGCGTAATCCGGCCGGACCAGATATTGGCGCTGATCCTCGTCCGGCTGCTCGACCCGATTGTCGATGTAGCCGTGCCAGTAATAATAGGGCCAGCCGTAGAAGCCGCCCAACTCGACATGCGTGAGATAGTCGGGCGCGAGATCGGAGCCCAGCATGTCGCGTTCGTTGACGACCGTCCACAACGCGCCCGTCGTCGGCTCCCACGCCATGCCGGTGGGATTGCGCAGGCCATAGGCATAGATGCGGTGCGCCTTGGTCTTGGGATCGACTTCCCAGATGGCGGCGCGGTCCTTTTCCACGTCCATGCCGTTATCGGCGATGTTGGTGGCCGATCCGACCGCCACATAGAGCTTCGAGCCGTCGGCATTGGCGACGACGTTGCGCGCCCAATGCCCCGGCGGATTGGCGGGAAGATCGACGATCTTCTCGGCGGGCGCATCGATCTTCGTCTGGCCCGGCTTGAAGGGGAAGCGGACCAGGGCATCGGCGTTGCCGACGTAGAGGTGATCGCCGACCAGCGCCATGCCGAAGGGCGAATTCAGCCCGGAAAGAAGCACGCTGCGCTGTTCGGCCACGCCGTCGCCATCGGCATCGCGCAGCAGGGTGATGCGGTTGGGGGAGGGGACTCCCGCCCCGGCCCGGCCCATGATGTAGCGCATGGCCCAGCCGCGCACGCCGCCGCCGTCGCGCGGCGGGCTGTTGCTTTCCGCCACCAGCACGTCGCCATTCGAAAGCGGCAGCAGCCAGCGCGGATGTTCGAGCCCGGTGGCGAAGGCGTTGACGCGCAGCCCTTGTGCCGCGACCGGCGTTTCCCCCGCTTTCCATCCGACAACGTCCGCCACCTTCACGGTCGGCAGCAGCCGCTTCTTCGGTTCGGCGATGGTGGGGTTCGCCCCCGTCACCGCATCGACGCTGAGATCGGCATGTTCGTTGTTGAGCATGCGCCAGCCGCCATAGGCGGCGCCGGCGAGGAGGACAGGGATCAGGATCGTGCGGATTTTCATGGGCCTAGTCTATGGCATTCGCCGTCGCCGCGCTACTCCTCCTCGGCCGGCAGGTCGCGCGGCGGATGCAGGCGGAGCCGGGAGACGCGCTTGGCGTCGCCATCGGTGATCTCGAGCTGCCAGCCGCTCTTGTGCGTCACGACCTCGCCGATCTGCGGCACATGGCCGGACAGGACCGAGGCCAGGCCGCCGATCGTGTCGATATCCTCGTCCACCTCGGCAAGGCGTGGATCGATGATCTCGGCCACGTCCTCCAGCTCCGCACGGGCATCGGCTTCCCAGATGCCGTCTTCCAGCGGCACGAGCAGCGCCTGCGTCTCCTCGTCATGCTCGTCATCGATCTCGCCGACGATCTCCTCGACGAGATCCTCGATCGTCACCAGCCCCTCGGTGCCGGAATATTCATCGAGCACGATGGCGAGGTGGGTGCGCGTGGCCCGCATCTCGGCAAGCAGATCGAGCACGCCCATCGATTCCGGCACATAGCGCGGCTGGCGGATCAAGCCTTCCAGCGTGGCCGGATGCGGCCCGCCCGAGGCAAGGATGGTGAAGACATCCTTCACATGGACCATGCCGATCACCTCATCCAGGCTTTCGCGATAGACGGGCAGCCGGCTGTGGCCGGCATCGACGAGGGTGGCGACGAGATCGGCGAAGCTGATCGTTTCCGGCACGGCGATGATGTCCGCCCGCGGCACGCCGATATCGCCGGCGGTGCGCTCTCCGAAATGGAGGAGGTTGCGCAGCATCTGCCGTTCGATCGGGGAGAGATCGCCCTTGGTGGGGGCCTCCCCTTCATGCTCCTCTATCGCTTCCTCGATCTGGTCGCGAAGGGTCGGCTCGTTTTCCTCACCGAAGAGAAGGGCGCGCAGGCCCCGCCACAATCGGCCGCTACTGTCGCCGCTACTGGAATCGTCGGGCATGATATTGGTGTTTCAGTCCCCTTTGTCAGGAAGGACAGAATAGCCGTCCTATCCCGCCTGAGTCGAGACGCTATATCCCACCCGTCGATCGCGCCGGCCGGGCCGCTCAATCATCCTCGATCGCATAGGGATCGCCGATGCCGAGCGAGGCGAGGGCGGCGCGCTCGATCGCTTCCATCGCCTCCGCCTCGCCTTCGTCGATATGGTCGAAGCCAAGCAGGTGGAGCGTGCCGTGGACGACGAGATGGGTGGCGTGGGTGGCCGGCGCCACGCCCTTTTCCTCGGCTTCGCGCACGCAGACGCCATGGGCGAGGATGATGTCGCCCAGTAGCACCTCGCCATCGTCGCTGTTCGACAGCCCTTCCAGAAGATCGGGCTGGACCATGGGGAAGGACAGGACGTTGGTGGGCTTGTCCTTGCCGCGATAGGTGGCGTTCAGCTCGCGCACCTCGTCATCCTCGGCATAGCGGACCGAGACCTCGATCGCGACGGAATCGTCCACCAGGGAGCCGTGCGGACTGTGACGGAAGGCGGCCAGCACCGCGCGCTCGGCCAGCGCCTCCCAATCCACGGCATCACCCCATGCCGGCTCGACCTGAACGGCGGTTTCGATCACGCTTCGTCATCCTTGCCCTCATAGGCTTCGACGATGCGGCCGACGATCGGATGGCGCACGACATCGCCGGCGCCGAAGCGCACCGTGGCGATGCCCTGCACGCCTTCGAGCCGCGCCACCGCATCGGCAAGGCCCGAATTGCCGGGCACCGGAAGATCGACCTGACGGGGATCGCCGCAAATCACCATCCGGCTGTTCATGCCGAAGCGGGTGAGGAACATCTTCATCTGCGCCGGCGTGGTGTTCTGCGCCTCGTCGAGGATGATGAAGGCATCCGAAAGCGTGCGGCCGCGCATGAAGGCCAGCGGCGCGATCTCGATCTCCCCGCTGGCGATGCGGCGTTCCACCTGCTCGGCGGGGAGCATGTCGTAGAGCGCGTCATAGAGCGGGCGGAGATAGGGATCGACCTTCTCCTTCATGTCGCCGGGCAGGAAGCCGAGGCGTTCGCCGGCCTCCACCGCCGGGCGCGAAAGGATCAGCCGGTCCACCGAGCCGGCGATGAGCTGCTGCACGGCCTGCGCGACGGCGAGATAGGTCTTGCCCGTTCCGGCGGGGCCAAGGGCGAAGATGATGTCCGACGTGCCCAGCGCCTCCATGTAGCGGATCTGGGTGGTGGAGCGCGGAACGATGGTTTTCTTGCGCGTGCGGATCAGCACGGCAGGCGGCTGGCTGACGTCGGTGCGGATGATGCCGTCCAGCGTCGGTTCGGCCGACATGGCGATCACCGCGTCGACGGCGCCGGCATCGATGTCCTGCCCCTGGACGATGCGGTTGTAGAGGCCGGTCAGCACCTCGCGAGCGCGCGCGGCGGCCTGGGCCTCGCCCTCGATCTGCAGCCGATTGCCCCGGGCGGCGATATAGACGCCGAGCCGGTTTTCTATCGCTACGAGATTCTGGTCATATTCGCCGAACAGGCGGCCCAGCAGCTGGGGTTTGTCGAACAGGATTTCCAGGCGGGCGCGATCGCCGGCCTGCGCTTGTACGGGCTTACGCGACATAAATCTCCCTGTGCAGCCGCGCCGGCCAGGCGGGACTCGCGAATGCCAAGGTGGCGCTTTCCGGGCGGATCGGCAATGGGCCTGTTAAGACGATGCGCCGCTGCATCCCGACCGATGCAGCGGCGCATCACCTTTGCGACCCGCGAAACCCTCCGGGGGTTCAGAGGGTGTAAAGATAGGCGACCAGATCCTTCTTTTCTTCCGTCGTCAGCCTGGTCCCCAGCACGATGTTGAAGAATTCCACCGTATCATCGAGCGTCATCAGCCGATCATCGTGGAGATAGGGCGGCGAATCCTTGATGCCGCGCAGGGTGAAGGTCTTGATCGGCCCGTCGGCCGAAGCGAGGCGGCCGTTGATCATCTTCGGCTTGAAGAAGCGTTCGACCTGGAGATTGTGCATCAGATTATCGGTGAAATAGGGGCCGCTATGGCAAACGGCGCACTTGCCCTTGCCATTGAACACCGCCTCGCCGCGCAGCTCGCTCTCCGTCGCCTTGGCGGGGATGAGCTTGCCGAACACGTCGAGCTTGGGCGCCGGCGGGAAATCCAGGATCGACTGGAATTCGCTCATGAAGTGGACCTGGCTGCCGCGTTCCAGCGGGTTCACGCCCTTCATGGCCGCCGTAACCTGATCGCCGTCGAAATAAGCGGCGCGCTGCTCGAACTCGGTGAAGTCCTCGACCGTCTTGAGCGCGCGCTGCGAGCCGAAGAGGCGCTGGACGTTGACGCCGCGCAGCGACGGCGTGTCGATGCGATGGCGATGCTCGTTCGGGCGGATGTCGCCCACGGTGTGGGTGGCGGCGTTGGTGTGGCCGTTGGTGTGGCAATCGAAGCAGGCGACGCCCTGATTGGCGGTCAGCGCGCGGCGATCTTCCGTCTGGTTGAACTGCTGTTGCGGGAAGGGCGTGACCAGCAGGCGCAGGCCTTCCAATTGCTTCGGGTTGAGCACGTCCTTGAAGATGCCGTAATAATTGGCCAGCGTTACCAACTGGCCCTTCGATACGTCGCCAAGATCGGGCCGCGTCGTGAGGTAAATGGGTGCCGGAAATTCCGGCAGCATGTGCTGCGGCAGATCATAATCCAGATCGAAACGGGTCAGATCGCGCTGCGTCTGCCGCTTGGTCTCGTCGATCGTGGGCTGCGGGAAGATCATGCCGCCCGCTTCGTGGTGCGGGTGGGGCAGGGGATAGAAGCCCGCCGGCCACAGATCGCGGTCGCGTATCTCCTCCGGCGAAAGGCTCGCCAGCTGATCCCAGCTCACGCCCGCAGGCAGGCGGACGCGCACGCCGGCCTGGATCGCCTTGCCTTTCGACATGGCGACGCCGGGCGCCGGGCGATTGGAAAGATCGTAACGCGCGGCCAGCAGGTCCGACTGTCGCTTGGCGAAGGTCGGCTTTTCGCGCTGGAGCCTGTTGACGAGATCGGAGAAGCTTTCGTTGGTGGCAGCAATCATCAGCCCCGCCCCGGCAAGGAGCGCGGCCACCGAAAGAAGGCGCTTGGATTTCCGGCCCATGCGTGTCTCTCCCTGTTATAGACACGAGGTACTGGAACAGAAGAAATACTTAGTTCGATCGCTTGTCAATGCGGACTCATCGATATCTCTAAATCACGAGATCGATCAATCCATGCCGAGACCGATGCTGCAGAGCGGAAGTTTTATCCGCTTGATTGCAATTAGGATGCAATAGCACCCGTGAGGCTGTTCGGCCCCGCAGCAATTATGTCGACATCGACGAGCGAGCCGATCGCGGGGCCATCTTCGACGATCACCGATTGTAGCCAGGGCGACTTGCCGATCCGCTGGCCGGATTTCTTGCCGTCACGCTCGATCAGCACCTGGGTCCGAATACCCAGTTTGGCCTGGTTGAAATCATGCTGCTGCTTGTTGAGCAGGGCCTGGAGCCGCTGCAGCCGTTCGTCCATCACTTCTGCCGCGACCTGATCTTCCATCGTCGCGGCGGGCGTGCCGGGGCGGGGGGAATATTTGAAGGAGAAGGCCTGGGCATGCTCGACCCGCGCGACAAGCGCGAGCGTGGCCGCGAAATCCTCCTCCGTCTCGCCGGGAAAGCCGACAATGAAATCACCCGAGATGGCGATGTCGGGCCGCGCCGCGCGCACGCGATCGATCTGGCGCAGATAGCTTTCCACCGTATGGCTGCGGTTCATCGCCTTCAGGATGCGATCGCTGCCGGCCTGCACGGGCAGGTGAAGGAAAGGCATCAGCGACGCCACATCCTTATGTGCGTTCACAAGATCGTCCCGCATGTCATTGGGATGGCTGGTGGTATAGCGGATGCGATCGAGGCCGGGCAGGCGATCCAGCGCGCGGATCAGCCCGCCGAGGCCCTGGACACGACCGGCCTCATCCTCGCCTTCCCAGGCGTTCACATTCTGGCCGAGCAGGGTGATCTCCCGCGCGCCGGCATCGACCAGAGCCTTCGCCTCGTCGACCACGGCCTGCCACGGGCGGGATACCTCGCCGCCACGCGTATAAGGGACCACGCAATAGGTGCAGAACTTGTCGCAACCCTCCTGCACGGTGAGGAAGGCCGTCGGCCCCTGCCTGCGCCGCGCGGGAAGGGCATCGAACTTGGATTCGGTGGGCATGTCCGTATCGACGGCGCGCGCGCCGCGGCCGCCCTTCTGCGCCTCGCGCACGAGATCGGGCAGGCGGTGATAGGCCTGGGGGCCGACGACGATATCGACTGTGGGCGCGCGGCGGGGAATTTCCGCGCCCTCGGCCTGGGCGACACAGCCGGCGACCGCGATCATCGGGCTGCTGCCGTCGTCACGACGCAGGCGGCCGATATCGGAATAGACCTTTTCCGCCGCCTTTTCACGGATATGGCAGGTGTTGAGGACGACGAGATCGGCCTCGTCCGCGCCGGTGGCCGCGCTCAGGCCCTCGGCCTCGAGCAGTTCGGCCATGCGCGCGCCGTCATAGACGTTCATCTGGCATCCGAACGACTTGACGTGGAAGGTCTTGGGGGCGGGCTTGTTCATGGCGCGGCGCTATAGACCAAGGCGCCGCTTTCCAAAAGCGCCGCCTGGATCGCGGCCTGCGCGGCCTGCGCCACGGCCTTCCGGCCCAGCCGGGGATCGATCGGATCGAGGAAGCGCAAGGTGACGCCAAGCGAACCCGCCGTGCCGAGGACGCGCCGGGCGTTGGCGCCTGCGGCCTCTCCATCCGTCCAGGCGAGCCGGGCGGCCGCCGGGCCGTAATCGATCGCCACGGGCTGCACCACGACATGGGGCGGCGCGCGATCGAGCGAGGCGAGCAAGGAGGCGCGGAAAGGCAGAAGCTCGCGGCCGTTCCCGGTCGTCCCTTCCGGAAACAGCGCCGCCGGCCTGCCGGTGGCAAGCGCGGCGCCGAGCGCATCGGCCTGTCCCTTCACCCCGGCGCGATCGGCGCGGCTGATGAAGATGGTGCCGCCTTCGCGCGCCAGCCAGCCGACGACCGGCCAGCCGGCGACATCATCCTTCGAAACGAAGGCGGCGCCGGTCGTCCCGCCCAGCGCCAGAATATCCAGCCAGGAGACGTGATTGGCGACGTAGAGCACATGATCGCGGACGGGCGTGCCGGCGATCCGGGTCCTTAGCCCGAAGGATCGACCCGCCAGCCACAGGAAGCGCCGGACCCAGGGCGAAGGATGGCCAACGATGCGATGCACCGCATGGCCGGGCAGGCTGAGGATAAGGCTCCCAGCCGCAAGGGCGAGGCGGCGCTGCAGCCGGAACGTCATGCGCGGCGGGCGGATGCCGTCAGTGCGGACGATCCAGCGATACGCCGTAAAGTTCCATCCGGTGATCGACCAGCCGGAAGCCGAGCTTGGTCGCGATCTTGCGCTGAAGCTCCTCCAGCTCCGGATCGACGAATTCGATCACCTTGCCGGTTTCGACATCGATCAAGTGATCGTGATGGGTTTCGGCCGCGGCCTCGTAGCGCGCGCGCCCGTCGCCGAAATCGTGCCGCTCGAGAATGCCGGCTTCCTCGAACAGGCGCACCGTCCGATAAACGGTGGCGATCGAAATGCCGGGATCGATCGCCGAAGCGCGCGCGTGCAGCGCCTCGACATCGGGATGATCCTCCGCCTCGGAAAGAACGCGCGCGATCACGCGGCGCTGCTCGGTGATGCGAAGCCCTTTTTCGGCGCAGAGCGCTTCAACATCGATCTTCCGCGTCATGATTCCTCTTGGACACTGCATATCGCCGCGCGGGCGATGATGGGCGGGCCGGGCATATCGCCGCGCACCGAACGTCCGGCGCGGGACGAAACCGATCGGCCCTCGTAAAGCATATCCGCTCTAGACATTTTTGGCGCGAGGGGGAAGGGCGGGCAACACCCTTCGGCACCAACAAAAAGGCCGGAGGAGGCTCGTCGCCCGCTCCGGCCCCTTGCCATGCGGATCGCCGGGATCAGCGCTTGCGGCGCTTGGTGCCCAGACCGATCTTCTTCGCCAGGGTGCGGCGCTGTTCGGCATAATTGGGGGCGACCATCGGATAGTCGGCCGGGAGGTTCCACTTGGCGCGATACTGTTCCGGCGTCATCTGATAGTGGGTCATCAGGTGGCGCTTCAGCATCTTCAGCTTCTTGCCGTCCTCGAGGCAGACGATGTAGTCGGGCTTCACCGATGCGCGCACCGAAACCGCCGGTTCCTGCTTCACTTCGGGTTCGGCCGCTTCACCGCCAAGATTGGCCAGCGCATTGTGGACGTTCTGGATGAGCGCCGGAAGATCCGACACCGCAACGCTGTTGTTGCTCACATGTGCGGACACGATATCGGCGGTGAGCGTGATGAGGGTCTCGGTGAGACCGGCGTCTTCGTTCATTTCGCGAACCCTTGGCAATGATTATTCGGCCGATCCGTTCGTGCCGGCCATGGGATCGCATTGAATTGCCTGAAACGGAAATGCAACTCGTTTTCGACGAAATTCCTTTGTAATCAATCTCGCCGTAATGATCGCGTCAGGCTGAACGCGTCGAATAGGCTGCCGTCTGCGCCGCGATAATAATCAGCACGCCTTCCTACCTCTGAAAATCCGTTGCGTTCGTAGAGAGAAATTGCGGGATTGCCCTGGCGGACTTCAAGGTGAAGATGGTTCACTCCGCGATGGCGCGCATTTTCCATCGTGGCGTCAAGCAGTGCCTGGCCGATACCTCGGCGGCGGAAGCGGGGCGAGACGCCGAGCAGCAGCAGTTCCGCCTCGTCCAATATGACGCGGGACAGCGCAAAGCCGACAGCATCCTCGCCGATCGAAGCGATCGTCAGCCACACGCCGGGAAGCCCGAGGATGCCCAGGCATTGCTGGGCGTTCCATGCCTCGCCGAACTGCTTGTCGAAGGCCGCGTCCATGACGGTCATGACCGCGGCGATATCCTGCGCACCGCCCTCGCGGAGCAGCACGCCCTCGGCCCTGGTGGACAGGCCCGTCAATCCGGCGGCCGCGCATCGGGGGCGCGGACATAGATGGGGCGGGGCGGCAAGGCGACCAGCTCGTCCGGCAGGCGGGCGATGTTCGCGGCATTCGCCTCGGCATCGCGCGCCTCGCCCGATCCCCGGGCTGAAACGAGCGCATCCGCGCCACCCCCGACCACCAGCGCCTCGCCGATCCGGGCCGCAGCCTCCGGCCGGGCCGAAAAGACGGGCTCGATCGGTTGCAGGGGGGTGGTGCGGAAACGCTGGACGAACAATTCGCCATGCCCGCCGCCGATGGCGACGGCCAGCGTTGCGGGCGGATCGGCAACGGCCGCGGCGATGAGGGAAAGCGAGGAGAAGCCCGACACCGGCACGCCCCAGCCGAGGCCGAGCGCGCGAGCGGCGGCCAGGCCCACCCGGATGCCGGTGAAGCTGCCGGGACCGCAATCGACGCGAATCACATCCGCACGGCCCGCTCCGGGAAGCTCGGCGATCATCGGGATCAGCCGTTCAGCATGGCCGCGCCCCACCGTTTCGTGAAGCGCGGCGATGACGACGCCATCCTCGACCAGCGCGACCGAGCAGGCGGCCGTCGCGGTCTCGATCACCAATTCCCTGCCGGGCCGTGCCATCGAATCAGACGATCTTGTTGAAATCCTTGAAATCAGGGCGCGGCGATCGATCGAAGATCGTCGCGGGATCGCCATAGCCCAGCGTGGAGATGAAGTTGGACTTCACCTTGGTGCCGGCGAAGAACGCGGCGTCCACGGCGGCATTGTCGAAACCAGACATCGGGCCGGTATCCAGCCCCAGCGCGCGCGCCGCCATGATGAAATAGCCGCCCTGGAGCGAGGAGTTGCGGAAGGCGGAAGCCTCGATCAGGGCGTCATTGCCGGCGAACCAGCTACGCGCATCGGCGTGCGGGAAAAGCCGGGGGAGATGTTCGTAAAATTCCATGTCCATGCCGATGATCGCGGTGACGGGCGCGCTCTGGATTTTCGGGCCGTTGGTGCCGCTGGCCAGCGCGGCAAGCTTGTCCTTCGATTCCTGGCTGACGCACCAGACGATGCGGGCGGGAAGCATGTTGGCCGAGGTCGGCCCCCATTTCACCAGATCCCAGATGGCGTGAAGCTGATCTTCGCTGACGGGACGATCCAGATAGCCATTGTAGGAACGCGCCTTGCGAAAGAGGAGGTCGAGGCCCTCCTCCGAAAGCTTCTCAGCCATATGAACCCCTTTGAATGTTGAACGTGGACGCGGAAAATCAGGCGGCGCGGACTTCGGTCACTTCCGGCACATAATGCTTCAGCAGCGTTTCGATGCCCTGCTTGAGCGTGGCCGTCGAGGACGGGCAGCCGGAGCAGGCGCCGTGCATGGCGAGATAGACGACGCCGCGATCGAAGCCGCGATAGGCGATGTCGCCGCCGTCGCGCGCAACGGCGGGGCGGACGCGCGTATCGATCAGATCCTTGATCTGGGCGACGATATCAGCGTCCTCCGGGTTTTCGGCGAAGCTTTCGTCCGCCGGCACGAGGATTTCGGCCGCGGAGCCGGCCGCGAACAGCGGCGATCCGCTGGAGAAGTGATCGAGCAGGACGGAAAGGACCTGCGGCTTGAGATCGCGCCAGTCGACGCCGGGCGCCGCCGTGACGGACACGAAATCGCGGCCGAAGAAGACGCCGGTGACATCGCCGAGGCTGAACAGCGCGGACGCCAGCGGCGACGCCGCGGCTTCATCCGCATCGGCGAAATCGCGGGTGCCCGCCGTCATCACCGCCTGTCCGGGCAGGAACTTGAGCGTGGCGGGATTCGGCGTCGTTTCGGTTTCGATCAGCATGGTTCGCATTTGGGGCGGATGGCGCCGCCGATCAAGGGCGAAAGGCGGCTTTACTTGCGCGGTTCGCGGCTGAGCCGGGACATCAATATCGCCGCGCGCTGCGCCTGGGTGGAAATGCTGGGCAGATCGACGGTTTCGCCCGGCGCATGATCGCCAGTGCTGTAGGGGCCGAGGCCCGCCAGCCCATCGACATCGCCGGCGACGAAGGAGATGTCCCCCGCGCCGCGCTTGAGGGGATCGAGCTCCGGCATTTCCGGCAGGCCGAGATCGCGGTTGACGCCGTTGAGGCTCGCCAGCACGGCGCGGTTGCCGGCGGTGGGGGCCATCGAGGGGTAACCTTCCTCGAACTCGATCTTCGCATCCGTGCCCGGGGCATGCCGCGCGACGATCGCCTCCATCTTCTGGCGGACACGGAGCGTCTGGTCGTTGGTCAGGGTGCGGAAATCGCCCCTGGCGAGGGCGATGGCCGGGATGATGTTGGTCTTGCCCGATGCGCTGGCCCGCGCGCCATCCGCTTCGATCGAGGCATTGGCCCCGGCCGCGATCAGGCCCACATTGAAGGTGAGGTTGGGTTCGGGCAGCTCCTGGCGGAAGGCGGTGACGATCCGGGCCAGCTCATTGGCGGCGCCATCGCCATATTGGGGCGTGAAGATCAGGCTGGAATGGCCGGTCCTGCCGGTGGCGGTGATCGTCCAGCTGTAGGAGGAGCGGCGCGCGATAGAGCCCATGTCGCGCCCGCCGTCGCGCACCAGCCCTTCGAAATCGAGCGCCACGTCGGCGCGCTTGCCCGCTTCGACGAGGGCGGCGCGCGCCGTTTCCACGGGGCTGCCGGCATCTTCCTCGTCGCCGGTAAGGACGATCTCGATATCGGCGGCCTTGAGCGTGCCGGCCGCCTGCATCGCCCGGAGCGCGGCGAGCATCACCACCATGCCGCCTTTGTCGTCCCCCGCGCCGGGGCCTTCGGCCTTGTCGCCCTTGCGGACGAACGTCTGGAATGGGGAATGCTGTTCGAAAACCGTATCGAGATGGCCGATGAGGAGGAGGCGCTTGCCCTTGCCGTCTCCCTTGTGGGTGGCGACGATATGGCCCGCGCGACCGACAGCCGCCATCGGCACCCACCGGACGTCGAAGCCCAGCGGCTCAAGCTCGGCCCGCATCATCTGCCCGACCTTTTCGACGCCGGCGAGGTTCATGGTGCCGGAGTTGACGTTCACCAGCCGTTCCAGAAGCGCGATCGACCGGTCCTGTTCCGAACGGACCGTCTCCACCATCCTCGATTCCGCCGGCGACAGCCGCGCCTGCGCCGCGTGCGGCAGCATGGCGGACACCAGAAGCGACACGTAAATCAAGGAATTGGAAGGCATCTGCGATTCCCCCGGATAGGATCGTCCAGACATACAGCGACAGGCGCGCCGAGCAAATGGAGAGGCAGGACGGGCTGGCGAAGGGCGGCGATCGCGGCTAACCAAGCGATGGGCGAGGGGCAATATTTCACAACCGTCGAGGGCATTTGTGAATTCGATCAGCAACGGGAAAGAGCAAGCGGCAACCGGCCGGGCCGACATTCCCGACGATATCCGGACCGACATTCCCGACGATATCAATGCGCGCCTGGCGCCCAGTTCGGCGCTGGTTCCCAAGAAACCCCTTATCATGCGCTTCGGCAAGCGCATGCAGCCGATCACCAACCGCTGGATCGCGCGATCCTCGAAGATCGGCGACAGGCCGGTTTTCGATCGCAGCGAGTTCGCCTGGGTCGAGATGCTGGAGGCGCATTGGGAGGAGATCCGGGCGGAGGCCGCAGCCGCGCTTCAGGACCTTGAGGAGGTGCCGCCGCTGGCTTCGGTTTCACCCGATCACCGCCGCATCGCCCCCGCCGGGCGCTGGCGATCCTTCTTCCTGATCGGCTACGGCTATCGCGAGGAGAATAATTGCCGGGCCTGCCCGCGCACGACCGAGCTGGTGTCGAAGGTGCCGGGGCTGAATTCGGCCTTCTTCTCGATCCTCGTGCCCAACACCCGCATTCCCACCCATACCGGGGTGACCAAGGCTTTCCTTACCTGCCACCTCGGCATCCAGGTGCCGCGCGAGAAGGACAAGTGCCGGATGCGCGTGGTGGACCAGTGGCTGAGCTGGGAGGAAGGCAAGGCTTTGGTGTTCGACGACGTGTTCGAACATGAGGTCCAGAACGATACGGATGAGACGCGCATCGTCCTGCTCGTGCAGTTCCGCCGGCCGGTGGGGTTGATCGGCAAGATAGTGGGCGGGCTGTTCCTGGAAGGGGTGCGGCGATCGCGCTTCGTGCAGGAGGCCCGGCGCGGCATCACCCAATGGTCCGAACAAAGGCGTCACGGGGCGAAGCAGGCGGCGGCGGAGTAGGGGGGGGCCTGCGCCCGGCGCTTGCTTTAAGCCGCCGGCTGCCTTATGTGGCACGCAGCGTCGGCAGGCGGCAAGCCCGCATGCCTGGATCGGAGCAGCGTGATCTCCTGCCGCTTCCAAATGGCAGGCCGGTTCCTTCCCTCGAGACGCCCTAGCCTGAGGCTTCCCTTTTCACGCGGGTCGTCATCCGAACCCGCTTGCCGTCCGCACGCCATGAAGCGTCGTGGGCGCTGGCCGCATTCGAAAGTTATATACTTGACCCAGTTCACCGATCTTGGCCTTCCCGAGCCGATCCTGAAGGCGCTCGCCGCCAAGAATTATTCCAATCCCACGCCGATCCAGCTGAAGGCGATCCCGCCGCTGCTGGACGGGCGCGACCTGTGCGGCATCGCCCAGACCGGCACCGGCAAGACCGCCGCGTTCGCCCTGCCGTCGCTCGCCATCCTTGCCAGCAACCCCAAGCACCGCCCGCCGCAGGGCTGCCGGATGCTGGTGCTTTCGCCGACCCGAGAGCTGGCGAGCCAGATCGCCGACAGCTTCGTCGCCTATGGCAAGTTCCTGCGCCTTTCGGTGGCGACCGTGTTCGGCGGCGTGCCGATCAACCGGCAGATCCGCCAGCTTCAGGCGGGCGTCGACATCCTCGTCGCCACGCCGGGCCGGCTGCTCGACCTGATCGACCAGCGCGCGCTGAGCCTGAAGAATGTCGAGATCTTCGTGCTCGACGAGGCCGATCAGATGCTGGACCTGGGCTTCATCCACGCGCTGAAGCGCATCGACCAGCTCCTGCCCAAGAAGCGCCAGAGCCTGTTCTTCTCCGCCACCATGCCCAAGGCGATCGCCGAGCTGGGCGATCGTTTCCTGAGCGATCCGGTGAAGGTTTCGGTGGCGCCGCAATCGACCACCGCCGAGCGGGTCGAGCAGTTCGCCACCTTCGTCAACCAGGCGGAGAAGCAAGCGCTGCTTACCCTGCGCATCCGCAGCGAGCCGATCGATCGCGCGCTGGTCTTCACCCGCACCAAGCATGGCGCGGACCGGGTGGTGAAGCATCTGAAGGCCGCCGGCATCGGCTGCGAGGCGATCCACGGCAATAAGAGCCAGCCCCAGCGCGAACGTGCGCTGGGCGCCTTCCGCAAGGGCGAGATCAAGATCCTGGTGGCGACGGATATCGCCGCGCGCGGCATCGACGTCGGCGGCGTGAGCCACGTCTTCAACTTCGAGCTGCCGAACGTGCCGGAACAATATGTCCACCGCATCGGCCGCACCGCGCGCGCCGGCGCGGCGGGCATCGCCATCGCCTTCATCGCCGACGACGAGCGGCCCTATCAGCGGGCCATCGAGAAGCTGACGCGAGTGAAGATGGAAATCCAGCCGCTGCCGGAAAACTTCATCGCCGAGAAGGCGAAGCTGCCCAAGCCGGCGGCGTCGCAGCCTTCCGACGGGCGGGGCGATCGCCAGCCGCGCCGTCATGACGGCGAGCGCCCGGCCACCGGCGAGCGGCAGCGCCGCTTCCCGCCGCGCCGTTCGGGCAGCGTCGGCCGCCATGCCGGCGCCGTCCGCAAGACGGGCGGGCGCTGAGGGCCGCTGCACGCGGCATTGGGCTGCTAACCGACGGAAGGGGCTTGCGATCCTGTAGCGCAGGCCCCACTTTCCGCGATGGGCGGCTGATTGGGCGAAGGAGGGTTTCGTGGCAATCAGTGACGAAGTTCTGCACGCAGCCGCCGCCGCCCTGAGCGATGCCGCCCGCGGCGAAAATATCTACCTGCCGGCGGCCAAGGCGCGCCGCATCGTGGAACCCGCGCTGGAGGCCGCGATCGAGATCGTCCGGCGGCGCAGCGCCAATCCCCGGATAGAACGCACCCGCGCGATGATCCGCGAGGCGATCGAAAGCCAGCGCCCCGGGCTTTGAGCCCGCGTCAGTGCGGTCTTGCGGACGGGATTTCCAAAAGCGGATCGAGGACGACATAGTTGCGGCCCATCCGCTTCGCTTCATAGAGCGCCTTGTCCGCACGGCCGATGGCCTTTTCCAGATCGCTTTCGCCTTGGGCGACGATCGTCACGCCGATGCTGGCGGACAGGCGCGGCCCGTCGCTGATCAGCGGATCGACGATGATCCCGGCGATCGCCTGCCGCAGGCGCCCGGCGGCGGCGAGGGCGGCCTCCGCATCGCAGCCGGGCAGCAATATGCCGAATTCCTCGCCGCCGAGGCGGCCGATGATGTCGTCGTCCCGCAGATGCTCCAGACACAATGCCGCGAAGGCCCGGAGGGCGCAGTCGCCCATCTGATGCCCCCAGCCATCGTTGATCCGCTTGAAATGGTCGAGATCGACCATCAGCAGCGCAAGGGGAACGCCCGTCTGTTCGGCGGCGGCAATCGCCGCGCGGGCGGTAGCGAGGAAGCTGTGGCGGTTGGGCAGGCCGGTCAGCGTATCGGTGGAGGCCAGCCATTCCAGGCTTAGCTCCACGGCCTTGCGATCGGAAATGTCGATGATGCCCGCCATGATCCGGCGGCCGTGCGGGGTGGATACCGCATTGGCCTTCACGATCACCGTGCGCAGCGATCCATCCGCCGTCCTGATCTGCATTTCGGTATCGCCGAACTTGTCGTCCCGGTCGATCATCGCCAGCAGGCGCTGGCGATCCCCCGGCGTAACGTAGAAAGGCTCGAGCGTTCCGGGGCCGGCCATGGGATCGGTGCCCAGAAGCTCGCGATAGCTGTCGTTGGCATCCACCACCTTGCCGGTTTCCCGATCGGTGATGACCATCGGGATGGGGCTGGCCGCGAACATGCGGGCAAGCGTCTCGCGGCTGAGATCGAGCTCGGCGGCGATGCGCCGTTCCGAACGCATGGCGATCCATTGCAGCCGTTCCAGCCGGTTGGATCGCGATATGACGATGATGAGCGCGCTGTTGAGCATCAACAGGGCCAGCGCGAGGCCGCCCGCCGTGGTGGGCGAGGCGCGATATTCACCATAGCCCAGATACATCAGCAGGCTGCAGGCGATGCCGCAGGCCGCGACGGCCCAGAAGCGGCCGGGCACGACGAGATAGTAGATGAGCGGCAGCATGATGACGACGAACAGCGCGATCCGGCTGTGCGAAGTGACCAGCAGCATCACCGCCAGCGCGTTCGCCACCATCCAGGCGACCATGACCAGTGTGGCCCCGCGCGGCCTGGAAACCCGGCGCAACGCGAGGAAGCAGGCGATGGCGAGCAGGATGGTGACGAGCCTGGCCGGCACCGCCACCCAGAAATGCGCGGTGCCGTGGAAGCGCCAGTCGCTGGCCAGGAACAGGGTGTTGAGCACCATGGAGCCCAGCATCAGCAGCCGGGCATAGCGCAGCGTTTCGGGCAGCCGTTCCTGCGCGAAATCCGTTTCGAGCGCCGTATCCGCAAACTCGCCGCTGACGCGCCGAAGGGCATCGGCATGGCCGATCATGCCCGTCTTGGCTGCGCCGGTTTCGTCCACTTCCCTTTGTTCCTCGCCAGCCATGGCGACGGAATACTCCCTTTGGATTCCGCCTACGCTAGCCCGGCGAGGTTAGCGCCTGCTTAACCGCAAGGGCCGGGCCGCCATCCTTTCAGAAGCCTCCGCCGAGGCGGGACCAGCGCACGGCGCCCGGCCATGTCCACGGCTTCAGCCATTCGGCGCTGCCATCCGTGGAAAAGAACATCACCAGCGCCCGGCCGACGATATTTTCGCTGGGAACCATGCCGATCGCGCCATCCACCTGCGCGGGATAGCGGCTGTCCGCCGAACGATCGCGATTGTCGCCCATCAGGAAATAATGGCCCTGGGGCACGACATAGGTGGGCGTATCGTCCGCAAAGGGCACGTTGCCGAGATCGAGCACGTCATAGCTGCGGCCGTTGGGCAGCGTTTCGCGATAGCGCTGGTAGCGGCAGATGCGACTGCCGTCGGTCGCCGTTTCCTCGACGATGTTGAGGCCCGGTTCGGGGCGGCAGGGGCTGTTGGGCGTGACCGGATCGATGAAGTCGGCGACGCGAACCCGCGGCACCGGCGTGCCGTTCAGGATGATCTGCCCGCCCCTGATCTGGATGATGTCGCCCGGCAGGCCGATCACGCGCTTGATATAATCGGTGCTGTTGTCCGACGGCGTCTTGAAGACGACCACGTCGCCGCGATCGGGCGCGCCGGACGGGATACGCCCGTCGATCGGCGCCAGGCCGAACGGGAAGCTGTAGCGCGAATAGCCGTAGGGCCATTTGGCGACGAACAGATAGTCGCCCACCAGCAACCTGGGCAGCATCGATTCCGATGGAATGTTGAACGGCGCCACCACCAGGCTTCGCAACAGTACAGCCAGGATCAGCAGGGTGAGGAGAAAACGGATATTCTCCATGATCCCGCCCGGCGACTTTTGCTTGGATGCTCGGGGGCTGGAGTCGGAAGCGCTGTCTGGCATGTCGCGGGTGTGCTGCGCGGCAGGCTTCCGGTCAAGCGGTCAATCTCGCCGTCGATCGGCGGCCGTGGGCGCCGAAAGCGGTGGCGGCGCGGTGCCGCAGCCTGTATCGATCCGGCGCTCGCAAGGAGATGATCCCTATGGTCGATACGGTAAAGGCGTGGCAGGCAATTCAGGAAGCGGCGCGGCCCAGCCTGACGGAGCTGTTCCAGGCCGAGCCCGATCGCCTTTCGCGGCTGACGATCGATGAAGGCGGCCTGCATTTCGATTTTTCCAAGACGCATCTCGATGCCGGGCTGATCGATCGCTTCGTCGCGCTGGCGGATGCCGCCGGCTTCGCCAAGGCCCGCGAGGCGCTGTTCAGCGGCGCGGCCGTCAACGTCACCGAGGGACGGGCGGCGGAGCATCCGGCCGAACGGGGGCAGGGCGCCCCGGAAAGCGTGGCCCGCGCCCGGCATTTCCACGCCCGGATGCGGGCGCTGATCGATGCGATCGAGGCGGACGCGCTGGGACCGATCCGGCATGTGCTGCACATCGGCATCGGCGGATCGGCGCTGGGGCCGGACCTGCTGGTCGATGCGCTGGGCCGGGATTCGGGGCGCTATGACGTCGCCATCGTATCCAATGTCGACGGAGCGGCGCTGGAAGCCGTGTTCCGCCGCTTCGATCCGGCGGCGACGCTGGTGGTGATCGCCTCCAAGACCTTCACGACCACCGAGACGATGCTGAACGCGGCCAGCGCGCTGGCCTGGCTGGCGGAAGCGGGCGTGGAGGACCCCTATGGCCAGGTTGTGGCGCTGACCGCCGCGCCCGAGCGCGCGGTGGAATGGGGCGTGGACGAGACACGCGTGCTGCCCTTCGCCGAAAGCGTCGGCGGGCGCTATTCGCTCTGGTCCTCGATCGGCTTTCCGGCGGCGCTGGCCCTCGGCTGGGATGCGTTCGAGACGCTGCTGGAAGGCGCCGCCGCCATGGACCGGCACTTCCGCCTGGCCCCGCCGGAGCGCAATGCGCCGCTGCTGGCCGCATTCGTGGACCTTTATTACGCCGCCGTCCGGCAGGCGGAGACGCGGGCCGTGTTCGCTTATGACGAGCGGCTGCGGCTGCTGCCGTCCTACCTCCAGCAGCTGGAAATGGAATCGAACGGCAAGCGGGTCCGCGCCGACGGCAAGCCGGTGGACCATCCCACCGCACCGATCACCTGGGGCGGCGTGGGCACCGACGCCCAGCACGCGGTGTTCCAGCTTCTCCATCAGGGCACGCATCTGGTGCCGGTGGAATTCATCGCCTCGATCGAGCCGGGGGATGCGCTGGACGAGGCCCATCACCGCGCGTTGCTGACCAACGCCTTCGCGCAAGGGGCCGCGCTGATGGCGGGCAAGGCGAGCGAGGATCCCGCCCGCGCCTATCCGGGCGACCGGCCGTCCACCACCATATTGCTGGACAGCGTCGATCCCGCCCGGCTTGGCGCGCTGATCGCCTTCTACGAGCATCGCGTGTTCGCCAACGCGGCCCTGCTGGGCATCAACCCCTTCGACCAGTTCGGCGTGGAGTTGGGCAAGGAGATCGCCAAATCGATCGAAACCGAAGGGACCGACCGTTTCGATCCTTCGACCCGGGCGCTGATCGCCCGCGCATTCGGCTAAGGCGATCAGAGCGATAGGGACAAGCCGTTGGCCTTCGGGCCGGCGGCTGCCTATCTCCTGTCGGAAAGCGATCCTGCGGAGCATATATGGCCAGTTACGATTATGACCTTTTCGTCATCGGCGCCGGTTCGGGCGGCGTTCGGGCTTCGCGCGTGGCGGCGGCGCACGGCGCCAGGGTGGCGGTGGCGGAGGAATATCGGGTGGGCGGCACCTGCGTGATCCGCGGATGCGTGCCCAAGAAGCTGCTCGTCTACGGCGCGCATTTCGCCGAGGACCTCCAGGACGCCCGGCGTTTCGGCTGGGAGGTGCCCGATTGCCGGTTCGACTGGCCGACCTTGCGCGATAACGTGCTTTCCGAAGTCGACCGGCTGAACGGCCTCTACGAAAACACGCTGAACAACAATAATGTCGAGATCGTCCGCGAGCGAGCGACCGTGGCCGGCCCCCACGAGGTGCTGCTGGCATCCGGCCGCACGGTGACGGCGGACAAGATACTGATCGCCACGGGCGCATGGCCTACCATTCCCGATTGTCCCGGTGCGGAACTGGGCATCACTTCCAACGAGGTCTTCCACCTGGAAGCGCTGCCCCGCCGCATCGTGATCGCGGGCGCGGGCTATATCGCCAACGAATTCGCCGGCATCTTCCACGAATTCGGATCGCAGGTGACGCTGATCAACCGTTCGGACCAGATCCTGCGTGGCTATGACGAGCAGATCCGCGATCGCCTGCTGCAGATATCGATGGCGAAGGGGATCGAGTTCCGGTTCAACGCCGCGTTCCAAAAGGTGGAGAAGGCGGCGGATGGATCATTGCTGGTGCATGTCACCGGTTGCGATCCCATCCCGTGCGACGTGCTGCTCTATGCCATAGGCCGGACGCCCCATACCAGCGGGCTCGGCCTGGAGAATGCCGGCGTCGAATTGAACGAGCGCGGCGCGGTGAAGGTGGACGAGCATAGCCGTTCCTCCTGCGACAGCATCTTCGCCGTCGGCGACGTCACCGATCGGGTGCAGCTCACCCCCGTGGCGATCCGCGAAGGGCAGGCCTTCGCCGACACCCAGTTCGGCGGCAAGCCGACCACGGTGGACTATGGGTGCATTCCATCAGCCGTGTTCAGCCACCCGCCGCTGGCCGGCGTCGGCCTCACCGAGGCGCAGGCGCGCAACAAGTTCGGCAATGCCAAGATCTACACGTCGGATTTCCGGCCGATGAAGAATGTGCTGGCCAACCGCAACGAACGCGCGCTCTACAAGATGATCGTGCACCCCGAAAACGGGAAGGTGCTGGGCCTCCACATGATCGGGCCGGATGCGCCGGAGATATTGCAGGCGGCCGCCGTGGCGGTGAAGGCGGGGCTGACCAAGCAGGCGTTCGACGAAACTGTGGCCCTTCATCCTTCTATGTCCGAAGAACTGGTGCTTATGAAATAGGCGTTCCCCGGACGGGCATCTACCCCGGTAGGACGATCTGGAACGGGACATGGCGTTGCTGGGCGAAGGCGGAATCTGGGCGGTCGTGCCCGTCAAGCGACTGGCGGAGGCCAAGAGCCGGCTGGCGGAGGTGCTGGGTGGCGACAGGGCGGATTTCGTCCTCGCCATGGCGAGCCATGTGATCGCGACGCTTGCACGCAGCCGGCATTTCGCTGGGGTGATCGCCGTCACCGGCGATGCGCGGATGGCCGAGGCGGCGCAGGCAGCCGGTGCGGTGGCGGTGGCCGATGCGGGCGAAGGCCTGAATGCGGCGATGGCGGCCGGCATCGATCGGGCGCTTGCGCTGGGCGCGCGGCATATCGCGCTGGTTCCCGCCGATCTTGCCCTGATCGACGATGCCGCCATCGATCGCATCGTCGGCCGTTATCGCACGGGGCAGGGGCCGCTGATCGCGCCGTGCGCGGCGGGTGACGGGACCAACCTGCTGCTGATGCCCGCGGATCGGATGGTTCCTCCCGCCTTCGGGCCGGACAGCTTCGCCCGCCATCGCGATGCCGCGCCCGATGCGACGGCGTTCGTCGATGATGCGATCGGGCTCGATGTCGATCGCGCCATCGACCTTGCGGTCGCAGCGGGTGCGCTGGCGGGGCGCGATCATCCGCTGGCGCCCCTGCTGGCCCAGTATGAGGCGGCGGCGTTGCTGGCGGCCGACCCCGGCGAGCTGGCGGCGGCGGCGGGCAAGCTCCGCGACCAGGGCCATGGCGATATCGTCACCTATTCGCCCAAGGTGTTCCTGCCGCTGACGATGCTGTGCCGCGACGTGTGCCATTACTGCACCTTCGCCAAGACGCCGCGCCGGCTGGAAAGCCCCTATATGGCGGTGACGGAAGCGGTGGAGATCGCGAAGCGCGGCGCCGCCATGGGCTGTCGGGAGGCGCTGTTCACGCTGGGCGAGAAGCCGGAGCTTCGCTACGCCGCCGCGCGCGAGTGGCTGGATGCCAACGGATTTTCCAGCACGCTAGATTATGTCGCCCATGTCGCGGCGGCGGTGCGCGACCAGACCGGGCTGTTGCCGCACATCAATGCCGGCTGCATGACCGACGAGGAGATTGCCGCGCTGCGCCCCGTCTCCGCCTCCATGGGGCTGATGCTGGAGACGATCGCCGATCGTCTGGGCGAACCGGGCGGGCCGCACCATGGATCGCCGGACAAGGTGCCGGCCCTGCGGCTGGCGACGATCGAGGCGGCCGGACGGCAGGCCGTGCCCTTCACCTCGGGCATATTGATCGGCA
This sequence comes from Edaphosphingomonas fennica, assembly GCF_003034225.1. Lineage (GTDB taxonomy): Bacteria > Pseudomonadota > Alphaproteobacteria > Sphingomonadales > Sphingomonadaceae > Sphingomonas_E > Sphingomonas_E fennica. The sequence continues at coordinate 162,270 of NZ_PHHF01000054.1, forward strand.
TCGGCGAGACGCGCGCCGAAAGGATCGAGGCGATTGCGGCGTTGCGTGCGCTGCACGTGCGTCACGGGCATCTTCAGGAAGTGATCGTCCAGAACTTCCTGCCCAAGCCGGGCACGAAGATGGCGAATGCGCCCGCCGCCGAGGCGGACGAGCTGCTCTGGACCATCGCCGTCGCCCGGCTGATGCTGGGGCCGGACATGAGCATCCAGGCGCCGCCCAATCTTGCGCCCACCGATCTGCCCCGGCTGATCGAGGCGGGGATCAACGACTGGGGCGGCGTTTCGCCGCTGACCCCGGACCATGTGAACCCCGAGGCGCCTTGGCCCGAGATCGAGCGGCTGCGCGCGGCGACGGCCGCCGGCGGCAAGGTGCTGGCCGAACGGCTCACCATCTATCCGGCCTATGCCCGCGATGCCGAACGCTGGCTCGATCCCGCGATGCGGCGTCCCGTTCTGGAGCATAGCGACGCCGCCGGGCTGGGCCGCGAAAGCGGCTGGCGGGCCGGCCGGTCGGAAACGATGGCGTCCGTCCCGCGCGCGGGAAGCGGCCGCACCCGGATCGCGGAAATCGTGGATGAGGCGCTGGGCGGCGAATGGGCGTCGTTCGCAGCCGACGATATCGCCGCCTTGTTCGCGGCGCGGGGAAATGACTATCACCGCGTTTGCGAGGCTGCGGATCATCTGCGGGCGAGGGCGGTGGGCGATGCCGCCACCTATGTGGTCAACCGCAACATCAACTATACGAACATCTGCAGCTATCGCTGTAATTTCTGCGCCTTTTCAAAGGGCAATCGCAAGGCTGCGGGCAATGAGGCGGCCTATCTGCTGGACATGGCGGAGATTGCTGCACGCGTGACCGAGGCGCGCGATCGCGGCGGCACCGAGGTGTGCCTGCAGGGCGGCATCCACCCGAGCTTCACGGGCGAGACCTATCTGGAGATCGTCCGCACGGTGAAGCGCGTCGATCCGGCCATGCACGTCCACGCCTTCTCCCCGCTGGAGATCAGCCATGGCGCATCGACGCTGGGCATGAAGCTGCCGGACTATCTGGCCATGCTGCGCGACGAGGGGCTGGGCAGCCTGCCGGGAACGGCGGCGGAAATCCTGCACGATCCCGTCCGCGCCATCCTGTGCCCGGACAAGCTTTCCACCGGGGAATGGCTGGAAGTGATCGAGACCGCCCATCTCCAGGGCATCCGGACGACCGCGACCATCATGTTCGGCCATGTCGACGATTATCGCGACTGGGCGATCCATCTCGCCGCGATCCGCGACCTTCAGCTGCGCACGGGGGGCTTCACCGAATTCGTGCCGCTGGCCTTCGTGGCGCACGAGGCGCCGATCTACCGCAGGGGCGCCGCGCGGCCGGGACCGACCGCGCGCGAGGCGGTGCTGATGCATGCGGTTTCGCGGCTGGTGCTGGGATTCGACAATATCCAGGCTTCCTGGGTGAAGATGGGCCGCGAAGGCATGCGCGCGGCGCTGCGGGCCGGCGCCAACGATCTGGGCGGGACTCTGATGAACGAAAGCATCACCCGCGCCGCCGGCGCCACCCACGGCCAGGAGATGACGGCGGCGGACATGCGGGCGATGGCGGCGTCGCTGGGGCGGACGCCGATACGGCGGACGACGCTTTACGGGCGCGCCGAACCGGAAGAAGCCTGCATCGCCGCCGAATGAGCGGCGGGGTGCTTTCTAGCTGCGGGATGGACGGGTCCATATCCAGGCGCCGCTGCATAAGGCGGCGGCCGCCGGGAATAAGGACCATGGCCATTTGAGGAAGGTGAGCCCGATCACGGCGCTGACGGTGAGCATGGTCAGCGCCCACGCCTTGGCCCTGATGCTGATCGCCCCATGTTCCCGCCAGGCGCGGATATGCGGGCCGAAGCGGGGATGATCGAGCAGCCGCGCCTCCCAGGCCGGATTGCTGCGGCCGAAGCAGAAGGCGGCGAGGATGTAAAAGGGCACGGTGGGCAGCAGCGGCAGGAAGATGCCGGCCGTTCCCGCGCCCAAGGCAAGCAGGCCCGCCGCCAGATATATCCTCCGTCGGAACATGATCTTCAGGCGCGGCGCAGCATCGCCGCCACCCGATCGGCCAGCAGCGGCCCGCCGAACGGCTTGGTGATGAGGGCGGTGCCTTCCTCCGCGATATCGTCCGCATCGGTTGCGGTGTCGGCGTAACCGGTCATGTAGAGGATGGGCAGGCCGGGGCGCATTTCGCGCGCGATGCGGCCGAGATCGCGGCCGTCCATGCCCGGCAGGCCGATATCGGTGATCATCAGGTCGATCGGGGCGCCGGAACGGAGCAGTTCCAGCCCCGGCTCGGCATCGTCGGCCGCGAGCGTGCAATAGCCGAGATCGTCGAGCAGCTCGACGATGAGCGCCCGGACGACGGGCTCGTCCTCGATCACCAGGATCGTCTCGCCCCGCCCGGTGATCGCCATGTCGCCGGATGCGGTGTCCGAAGCGGCGTCGTCCGCACCCATGTGACGGGGCAAATAGAGGGCCACCGTCGTGCCCCTGCCAAGTTCGCTCTCGATCGCGACCTCGCCTTTGGACTGGCGCGCGAAACCATAGATGCTGGCGAGGCCCAGCCCCGTTCCCTGGCCGATCGGCTTGGTGGTGAAGAAGGGTTCGAACGCCCGCGCGATCACATCCGGCGCCATGCCGGTGCCGGTATCGCTTACGGCGATGCGCACATAATCGCCTGGGGCGAGATCCGGCGGCAGCGATTGCGCGGCCGTGCCGGCGGCAAGGTTGGCCGTGGCGATGGTCAGCGTGCCGCCATCGGGCATCGCATCCCGCCCGTTGATGGCGAGGTTCAGCAAGGCGCCTTCAAGCTGGTTGGCCCAGTCGGCCCCAAGCTGCGATTTTGGCCAAGTCGGAGAACGTTTTGGGAACGTGGCATTCGGTATTGACGATGGA
>NZ_PHHF01000042.1 GCF_003034225.1 Edaphosphingomonas fennica
AAAAGTGGACGACTTTTACGCCGCCCGCAGCCGGACAATCCCGCCGCTACCGTGGTCTAGTTTTCCACCGCCGTTCTCACCGGAAGCCAGGGCTTCCGCTAGAGCATTGGGGAATCCTTCAAACCGCGATGGCAGGACGAAGAGCTTCGCCTGGGCAAGCGCATCGAATATATACTTGGTCTCTCCCTTCAGCAGGACCCGACCGGCCAATCCGAGCGACTGGGTCAGTTCCTCTAACGCTGCGGCGCCGCCAGCTTGATCCTTGCCATAGAGAACCAGGCGATATTGTGGGAATTCCTCAGCTATCTCCGCAAAAGCGCGGACAAGCAAATCCTGTTGTTTCTGTTCCAGAAATAGCCGGGCGACACAAATGATCTGATTCTCTCGTTGAATATCCTCGTGAGCTCGAATGGCGGGAACCGGGTTGGGAATCGTTCTCATCTTCCGCTGCACAGCTTTTGGGAAATACCTGCGAAAGCTATTAAACTGCACCGCTACCAGCGTCGCTTTGCGATAAGCATTAATATAATCCGATTTTTTGAAATCCTTCCAATAGGTTTGAAAAGATTCCGCAGGATCGGCTCGCTCAGAGAGCAAAAATGGTATCTTTCGCGAGGAAAGTGCGGATACGAACTCCCGTACCACCGGTCCGGAAGCCAATATCATCGCAGCGCGAAATTTATAACGATCGATCATCTTATCGATTGCTGCCCGATCTCCCACTCGAATATTATGGAGCCGAACGTTGTCCGGCAGCGGGAATACCGGACGCGGATGCCTAACCGAAGGATCTCCCGACGTTAATATAACAACGTTATAATTCTGATCCAAATCGGACGCTATATATGAAACAACGCGTTCCACGCCACCCCTAACCCTGGTCAGAGCCGGGCAGTATATGAGGATTGTCTTCAATCCCCGTCGTAATGTCCGATCATTTCTGTTAAAATAGATATCATGCAACGACCTTGCGTCGGCGGTTGACATGCTGTCTTCGTGAGGAAGCTGGTGGAAAAGGGCCGCGTCGGTTGGATACTTCCAAAGTGCCCGGAAAGTCCGATCAAAATGCCCGGAATCAAAGGGTACATTCAGACACTTGTGCCCAAAGCGTTCAGTAAGATCCTGTACGAAGGCCAGCGCTCCATCTTGCACAGCTAGAATATTCTGACGCTGAAGATCGGACAGAGATGGCGTCGAGAAAACCGGAGTGCCACTTTCATCAAAATATTCGACCGATCCGGACGTGGAAGATAGCAACGCTTCGAATAATATTGTATCGAGCTTGGACGACTTCTCGCCGAGATGAATGTGATTATAGAAAGTGAAAAATTCATTAGCCAATAGAGTTTTGTTTATATCGGAATGGGTTACCACATATGCGCCAATAACATCTTTCTTCAAGGTATGATGGAAGAAAGATTGAAACGTGCCTTTTCGGCCGACGTCAAATATCAGGCTTCGGCTGTTATCGGGCAAAGCGGCGCTATAATATATGTCTGCTGCCTTGCAGCGGTTTCGCATCGCTACGAGTATCATTGGTTCATGGTGCTGCAATGCATCGATAAGCCTATCCCGAACATCAACAACAGCACTGCCTGCCATCGCTTGAAGATCAGCGTCACTCGCGAGGAGAGAGTCCGTCAAATCTCGTCCAAGGCGATGACTCAGGAAATCACGTACCTGAAAATCTTTCGCAAACGCTATATCAAATAATGTACTGACAACGCCGCCTTCAAGGACACGGTAGGGTAAAATCGCCTTCCTCGATACATATACATAGTTCGTGTCAATTTTCTGCTTTGGAGCAGCCGCTGCCTGCATCAGGTCAAAAGCGGCTTTTGGGAGATAGCCGTCCCTAGCGAGAAAAATCAGATTACTGCAACCGTTCGTTCTTGCATGATTTGCTAGCCAGGCACTTAGTTCTGCAAGAAAAGGTCCCAAAAGAGAATATCCAAGATCATACAGATTTCCTCTAAAGATATCTCTTGGTTCTAATCTATTAATATTATTGCGATTAAGTTTATGGGATATTAGGCCAATATTTATACTTTTAGCCAATGAGATGCGATTTGTGTTTTCCCATAATATAGCTGCTGGGCGCGCCTTCGCCACGACATCATCGCTATTTTTGCGATAGTTTAATACAAATATCCCATGCTCTTTTGCGCGTTCTACGTCAGATTTGAAATTATCCCCTATATGAAGAACATTCTCAAAATCAACCCTTATTATATCCCGGACGGCGGGATATATATTTCCAAATTTTTTTGCGAGGTTCATTTCATTCGATACGAATATATCTTCGTATTGCGTGAATCCGGCGTTGTGCAGTATAGTTTTCACAATATCTTTGGAGAGATAAGTGTCCGTGATAAATATCACTCGCTTGCCAGACGAAATGGCATGCTTATAGATCGCAAAAATACGCTCGTTCTTATAGCACATCCCACATTCAGCCGATAGTTCAAGCTGAAGTATCTCGTTTCTATATGGTTCCAGTCCGGGATGGGAATCGCATAACTGATCATAAATCTGATCTATATTAGGGTCGCTTTTTATTTCAGCGGCTTCCATGGCGATTCGAACATCTTTTTCCGCCTTCATACGGATTTTGCGGAAATCTATGTTGAAGTTTCCAACAATTTCTCGAACATCTCGGCCGATAAACTCGAAAAGATCATCGGGCCGCAGGAACGGACGCACGACTGCCGTGTCAAAAACATCGAAGCTCACAACCTGGATGGATGGTTTCGATATTGTACCTGCAACCGGGAATAATTCGACATCGAGATTCATGGCTTTGAGTTCTCTGTTGCAAATGATTTTAGAAAGATTATTTATCTTTTAGAATTTCTTCAATAGTAATTCCCGTGCTCATGGCCTCCGCGTTGCCTACTTCGGGTGGGTATTGAAAGGCGTTTTCGGAGAATGAACGAATTTCTTCTGATGTAACGTCGAGCTTAATTGCAGCCATATTGTAACACATTCCCCAACCGATTACTTTCTGTCCGGGCCATAGGGTGCTGACAAGATTGCCGCCTCTGCATGGCGTGGGGCAGGGAACGCCCAACTCCACGCTATTGGCTAACCATCTCTCCATGACCTGCGTATCCTGATGGAGAACCCAAGAGTTTTTGGGCAGCATCCGTGTCATCGCTAGCGTATCAATGAGGGGCCAGGGATGCATGTGATTGGCATCTATGAAGCCGAGGCTGGGCTGATCCGCTCTTATGGCGTTCAGAATATCCGGTCTATGCAGCACAGCGTCCGGCATCGTGGTTTCCACGATCAGATTCCAATAGGGCAGCAGGTCCGGATGATTGAGCCGCACAACCTGGCCGACTTCATTCTTCGCTGGGCCGTGAAAGCGTAGAAGGTCGATGCTGTGGAGGAATTTCCGACCTTCTTTAAGCAAGCCCAGCTTGCGTCCGGCATAAAGCGTAAACGCGGAGGATACGCCAGCGCAGACGCCTACTTCGATCACAGATTTCGGGCGCTTCGCCGCCAAGAATGCCGCCATGAAGAAGGCGTCTCCCGGGGTAATGGGCCCGCCAAATCGCCCCTTGATCGGAGACTTGAAGAATGACTTTACGATATCAAGTATATTTTCCCAATCTTTGCGATCTATGTCTGCAAAATCTTGAAGATTATTTAATATGCTTATGACCTGGCTGGTTCCGGCATCTAGTTTTTCAATTTCCGTTCCGAAAAATATGTCTTTCAAAAGTCTGTTCTTTATCACGCTTCTCTCCGCCGTAACGATGGTCGTTCATCGCTAACATGTGAAGAGATATTCGTCGATAGAATGGCTGCCCGATTTCAGGAGGCCCCATGGCGGAGCCGAGATCGGTGCCCAAGACGTCATTGAAGGATGGCCGCTTACCCTCAGGGGCAGGTAGTGAGCAAGGCGATCAAGCGCCTTTATCCCGCTCCCCGAACGCCACCGCCGCGCCCAGCAGGCCGGGCTGGGGGTGGGTGATGAGGCGGATGGGCATGGCGGCCATCATTTCCTGGTAGCGGCCCTTGGCGACGAAGCGGTCGGCGAAGCCGGAGCGGGGGAGGTGGCGGGCCAGGCGCGCGCCGACGCCGCCGGCGATCACCACGGCGTTGGCGCCCTGCACCAGCGCGATGTCGCCCGCGACGCTGCCGAGCGCGAGGCAGAAGCGGTCGAGCGCGGCGGCCGCCAGCGGATCGCTGCCCTCGATCGCGGCGGTCCACAGGTCCTTGTCCTCGCGCGGCGGCACCGGCTGGCCTTCGATGGCGGCGATGGCGGCGTGGATCGCGGCGAGGCCGGGGCCGGCCACCACTCGTTCGGTGGAGACGCGGCGATGCTGCGCGCGCAGCCGGGCGAGCACGGCCTCCTCCAGCGGATCGAGCGGGGCATAGTCGCCATGGCCGCCCTCGGTCTCGATCACGAACTGCCGGCCGCCGCGCCGGAGCAGCGAGGCGACGCCGAGGCCGGTGCCGGGGCCGACGATCGAGATCACGCCTTCCGTGGGCAGCGGCCGGTCAGGCCCCGCGATGTGGAGGAAATCCTCCGGCCCGGCATGGGCCACGGCATGGCCGACCGCGCCGAAATCGTTGATCAGCACCAGCTCGTCGACGCCGATCTCGTCCGCCAGCGTTGCCGGGCGGATCAACCAGCTATTGTTGGTGAGCTTCAGCGTATCGCCGCGGATGGGGGCGGCCACCGCGATGCCGGCGGCGCGCGGCAGCGGCCGGCCGATCCGCTGGGCGAAGGCCGCCCAGGCGAGCGGCAGGCTGGCATGGGCGGATGTCGGCAGCGTCACCGGATCGCCCAGATGGGTGACGCGGCCGTTCTCGATCGTCGCCAGGGCGAAGCGGGCGTTGGTTCCCCCGATATCGCCGGCGACGATCTCCATGCCGTCAGTGGCCGAAGCGCTCGCGCAGCGCCAGCATGGCCAGCGCCGCCTTGGCGGCCTCGCCGCCCTTGTCCTTCTCGTCGGGACGGGCGCGGGTCAGCGCCTGCGCCTCGTTCTCCACGGTCAATATGCCGTTGCCGATGGCGATGCCGTCCATGCTGAGCGCCATCAGGCCGCGCGCGCTTTCGTTGGAAACCACCTCGAAATGATAGGTTTCGCCGCGGATGACGACGCCGATCGCCACGAAGGCGTCGTAGCGGCCGGTTTCGGCCGCCAGCGCGATCGCGCCGGGTATCTCCAGCGCGCCCGGCACGGTCACCGTCTCATGCTTGTGGCCGCCTTCCTCGATCGCGGCGCGCGCGCCCTCGATCAGCAGGTCGTTCAGATGGTCGTAGAACCGCGCCTCGACGATCAGCACCTTCGCCATGGTCGTATCAGAGCCCTTCGGTGGAGATCGGCTGCTCGCCGATGATGTTGAGGCCGTAGCCCGAAAGCGCGATCAGCGTGTGATGCGAATTGGTGAGCAGGATCATGTCGTGGATCCCCAGCTCCGCCAGGATCTGCGCGCCGATGCCGTAATCGCGCAGCTCGTTCATGTCGTCCGAATCCGGGCCCTTGCCCTCGGCGCGGGCGCGCACCACGGTGGACATCGCGTTCACCAGCGCGCGGTTGATGATGACCACCACGCCCGATCCCGCTTCGTCGATCGCGCGCATCGCGCCTTGCAGCATGCCCGAACGGTCGTTCAGCTCGCCCAGCGAATCGTTGAAGATGTTGAGCGTGTGCATCCGCACCAGGGTGGGCTTGGCCGGATCGATATGGCCCTTCACCAGCGCCAGCGTCTCGGTGCCCACCGCCTTGTTGCGATAGGTGATCGCCCGCCATTCGCCGCCATAGCGGCTGTCGAACTTCGTCTCGGCCACCTTCTCGACATTATGGTCGTGGCGGCGGCGATAGGCGATCAGATCGCGGATCGTGCCAATCTTCAGATTGTGGAGCTGGGCGAAGGCGACGAGATCGTCCAGCCGCGCCATCGTCCCGTCATCCTTCATGATCTCGCAGATCACGCCGGAGGGGTTGAGGCCGGCCAGCCGCGCCACGTCCACCGCCGCCTCGGTATGGCCGGCGCGCACCAGCACGCCGCCCGGCCGGGCGACCAGCGGGAACACATGGCCCGGCGTCACGATATGCTCGGGGCCCTTGGAGGCGTCGATGGCGACCGCGATGGTGCGGGCGCGGTCGGCCGCGGAGATGCCGGTGGAAACCCCGTCGCGCGCCTCGATCGAAACGGTGAAGGCGGTTTCGTGGCGGGTGCCGTTGTGCCGGCTCATCAGGTTGAGGCCGAGCTGGTCGACCCGCTCCTTGGCCATGGCGAGGCAGATCAGTCCGCGGCCATATTTGGCCATGAAGTTGATCGCGTCCGGCGTCGCCATCTGCGCGGGGATGACGAGGTCGCCCTCATTCTCACGGTCCTCGTCGTCGACGAGGATGAACATGCGCCCGTTCTTGGCCTCGTCGATGATCTCTTCGGGGCTCGAAAGGAAGGCGTGGCGCAGGCGGGAAAGCTCTGGGTTACTGGACATGGCGTAGCTGCTCCATCCGCCCGAGATAGCGGGCGAGAATGTCGATTTCGACATGGATCGCGCGGCCGGGCGCGATGGTGTCGAAGGTTGTGTTCCGGGCGGTGTGGGGGATGATGTTGACGCCGAAATGCACGGCCCCGCCGGGCGCGTCGGCCACGTCGTTCACCGTCAGCGATATGCCGTCCAGCGCCACCGATCCCTTGGCCGCGATATAGGGGGCGATTTCCGGGCCGCCGGCGATCACGATGCGCTGCGAATCGCCCTCCGGCGTCACGGAAAGCACCTCGGCGATGCCGTCGACATGGCCGGTCACGATATGGCCGCCCAGTTCGTCGCCCACCTTCAGCGCGCGCTCCAGGTTCAGGCGCTCGCCCTCGTTCCAGCGGCCCCGCGCGGTGCGGGCCAGCGTTTCGGCGGAAATGTCCACGGCGAACCAGCCGGGGCCCTTGTCGACCACCGTCAGGCAGGCGCCCGAACAGGCGATCGACGCCCCCATGTCGATGGTCGCGGTGTCGTAGGCGGTGGCGATCCGGGCGCGCAGGTCGCCGCGCTGCTCGGTCGCGGTGATGGTGCCGATGTCCGTGATGATTCCGGTGAACATGCAGATGGGGTCCTATTCTCGGACGCGCTCGTAAACCTCAAGCCGATCGATGCCAAGCATCCGCTGATCGTGCAGCCGCCAGCGCCCGTGCGCGCCCTCCAGATGGACGAGGCCGATATCGGCGATGCCGGGCCGGCCCCCGCCGATGACGATCGGCGCGCGGTAGACCAGCAGGCGATCGACGAGGTCGGCGGCGAGGAAGGCGGCCGCCGCGCCCGCGCCGCCTTCCACCAGCACGTCCAGGGCCGGCGTGTCGGCGATCGCTTCCGGCCGGTCCACGGCGATCCAGCCGAACGGCGCGGCGCCATGGCCCAGCACGGCGCGCGCGGGCGATCGATGCGCCAGCCCCGGCAGCCGCACGTCCAGCTTCGGGGCGTCCGCCTCCAGCGTGCCGCGCCCCACCAGGATCAGCTCGGCGCGGGCGCGTTCCAGATGCGCGTGGGCGCGGGCGGCGGGGCCGGTGATCCAGCGGCTCTCGCCCGATGCCAGCGCGATGCACCCGTCGATCGAAAGGCCAAGCTTCAGCGTCACATGCGGCCGGCCGTGCCTGGCCCGCATCAGGAAGCCGGCCATGGCGCGTTCCGCCTCGCGCGCGGCGATGCCGGTGGCGGTGGCGATGCCGGCCGCTTCCAGCCGGGCGATGCCGCGGCCGTCGGTGCGGGGATCGGGATCGCGGCAGGCGATCACAGCGCGGGCGATGCCGCTTGCGGCCAGCAGGTCGGCGCAGGCGGGGCCGCGCGGCGATTCATGCGCGCAGGGTTCCAGCGTCACATAAGCGGTGGCGCCGCGCGCGGCGGGGCCGGCGGCCTCCAGCGCCATCGCCTCGGCATGGGGGCGCCCGCCCGGCTGGGTCCAGCCCCGGCCGACGACGCGGCCGTCGCGCACGATCACGCAGCCGACGGCGGGGTTGGGCGCGGTCTGCCCCCGGCCGCGCGCGGCCAGCGCCAGCGCCGCGCCCATCCAGCGCGCGTCCCGGGCGGTGTCAGTCAACCTTGATGCCGAGCTGATCGGCCAGCCGGCGATATTCCTGCCGCTTCGCCTCGCGCTTCGCGTCCAGCTTCTTCTGGTCGATCTTCTGCTGGGCGATGATCTCGGCATCGCTGCGCGTGGCGGGCCAGCTCGGGATGAAATACATTTGGGGCTTGGGCGGATCGACCCGCGAATCGACATAGAATCCCGCCACCAGCAGCGCCGGGATTAGGACGGATATCAGGCCGATCAGCAGCTTGTGCCGCTGGTTGCCCGCCATGAAGGCGCGCAGGTCGCGCCACACGGCGGATGGCTTGGAAGGGCGGGGTATGGCCATGGCCGCCTAGATAAGCCCAGTGGGCCGCTTATGCCACCCTTGGCCGAAGGGCCGCCCCGCCGGGCCCGAAGGCGGCGGGGCGGGTGGCGCCGGGGAGAGGGAGAAGAGCCGGCGCCGGTATCGGCCGGGGTTCGCCGTCAGGCCTGCATCTCGAACTTCACCCGCATCGTCCGCCAGCTTTCCACCGCCACGCCGTCGCGGGTGGCGGGGCGGAAGCGCCATGCGCGCAGCGCCTGCCGTTTCGTCGCCTCGAAGAAGGCGGGATCGGTGGCGGAAACCTGCTCCACCGCCTTCACCCGCCCATCGGCGCCGATCAGCACGCGCACCACCACCACGCCCTCGATCTCCTGCCGCGCCATCCGCGCCGGATAATCGGGCTGGAAGGGCACGCGCGGGTCGATCACCGCATCGGTCAGCACTGGGGCGGTGGGGGGCACGATCTCCTCGCCCTTCGGCAGGGGCGGGGGATCGATCGGCTTCGGATCGTCCGTGCCGGTCCGCGTGAAGATGGTCTCGTTCGTCGTCTGCGTGGCGACTTCGGTTTCGGGCCTGGTCACGGGCCGCTCGGCCCTTGCGACCGGCGGGGCCTCCTTCACCTCCACCGGCGGCGGTGGCGGCGTTTCCGTGATCGGGATCAGGGGGAATACCGGCATTTCATGGACGATGAAGCTCGGCGGAAACAGGATCAGCGCCGCGATCGCCGCGCCGTGCAATCCCGCCACGATCGCCACGCCGGCGGGGCTGCGATTGCGTTGATTGAGGAAACCTGCCTGCTCTTGCATGACGCCCTCCTGTTTCGGTGATGATACACCGTAACAGAAACGTTATACTATTTCATTGCCGTGGAAAGAGGGTTTTTGGTGGGCCCGGATCTTGCGATCCGCCGGGCGGGTGCGCGGGGACGCTGTCGCATCGCCCCCTGAAATCGCTGAGGTGCCCGCATTTGGGCGCGCTGAACGACCATTGGCAGGCACTGTTTGCTGGAAGCGGAGAGGCGGGCGCGCCGACAGATCCGTCTCTCCCGCGCAGGCGGGAATCCATTGTGTCGGGTGCTATCGAGCCAACCGCGCCCATGGATCAGCTACGCTGGCCTCCCGCTCCCGCCTGCGCGGGAATGACGATCGGAGGGGTGCTGAAATATCCGCGGCAAGCCCCGTATCAGCCGATGAAGGCGCGCATCATCGCGATGAAGGCGTCGCGGTGATCGTGGTGCAGCCAGTGGCCGGCATCGTCGAACATCTCCACCCGCGCATCGCGGAAATGGGTCGCGCGGCCGTCCTCGGCGGGGCTGGAGGCCCAGCTTTCGCGGCCATAGGCCAGGATCACCGGGCACGCGACGGCCGCCCACAACGCATGCTTCTCCGTCTGCAGCAGGTCGACCGGGGACATGGCGCCCACCGCCGGATCGAACTTGAACCGCACCCGCCCGTCCGCGCCGGTCCGCGATCCGTGGATGGTCAGGTGACGGGCCAGGTCGGACGCCAGCCGGGGATTGGCCGCCATCATCCGCGCGGTCGCGGCCTCGATCGAATCATAGCTGCGCTGCCCGGCGGCGCTCATCCGCTGCTGCCGCGCGATCCAGTCGCGCATCCGCGCGACGATCGGCTCGGCGGCGATCTCTGCGGCGCGGGCGGGCGACGGGCCGAGGCCCTCGATCACGATCAGCCGGCTCACCCGCTCGGGATAGAGGCCGGCATGGCGCAGCGATATGTTGCCGCCCAGCGAATGGCCGACGACGGCGGCCCGCTCCACGCCCAGGGCCGGGAACAGAGCGGCCATGTCGGCGACCAGATCGGCCATCTCATAGCTGCCGTCCGATACCCAGTCGCTGTCGCCATGGCCGCGCAGGTCGGGCGCGATCACGCGGAATCGATCGGCAAAGGCGGCGGCGATCGCATCCCAGCTGCGGGCATGGTCGCGCCCGCCATGCACCAGCAGCAGGGGCGGGGCGGCGGGATCGCCCCATTCGGCATAATGCAGCTTCAGCCGCTGAGTGGTGAACCACCCGTCGCGCGGTTCCGCCGCCTTCCCGCCGCCCGCCATGCCCCGCCCGCCCGGATCAGTGCCCGGCGGCAAGCACCGGCTTCACGCCCGAAGCCTCGAGCTGGGCGTTGATCTGCGCCACCAGCCGGTCCAGTCCCGCCTGGTCCTTCGCCTCGGCTCGGGCGACCAGCACGTCCTGGGTGTTGGATGCGCGCAGCAGCCACCAGCCGTCGGGCGTCGTCACCCGCGCGCCGTCGGTGCGGTTCACGTCGGCGCCGGCGGCGGCCAGCCGGTCCAGCACTTCCTCCACCACCTTGAACTTGCGGTCCTCGGACGATTGGAAGCGCAGCTCCGGCGTGTTCACCATCTTCGGCATGGCATCCTTCAGCGCCGTCAGCGATCCGCCCAGCAGGCGGACGGCGCGGATCAGGCGGACGGCGGCATATTGCGCGTCGTCGAAGCCGTAATAATCGTGCGCGAAGAAGATGTGCCCGCTCATCTCGCCGGCCAGCGGCGCGTTGGTCTCGCGCATCTTGGTCTTGATCAGGCTGTGGCCGGTCTTCCACATCAGCGGCTTGCCGCCCAGCTCGGCGATCCGGTCGTAGAGCGCCTGGCTGGCCTTCACGTCGGCGATGATGGTGGCGCCGGGCTCCTCGCGCAGCACCGGCTCGGCCAGGATGGCGAGAAGCTGGTCGCCCCATACCACGCGGCCCTTGCCGTCGATCGCGCCGATGCGGTCGCCGTCGCCGTCGAAGGCCAGGCCGAAGTCCAGCCCCTTCTCCGCCACCAGCGCCTTCAGGTCGGCGAGGTTCTTTTCCTCGGTCGGATCGGGATGGTGGTTGGGGAAGGTGCCATCCACCTCGGTGAACAGCAGATGGTGCTCGCCGGGCAGCAGCTTCACCAGCTTCTCGATCACCGGGCCGGCCGCGCCGTTGCCGCAATCCCAGCCGATGCGGAAGGCGCCGCCGGCATAGCCCGCCAGCAGCCGGCCGACATAATTGTCCATCACGTCGGCATTGGTCACGGCGCCCTCGCCGCTCTCCCAATCGTCCTCGGCCGCCATCCGGCCGATATCCTGGATGTCCTCGCCGAAGAAGGGCTTGTGCTGCAGCACCATCTTGAAGCCGTTATAGTCGGCCGGATTGTGGCTGCCGGTGATCTGGATGCCGCCGTCCACCTCCAGCGTGGCTTCGGCATAATAGAGCATCGGTGTGGGGCCGAGGCCGATCCGCACCACGTCCACGCCGCCCTGGGTCAGCCCCTCGATCAGCGCGGTTTCCAGCACCGGGGAGGATATCCGCCCGTCATATCCCACCGCGACGCGGGTGCCGCCGGCGCGGCGCACGCGCGTGGCGAAGCCGCGGCCGATCGCATAGGCGTCGGGCGGGCCGAGCGTCTTACCCACGATGCCGCGTATGTCATATTCGCGCAGGCTCGTGGGATCGAAACGGTGGCTCATGAAAGGGTCTCCTCGGGTAATTCCATGGTCAAGACGCGCCCGGGCCGTTGTGGTTCAATCTGGTCACCGACGATATCGCTCGCGCTGCTCGATCGCGCCCAGCAGCGTATCGCGCGCCAGGTTCACCCGCCGGGTCAGCGCGGCCGATCCGCCCGCATCGGGATGGACGCGGCGGATCAGCCGGCGATGCTCGGCGCGGATCGTATCGGCATCGGCATCGGCCGGCACGTCCAGCACCGCGCGCGCTTCCTCGATCGACATGGCGGGCAGGGCGCGGTCCTGGATGCGGCGGGCGCGGTTCAGCATCATCGCCGCGCCGATCAGCAGAGGAATGCCGATGATCGGCTTGCCCTTGGCGGCGGAAGCCGCGCCGGCGATGCCCAGCAATATCGCGATCGCCTCGGCCGGGGTCGGCGCGCGCAGCCGCCCTTTCTTCCAGGCCCAGGCGATCAGCGCCAGGGCGGCGATGGCGATCCACGCCATCAGCCGTTGGCCGCGCGCTGCACCGGCCAGTCGGGCAGCGCCAGCCCCGATACCATCTCGCGCAGTTCCTGCCGGGCGGCGATATGGGCGATGCCTGGCTCGCCGATGGCCGAAAGGTCCAGCAGCGTCACCCCCTTGGGGAACAGCTCGCGATAGATCACGCGTTCGGAAAGGCCGGGGATCACGCGGAAGCCCACGCGCCGCGCCAGTTCGTCCAGCGCATTGGCCACGCGGCGCATGTTGCGCGCCTCCACATGCTGCAGGCGGTTGCGCAGCAGCACCCAGTCCACCGTCTTGCCGTCGGTCTTGGCGCGCGCCTTGCGGGCATCCCACACCACCTCGGCATAGAAGCTGGGCCGGCGGATCTTGTAGGTTTCGGGATCGACCTGGCCGATCAGGTCGAGGTCGATGAAGCTGTCGTTGATCGGCGTCACCAGCGTGTCGGCGCGCGCGATCGCGGCCAGCGCGTGCTGGTCGTCGCGGCCGGGCGTGTCGATCACCACCACGTCGGCGTCGGCGGCCAGCCGGTCGATCTGCTCGTTGATCGGCTCGCCTCTGGCGGGGTCGAAGGTCTCCGCCCTGGGCGTCGGCAGCTCGATCAGCTGGCGGCGCGACGTCGCCTCGCGATTTTCCATGTAGCGGCCCAGCGTGCGCTGGCGCGTGTCGAGGTCCAGCGCGGCCACGCGGCGCCCGGCGGCGGCCAGCGCCACGGCGACATGCACCGCCGTGGTCGACTTGCCGGAACCGCCCTTCTCGTTGGCGAATACAATCAGGTGGGCAGCGGCGGCCATGCGTGTCGGGTTCCCTGCTCTTGATTCCGCCCGCGGCGGCCCCCAAAGACGCCCCGGACGATCCGTCCAGCGCTTATCGGAGGTTCCCTGCCCGTGCAAATCGTTCGTACCGTCGCCGCGCTTCGCGAGGCCGTGGCCGCGCTTCGGGCCGATGGCGGCCGGGTGGCGCTGGTGCCGACGATGGGCGCGCTCCATGCCGGGCATCTGGCGCTGGTGGCGGAAGGCCGCGCGCGTGGCCCGCATGTCGTCGTCTCGATCTTCGTCAATCCCACCCAGTTCGGCCCGAACGAGGATTTCGATGCCTATCCCCGACGCGAGGCGGCCGATGCCCGCCTGCTGGAGGATGCCGGCGTCGCCATCCTCTGGGCGCCGACGGTGGAGGAGATGTATCCCCAGGGCTTCGCCACCTCCATCACCGTCGCCGGCATCACCGAGGGGCTGGATGGCGCCGCCCGGCCCGGCCATTTCGATGGCGTCGCCACGGTGGTGAACAAGCTGTTCGCGCAGGTCCGCCCCGATGTCGCGCTGTTCGGGGAGAAGGATTATCAGCAATTGGCGGTGATCCGGCGGATGGCCGCCGATCTCGATACCGGGGTGGAGATCGTCGGCGTCCCCACCCAGCGCGACGATGACGGCCTCGCTCTCTCCTCGCGCAACGCCTATCTCCAGCCCGAGGAGCGGCAGGCCGCCCGCGCGCTGCCCCGCGCGCTGGGCGAGGCGGCGGCCGCGATCGCCGCCGGCGGCGATGTCGCCCAGGCGCTGGAGGTCGCGCGCGGCCGGCTGACGGACGCGGGCTTCGCGCCGATCGATTATGTCCTGCTCTGCGATGCCGCGACGCTGGAACCCCTGTCCCGCGCCGATCGCCCGGCCCGGCTGCTCGCCGCCGCCAGGATGGGCCGCACCCGCCTGATCGACAATCTCGAAGTCTCGGCGGCGTAAAGATCGCGGCTTATCTTGCCGCCATCTTTCCTGCTATTTCCGCCGATCGTGCGTTAACCATTTATTTCTTCCTCTCATGACACTCCTTGTCCGGTGAAGAACCGGCAGGGGGCCGAAATGGGACAAGTTCTGAAAAGCGTGGACGCGCTGCTCGAAAGCCGGCTGGCGCAGGCGGCCAACGGCAATCCCCGCGCCTGCTTCGATCTCGGCATCGCTTATTCCACCGGCGCGGCCGGGGTGGAGGTCGATCTCGTCGCGGCGCATAAATGGTTCAACCTCGCGGCGCTGGGCGGCCATGCCGAGGCCCAGGCCTGCCGCGCCGAGATTTCCGAGGACATGACCGCGCGCGAGATCGCCGAGGCCCAGCGCCAGGCCCGCGCCTGGCTGCAGCTCACCACCCGCCAGGCGGCGTGATGCTTTCAGGCGCCGCCAGCTGACCCGTCAGGCATCCGCCCAGCGGCGGAGCAGGTTGTGATAGACGCCGGTCAGCCGGATGATCGCCGGGTCGTCCTGCCCGCGATCGGCGGCCACCGCCTGGATCGAGGTGTCGAGGTCGAACAGGGTGCGCCGGGCGCCGTCGTCGCGCACCATGCTCTGGATCCAGAAGAAGCTCGCCACCCGCGTGCCGCGCGTGATCGGCTCCACCCGATGCAGGCTGGAGGCCGGATAGAGGATCATGTGCCCGGCCGGCAGCTTCACCGCCTGCACGCCGAACTGGTCCTCCACCACCAGCTCGCCGCCGTCATAGCTGTCCGGATCGGCGAGGAAGAGCGTGGCGGAAAGATCGCTGCGGATGCGGAAGTCGGTGCCGCGCTGGATGCGCACGGCATTGTCGATATGGGTGCCGAAGGTCTGCCCCGGCCCATAACGGTTGAACAGGGGCGGGAACACCTTGAGCGGCAGCGCGGCCGCCACGAACAGCGGCGACCGGCCGAGCGCGTCGAGGATGATCGCGCCGGCCTCGCGCGCGGCGTCCGAATCCTCGGGCAGCTGCTCGTTCTGCTTGGCGAGCGCCGATTGCCGGCCGGAGGTGACGTTGCCGTCCACCCATTGGGCCGCATCGATCAGCGCGCGCACCCGCGCCAGCGCGCCCGCATCCAGCAGGTCGGGAATGGCGATCATCATAGGGAATTGGGCATCATAAGGAAATCGGCGTCATCGAGGGATAGGCTCTAGCTCTTGAGGACGAAGGGGATTTCCACCACGCCCCGCACCATCATCGGCTGGCCGCCGCGCATGGTGGGGGACCAGCGCCATTGCCGCACCGCTTCCAGCGCCGCCTTGTCGAGCCGTTCGAACCCGCTCGACGTCTGCACCGAGATATCGGCCACGGCGCCGTCCGTGCCCAGCAGCAGCGCCAGCACCACCGTGCCCTGTTCCTTGCGCCGCCGGCATTCCACCGGATAGCGGGGCGCCTTGAAGGAAATCATGTTGGACGAAAGGTCGCCCGCGCTGATGGGCGCGGCGGAAGGCGCTGCCGGGGCCGCCTTGGGCGCCACGATCACCGATTGCGGCGGGGGCGGCGTCGCCGTCGTCACCACAAGCGGCGGCGGGGCGGGTGTCTTCACGATCGGCGCGGGCGCCACGATCACGGGCTCGATCGGCTTTACCGGCTTCACCTTCTGCTCGGGCGGTGCGGGCGGCGGGGCGGGCGGCTCGGCCAGCAGCTCCACCACCAGCGGCGCGGCCTTGATCCGCTTCACCGGGATGACGTTCATCTGGATCAGCGCGGTGAACAGCGCCGCATGCACCAGCGCCACCGCGCCGATCGCCGGCCAGTTGGCCCCGCTGCGCGCGCCGTAGCGGGCGGGGGCCGACTCGATCGCCGCCTCGGCCTCGGCCGGCGGCGGATCGATCGGGAAGCTCGCATGGAACACGGCCTCGCGGCGGGCCTCGCCGGCATCGCGCAGGGAAACCGTGTGCATTCGTCTCACCTCGCCACCGCCCCCTTGCGGGCGATCCAGACACATTCTGACATGTGCCGGTAGCGCGAATACTATTGCGGATCAATCGCAAGAATCGAAGGGGAGGCGGCTATTCGGTATAAAGCCGGCCCTCGCCGAACCGTTCAGCCGGTCGCGATCCCCTTCAGGCGATAGAGCAGGTCCAGCGCCTCGCGCGGCGAAAGCGCATCGGGCTGGATCGCGTCCAGCGCCTCGCGCAGGGGATCGGCGGCGGGTTCGGGCGCCTGGGCCGCGGCGGCGAACAGGGGCAGGTCGTCCAGCCCCGCCGCGATGCCGCCGGTCGCCGCCCGGCCGCTTTCCAGCTTGGCCAGCACCGATTTCGCCCGCGCCAGAACGGCGGGCGGCAGCCCGGCCAGCTTGGCGACGGCGATGCCGTAGCTGCGGTCCGCCGGCCCGTCGGCCAGCTCGTGCAGCAGCACCAGATCGCCCTTCCACTCGCGCGCGCGGACATGGTGGAGCGATAGCGCGTCCAGCCGCTCCGCCAGCCGGGTCAGCTCATGATAATGCGTCGCGAACAGGCAGCGGCAGCGGTTCATGTCGTGCACCGCCTCCACCACCGCCCAGGCGATGGCCAGGCCGTCATAGGTGGATGTGCCGCGCCCCACCTCGTCCAGGATCACCAGCGATCGTTCGGTCGCCTGCGCCAGGATGGCGGCGGTCTCGACCATCTCGACCATGAAGGTCGATCGCCCGCGCGCCAGATTGTCCGAAGCGCCCACCCGGCTGAACAGCCGGTCCACCAGCCCCAGCCGCGCGGACGTCGCCGGCACATAGCCGCCGGCCTGCGCCAGCACCGCGATCAGCGCGTTCTGGCGCAGGAAGGTGGATTTGCCGCCCATGTTCGGGCCGGTGACCAGCCACAGCCGCCGGTCCGGCTCCAGCCGGCAGTCATTGGCGACGAAGCGTTCGCCCGTCGCCGCCACCGCCGCTTCCACCACCGGATGCCGCCCGCCCTCCACCGCGAAGCAGGGCTCGTCGGCAAAGGCCGGCCGGCACCAGCCGCCCTCGATCGCCCGCGTCGCCAGCCCCGCCGCCACGTCCAGCCGGGCCAGCGCGTCGGCCGTCGCGGCGATCTCCGCCTTGGCGGCGAGCGCGGCGGCGATCAGCTCCTCCAGATGCGCGGCCTCGGCCGCCAGCGCGTGCGCGCCCGCCTGGCCCACCCGCATCGCCTGCTCGTGCAGGTCCGGCGCGTTGAACCGCACCACGCCCGCCAGCGTCTGGCGGTGGGTGAAGCCGGATTCGGGCCGCATCAGCGGATCGGCATGCCTGGCCTGCACCTCGACATGATAGCCCAGCACGCCATTGTGGCGGATCTTCAGGCCGGCGATGCCGGTCTGCTCGCGATAGCGCGCCTCCAGCGCGGCGATGGCGCGCCGGCCCTCGCCGCCGGCCGCGCGCAGCTCGTCCAGCGCCGGATCATATCCTTCCGCGATATAGCCGCCCTGCGCGGTATCGATCGGCGGCTGCGGCACCAGCGCGCGGGCCAGAAGGTCGATCAGCGCGCCGTGCCCGCGCAGCCGGGGCAGCAGCGCGTCCATCAGCGCCGGCCGCGCGGCCAGCCCCAGCAGCCGTTCGTGCAGGCCGTGCGCCTCGTCCAGCCCGTCGCGCAGCAGGCCCAGGTCGCGCGGGGAGCCGCGCCCCGCCACCAGCCGGCCCAGCGCGCGGCCGATATCGGGCGCGGCCTTCAGGTTGGCGCGGATCGATTCCCTGAGGCCCCCGTCCTCGACGAAGCGTTCCACCAGGTCCAGCCGCGCCTCGATCGTCGCGCGCTCGGCCAGCGGCGCGCCGATGTCGGCCGCCAGCATCCGCGCGCCCGCGCCGGTGACGGTGCGGTCCACCGCGTCCAGCAGGCTGCCCTTGCGGCCGCCGCCCTGCGCCTGCGTCAATTCCAGGCTTTCGCGGGTGGCGGCGTCGATCAGCATATGATCGGCCGGCTGGCGGCGCGCGGGCGGCTGCAGGAAGGGCAGCTTGCCCTGTCCCGCCCGGTCCAGATAGGCGATCAGCCCCGCCGCTGCCGCCAGCTCCGCCCGGCCGAACCCGCCATATCCGTCCAGCGTCGCCACGCCGAACAACGCCTTCAGCCGCGCCTCGCCGGCCGCGCTGTCGAACAGGCGGGGCTCCTGCGGGATGGCGTCCGCCGGGGCGCCGGCCATGCCCTCGGGCACGATCGTCTCGGCCGCCGCCAGCCGGGCAAGCTCCGCGTCCAGGCTGCCTTCGGCGATCGCCGCCAGCTCGAACCGGCCGGTGGAAATGTCCGCCGCCGCCAGCCCGGTGCGCCCGCCGGCCTCGGCCAGCGCCACCAGCCAGTTGGCGGCGCGCGCGTCCAGCAGCGCTTCCTCGGTCAGCGTGCCGGCCGTCACCACGCGGATGATCGCGCGGCCCACCAGCGCCTTCGATCCGCCGCGTTTCTTGGCCTCGGCGGGCGTCTCGGTCTGGTCGGCGATGGCGACGCGGTGGCCGGCCTTGATCAGCCGCGCCAGATAGCCTTCGGCGGAATGGGCCGGCACGCCGCACATGGGCACGCCGTCCCCGCGCGATGTGAGCGCTATATCGAGGCACGCCGCCGCGATCTTCGCATCGTCGAAGAAAAGTTCGAAAAAATCCCCCATGCGGTAGAAGAGCAGGCAATCCCGCGCTTCCGCCTTCAGGGCGTGATACTGGGCCATCATCGGCGTCTGCGCCGTGGGTTCCGTAACGGTTTCATTGGTTCCGCGAGCCATATCGGCGCTGATAGCGGCTTGTCCCCAAGCCGGCCATGCCCCAAAAGGCCCTTCAGAGCCTGCGTCGGTATTGTCCGGCAGGATAGTGAGAGATTCTTCGTGCCCGGCGCGGGCATCCGCCCGCCTGCCCGACCCGGACCGGTTTCGACACAGGCTCCCGAAAGAGCATGCGACAACCGGTGTCCCAAGGAGCAGCACGACGATGAGTGAAGGCAGCAACGTCCAGTTTTCGGAGCGCGAAGCGCTGCTGTTCCACTCGCACGGCCGCCCCGGAAAGATCGAGATCGTCGCCTCCAAGCCGATGGCGACCCAGCGGGACCTGAGCCTCGCTTATTCGCCGGGCGTCGCCGTGCCGGTGCGGGCCATCGCCGAGGACCCGGCGACCGCTTATGATTATACCGCCAAGGGCAATCTCGTCGCCGTCATCTCCAACGGCACCGCCATTCTCGGCCTCGGCAATCTCGGCGCGCTGGCGTCGAAGCCGGTGATGGAGGGCAAGGCGGTGCTGTTCAAGCGCTTCGCCGACGTCGATTCGATCGATATCGAGGTCGCGACCGAGGACGTCGAGAAGTTCGTGGAGGCGGTCGCCCTGCTCGAACCCAGCTTCGGCGGCATCAATCTGGAAGACATCGCCGCCCCGGGCTGCTTCATCATCGAGCAGGCGCTGCGGGAACGGATGAACATCCCGGTCATGCATGACGACCAGCACGGCACCGCGATCATCGCGGCGGCCGGCCTCATCAACGCCTGCCACCTCACCGGCCGCGACATCCGCGACATCAACGTCGTCGTGAACGGCGCCGGCGCCGCCGCGATCGCCTGCGCCGCGCTCATCAAGTCGATGGGCGTGCCGTCCGATCGCGTCATCATGTGCGATCGTTCGGGCGTGATCTACCAGGGCCGCGAAACCGGCATGGACCAGTGGAAGTCCGCCCATGCGGTGAAGACGGACAAGCGCACGCTGGCCGAGGCGATGGTCGGCGCGGACGTGTTCCTCGGCCTGTCGGCGGCCGGCGCGCTCAAGCCGGAAATGGTGAAGACGATGGCGGACAAGCCGATCATCTTCGCCATGGCCAATCCCGATCCGGAAATCACCCCGCCCGAAGCCAAGAAGGCGCGGCCCGACGCGATCGTCGCCACCGGCCGGTCGGATTATCCGAACCAGGTCAACAATGTGCTGGGCTTCCCCTTCATCTTCCGCGGCGCGCTCGACGTGCGGGCGACCACGATCAACGAGGAGATGAAGATCGCCGCCGCCCAGGCGCTGGCGGAGCTGGCGCGCGAGCAGGTGCCGGAGGAAGTCGCGCTCGCTTATGGCGGCGCGGCGCCGCATTTCGGCAACGACTATATCATCCCCGCGCCGTTCGATCCGCGGCTCATGGAAATCGTGCCGGTCGCCGTCGCCAGGGCGGCGATGGATTCGGGCGTCGCGCGCAAGCCGATCCTCGATCTCGCGGCCTACAGGGAGGAGCTGAAGGCCCGGCTCAACCCCACCACCTCGGTGCTGACGCTGGCTTATGAAGGCGCCAAGGCGCACCCCAAGCGCGTCGTCTTCGCCGAGGCGGAGGAGGAAGTGGTGCTGCGCGCCGCCATCCAGTTCCGCGACGGCGGCTATGGCATCCCCGTGCTGGTCGGCCGCGATGACGTGCCCGAACGGCTGCGCGCGCTCGGCGTCGACAAGCCCGAGGAGTTCGAGCTGCACAACAGCCGCGTCTCGCCGCTGGTGCCCAAGATGGTCGACTATCTCTACCAGCGGCTGCAGCGGCGCGGCTATCTGCGCCGCGATGTCGAGCTGATGGTCAATCAGGATCGCAACATCTTCGGCTCGCTGCTGGTCGCCCTGGGCGAGGCGGATGCGATGATCACCGGCGTCACCCGCACCTATTCGCAGACGATGCGGCAGGTCCGCCGCGTGATCGATCCCGCCGCCGGCCGCAAGCCGTTCGGCATCCACGTCCTCGTCGGGCAGAGCCACACGGTGTTCATGGCCGATACCACGATCACCGAACGGCCGACCGCGGAGGAACTGGCCGACATCGCCGAGCGCACCGCCGCCGTCGCCCGCAGCATGGGGCATGAACCGCGCGTCGCCTTCCTGTCCTATTCCACCTTCGGCAATCCGTCCGGCAACTGGCTGGAACCGATCCGGGGCGCGGTGTCGCTGCTCGACGAACGCGGCGTCAGCTTCGAATATGAAGGCGAAATGGCGCCGGACGTCGCGCTCAACCCCAAGGTGCAGAAGAATTATCCCTTCATCCGCCTGTCGGGCCCGGCCAATGTGCTGATCATGCCGGGCCTCCAGTCGGCCAACGTCTCGGCCAAGCTGCTGCGCGAGCTGGGCGGCGATTCGGTGATCGGGCCGATGCTGGTCGGCATGGAAAAGCCGGTGCAGATCGCGACCATGGGCGCGTCCGCGTCCGAACTGGTCACGCTCGCGGTGCTGGCCGCCGGCGGCATCGCCCGCTGATCGGCCGGCCCGGCCCGCGCACAGCAAAAAGGGGGCCGTCGAGCCCCCTTTTTCATGCCGCTTGTTCCTTGCATCCCCCCGAATCAGGCACGGGGTGACGGCGCTTCCTAAAAAGCGCGCCGCTTATTGGGGATTGTCGGTCGTGCCGCCGCCCACCGGCGCGCCGACGCCGCCGACCCGGCCGATATTGCCGAACAGCTCGGCGAAGAAGCCGCGATCGCGGCCCAGGGTCGGCGTCTTGTCGCCATTGGGGCTCAGCGTCACCACCTTCTCCAGCCCGCTCTTGTCGACGGCGGTCACGTTGCCCGCCTTGTCGAACCGCACCGCCAGCGTCATCTGCGAAACGGGGCGGGGGCTGGCGAAGGCGAGCTGGCGGGTGTCGCGGCTGATATAATACCAGCTTTCCGCGCCGCCCTTGTCGAACTGCCCGGCGAAGCTCGGCCGGCCCAGCGTCTTCGACACCGAATCCTTGTTGTCGATGCCCGGCTGCACCGAATCGATCAGGGTCGCATCGACCACATAGCCCTTATGGTCGCGGATGCGCGCGCAGCCCGCGGTCGCCAGCACGGTCAGTGCCAGGGCCGCCGTTCCGAGGCGCGAAAGCGTAAGCGACATAATAAGGCATCTCCTGATCGGCGCATCTGCGGGCGGCCCATGCGCGGGCGCGCTGCCGAATGCCATTGCATCGGCGCCCGCCCGCCTCAATATGCGGGGAAGCCGTGCCGACGCAAGCGCGGCGAGACAGACCGGAAAGTGCCTGCCCTCGTGTCCATCCTCCGCCGCCTCTTCCCCGAACGCGATCAGCGCGCGCCCTATCGCCCGCTCTACGATGCCATCGTCGCCGAAGCCCGCCAGCCCGCCTGGTATCTGGAAGGCGGCGCGCCCGATACGGTGGACGGCCGGTTCGACATGGTGGCCTTGGTGCTGGCGCTGGTGCTGATCCGGCTGGAGGCGGAAGGCGTGCCGGGCCGGCTGCCCTCCACCCTGCTCACCGAATTGTTCGTGGACGACATGGACGGCCAGCTCCGCCAGATCGGCGTCGGTGATGTCGTGGTCGGCAAGCATGTCGGCCGGATGATGAGCGCGCTCGGCGGCCGCATCAGCGCCTATCGCGCGGCGCTGGCCGATGGCGGGCCTTTGGCGGACGCGCTCGGCCGCAATCTGTGGCGCGGGGCGCCCCCGGCCGATACCGGCCCCGCCGAGGCCCGCGTCCGCGCCCTCTACGCCGCGCTCGCCGCCATGCCGGCCGATGCCCTCTATGCCGGCGGGATGCCCAGGCTGTGACGACCGCGCCCGAATTCGCCCGCCCCATCCGCTTCGATTCGATCGGCGAGGCGGAACGCGCCGTCGATCTGGAGGCGACGCCGGAAGAGCGCGCCGCGCTCGCCCGCCGCTTCGGCCTGATCGCGCTCGATCGGCTGGTGGCCGAGGCCCGCCTTCACCGCCAGGGCCAGGCCGTCCTGGCCGAAGGCCGGCTCGCCGCCGAGGTGCAGCAGGCCTGCGTCGCGACCGGCGAGCCGGTGCCGGCCGCGATCGACGAATCGTTCCGCCTGCGTTTCGTGCCGGAGGCGGAGATGTCCGCCGAAGGCGACGAGATCGAGCTTTCCGAGGAGGACTGCGACACCATCCCCTTCGACGGCGCCCTGATCGACATCGGCGAGGCGGTGGCCGAGACGCTGGCCCTCGCGCTCGATCCCTTTCCGCGCAGCCCCGATGCCGCCGCCACGCTCAAGGCGGCGGGCGTGCTGCTGGAAGGGGAGGAGGAAACCGGGCCGTTCGCGGCGCTCAAGGCGCTGCGCGACAAGCTGGGCGGCTGAACGGCGGACGGCACGGGGGCGAAAAGCGCGTCCGCCCTGCAACAATCGCCACGAATCTGCATGTGCGGGCGCCGCCGCATCTTCCAAAATGCCCCTCCGCGCATTACATCGCGCCCTTGCTGAAAGCCTCGACAGGAGAAACTGCTATACGTCCGCCCATGATGCGCCGCCCGCTGGGGCAGCCGCCGATGCCGCTCAATGGCCCGCGATATAATGAGTTCATCCAGTCGCCCAAGGTACGGGTGATTGATGAAAACGGCGAGAATCTGGGCGTGATGTACACGCGCGAAGCGATGGAGCAGGCCCAGGAGGTCGGGCTCGATCTGGTCGAGGTCTCTCCCAACGCCGATCCGCCCGTGGCCAAGTTCCTGGACGTGGGCAAGTTCAAGTACGAGGCGCAGAAAAAGGCCAACCTCGCCCGCAAGAGCCAGAAGACGCAGGAGATCAAGGAGATCAAGATGCGTCCGAACATCGATGACCATGATTACGACACCAAGATGAAGAAGGTGTTCGAGTTCATCGAGGAAGGCGACAAGGTGAAGGTGACGCTGCGCTTCCGCGGGCGCGAGCTGGCGCACGGCCAGCTCGGCATGCAGGTGCTGCAGCGCGTCCAGGCCGACACCAACGAAGTGGCCAAGGTGGAACAGTTCCCCCGCATGGAAGGCCGCCAGATGCTGATGGTGCTGGCGCCCAAATAAGAGCGGGTTTTTCCTCACCTTCACTCATTTTCCGGCCGTCATCCTGACGAAGGCATGTCCCGGGCGAAGTCACGGGGGTCAGGATCCATTGCCGCTCCGGCCGTTATCGGGCGCTGCGGGCAATGGATGCTGAATCAAGTTCAGCATGACGGTGGATGGGCGGCGAATAATGCGGCAGGCCCCCACGGCCCGCTTGCGTCCGGCCCCGCTCCCCGCCAAACACGCGGGCATGCGTAGAGGCCATCGTCCATCCGCGCCGGCTTCGGGCCGGCCCCGTTTCTGGGGGCGCCATGCGGTTATCGCCGCGCTCGCCAATCCCGATCGCACCGTCCGCCGCATGTGGGGCACGCGGGAGGCGCTGGCCGCGCTCGATGTGCCGCCCGTCATCCCCGTCACCTTCGCCGATGTCGCCGATCTCGGCCGGCTGGTGCCGTCCGATGCGCCGCATCAGGGGCTGGTGATCGAGGTCGATCCGCTGCCCGATATCTGGCTGGGCGACCTGCTGGAACGCGGGCGCGACGATCGCCGCCCGCTGATCGTGCTCGATCAGGTGACGGATCCGCACAATGTCGGCGCGGTCCTGCGCTCGGCGGCCGCCTTCGACGCGCTCGGCATCGTCACCCAGGATCGCCACGCGCCGCCCGAATCGGGCGCGCTGGCGCGGGCCGCCTCGGGCGCGCTGGAGATCGTGCCCTGGGTCCGCGTCGTCAACCTCGCCCGCGCGCTCGACGAGATCGCCGAGGCCGGCTTCTGGCGGATCGGCCTGAGCGGCCATGCGAAGCAGTCGCTGGGCCAGGCGATCGGCACGGCGCGCGTGGCGCTGGTGCTGGGCGCGGAGGGCGAGGGCATGCGCGCCAATACCGAGGCGCATTGCGACGAGCTTGCCAAGCTGCCGATCAGCCCGCGTGTCGAAAGCCTCAATATTTCCAATGCCGCGGCGATCGCGCTCTATGCGGTGGCGACGCGCGACCAGGGGATTGATCGATGAAGCTGGCGCGTCTCGCAGTGGCCTTTCTCGCGCCGCTCCTGCTCGCGGCCTGCGTGCTGCAGCCGGGCAAGTTCGCCTCCGCGCTCACCGTCAAGGCGGATCGCAGCTTCACCTTCGCCTATAAGGGCGAGGTGATCGCCATCGATCCGGCGGAGATGATGTCTTCCAGCCTGGCGACATCGTCTTCCGACGACGGGGATGGCGAGGCGGCGGCCGATCGGAAGGCGGAAAAGGCGAAGGAGGCCGGCGAGAACGAGGCCAAGCGCAAGGCGATCGCCGAAGCGCTGATGAAGGAGGAGGGCTATCGCGCCGTCACCTATCTCGGCGGCGGCAAATATCTGATCGACTATGAGATTTCGGGCAAGCTCGATCACGGCTTCGTCTATCCGTTCAATTCGGATGCGGAGGTGCTCTTCCCCTTCATCGCGATCGAGCTGCGCAAGGACGGCCTGGTCCGCGTCTCCGCCCCGGCCTTCGTCGGCTCGACCAAGAAGGCGGGCGGCGCGCCGGGCATGCCGAGCAGCAACGATGCGGTGGACGGCAGCTTCACGCTGACCACCGATGCCGAGATCACCATGCACAATAACGAGGCCGGCGCGCAGCCCGGCCCCGGCGGCATGAAGACGCTCAGCTGGCGGGTGACGCCGATCAGCAAGGACGCGCCGACGGCCGCCCTGCGGCTGGCGCGCTAGGCCCCGGAACGGGGCGTCAGCCCCATTCGGCGGTCGGCCAGCCGCGCTCGGCCGCCAGCCGGCGCAGCCGGTCGTGCGCGTTGACGGCGAAGGGCTCGTCCGCCCATTCCATCACCGGCGCGTCCGAGGCGTGATCCGAATAGAAACGGATGTGGCAGGCCTCGCGCGCCAGCCCTTCGGCGGCCATCCAGGCCTGGATCATCCGCAGCTTGGCCGGGCCGTAATTATTCTCCCCGTCGATCCGCGCCCGGATCCGGCCATCCAGCCCGATCACGCTGTTGGTGGCGATCACGTCGTCGAAGCCCAGCCGTTCGCCGATCGCCTCCGAATAGAGCCGGTAGGATGCCGTCGCCATCACCAGCCGCCGTCCGGCGGCGCGATCGGCGGCGATCTGGGTGAGCGCGCCGGGATGGATGTTGGCCGCCACCGTCCGGTCGGCGAAGCTTTCGGCCACCGGCGCCAGATCGGCCGGCGATATCGCGCGGCCCAGCAGCAGCATGTGGTTGATCTCCTTCAGCCTGCCCCGATCGATCAGCTTCAGCACGTAAGCCAGCATGGACAGCAGCACGATCGGCACGAACAGCAGCCGCCACGGCGCCCGCCGCCGCGCCGCGTGGAGCAGGAAGGGCGTGTAGGTGGCGATCCGCGTGATGGTGCGGTCCATGTCGTAGATGGCAAGCTCGGTCATGTCCGCGCCTTAGAGCCTGTTCGGCCGGGATTGAAGGGTCGCGCGGCCGCGATCGGCGGATGAATCGCCGCCGCCGTCCGCTTCGCTTCGCCCCGCGCGACGGAAAAGAACGCGATCTCCGCGATTTCGCGGGTCAGCTTCCCGGCTTGCCGCGCGGACGATCCTCCCCCATGGTTGTCGGGCATGAGCGACGCTGCGGATTTCACGATAGACGACCAGCGGGTCCTCCGGCTTTCCGGGGAATGGACGCTGGCGCGCCTGGGCGAGGTGCCCCGCCGGATCGAGGCGCTCGATACGCCGCCGGCGCGGATCGACCTCAGCGATGTGCCGCGCATCGACACGGTCGGCGCCTGGCTGGTGCACCGGCTGTCGCGCGACAGCGGCGCCGCGATCGACGGCACCAATGCCGATGCCGCGCAGCTCATCGACCAGGTGGCCAAGGCCGATCAGGCCACCACCGTCCGTGCCGAGCATGTATCGCCCACCACGCGCATCCTTTCCCAGGTCGGCCTGGCCACCGTCACCGCCGGGCAGACGCTGGTCGGGCTGGTCGGCTTCTTCGGTGCGATCCTCATTTCCTTCTGGTCGGTCGTCCGCCATCCCCGCCGGTTCCGGGGCAATGCCGTCACCCGCCAGTTCGAGGTGGTCGGCGTCGACGCGCTCGGCATCATCGGGCTGATGAGCTTCCTGATCGGTATCGTCATCGCCCAGCAGGGGGCGGTGCAGCTCCGCCAGTTCGGGGCGGAGGTGTTCACGATCAACCTGATCGGCCGCATCACCCTGCGCGAGCTGGGCGTGCTGATGACGGCGATCATGGTCGCCGGCCGGTCGGGATCGGCCTTCGCCGCGCAGATCGGATCGATGAAGCTCGCCGAGGAGGTGGATGCGATGCGCACCATCGGCATCGCGCCGATGGAGGCGCTGGTGCTGCCGCGCGTGATCGCCACCGTCGTGCTGATGCCGCTGCTGGGTTTCTATGCCTCGCTGGTCGCGATCGTGGGCGGCGGCATCCTGTGCTGGATCTCGCTCGATATCCCTCCCGCCACCTATATCCAGCGCATGCGCGAGGTGGTGCCGATGACCGATCTCTGGGTCGGCCTGGTCAAGGCGCCGGTGTTCGGCGCGATCATCGCCATGGCGGGATGCTTCCAGGGCATGCAGGTGCAGGGCAATGCCGAGGAAGTGGGCCTGCGCACCACGGCGGCGGTGGTGCAGGCGATCTTCCTGGTGATCGTGCTCGACGCCTTCTTCGCGGTGTTCTTCTCGTCGATCGGATGGATCTGATGGCGGGGGAGGACGATATCGCCATCCGGGTCGAAGGGCTGAAGAACGCCTTTGGCGACCAGGTGGTGCACGAGAATCTCGATCTCGAGGTCCGGCGCGGCGAGATCATCGGCGTCGTCGGCGGATCGGGCACGGGCAAGTCCGTGCTGATGCGATCGATCATCGGCCTCCAGCGCCCGGAAGCCGGCGAGGTGACGGTGTTCGGCGTGCCGATGACGGGCGAATCGCTCCACACGCCGGAGGCCGAG
Organism: Edaphosphingomonas fennica; assembly: GCF_003034225.1. Lineage (GTDB taxonomy): Bacteria > Pseudomonadota > Alphaproteobacteria > Sphingomonadales > Sphingomonadaceae > Sphingomonas_E > Sphingomonas_E fennica. Next base: position 27,595 of record NZ_PHHF01000042.1, read on the forward strand.
GCGATCCGGCGGCGCTGGGGCGTGCTGTTCCAGAACGGCGCGCTCTTCTCCACGCTCACCGTGGCCGAGAATGTGGAAGTGCCGCTCCGCGAATATTATCCCGCGCTCGATCAGGAATTGCTGGACGAGATCGCCGGCTACAAGATCGTGATGTCGGGCCTGCCGGTCGATGCCGGCCCCAAATTCCCGTCGGAGCTTTCGGGCGGCATGCGCAAGCGCGCCGGGCTGGCGCGGGCCCTCGCGCTCGATCCCGAGCTTCTGTTCCTGGACGAGCCGACGGCCGGCCTCGATCCGATCGGCGCGGCCGCCTTCGACGAATTGCTGCACGATCTCAGCAGGACGCTGGGCCTCACCGTGTTCCTCATCACCCACGATCTCGATACGCTCTATGCGATCTGCGATCGGGTGGCGGTGCTGGCCGATCGCCGGGTGATCGCGGTCGGCACCATCCCGGAACTATTGGCGTTGGACCATCCGTGGATTCAGGAATATTTCAACGGGCCGCGTGGAAGGAACGCCGCGCAATCCGCGGAGCGGGCCGGAACGGGGAGAGACTGACGAATCATGGAGACCCGTTCTAACCACGTCCTGGTCGGCAGCGTCGTGCTGGCGCTGCTCGCCGCCGTGCTGCTCTTCACGGTATGGCTCGCGCGGCTTTCCGGCGCGAACGAGCATGAGTTCGACATCTTCTTCAAGCAGTCGGTCGATGGCCTGGCCAAGGGCACGGCGGTCACCTTCTCGGGCGTGCCGGTGGGGCAGATCAAGGAAATCGTGCTGATGCCCGATCAGCCGGAATTCGTGCGCGTGCGGATATCGGTGAAGGGCGACGTGCCGATCCTGCAGGGCACCACCGCCACGATCAGCGGCGTCGGCTTCACCGGGGTCAGCCAGATCAACCTCGACGGCGCGATCCGGGGCCAGCCGCCGATCGCCTGCCCGGACGACGATCGCAGCGCCCAATGCCCCTATGGCCGCCCGGTGATCCCCACCAAGCCCGGCACGCTGGGCGAGCTGCTTAACAGCGCCCCCCAGCTCATGGAGCGGCTGTCGACGCTCACCGAGCGGCTGGGCGAGCTGGTGAACGACAAGAACCAGAATTCGGTGGCCCACATCCTCGCCAATCTCGAACGGCTGAGCGGGTCGCTCGCCGATCGCGGGCCGGAATTGCAGGGCGTGCTGGCGGACAGCCGCGTCGCCATCCGCCAGGCGGGCGATGCGGCCGAGCAGATCGGCGCGCTGGCCAGCAGCACCAACGGCCAGCTCCAGCCGATCGCCGCCGATCTGCGCCGCACCGTCCAGTCGGCGGAGCGCAGCATGGCGGAGCTGGAAGGGGCGATCGGCGATGCCCGGCCGGGCCTCAAGGCCTTTTCTACCCAGACGATCCCCGAGGTCGGCCAGCTCGTCCGCGATCTGACGGAGATGTCGGAGGCGCTGACCGGCGTCGCCAACAAGCTCGATCGCGGCGGCGCGGGCGCGGTGCTGGGGGGCAGCAAGCTTCCGGACTACAAACCGAAATGAGGCGCATGAAACCGCATCCGATCCTGATCGCGGCAGTGCTGCTGCCGCTCGCCGCCTGCGTGCGCATCGGCGAAAAGCCGCCCGCCAGCCTGATGACGCTCACCTCCACCGCCGCGCTGCCGGCCGGCCCGCCGCGTACGGCGCGCGATGGCCAGGCGGTCGCCGTGCTGGTGCCCAGCGTGCCCCAGGCGCTCAACGTGCTGCGCGTGCCGGTGCAGACGGGGCCGACCGGGCTCGCCTATCTCAAGGATGCGCAGTGGGTGGAACCGCCCGCCCGCCTGTTCCGCAACCTGCTGGCCGAAACCATCGCCGCGCGCACCGGGCGGCCCGTGCTCGATCTGCGGCAATATTCGCTGGCGCCCGGCATGCGGCTGGCCGGCCGGCTCCAGCAATTCGGGCTGGATGCGGGTAGCGGCGAGGTCGTGGTGATCTACGATGCCACGCTGGCGCGCGGCAACGATGTCGAAACCCGCCGGTTCGAGGCGCGGACGAAGGTGACGCGCGAGGAGCCCGGCCCGGTCTCCGCCGCGCTCAACCAGGGCGCGAACGAGATCGCCGTGCAGGTGGCCGACTGGATCGGCGCCTGATCCGGCCCGCGCCGGCATTTTAGGCGGCGTGGGGGAAATAAGTGTCGGCGAGGAGGCCGACGCTTAAAAAAGCCCTCCCCCCGTCATTCCCGCTAAAGCGGGAATCCATTGTGTCGGAAGCTATCGGCTCAATCGAGCCAACCGCGTCCACGGATTAGCTGCGCTGGCCTCCGGCCCCCGCCTGCGTGGGGAATAACGAGGGAGGGCGTCCGCCCACCCCCGATCCTTGTCACCCGCTGTTGCGCAGCGCCGTGGCGATGGCGTTGATCGAAAGCTGGATGCCTTCGTGGATGCGGGGATCGTCCTCGCCGGCGCGGTGGCGCTTCAGCAGCTCGATCTGCAGGTGATTGAGCGGCTCTATATAAGGCAGCCGGAGCCGGATCGATTCGTCGAGCGCCGGGCTCTTTTCCAGCAACCGGCTCTGCCCGGTGATGTCGAGCAGATTGTCCCGCGTGACATGCCAGCCGTCGCGGATGCGATCGAAGATCGTCTGGCCATGCGCCTGATCCTCGACCAGCGCGACATAATGGCCGGCAATCTCCATGTCGGACTTGGCGAGCACCATTTCGAGATTGGCCAGCGTCGATTGCAGGAAGGGCCAGCCCTCCACCATCTCGGCCAGCAGCCCGCGATCCTCGAACGCCGCCAGCGCCTGGCCCACGCCATACCAGCCGGGCAGCATCACGCGGGCCTGCGCCCAGGAGAATACCCAGGGGATGGCGCGCAGGTCCTCGATCCGGTCGCTCTTGGTGCGGCTGGCGGGGCGCGATCCGATCTTGAGGTCGGCGATCTCGGCGATCGGCGTGAACTGGCGGAAGAAGGTGCGGAAGCCCTCGGTGCCGTAGACGAGGTCGCGATAGGCGTGGAAGGCGGTGTCCGAAAGCTTGGCCATCGCGCCCGCGAACCGCTCATATTCGGCCTCGGCGAGCTGCGGCGGCTCCAGGCTGGCCAGCAAGGTGGCGGATGCCATGGCCTCCAGATTGGTGACGGCACTTTCGCGGGTGCCATATTTGGCGGCGATCACCTCGCCCTGCTCGGTGATGCGGATGCGGCCCGCGACCGTGCCGGGCGGCTGCGCGCGGATCGCCATGAAGGATGATCCGCCGCCCCGGCCCACCGCGCCGCCCCGGCCGTGGAACAGCTGCATCGCCGCGCCCGCGCGTTCGAACACCGGCGCCAGCGCCCGGCTCGCCTGGTGCAGGCTCCACACCGAGGTGAGGTAGCCGCCATCCTTGTTCGAATCCGAATAGCCGACCATCACCTCCTGCACGCCGCGCGCGGCGGTGATCGTCGCGGCCTCGGGCAGGGCGAACCAGGCGGTCATCACCTTCGGCGCGTTTTCGAGGTCGGCGATGGTCTCGAACAGCGGCACCACCATGATCGCGGACGTGGGTGTGTCGCCGGGGACGTAGAGGCCGGCTTCCTTGAGGAGGATATGGACCTCCAGCAGGTCCGACACGCTTTCCGCCTTGGAGATGATGTAGGTGGTGATGGCCTCGGCCCCGTAGCGGGCGTGCGCCTCGGCCGCGGCGTGGACGATCGCCAGCTCGGACGCGGTCTCGTCCGAATAGGTGACATAGGGGCTGGAAAGCGGGCGGGAACTGGCCAGCTCCCGCCGCAGCAGGGCGACGCGGCCTTCCTCGTCCAGCGCGCGATAATCCGCCTCGACGCCGGCGCTGTTCAGCAGCTCCGCCACCACGCGCTCGTGCACGTCGGCATTCTGGCGCAGGTCGAGCGTGGCGAGGTGGAAACCGAAGGTCTCGACCGCGCGGATCAGCCGGCCCAAGCCACCGCCGCCCGCCAGCGCGCCATCGCCGTCGCGGGCCAGGGCATGGGCGATCGCGACCAGATCGGCGCGGAAGTCGGCCGGATAGGCATAAGGTTCGGCATCGGCCGAGGCCGGCGGCCGGGGCGGCTCGCGGCCGACCAGCACGCGATACGTCGCCGCCAGCCGCGAATAGACGCCGGTGATCGCGCGGCGGAAGGGCTCGTCGCTGCGGCTGGGGGAATCGTCGCCGCTGCGTTCGGCCAGCGCGATCACCTCCTCGGTCACGGGCGTCAGCTCGGTCGAGATCGAAAGCTCGGCGCCCAGCCGGTGCAGCAGGTCGAGATAATGGCCGATCACGGTCTCCGCCGCCCGGCCCAGCGCCAGCCGCAGCGAATCGGCCGTCACGTTGGGATTGCCGTCGCGATCGCCGCCGATCCAGCTTCCCGGCCTCAGGAAGCTGGGCGGGCGCTGGCCCAGCGCGCGTTCCCAGCGGGCGTGGAGCGCGGGGATGACGGGCAGGAACACGTCGCGCAGATAGGCGAGCGCGGTCTCCACCTCGTCGGCGACATAGAGCCGCTCGCGCCGCAGCGGCCGCGTCTGCCAGAGCAACGCGATCTGGCGGTAGATCGCCTCCTCCACCAGCTCGCCGCCGTCGGTTTCCGTGCGGCCCATGTCGCGCAGCTTCATCAGCTCGGCGATGTGGTTGCGGTGGTCGATGGTGGACTTGCGCCGCACTTCGGTCGGGTGCGCGGTCAGCACCGGCGCCACCAGCGCCTGCTGCAGCAGCGCCGTCACCCGATCGCGGTCGATCCCCTCCGCCTCCAGCCGCGCGATCGCCTGGGCGACGTCGGCCCCCGGCTCGGCCGCCACGCCCTGCCGGTCCTCGGCCAGGTTGGCGAGCATCGAGAACAGCATGAAGCCGCGCACGAAGGAGATGGTGTCGTCGAGGGTGAGCGCGTCCAGCCCTAGCTCGATCGAATCCGGCGCGGCGATGCCGCGATGCCGGTCGACCGAGGCGGACCGGATATATTCCACCCGCCGGAACAGCGCGTCGCCGCCATAGGCCCGGATGACGTCGCCGAGCAGGCGGCCGAGGAAGCGGATGTCGGGGTTCTGGCGGGTATGGGGGATCGCGATGCGCATGCGGCGACGCTGCAACGCAACAATCGTGGCGTCAATGCCTCGCTTGGCCGAATATCATTGTTTCTTGCGATATTCGGTGAAGGTGCCGAGCGGGCAGGCGCCATATTGGATCGGCGAGGGCGGATCGATCACGGTGACGAGATCGAGGTTGCACAGATTGCCCGTGGTGATGCGGGTGACGAGCGCGCGGTCCTTGCGCAGCCCGGTGCAGCGTCCGCCGGCGGGCTGGTTCACATAAAGCCGGTTGGACGTGATCTCGTAGATGATCGCGGTCGGATCGATGATCCGGCTGCTGCGCACCTGGCTCAGCGGGATGCAGTTCGCCGTGCCGACGGGCTCATAGCCGGCAAGCGCCTTCTGGGCGGCTTCGCTCAATGGGGCGTCGGCCTTGCTGTCGGCGGCATAGGCGCAGCCGCCGATCGTCATGGATGCGGCCAGGGCGGCGACAAGATGGAGGTTGCGCATTGGTCTGTCTCCCGGATCCCATCCCCTGATGGCGCGCATCATAGCATGGGCTGGGCTGGCTGTTTTGAAAATCCGGCTTTCGCCGGATTTCGGCGGCACCGGCCCGCTCCCCCACCCGGCCGCCCATTAAGATACTGCCGTTGGGCAGCCGGTGGGGGAGCGGGCCGGTGCGGCGCTGACAAGCCCTCAGCCCCGGAACGAATCCTTGGCGGCGCGGCGTTCGGCCAGCTCCTCGATCGATGCGGCCCGCATGAAGGGGTTGGTGGCGCGTTCCAGCGCGATGGTGGTGGGCACGGTCGCCTCGCCCCGGGCGCGCAGGGCGTCGACTTCGGCCATGCGCCGGGCGATCGCTTCATTGCCCGGTTCCGCCGCCAGCGCGTAGCGTCCGTTGGACTGGGTATATTCGTGCGCGCAATAGACGGCGGTGTCGCCCGGCAGCGCCTCCAGCTTGCGCATGTTGGCGAACATCTCGGCCGCCGTGCCCTCGAACAGCCGGCCGCAGCCCATGGCGAACAGCGTGTCGCCCACGAACGCGGCCTTCGCCGCCGGCATCAGATAGGCGATATGGCCCGCCGTATGGGCCGGCACGTCGATCACCCGCGCGGCATGGCCGCCGAGATGGACGACATCCCCTTCCGCCACCAGCCGGTCGAGCGTCGGGATGCGTTCCGCCTCGGCCGCCGGGCCGGTGACGGTGCAGCCCGTGGCCTGCCTGATCTCCGCATTGCCGCCGGTGTGGTCGGGATGCCAGTGGGTGTTCCAGATCTGCGTGATCCGCCAGCCCCGCGCCTCGGCGGCGGCGAGCACGGGCCCGGCGACGGCGGGGTCGATCGCCGCCGTCTCACCGCTTTCGCCGTCATGGACCAGCCAGATATAATTATCGGTCAGCACGGGGATGCGGGCGATTTCGATCATAGCTGCCAGCCTGTATCGGTCCGGCCGAGCAGCGCAAGCGCATCCGCCGCGAGATGCTCGGTCAGCGTCCTTGCCGGCAGCGGCCGGCCGATCCGTGCCGCCTGCCCCGCCCAGCAGGGGCCGAAGCCCTCGGGATCGGCGGTGCGCAGCCGCGCCAGCGCCGTGGAGGCATAAGGGAAGCGCGGCGCCTCCTCGCGGATCGGGCCCAGCGCCTTCATCAGCCGGTTGGGAATGCCGCGGGCGAGGCCGCCGCTGAACAGGTTGGTGAAAAGGCTATGCTCGGCCGCCTCGCTCGCCAGCAGGTCGCGGTGCGGCTCATGGATCAGGCTTTCCGGGCAGTGGAGATAGGCGCTGCCGATCTGCACCGCGCTCGCGCCCAGCAGCAGGGCGGCGGCGATGCCCCGGCCGTCGGCGATGCCGCCCGCCGCGATCACCGGCACGTCGACCGCGTCGACGACCTGCGGCACCAGCGCCATCAGCCCCATCTGCGCCGCCGGGTCCTCGCCCAGGAAGCGGCCCGCATGGCCGCCGGCTTCCCAGCCTTGCGCGATCACCGCGTCCACGCCGTGCGCCGCCAGCCAGCGCGCCTCGGCCACGCTGGTGGCGCTCGCCAGGATCAGCGCGCCGGCGCCGCGCGCGCGGTCCATCAGCGGGGGATCGGGCAGGCCGAAGTGGAAGCTGACGATCTCGGGGCGCAATTCCTCCACCAGATCGGCCATCGCGGCGTCGAACGGCGCGCGCAGCGGCGGCGGCGTGGTGGGCGGGCCGACATGGAATTCGGCGTAGAAGGGCTCCAGCAGCGCCCGCCACGCGCTGTCGTCTGGCTCGGCGCCCAGCCGGTGGCAGAAGAAGTTGAGGTTGATCGGGCCGGCGGCCCGCGCACGCAATTCGCTATACTGGCTGCGCAGCGCGCCGGGGGACAGCATGGCGCAGGGCAGGGTGCCCACCGCGCCGCCCGCCATGGCGCCCGCCGCCAGGCCCACCCCGCCGGCGCCCGCCATGGGCGCCAGCAATATGGGGTGGGCGGACCCCAATCGTTTCAGGAAGGAGGCGCGGGTTACCATGTCCCCGTATTGGGCATCGAGGCCCAGGGCTCCTGCGGCGGCAGATGGCCGTCCTGGAGCAGCTCGATCGAGATATTGTCCGGCGTGCGGACGAAGGCCATGTGGCCGTCGCGCGGCGGGCGGTTGATCGTCACGCCGGCCTCCATCAGCCGCTGGCAGGTCTCGTAGATATTGTCGACGCGATAGGCGAGGTGGCCGAAATTGCGGCCGCCATCATAGCCGCCTTTCTCGTCCCAATTGTGGGTCAGCTCGACCTGGGCCTCCTCGTCGCCCGGCGCGGCGAGGAAGATCAGGGTGTAGCGCCCTGCCTCATTTTCCATGCGGTTCACTTCCCTGAGGCCCAGCAGCTCGAAGAAGCGGATGGTCGCGTCCGGGTCGGACACGCGGATCATGGTGTGCAGATATTTCATCCTGCCTATCCTAGGCGCGGATGCCCGCCGGTTGAAGGGGAAAGCGGCGGATGCCCGCAGGCTTCCGCCCGAATCGAATCGCGGGGAAGGCCGCCGTCACCCCTCGCCGCCCGCGCTCAGGTCGTTCGTCGGTGGCTTTTGCATGTTCGTCGCAATCGCGGGGAATTGGTAGAGCGAAGGGGCGCTCCGGTCGAACCTGTAATGCGTGCGAAGCCAGCTTTCCGTAGGGAAAATGCATGGCGACGGGGCAGTCCGTTCACCGTCTCCAACAGGATCGCAAATCCGGCCGAAAGGCCCTGTATCGGTTCGAAGGAGAGTTACCATGTTCACGCGTTTCACCCGCTCCGCTCTTTTAGGCAGTCTTGGTGCCGTGGTTGCTTCCGCGACGCTGCTGGCGGCTCCCGCCTCCGCCCAGAGCGAACCCCGCACCGCCGTCGTCCGCTACGGCGATCTGGATCTGAACTCGAGCGACGGCGTCGCCGCCCTCGACAGCCGCGTCCGCCGGGCCGTCGCCAATGTCTGCGGCGTCGGTGACTCGCAGACGCTCACCGAAATCGCCCAGTCGCGCAAATGCGCCCGCACGGCGATGAACGAAGCCAATGGCCGGGTCCAGTTCGCGGTTGCCGCCGCCCGGTCCAAGCAGGGCTATGCCAGCAACGACGTCACGGTGAAGACGCCGGCCCGCTGATCGGCCCGTCACACGGAATATCGCCGGCGCAGAACTGGAAATCAGTCCCTTCCACGGCGTCTGCGATGCGCCCCCGGGGTTCCCTTGCCCCGGGGGCGCTTATTCATGGGCCCGTGCCGGCTGGAAACCGGCGCTCAGCGCCCCGTGATCGCCTTGGCGGCCTGCAGATAGGTGCGGCCGATCCGCACCTCGGTGCCGTCGGCCAGGTCGGCATGCCACACGCCCAGCCCGTCGTGGCGCAGCTTGGCGATATGATCGCGGCGGACGATGGTCGATCGGTGCAGGCGGATGAAGCGGTTGGGGTCCAGGCGCCGTTCCAGCTCGCTGATCGTCTGGTGCAGCAGGAAGCTGCGCTGGCCGATATGCAGCCGCATATAATCGCGCTCCGCCTCGATCCGGTCGATATCGGCGGCGGCGACGCGGATCATCTCCGATCGGTGCGGCACCCAGAATTCCTCGGTCCAGCCGGTCGGCTGCGGCTTTTCCGTCGGCGGCTGGCGCAGTTTGTCGTGCACGCGGGCGACGGCCTTGCTCAGGCGCTCGCCAGAGACCGGCTTCAGCAGATAATCGACCGCCGCCACGTCGAAGGCGGCGACGGCGAACTGGTCGAAGGCGGTGCAGAAGATGATCGCCGGCCGGTCCGCCTGTTTTTCCAGCGCCTGCGCCACGCCCATGCCGTCCAGCCCCGGCATGGCGATGTCGCATAGCAGCAGGTCCGGCTTCAGCGCCTCCACCAGCCGCAGCGCGGCCTCGCCGTCGCTGGCCGTGCCGACAAGGTCGATGCCGTCGGTCTGGGCGCAGAGGATCTGCAGCCGCTCGATCGCCAGCGGCTCGTCATCGACGATCAGCGTGCGAAGCGCGCGTTCGGGCGCGGTATCAGCAGCCATGGCGCGACAGCGGCAGGAACAGGGTTACGGCGAAGCCGCCGCCCGGCAGCGGCCCCCAGCGGCAGCTGCTGTCGCTGCCGAAGCGGGCGGCCAGCCGTTCGCGCACGTTGCGCAGGCCCACGCCCGTGCCGCCGTTCATCTCATTTTCCGGCATCGGGTCCCCATCATCCTCCACCGTCAGCACCAGCCCGTCCGAATCCTCGCGGGCCTTGATGCGGATCGTAACCGGACGGCGCGCACGCGAAACCCCATATTTGACGGCATTCTCGACCAGCGGCTGGAGGATGAGGCCCGGCACGCATGCGGTGCGCAGCGGATCGGGCACCTCCACCTCCACCTTCAGCCTGTCCGGGAAGCGCACCGCCTCTATGTCCAGATAGAGGCGCTGCAGCCGGATCTCCTCGTAAAGCGGCACATCCTCGGTCGGGTCGCCGGTCAGGCTGGTGCGGAAGAAGGTGGAAAGGTTCATGATCATCCGCTCGGCCTCGGCCTTCTTGTCGGTCATCACCAGCGAGGAGAGGGAGTTGAGCGTGTTGAACAGGAAATGCGGGTTCACCTGATAGCGCAGCGCGCGCAGTTCGGCCGATTGGGCGGCGGCGCGGAAGCTCGCCGTCTCGCGCTCCGCCCCGCGCACGGCGGCGGCATAGCAGAGCGCGAGATAGAGGGCGGCCCAGCAGGAGAAGAAGAAGAAGCCGTTCGCCCCCTGATCGGCGATCACCATGATCGGCTTCTTTTCCTCGTCGGTCATGTCCTCCTCGTCGCCGCCCACCTGGATGGTCACCTGGCGGCTGGCAGACGGCGCGGGCGGCGACGGCGGGGCGGGCGGCGCCATCACGCCGCCGGGCAAGGCGGGCGGCGCGGCCGGCGCGGGCGGGGCCTCGCCCTTCTCGATGATGACCTTGGTGGTCTTGCGATCATGCTTGCTGGGGAAATGGCGGTCGAGATGCTCGAACGCGATCCAGTTGACCGTCGCATAGGTCAGCGCCGCCGGCACCGCGAGCAGCGCCGCCGCCGCGATCGCATGCTTCAGCGAACGGCCCACCACCCGCCGCAGGATCAGGTAGACGAGGAAGGTGATCCCCATGCTGATCAGGGTGACGACGGCGCGATAGCCGAGCATCACCACCTGATGATCGTAACCCAGCCCGGCACCGCGCAGCGTTATGATCGTGAAATAGAAAAGCCAGAAGCCGACGATGGAGAGCAGGGCGACGCGGTGGCTGATCTGGACCTTGGAAGACTCGTCGTGATCGTTATGCATCGTCCATCTATAACGCTCCCTGCCTTAATCGGGAGTGGCGTGTCGCCGCCGTCCGTCGAACCCGGCCCTACGTTCATCGAAAGTTCAGGTTGAACGCCCCGGTTGCACCGACGGAACATGCCCCTGTCGCCGCGCGTTTTTGTCCAAACGAGAGGCCGGAATGCGGGCCTCCGGATCGGCCCCGATACGAGCCGGGGCCGTGATTTCCAACGCGAATGGCCGAGAGGATCGGATGATGGACGCACATGGCGGCAAGCCGAGCACGGATGACTATCCCACCACCAAGATCAGGACCGCGCACGATGCGAGCGACGACCGGCGCCTGCGCCGCGATCCATCGGACGAGGATGCCAAGCTGGACGTGGCGCTCGACGAAAGCTTCCCCACCTCCGATGCGCCCTCACTCACCCAGCCCGCCAAGGGCAAGGACCCGGCGCCCTCCTCCGGCTATGACGAGGCGGCCGAACGCAAGCGGGCGGAGAAAGCGAAAGGCTAGGCGGCGCGGAGGAATGATCGGCAGGAAGCCTGCGCTTTGCTTTCGCGTGGAGTAGAAACGCCCCACCGACATAGCCCCAAATCCGTCATTCCCGCGCAGGCGGGCGCCATTAGGCCATCGCAGCTAATCCCCAGCGCAGCTAATCCATTGTGTCGGGTGCTATCGACTCAATCGGGCCAGCCGCCTTCCATGGATGCCCTGCGCGGGAATGACGGATTTGGAATCGCCGCCCCCCGAAAGACACTCCGCGTCAGGCCGAGGCGGACGGATCAGATGGAAAGCCGCGCCCAGATCGGCAGGTGATCGGACGCGGCCGAGGACCGGGCCGAACGGTGCACGCCGCAGTCGCGCGGCGTGAACTGCCGGTCGATCAGGATGCGGTCGAGGCTGGCGAGGGGGCGGCGGCTGTGGAAGCTGCGGCCCGTGTCCAGCGTGCGGAAGCCGCCGGCGGCGAATTCGGCAAGGCAGCCGCCGGTCTTCGCCCATTCGTTGAGGTCGCCCATCATCACCGTCGGCTGCGGCGCGCGCTCGGCAAGCTGGGCCAGGATGGAGCGCACCTGCCGCCGCCGCCACAGGCCCGAAAGATCGAGGTGCATGCCCACCACCCGGATCGGCCGGCCATGGACGCTGAGGTCCGCCCACACCGCGCCGCGCGGCTCGATCACCGGCAGGTGGATCGGCGCGTGGGCGACGATTTCCACATGACGCTTCACCAATATCGCATTGCCGTGCCAGCCGATGCCGCCGGGGCGGATATCGTAATCGACGGGCTTGTAGCCGCTATGCTCGGCGATCATGTCCACCGGGATCGCCGAGGTGCGCGATCCGAAGCGCAGGTCCGCTTCCTGCAGCGCCACGATATCGGCGTCGATCTCGTGCAGCACGTTCAGGATGCGGGCCGGATCGCGCCGCCTGTCGGTGCCGACCGCCTTGTGGATGTTGTAGCTGGCGACGGTGATCATCGCCGGCATGGTCAGGCCGCCGTTCCGCCTACGGTGAGCCCCTCGATCAGCAGCGTCGGCTGGCCCACGCCCGCCGGCACCGATTGGCCGCCCTTGCCGCAGATGCCGATGCCCTCGTCCAGCGCCATGTCGTTGCCGATGGCGCGCACCTTGGTCAGCACGGAAGGCCCGTCGCCGATCAGGGTGGCGCCCTTGATCGGCGCGCCGATGCGGCCGTTCTCGATGCGATAGGCCTCGGTGCAGGAGAAGACGAACTTGCCCGAGGTGATGTCCACCTGCCCGCCGCCGAAGCTGGTGGCGTAGATGCCATTCTTCACGCCGGCGATGATGCCGGCCGGGTCGTCCCTGCCGCCCAGCATGAAGGTGTTGGTCATGCGCGGCATCGGCGCATGGGCGAAGCTTTCGCGCCGGCCGTTGCCGGTGGCGGGCACGCCCATCAGCCGGGCGTTCAGCCGGTCCTGCATATAGCCGACGAGGATGCCGTCCTCGATCAGCACGTTGCGCTGGGTGGGCGTGCCCTCGTCGTCGATGGTGAGCGATCCGCGCCGCCCGGCGATCGATCCGTCGTCCACCACGGTGACGCCGGGCGCCGCCACCCGCTCGCCGATCCGGCCGGAGAAGGCGGAGCTGCCCTTGCGGTTGAAATCGCCCTCCAGCCCGTGGCCGATCGCCTCGTGCAGCAGCACGCCGGGCCAGCCGGGGCCGCACACCACCGTCATCTCGCCGGCCGGCGCCGGCACCGATTCGAGGTTGACGAGCGCCTGGGCCAGCGCCGCGTCGATCGCCCGGTTCCAGTTCGCCTCGGCGAACAGGTCGTCATAGAGATAACGGCCGCCCAGCCCGAAGAAGCCGCTCTCGCGCCGCCCGTTCTGTTCGGCCACGATCGAGACGTTGAGGCGCACGAGCGGCCGCACGTCATGCGCGACGAAGCCGTCGGGCCGGACGATCGCCACCACGCTCCACGATCCCGAAAGCGCCACCGTCACCTGCGCCACGCGCGGGTCGCGGGCGCGGGCCGCCGCGTCGATCTGCTGGCACAATGCCACCTTCTTCGCGAAGGGCACCAGGTTCAGCGGATTTTCGGCGGTGTAGAGCGCGGCGTTGGTGCGGCGCGGCGGTGCGGCCCTGGCGCCCTTGGCCGGATCGAGCAGGGTCATCGTCTCGGCCGCGCGGCGGATTGCCGCCTCGCTGATCTCGTTGGCGTGGGCGAAGGCGGTGGTCTCGCCCGAAACGCCGCGCAGGCCGAATCCCGCCTGCGTGTTGAAATCGGCGGTCTTCAGCCGGCCGTCGTCGAAGCCGAAGCTCTCGGACGCGGCATATTGCAGGTAGAGCTCCCCGTCGTCGCAACCCTTCAGCGCGTCCGCCGTCAGGCGCAGCGCGCCATCGGGGTCCAGCGCATTGTCGCGATAGAGGAAGCGGCGGGGATCGGGGAAGATGCTCATGCCCCCCGATATAGGCATGTCCCCGGCAAAGTCGAAGGGAGGATCAGTGGCCGGTGCCGGTGCCTTTATCGGCCGGGCCGCCGATCAGGATGAAGCGGCGGTCGCAATAGCCGCAATCGGCATAGCCCTTCTCGTCGATCTCGATCCACACGCGCGGATGGCCGAGCGCGGCCCCGCCGGGAATGTCGGAAGCCCCGTCGCAGGCGACGCGGGCGGTGGAGACGCGGACGGATTCGGGCGGCGGCAGCATGAATTTCCCCCTAGCGCAGCCGTGGGCCGCGGTTCAAGCGGTCTGATGCGCCGGAACGGTGGCCGCGCGGGCGGGGTGCACGGTGGTGAGCGTCGCCAGCATCGCGGCCAGCATGGCGGCGGCGGCAAGCGCGCGGCGCGATCGGCGGAGGTGGAGCTGGTGAAACATGCGGCCCATCTGCGCGCGCGCGGGTAAACTTCGTGTGAAGGAACATGGTTAGCGGAATGCTTGGGAAAAGGCCGCGAAGGCCTCGGGTCCATCCGCCTGGCACCCGAATCGCCGACTCCCTTTGCGCGCCCGGCTCCGGCCGGCTAAAGCCCCGGCATGACCGAAGCCGCCATCCGCATCATCGATCTCGCCAAAACCTATGCCGGCGGCAAGCAGGCGCTGAAGGGCGTCAGCTTCGATGTGCCGCGCGGCCAGATTTTCGGCCTGCTCGGCCCCAATGGCGCGGGCAAGTCCACCCTGATCAACATCCTGTCGGGCATGGTGAACAAGACCTCGGGCACCGCCGAGATCTGGGGCTTCGACATCGATCGCGACGCGCGCAACGCCAAGGGATCGATCGGCATCGTGCCGCAGGAGATCGTGTTCGATCCCTTCTTCACCCCGCTGGAAACGCTGGAGAACCAGGCCGGCCTCTATGGCGTGCCGAAAAGCCAGCGCCGCTCGATGGAGCTGCTGCGCGCCGTCCATCTCGACGACAAGGCCAATGCCTATGCCCGCTCGCTTTCGGGCGGCATGAAGCGGCGGCTGCTGGTCGCCAAGGCGATGGTCCATTCGCCGCCCGTGCTGGTGCTGGACGAGCCGACCGCCGGCGTGGACGTGGAATTGCGCCAGCAGCTCTGGGCCTATGTGCGCGAACTCAACCGCGGCGGCGTCACCGTCGTCCTCACCACCCATTATCTCGAGGAGGCCGAGGAACTGTGCGATCGCATCGCGATCATCAACCACGGCCAGCTCATCGCCAACGAACCGACGCGCAAGCTCGTCGGCATGGCGCGGGAAAAGGTGGTCGAGGTCACGGTCGATCGCGATCTCGCGACGGTCCCGTCCTCGCCCTTCTTCGACAAGATCGAGCTGAAGGGCGAACGCACCGTCGTCATCACCTATAACAAGGATCGCCTGAACGCCGGCGGCGTGCTGGCGGCGCTGCAGGGCGAAGGCCTCGGCATCGTCGACGTCTCCACCCGCGAGGCCGATCTGGAGGACGTCTTCCTCAACCTCACCCGGGCTGTGAACGGCTGACCCCCGCAAGGCCGCCCGCGCCGCGGCGGGCGGGAAGAGAGCATTGCCTTGACCGATCAGAACCACGCTTTCGATGTCGTCATCATCGGCTCCGGCGCCGCGGGATTGACGGCCGCGCTCAACCTCGCGCCCAGCCATCGCGTGGCGGTCCTCGCCAAGGGCGCGCTTTCGGAAGGGTCGACCGCGCACGCCCAGGGCGGCATCGCCGCCGTGCTGGAACCGGGCGACACGTTCGACGCCCATGTCGAGGATACGATGATCGCCGGCGCGGGCCTCAACAACCGCGCGACCGTGGAATATGTCGTGGAGAACGCGCCCGCCGCGATCGAGCGGCTGGCGGCGCTGGGCGTGCCCTTCAACCCCGGCGAATCCGAACGCTGGCACCTGACGCGCGAGGGCGGGCACAGCCACCGCCGCATCGTCCATGTCGACGATGCGACCGGCTGGGCGGTGCAGCAGGCGCTGGAGGATGCGGCGCGCGATCATCCCAATATCACCCTCGTGCCCGATATGGTGGCGATCGATCTCGCCACCGGGCGGCACGGCCAGCGTTATTCGGGCGAAGGCCATGTCTGGGGCGTCTATGCGCTCAACCGGCGCAACGGCCGGGTGGAGCTGTTCACCGGCCGCGCGACCATCCTCGCCACCGGCGGCGCTGGCCGCGCCTATCTCTATTCCACCGCGCCCAGGGGGGCCACGGGGGACGGCATCGCCATGGCGTGGCGCGCGGGCGCGCGGGTTTCGAACATGGAATTCATGCAGTTCCACCCGACCTGCCTCTACAATCTGGAGGTCAAGAACTTCCTGATTACCGAGGCGGTGCGCGGTGAGGGCGGCCATCTGAAGATCCCGACGACCGGCCACCGCTTCATGCCCGATTTCGATCCGCGCGCCGAACTGGCGCCGCGCGATATCGTGGCGCGCGCCATCGATCATGAGATCAAGCGCCTCGGCCTCGATTATGTCCACCTCGACATCAGCCACATGCCGGCCGATTTCGTGCGCGAACATTTCCCCAACATCTATACCAAGCTGATCGGCCTCGGCATCGATATCACCACCCAGCCCATCCCGGTGGTGCCCGCGCAGCATTATACCTGCGGCGGCGTGGTGGTGGACCTCAAGGGCCGCACCGATCTGCCCGGCCTCTATGCGGCGGGGGAGGTGACGCAGTCGGGCCTGCACGGCGCCAATCGCCTCGCCTCCAACTCGCTCCTCGAATGCCTCGTCTTCGGCGAGGCGGCGGCCGGCCATATCATGCGCCACTGGGATGATCTGCCGGCGCCGCCGCCGATCCGCCCGTGGGACGAAAGCCGCGTCTCCGATTCGGACGAGGAAGTGATCGTCCAGCATAATTGGCGCGAGATCCGCCGCTTCATGTGGGATTATGTCGGCATCGTCCGCACCACCAAGCGGCTGGAACGCGCCCACCACCGCATCCGCCTGCTCCGCCGCGAGGTGGAGGAATATTACGGCAATTTCCGCGTCACCCCCGACCTGATCGAGCTGCGCAACCTCGTCGATGTCGCCGAACTCATCATCCGCTCCGCCCTCCGCCGCAAGGAAAGCCGCGGCCTCCACTACACGCTCGACTATCCCGACACGCTGATCGACGCGCAGGACACGATTTTGGTGCCGTGATCCCGTCGGGTAGCGACGGCGGCGCGGTCTGCCGCGCTGCCGAAGCGGGTCTTTCCGGGTCGGCCCCAACCCGCCATTCCCGCGAGGCGGGAGCCGTAGGCCATCCATGGACGCGGTTGGCTCGATTGAGCCGATAGCTCCCGACACAATGGATTCCCGCCTTCGCGGGAATGACGGTTGGGGCCATCGGTCCGGAGCCAACGGCCATCGAGAGGATGGGAGTTGGGCGACACGAAGGAATCGTCACCCTGAACTCGTTTCAGGGTCCATCGTGCGACAAGCGATGTCGGCGCAAGCGAAGGATGGATGCCGAGCCAGGATCCCGAAGGCGTGGCTGAGGCGATCCCTGCTAGGACCGCCGACTGCCCCGGCGGAACCCACCCCCAGCCCCTCCCTTCCAGGGAGGGGAGAAAGAACGAAGGTTTCTTCCCCTGCTTCCCGGCTCGGGGGTGACGAGGCCGGAGGCGAGATGTCCGTCCGCGCGGCGTGACCCGAGCCAGCCCAGTGTCACGCTGCCCGCCCGCGCCGGTTGCGCTCGCCGCTGTCCTACAGCCCCACCGCGATGCTATAAACGGAAGCAGAAATGGCCGGAATCCACCATTTTTGGCTCTTTCTCACGATCGATCACGGCCCCTTGCGGGGGAGGTGGAAAAACCGCTCGCAATCCTCAACTTCCTCAACTTCGCTTAAATTTTAGGCAGGATTTTCGGCTGCCCCGACGGCCTCTCCGCTGCGCGATGACGGTGGATGGCGCGGCCGGCTTGGGCTAGACGATTGGCCATGGCTTCCAACCACCTCTATCTCGTCGACGGCTCGGGCTATATCTTCCGCGCCTATCACCGGCTGCCGCCGCTCACCAATCGCCACGGCGTTCCGGCCGGCGCCGTCTACGGCTTCACGACGATGCTGTGGAAGCTGGTCAACGATCTCCACAAGGCCGATGGGCCGACCCATCTCGCCGTCATCCTCGATGCCTCGTCCCGCACGTTCCGCAACGAGATGTATGACGGCTACAAGGCGAACCGCCCGCCCCCGCCCGAGGATCTGATCCCGCAATTCCCGCTGATCCGCGTCGCGACCCGCGCTTTCTCCGTCCCCTGCATCGAGACCGAGGGGCTGGAGGCGGACGACATCATCGCCTGCTATGTCGAGGCCGCGCAGGCCGCCGGCTGGGCGACGACGATCGTCTCGTCGGACAAGGATCTGATGCAGCTCGTCCGCCCCGGCGTCGACATGCTCGATACCATGGCCAACAAGCGCATCGGCCGCGAGGAGGTGATCGAGAAATGGGGCGTGCCGCCCGAGCAGCTCGGCGACGTGCTGGCGCTGATGGGCGACAGCGTCGATAACGTCCCCGGCGTCCCCGGCATCGGGCCGAAGACGGCCGCCCAGCTCATCCAGCAATATGGCGACGTCGAAACCGTGCTCGCCTCGGTGGAGGAGATCCGCAAGCCCAAGCTCAAGCAGTCGCTGATCGATCACGCGGCCAATGCCCGGATGAGCCGCGAGCTGGTCCGCCTGAAATGCGATGCTCCGCTGCCCGAGCCGCTCGACGATCTCGCGCTCAAGGGTTTACCGCCGGAGCCGCTGCGCGCCTTCCTCGAGGATCAGGGCTTCAAGTCGCTGCTGCTGAAGGTCGATGGTGGCGGCAATGATTATCGTCCGCCCGCCGCCGCGCTGCCGCCGGTGACGGCGCCAGCCGCCACCCGGCCGGCCGCGCCCGAGGCGGCGGAGCAGCCCGCCTTCGATCATGCCGCCTATGAAACGGTGGTGACGGAGGAGGCGCTGGATCGCTGGATCGCCGCCGCGATCGCCGCCGGCGCGGTCGCGGTCGATACCGAGACGGACGACATCGATTGCATCCGTGCCGAGCTGGTCGGCATCAGCCTCTCGGTCGATCCGGGCAGGGCCTGCTACATCCCGATCGGCCATCGCGGCGATGGGCTGCTGAGCGAGGTGCCGCCCCAGTTGCCGCGCGCGCTGGTGCTGGAGAAGCTCCGCACCGTGCTCGAGCATCCGGGCGTGCTCAAGATCGGCCAGAATCTGAAATATGATCTGATCATGTTCCGCCGCAACGGCATCGATGTCGCGCCCTATGACGATACGATGCTGCTCAGCTACGATCTCGACGCCGGCCTGCGCGGGCATGGCATGGACGAGCTTTCGGTCGCCCATTTCGGCCACGCCCCGATCGCGTTCAAGGATGTCTGCGGCACGGGCAAGAGCCAGATCAGCTTCGACAAGGTGCAGCTCGATCGCGCCACGGCCTATGCCGCCGAGGATGCGGACGTCACGCTGCGGCTCTGGCGGAAGCTGAAGCCCCGGCTGGCGCGGGAGGAGGCGACGCGCGTCTATGAGCTGGTCGATCGGCCGCTGGTGCCGGTCGTGGCCGAAATGGAGATGGCCGGCATCCGCGTCGACCGCGAGGAGCTGGCCCGGCTTTCCGGCGAATTCGCCACTCGCATCGCCGTGCTGGAGGGCGAGATCCACGCGCTTGCCGGCGGCCCCTTCACCATCGGCAGCCCCAAGCAGCTGGGCGAGGTGCTGTTCGACCGGCTGGGCCTGAAGGGCGGGCGCAAGGGCAAGTCCGGCGTCTATTCGACCGACGTGAACGAGATGGAGCGGCTGGCCGAGGACGGCGTGGAAATCGCCACCAAGGTGCTCGACTGGCGGCAGCTTTCGAAGCTGAAGTCCACCTATACCGATGCGCTGCAGGCGCAGATCAATCCCGCGTCCGGCCGGGTCCATACCAGCTTCAGCCTGGCGGTGGCGCAGACGGGGCGGCTGTCCTCCACCGATCCCAACCTCCAGAACATCCCGATCCGCACCGATATCGGCCGCCGCATCCGCGACGCCTTCGTGGCGGACAAGGGCTATGTGCTGCTGTCGGCCGATTATTCGCAGATCGAGCTGCGGCTCGCCGCGCACATGGCGGACGTGCCCCAGCTCAAGGCCGCCTTCGCCGACGGGCAGGATATCCACGCGCTCACCGCGCAGGAACTGTTCGGCGAGGTCAACCGCGATACGCGCGGCCGGGCCAAGACGATCAACTTCTCGATCCTCTACGGCATCTCCGCCTTCGGCCTCGCCGGCCGGCTGGGCGTCGACCGGGCGGAGGCGCAGGCGATGATCAACCGCTATTTCGATCGCTTCCCCGGCATCCGCGACTATATCGCCGAAACGCTCACCGCCGTGCGCGACAAGGGCTATGTGACCACGCTCTTCGGCCGCAAGACGCATCTGCCGGGCATCCGTTCGGCCAAGCAGGGCGAGCGGCAGGCGGCCGAGCGGCAGGCGATCAACGCGCCGATCCAGGGCACCAGCGCCGACATCATCAAGCGGGCGATGGCGCGCATGGGGCCGGCGCTCAACGCGGCGGGGCTGGAACAGGTGCGCATGCTGCTGCAGGTGCATGACGAACTGGTGTTCGAGCTGCCGCCCGAGGATGTCGAGGCCGCGAGCGCGGTCATCCGCGCGGTGATGGCGGGCGCGGCGGAGCCGGCGGTGAGGCTCAGCGTGCCCCTGGGCGTGGAGATCGGCACCGGCCAAAGCTGGGGGGCGGCGCATTGATCGCCCTTGCTTTTCCTGCCCTTCCGATCAGATTGATCGAAGAAATGCCGCGCGAAAAAGCGGGCATCGCCTGCCACCTTTTCCTATCTTGATCGTTAGAGACGCGAATCGATAAACTCAGCCGCCCAATAGGAGGACATTCATGGCGAAGACGCCCAAGGCCAAGCCCAAGCTCGCGACCCCGACCGACCTGGCGAGCAATCAGGTGAGCAATGTCGCGGATGCGCTGAATGCGATTCTGGCGGACAGCTTCGCCCTGTACCTCAAGACCAAGAATTTCCATTGGCACGTCTCCGGCCCGCATTTCCGGGATTATCACCTGATGCTGGACGATCAGGCGACCGATATTCTCGGCACGACCGACGAGATCGCCGAGCGCATCCGCAAGACGGGCGGCACCACGTTGCGTTCGATCGGCCACATCGCGCGCCTCCAGTCGATCAAGGATAACGACGCCGATTTCGTGCCCGCAGGCGACATGCTGCGCGAGCTGCGCGACGACAATCTGAAGCTGGTGGAGAAGCTCCACGAGGCGAAGGATATCGTCGATGCCGCCAAGGACAATGCGACCAGCGGCGTGCTCGACGACTGGACCGACCGCGCCGAACGCCGCGCCTGGTTCCTGTTCGAGGCCAGCCAGGGCGCCTGACCGGGCCTTCCAGTCAACCGGTTCACCGGCGGAAGGGGCGGGCTGCCATGGCGGCCCGCCCTTTTTCTTGGCGGCGGCGAGAGGCCGGCGCCGCTCGGGTTAGCTTTCACCCCGGAGGATATCGGCGCTGCGGTCATGAGCCCCCGCCGATCCCGCACATATCGAAGATGAAATAGAAAAAGCGCCGCCGGCCCCCTGACCGACGGCGCTTTTCTCGCGCGATATTCGAAAAGATCAGGCGAAGAACACCCGCGTCCGCCGGATACGCATGGACGCGCCGATCAGGCCGAAGCCCGCGATCATCATCGCCCAGGTCGCCGGTTCGGGAACCGGATTGTTCTGGGGAAGAAGGCGTTCGATGAAGACATTGTCGAACTCGAACGCATTCTGGCCGCCCGAGGTGAAGACCAGCTTGGCCAGGTTCGTGCGATCGTCGCCGGTGATGGTGAACGTCACCAGCCGGTTCGAATCGGCGCTCGTCTGGTTGCCGTCGGCAGGCGCGATGCCGTCGGAGCCGCCCGTGAAGGTCGCCAGCACATTACCCAGCGCATCCTGGAACTCGACCTGGTTGTAGTCGTCGATCGAACCCCAGATGAAGCTCAGCGAAAGGATCGCGTTGGGACCCGTCACGTCGAGCGTGCCGGGCGACACGCCGCCATCCGGATCGGCGCCGACCGAGGCATAGCCGCCGGTGCTGCCGAAGGGCTGGGCGCGATGGCCGCTGAGCGAATCGAAGAAGACCGATCCGTCCCAGGCTGCCGTCGGGCTGTCGAAATTATAGGTCGGCGCCGGCCCCGCATAGGGATCCGATCCGGGCACGCTGGATACGACGATGGCTGCGTGCGCGGGCAGCGCGACGGCGGTGCAGGCGGCAAGTGTAAGCAAAGCTTTCTTCAACACGGCGCTTCTCCTGTCGAAACCGACGACATAGATGCATAGCGCGTGCCAACATGGTGAATATCTGTATTTCAAGGATAATCCGATTCCGGTGGAATCGACTATGTAAAATCCGCCGACTCATTTCACGCATCGTTCGTTGAGCGTGTGAAATGACTATACGTAGTCTTTCGGTGATTTCGTCGGTGAATCCCAAGAAATGATCGGATTCGCCTGATCATATATGTGTATTTATTGTAACCTTCATGGATTCTTGCGCCTTCCGCGAGAGATGGATTCCGCGGAGATATCGGCAAAAGGATCAGGATAATCCTTCCACGATGATGGAACGGGCTGATTCAGCCGGCGTTGTTCACGCATGAAGCCGTTGGGAGAAAATAGATGCTGAAATGGGCGCTGATCTTCCTGGTGTTGGGCGCGATTCTGGGGTTGCTGGGCTTTGGCGGGATCGGCGGCGCGTTCGTCGGCATCGCCAAGATCCTGTTCGTCGTGGCCATCGCCCTGTTCCTGCTGTTCGTCGTGCTGGGCATCGTCGCCGGCAAGAAGGTGGCGTGACGGCCGAGAAGGCCTGGACGAAGGCCTAATCGTCCTCGTCCTCGCGGCCCGCCAGGTCCAGCGCGCGGGCGCTGATCTGGCGGGTCGCGCACCAATGGGCAAGCGCATCCTCGCGCCCGTGGGTGATCCACACCTCCCCCGGCGCGATTTGGTGCAGGGTGGCGGTCAGTTCGTCCCAATCGGCATGGTCGGATATCACCAGCGGCAATTCCACGTTCCGCTGGCGCGCGCGCTGGCGGATGCGCATCCAGCCCGATGCCATGGCCGTGACCGGATCGGGCAGGCGCCGGGACCAGCGATCGTTGAGGGCGGATGGCGGCGCCAGCACCACATGGCCCCGGATATCGGCGGCGACCCTGCCCGTCGCCGGTTCCAGCGGCCCGAGATCCACCCCGAACTGCCGGTAGAGATCGCATAGCCGCTGCAATGCGCCGTGGATGAAGATCGGTGCGTCATGCCCGCGCCCCCGCAGCTCCGCGATCACCCGCTGCGCCTTGCCGAGCGCATAGGCGCCCACCAGCACGCAGCGATCGGGATTGGCATGGAGGGTGGCGAGCAGCCGATCGATCTCCGATCCCGTATCGGGATGGCGGAATATCGGGAGGGCGAACGTGGCCTCGGTGACGAAGATGTCGCAGGGCACAGGCTCGAAGGGCGCGCACGTCGGATCGGGGCGGCGCTTATAGTCGCCGGAGACGACGATGCGGGTGCCCGCTTGTTCCAGCACGATCTGGGCCGATCCCAGCACATGCCCGGCGGGCACGAAGCGCACCGCCATGCCGCCCGGCCGCACGGTCTCGCCATAAGCGACGGCCTGGCCGTTCTGCGGCCCGTAGCGGGTTTCCATGATCGCCAGCGTCTCGGCCGTCGCCAGCACGCTTCCATGGCCGCCCCTGGCATGATCGGCATGGCCGTGGGTGACGATCGCGCGGGCGACCGGCCCGGCCGGATCGATCCACGCATCCGCTTCCGGCAGGTAAATGCCTTCCGCTTGAGGCCGTATCCAGGCGATCGATTGCCGCATGGAGGTTATATGGTCGATGCGCCGTCAGGTTCCATGCGCGGTGGTGCGCCGGCCCGGCAGCGCTCAGTGCAGCTTGGTGATCCTGATGCCGTCCTGCTTGGCGCGGTCCTTCACCGATTCCTCGCTGCGGGTCAGCGCCTTGGCGATGGCGCGCAGCGCCATGCCCTTTTCGGCCAGGCGGCGGAGCTTGGTGAGCTCGTCGGCGGTCCAGGGTTGTTTGTGCCGGACGAATTCGGCCATGGGCGTTTCCTTTCGTGCTTCCTCCTATCGCGGAGCATGCGGGCCGGATAGTCGTTGTCGCGATGATGGAGCTGCCGCCCGCGATCGCCCGATGGTTCGCCGCCCGTGGCTGGCGGCCGCGCCGGCACCAGCTCGAGATGCTGGAAGCCGCGCGCGAGGGGCGCGATGCGCTGCTGGTCGCGGCGACGGGCGCGGGCAAGACGCTGGCGGGCTTCCTGCCCAGCATCGCCGACCTGATCGAACGGCCGGCGGAAGGGCTGCACACCCTCTATGTCTCGCCGCTGAAGGCGCTGGCGGCGGACGTGCAGCGCAACCTGCTGACGCCGATCGCCGAGATGGGTCTGCCGATCCGAGTGGAGACGCGGACGGGCGACACCGCATCCAGCACCAAGGCCCGCCAGCGGGCGCGGCCGCCGCAGATGCTGCTGACCACGCCCGAATCGCTCAGCCTGCTGCTCTCCTATCCGGAAAGCCCGGCTCTGTTCGCGACGCTGAAGACGGTGGTGATCGACGAGGTCCACGCCTTCGCCAACGGCAAGCGGGGCGACCTGCTGGCCCTGTCGCTTTCCCGGTTGCAGGCGCTGGCGCCGGGGATGCGGCGCGTCGCCCTGTCCGCCACGGTGGCCGATCCCGATGCCTATCGCGGCTGGCTTTCGGCCGATGGCGATATCGATGCGGTCGCGCTGGTCGAAGGCGAGCCGGGCGCGCCGGCGGAGATAGCGATATTGCTGCCGCAGGGGCATGTGCCCTGGTCGGGCCATTCGGGGCGCTATGCCGCCGCCGACGTGATGGCCCAGATCGCGGCGCACCGCACCACCATCATCTTCTGCAACACCCGCAGCCTGGCCGAGCTGATCTTCCAGGATCTCTGGAAGGTGAACGAGGCGTCGCTGCCGATCGGCATCCATCACGGTTCGCTGAGCCCGGAGGCGCGCGCCAAGGTGGAAGGGGCGATGGCGGAAGGGCGGCTGCGCGCGCTCGTCGCCACCGCCAGCCTCGACCTCGGCGTCGACTGGGGAGATGTCGATCTCGTCATCCAGATGGGCGCGCCCAAGGGGTCGTCGCGCCTGCTCCAGCGGATCGGCCGCGCCAACCATCGGCTGGACGAGCCCTCCCGCGCGCTGATCGTGCCGGGCAACCGCTTCGAATATCTGGAGGCGCGCGCGGCGCTGGATGCCGTGGAGGAAGGCGCGCTGGATGCGGAGACCTTCCGCCACGGCGCGCTGGACGTGCTGGCCCAGCACATTATGGCCATGGCCTGCGCCAGCCCCTTCCGGGCCGACGACCTGTTCGCGGAAGTCGGCCAAGCCGCGCCCTATGCCGCCCTGCCGCGCGAGACCTTCGATCAGGTGCTCCGCTTCATCGAGAATGGCGGCTATGCGCTGCGCGCCTATGATCGCTTCCGCCGCCTGACCGAGGGCGCGGACGGCCTGTGGCGCGTGAGCCATCCGAAGTTCATCGTCCAGCACCGGATGAACGCGGGCATCATCGTCGATGCGCCGATGCTGGACGTCCGCTTCCGCAACGGGCGCAGCCTGGGCCGGGTGGAGGAAGGCTTCGCCGCCTCGCTCACGCCCGGCGATACCTTCTTCTTCGCCGGTCTCAGCCTGGAGGTGCAGAAGGTCGACCTGACCGACCTGATCGTGCGCGCCACCAGCCGGTCGGCCCGCATCCCCACCTATATGGGCGCGCGCATGCCGATCAGCACCAACCTAGCCGATCGGGTGCGCGCCTATCTGGCGGACAGCGGCGCATGGCGGCGGTTCCCGGACGAGGTGCGTGAATGGCTGGAGGCGCAGGCGCAGCGATCGGCGCTGCCCGAGCCGGGGCAATTGCTGGTCGAAACCTTCCCGCACGAGGGGCGGCATTTCATGGTCGCCTACAGCTTCGAAGGCTGGAACGCGCACCAGTCGCTGGGCATGCTGCTCACCCGGCGCATGGAGACGATGGGGCTGATGCCGCTGGGCTTCGTCGCCAACGATTATGCGATCGCCACCTATTCGCTCCATCCGGTCGCCGATCCGGCCAAGCTCTTCTCGCCGGACATATTGGAGGACGAATTCGTCCAGTGGGTGCAGCAGTCGGCGTTGCTGAAACGCGCTTTCCGCGAGGTGGCGGTGATCGGCGGGCTGGTCGAGCGCCAGCATCCGGGCAAGCGCAAGTCGGGCCGGCAGGTCACCTTCTCGACCGACCTGATCTATGATGTGCTGCGCCGCTACGAGCCCGAGCATCTGCTGCTGCGCGCCGCCTGGGCGGATGCGCGCGCGCGGATGACCGATGTCGGTCGGCTGGGCGACCTGCTGGATCGCGCGGCCGATACGATGCTGCATATCGATCTGCCCCGCGTCACGCCGATGGCGGTGCCCGTGCTGGTGATGATCGGGCGGGAGACGGTGGCGCAGGGCCTGGCCGACGATGCCCTGCTGATCGAGGCGGAGGCGCTGGCGGCCGAGGCGATGCGGGCCGACTAGGGCGACGTTTCCAGCAAGGTCGCGATCCGGGCGCGCTGGCGGCTGATGTCCGCCAGGGTATAGCTGTCCAGCACGGTGATGAAGGCGCGGGTGGCGCTGGCGAGCGCGCCGGTCAGCCCGCAGGCGGGCGCGATGATGCAGTCGCCGCAGTCCACGACGTCCAGATCCTCGGTGTCGCGCACCACGGCGCCGATATTGATCTCCGCCGCCGGGCGGGCGAGGCGAAGCCCGCCATTGCGCCCGCGCACCGCATCGACATGGCCGGCGCGCGCAAGCTCGTTGGCGACCTTCATCAGATGGTTCTGCGAAATGTCATAGGCGCGGGCGATCTCGGCGATCGAGCAGAGCCTGTCGGGCCGCGCCGCCAGGTAGAGCAGCACGCGCAGGGCATAGTCGGTATGGCGGGTCAGCTTCACCCGCCGATAATATGCATTTCTCTTGCATCTTTCCAGCGAGGCAAATAGATGCATTTTGGAAGCATGATTATACGGAGATGCATATGGCCGCCCGTCTGAGCCCCGAAGCCACCGCGATCGTGAAGGCTACCGCGCCCGCGCTGCAGAAGCATGGCCTCGCCATCACCACGCGGATGTATGAGCGGCTCTTCGTCGATGCCGACATCAAGGCGATGTTCGATCAGGCGGCCCAGCAATCGGGCGAGCAGCCGAAGCGGCTGGCGGCCGCCATCCTCGCCTTCGCGCAGAATGTGGACAAGCTGGAGGCGCTGACCGGCGCCGTCGAGCGGATGGCCGCGCGCCATGTCGCCACCGGCGTCCGCCCGGAACATTATCCCGCCGTCGCCGCGGCCCTGCTACCGGCGATCCGCGACGTGCTGGGCGAGGACGTCGCGACCGACGCGGTGCTCGCTGCCTGGGCCGAAGCCTATGGCGTGCTGGCGGATATCCTCATCGGCCGCGAGGCGAGCCTCTACGCCGAAGCGGCCTGACCGGCGGCCTTATACCGGGGCGCCGGGATGCTGACGCATCACGCCCCGGAAAGGCTCGGGTGCCGCACGGGCTTAACCAGGGATCGATGAGGGACGCTCACCGAGCCCTGCCATTGGGCGCTTCCTCGCCGCGCAGCACGGCGTCGATCGTTTCGGAACCGAAGATGCCGCGCGCGAGATGGGTGAGATCCGGGTTGCGCCGCAGCTCGTGCCCGCCGTCGACCGCCAGGCTCTGTCCCGTCACCCACCCCGATTCCGGGCCGGCGAGGAAGCGCACGCCGCGGGCGATATCCTCGGGCGCGCCCGCCCGGCCCATCGGCATCTGATCGATGAAGGGCTGGATGATCGCCGGATCGTCGAACATCGCGCCGGTCGCCTCGCTGCGCGTCATGCCGGGGCGGATGGCGTTGATGCGGACATTGGCGCCGGCCAGCTCGTCGGCGGCGGTGCGGACGAACTGCTCCAGCCCGCCCTTCGCCGTGCAATAGGCGCCCAGCCAGGGGAAGGGCATCATCGCCGCCGTCGAGGATATCAGCACGATCGATCCGCCCGCCTTCATGCGCGGCACGCCGTAGCGCACGGCCAGGAAGGCGGTGATGATGTTATAGTCCAGCTCGGCCCGGAACGAATCCGCGTCGTGCATCAGGATCGGGCGAAAGCCGCCGCCGCCGACGGTGGGCACGATGATGTCCAGCCGCCCGCTCATCGCCACGGCCTTGTCGAGCCCCGCCTCGACATCGGCCTGCTGGCCGGCATCGCCGACATGAAGATCGATCCGGGCGCCGGGCACGTCGGCGATCAGCGCCTCGCGCGTCCGCTCCAGCGCCTCGCCCCGCCGGCCCATCAGCAGCACCTCGGCCCCGTCCTGCAGCAGCAGGCGGGCGGTGGCGCTGCCGATGCCGCCGCTGCCGCCGGTGATGAACGCCGTCTGTCCTTCCAGCACGCGATCCGCCATCGCCCTGATCCTTCCGCTTACTGGACCGAAAGGCCCCCATCGACGAGCAGCCCGTGGCCGACCACGAAGCCCGATGCCGGCGATGCCAGCCACAGGATCGCCTGGGCGATATCGTCCGGTTCGGCGGCGCGGCCGATCGGGTGGGCGGCGCCGACGGCGGCGGCGGCCTCGGCCGAGGTGCCGACATTGTCGATCAGGATCGCGGTGCGCACCGCCGCCGGGCAGACCGCGTTGATGCGGATGCCGCTCGACGCGTATTGCAGGGCGGCCGCGCGGGTCATGCCCAGCACGGCATGCTTGCTGGCGGTATAGGCCGGCTTGTTGGCGACGCCGTTCACCGAGGCGAGCGACCCGACATTGACGATCGCGCCGCCCTTGCCTTCCATCGCGGCGATTTCCGCCTTCATGCACAGGAACACGCCGCGCGTGTTGATGCTGTGGATGCGATCGAAATCCTCGAGCTTCCACTGCGCGACCGGCACCACCTCCAGGTCGACGCCGGCATTGTTCACGGCGATGTCCAGCCCGCCATAGCTGTTCACGGCATGATCGACGATCGCCTGCACGTCCTCCGGCTTGCTCACGTCGCAGCGCACGAAGCTGGCGGTGCCGCCCCTGGCCGCGATCAGCGCCACGGTTTCCTCGCCGCCTTTTTCCGATACGTCGCCCACGACGACCCTGGCGCCGCTGGCCGCCAGCGCCTCGGCCGTCGCCCGGCCGATCCCGCCGCCGGCGCCGGTGACGAGCGCGACCTTGCCCGAAAAATCATACGTCATGCGCATCTCTCCATTGATCCCTATCGGGTAGCCGCCCGCCACCGCCGCTGCCAGCGGCAGGCGACGGCGGCATTCGCGATAGGGACATTAAATAGGGATGGGCGTGTGCCTTATTTCGGCGCCATGCGGATCGCCCCGTCGAGACGGATCACCTCGCCGTTCAGCATCGGATTGGCGACGATGCTTTCGACGAGCTGGGCATATTCCTCGGGCTTGCCGAGCCGGTTGGGGAAGGGCACCTGCCGGCCCAGCGATTCCGTTGCGGCCGGGGGCAGGCCGGCCAGCATCGGCGTCCAGAAGATGCCCGGCGCGATGGTGACGACGCGGATCGCATATTGGGCGAGATCGCGCGCCACCGGCAAGGTGAGGCCGACGACGCCGCCCTTGGAGGCGGCATAGGCGGCCTGGCCGATTTGCCCGTCATAAGCGGCGACCGAGGCGGTGTTGACGATCACGCCGCGCTCCTCGCCCACGGGATCGGCCTGCGCCAGCCGGGCCGCGAACTTGGACAGCAGGTTGAACGTGCCGACCAGGTTGATCTCCACCGCCTTGCGGAAGGAATCGAGCGGGTGGGGCACGAACTCCCGATTGAACGTCTTGATCGCGGGCGCGATGCCGGCGCAGTTGACGAGAATGCGGGCCACCCCGTGCGCGGCCTCGGCCTCCGCGATGGTATCCGCGACGCAGGCGTCGTCGGTCACGTCCACCTTGAAGAAAAGCCCGCCGATCTTCGCGGCGGCGGCTTTGCCGGCCTCCTCGTTCAGGTCGAAGATGGCGACCTTGGCGCCCTTGGCGGCGAGCATCTCCGCCGTGGCGCCGCCCAGTCCCGATGCGCCGCCGGTGACGATGGCGGCTTCACCCCTGATATCCATTTTCAGCCTTCCGTTTCAGCAGAGTTCGAGGGCGACGGCCGTGGCCTCGCCGCCGCCGATGCAGAGGCTGGCGACGCCGCGCTTCAGCCCGCGTTGCTGGAGCGCCGCGACCAGCGTGGCGATGATCCGCGCCCCCGATGCGCCGATGGGATGGCCGAGCGCCGTCGCCCCGCCATTGACGTTCAGCTTGTCCACCGGGATGCCGAGGTCCTTGGCGGCGATCATCGGCACCACGGCGAAGGCCTCGTTCACCTCGAACAGGTCGACATCGTCCACGCTCCACCCGGCCTTTTCCAGCACCTTGCGCATCGCATCCACCGGGGCGGTGGTGAACAGCGCCGGGGCATGGGCGTGCGCCGCCTGGGCCACGATCCGCGCCACCGGCTTCAGCCCCTGCGCGTCCGCCGTGCTTTGCCGCGTCATCACCAGGGCGGCGGCGCCGTCGGAGATGGAGGCGGAGCTGGCGGCCGTGATCGTGCCGTCCCTGGCGAAAGCGGGCTTCAGATTGGGTATCTTGTCCGGCATGGCATTGCCGGGCTGTTCGTCGGTGTCGACCGTCACCGGCCCCTTGCGGGTGACGACGTCGACCGCCACGATCTCGCCGGCGAAGGCGCCGCTTTCGATCGCGGCCTTGGCGCGGGACAGCGAGCGGAGGGCATATTCGTCCTGTTCCTCGCGGGTGAACTGATAGTCGCGCGCCGTATCCTCGGCGAAGGCGCCCATCGGCCTGCCCTTGTCATAGGCATCCTCCAGCCCGTCCATCATCATCGTATCGATCACGCGGTCATGGCCGATGCGCGCGCCCGAACGGTGCTTGGGCAGCGCATAGGGAGCGTTGGTCATGCTCTCCATCCCGCCCGCGACGATGATGTCGGCCGATCCAGCGGCGATCGCCTCCGCCGCCATGATCGCCGCCTGCATGCCCGATCCGCACATCTTGTTGACGGTCGTGGCCTCGACCGACTGGGGCAGGCCCGCCCCCAGCGCCGCCTGCCGCGCCGGCGCCTGGCCCAGCCCGGCCGGCAGCACGCAGCCCATGTAGATCCGCTCGATCGCGGCGGGGTCGACGCCGGCCCGCTCCACCGCCGCGCGCACCGCCGTCGCGCCCAGATCGGTCGCGGATGCCCCCGCCAGCGCGCCCTGGAAGCCGCCCATCGGCGTCCGCGCATAGGACAGGATCACCACGGGATCGCTGCTCATAACTCCAAGCCTTTCAAATATCAGGCGGGGGCGCATAAGGCCTCGCCTCCGGGAACCTGTTGTCTAGATATCCCCCCTTCGCCATTACTCAAGGGAACAGGCGACGTCCCCTCATGTTGTGCTGATTCGGAGATAGTCATGCCCGCCATCCGCCTCACGACCAAGCGTGTCGAGAAACCCTGGGGCCGCATGAAATTGTGGCCGGGCTTCGCCGATGTTCCGGCCGGCGGCGATCCGGTGGGCGAGATCTGGTTCCAGGCGCCGGAAGGGCGCGATCCGGTGCTGCTCGTCAAATATCTCTTCACCAGCGAGAAGCTGTCGATCCAGGTGCATCCCGATGACGAGCAGGCGCGGGCGCACGGCTATTCGCGCGGCAAGGACGAGGCGTGGGTGGTGCTGGCGGCGGAGGCGCATGCCACGATCGCCATCGGCACCCGTTTCCCGATGACCCGCGAGGAGCTGCGCGAGGCGGCGCTCGACGGATCGATCGAGGACAAGATGTGCTGGAAGACGGTGAAATCCGGCGACGTCTATTATTCGCCCGCCGGCACCGTGCATGCGATCGGCGAAGGGCTGACGCTGGTGGAGGTGCAGCAGAATGTGGACCTCACCTATCGGCTCTACGATTATGGCCGCCCGCGCGAGCTGCATCTGGACGACGGGATCGCGGCATCCGATCCGGTCCCTTACGTCGCCACCTATATCCCGCGCGAGGTGGCGGCCGGGCGGATGGTGTTCGCCGACGGGCCGGCCTTCGTGCTGGAACGGTGGACGGGCGCGCGGCGCACCGCGATCAAGGCGGGCGAGGGGCGGCCGATCTGGCTGATCCCGATCGGCGGCGGCGAGGGCCGGATCGACGGCGAACCCTTCACCGCCGGCGGGGTGTGGATGATCGAGGACGAGGCGACGCTGGACGTGGGGGACGATGCCAACCTGCTGGTCGCCTATCCGGGGCAAGGCGTGATCGGGTTATAACGCCCGACCCGGCTGGACCGTCACGGCGTTGATTCGAGCGCCTCGCTCGCTTCCAGCCATTCCGCCTCGGCGGTCTCGAGCTTCGCTTCGACATCGGCGCGGCGCTTCATCAGCGTCGTCATCGTCTGGTCGCGGTCCTGCGGATCGGCGCTGGCGGGATCGAACATCGCCCGGTCGAGCGCGGAGCGCCGTTCGCCGAGCTTCCTGATCTGCTCCTCCGCCGCCTTCACCCGCTTGCGAAGCGCGGCGTTGCGCTCTCGCGCCTCGGCCGCCGCGCGGCGATCGTCCTTGCGGCTGGTCTTCGCCTCGCCGCTGCCGGATGCAGCGCGCGCCTGCTCGCCCCGGCCGAGGACGAGATCGGTATAATCGTCGAGCGTGCCGGCAAATTCGCGCGCGGTGCCGCCGTCGACCAGCACCAGGCGGTCGGCGGTCAGTTCCAGCATGTGGCGATCATGGCTGACCACGACCACCGCGCCTTCATAATCGTTGAGGGCCTGGACCAGCGCCTCGCGCGCATCGACGTCGAGATGGTTGGTCGGCTCGTCGAGGATCAGCATGTGCGGCGCATCGCGGGTGATGAGCGCGAGCGCCAGCCGCGCGCGCTCGCCGCCGGATAGCTTGCCGACCTCGATCGTCGCCTTGTCGCCCGAAAAGCCGAAGCGGCCGAGCTGCGCGCGCACGGCGGCGGGCTTCGCATCGGGCATCAGCCGGCTCATATGCTGGAGCGGCGTATCGGCGGCGTCCAGCTCCTCCACCTGATATTGGGTGAAATAGCCGACGCGCATCCGGCCGGCGGTGGTAACGGTGCCTTCCATCGGCACGAGCTGGGCCGCCAGCAGCCGCGCCAGCGTCGTCTTGCCGTTGCCGTTGCGGCCGAGCAGCGCGATGCGATCGTCGGGATCGAGCCGCAGGTTGAGCCGCGACAGGATGGTGCGATCGCCATAGCCGACGGCGGCAAGGTCGAGCGTGATGAGCGGTGGCTTCAGCCCGTTTTCGGGGCTGGGGAAATCGAAGCTCATCGTCGGATCCTCGACGAGGGCGGCGATCGGCTCCATCTTCGCCAGCGCCTTCACCCGGCTCTGCGCCTGCTTGGCCTTGGTGGCCTTGGCGCGCCAGCGATCGACGAAGGCCTGCAGCTTGGCGCGCTGGGCAAGCTGCTTCTCGCGCGAGCTGGCCTGCAGCGCGAGCCGCTCGGCCCGCTGCTTCTCGAACGCGTCATAGCCGCCCGGATAGAGCGTCACCCGCCCCTTATCGAGGTGGAGGATGTGATCGACGACATTGTTGAGCAGGTCGCGCTCATGGCTGACGACGAGGATCGTGGCGCGATAGCTTTTGAGGAAATTCTCCAGCCACAAGGTCGCTTCGAGATCGAGATGGTTCGAAGGCTCGTCGAGCAGCAGCAGGTCGGGCTCGGAGAAGAGGAGGGCGGCGAGCGCCACGCGCATCCGCCAGCCGCCCGAGAAGCTGTCGAGCGGGCGATGCTGCATCTCCTCGTCGAAACCGAGGCCGATCAGGATCTTGGCCGCGCGCGCGGGGGCCGAATGGGCGTCGATCGCGTTCAGCCGCTCATGAATCTCGCCCAGCCGGTCGGGATCGTGGCTGTGCTCCGCCTCGGCGAGCAGGGCGGCGCGCTCGATATCGGCGGCGAGCACGGTTTCGAAGGGGCTGGCGGACCCGGCCGGCGCCTCCTGCGCGATATAGCCCATGCGCGCGCCCTTCGGCATGTCGACCGATCCGCTGTCCGCCTCGCCCTGGCCGGCGATGACGCGCATCAGCGTGGACTTGCCGGCGCCGTTCCGGCCGATCAGCCCGACGCGGCTGCGTGGCGGCAGCGCCGCCGTCGCATTGTCGAGGATGAGGCGGCCGCCGAGCCGCACCGTGATTCCGTTGATTGTCAACATGGAGCGGGCCGATAGCAGGGACGGCGCGCCGGACAAAGCCGCCCGCCGCCGGATTGCCGGCGGGCGGGCGGAAAGAGGGCCTTACAGGCTGTTCTTGAGCGTCCTCGCCATATCGAGATGCTTCTCGACGACGGGCACGATCTCCTGCGCGGCGGTCTTAAGCGGCAGGATATCGCCTTTTTCGGCATAGGCCCGCAGCAGCGACAGCACGTCCTCATGCGCGTCGACCTGGCCGGCGATATAGGCCTTGTCGAAATCGGCGCCCTTGAGCTTGTCGAGATCGGCCAGCTTCGCGCCCTGATCCCTGGTGAGCGAGGCATCGGGGGTGAGCGCGGGCCGCGCCTCCTTGGCCGCGTCCTTCAGCTTGGCGGTGGACTGGGTATGCGCCTCCACCATCATCACGGCGAAATCCTTCACCTTCTGGCTGGCGGCGTGATCCGCCGCGAGGCGGGCGGCGGCGATCTCGAACGCATCGCCGCGTGCTGCCTTGTCGACGAATTCCTGGTTGCCGGGGGTGGGCGTCAGCGCATCGACGGTAGCATCCACGGCGTTGCCCGCGACGTTGCCGGCGGCCTCCATAGACTGATCGACGGCGTTGGCCACACCCTCCGCGGACTGTTCGGCCTTGGGGCCGCAGGCGGCGAGCGCCAGGGCGAGCCCCGCGACCGATGCCGTTCGCAGCATTGCTTTCATCCTGTCCTCCTTTCCGAAGGGAAGGGAACGCATCGGCATGGTCGCCGTTCCGGCCGGCCCGCCGGGGCGCGTCGGATGGACATTTCCGGCCCCTCATCGGTTGATGCCGGTACGAACGACGGCGAGCCCCGGCGCACGGACGCCCAGGGCCGGCCCCGCATCATGAACAGTCAAGGAGAAATGCCATGAAACGCAGCCTGATCGCGATCGTCCTGTTGATAGGAACGGCATCGGCGGCTTCGGCGAACGATGGGAAATCGATGGACGCCAACGGCGACGGGACCGTCACCAGGGCGGAATATGACGCCGCCACCCAGGCCGCCTGGACCAGGATGGATGCCAATGGCGACGGCAAGCTTTCCGCGGCCGAGGCCGGCGCCAAGGGCGGCGCGGGTTGGAAGACGGCGGACGCGGACGGGGACGGCCAGCTATCCTCCGCCGAGTTCAGCGCCAAGAAGGGCGCCTGGTTCGCCATGGCCGACACCGACAAGGACGGCAGCCTGAGCAAGGCCGAGCTGACCGCTGCGAAAGCGATGAAGCATTGAGGACCTGAAGGTCGGCCGGCCCCTGGGGGCGGGCCGGCTGGTCTCCCATTCGGGCACCAGCGAAATGATTGGAACCGGCAGCGCCGCGTCCGGTTGATTCGGGCTTTCACGGACAATCGCAGGGCATCGCCATGACGAGGAAATGGTCGCAGGAAGTTACGGAGCATTCCGACGCGCTCGATCTGGACGAGGGCGTTTTCGCCGGGGACGATCCCGCCAGGATCGCGGCGTCGCTCAAGCATTCGGCCGAGCATAGCCGGCGCCGCAAGGGCACGCCCTTCCAGTCCGCCATGAGCATGCTGACCTTCTACATCAACCGCGCCGGCAAGCAGCTGCCGGCCAGCCGGCGTCGCACCCTCAACGAAGCGAAGGACGAGCTGCGCAAGGCGTTCGGCCGGCCCGCGCACGGATAAGCGACTTTTCCGGTGATCGGAGCCAAATCGCTTGGCTGGGATCAGTCGATCCGCTCCGCCGGGAAGCGATCGCGGATGCGGCGGTTGAAGAAGCGGCCCCGCGACGGCGCGGCACGGAACTGGCGGACAATCTCGGCCGGAACGTCGCTGTAGCGATAGAGCCGGCCGCCGACGAAGCGGACGATCAGCCGGTGCCCGTCCGGATCGTAATCGAAGGCGCGGATCACGCTGGACGGCATGGCGCCGCCATCCTCAGCCGTTCACCACCGTGCCGCCATTGGGGTGCAGCACCTGGCCGGACATGTAGGACGCATCCTCGCACGCCAGGAACAGGAAGGCAGGCGCGACCTCGTTGGGCTGGCCGGGGCGGCCCATCGGCGTGCTTTCCCCGAAGGTCGCGAGCTTTTCCGGCGAGGCGCCGCCGCTGGGGTTGAGCGGGGTCCAGATCGGACCGGGGGCGACGGCGTTGACGCGGATGCCCTCGCCCACCAGATTTTCGGACAAAGCACGGGTGAAGGCGGTGATCGCGCCCTTGGTGGCGCTGTAGTCCAGCAGCTCCTTCGATCCCTGATAGCTCGTCACCGACGTGCAGTTCACGATCGCCGAACCCGGTTCCAGATGCGGGCGCACCGCCTGCGTGATGAAGAACATGCCGAAGATGTTGGTCTGGAAGGTGCGGCGGAGCTGCTGCTCGCTGATATCGGTGATGTCCTGATCGGGATGCTGTTCCCCGGCATTGTTGACGAGCACGTCGATCCGGCCGAGCTTCGCCACGACTTCCGCCACGGCCCGCTCGCAGAAGGCCTTGTCGCCGATGTCGCCGGCAATGGCGATCGCGCGGCGCCCTTCGGCGCGGACGATGGCGGCGGCGGCTTCGGCATCCTCATGCTCGCAGAGGTAGAGGATGGCGATATCCGCGCCTTCGCGCGCGAAGAGGGCGGCGACGGCGCGGCCGATGCCGCTGTCCGCCCCGGTTATGAGCGCGACCTTGCCGGCGAGGCGGCCCGAGCCCGGATAGCGGGGGCGCCAGTCCGGCGCGGGATCGAGATTCGCCTCGCTGCCCGGAAGCGCATCCTCATGGATCATCGGTTGCGGCGCCTGTGCCATCCTGCCTCTCCTCCTCGATCCGCCCGCATGCGGGAAAACCGGCGAAGAAGGCGGAGGTTCAGGGCGCTGCGGCGGACGGAGCGCGCGGCGGGATCAAGCCTGCGCGGGCGAGCACGGCGAGGCTGTGATCGCGCAGGCGCTGCGGCATCATCCAGCGGCGATACATGGAATCGGGGTCCTGCGCGGTTTGCGGGTCCACCGCCTCCAGCCGCGCCCAGGCCGCCTTCGCCTTCGCCATATCCCCAGCGCTGGCGGCGACGACGGCGCGCACCAGCTCGTTGGAAGCCTGGATG
The DNA here is from genome assembly GCF_003034225.1 of Edaphosphingomonas fennica. Classification (GTDB taxonomy): domain Bacteria; phylum Pseudomonadota; class Alphaproteobacteria; order Sphingomonadales; family Sphingomonadaceae; genus Sphingomonas_E; species Sphingomonas_E fennica. Next base: position 64,422 of record NZ_PHHF01000042.1, read on the forward strand.
GTGGCGGTTGGCGGCGGCAGCGCATCCACCATCCGCTGGGCGGTGGCGATGTCGTTCCTGTCGAGCGCGAGGTAGATCAGCATGTTGCGGGTGCCGAGCGGCGCTTCCGGATCGAGCTTCACCGCCCGGCGGATCAGATCCTCGGCATCGGGCTGCCCGCAGTTCAGCAGCAGCAGGCCGGCAATCCCCATCAGATCGGGGTCATAGGGGTTGAGCTCCAGCGCGCGGCGGCTGCTGCGGACGGTGAGCGCGCGGGTGCCCGCGAACTGGGAAGCGCGGGCGAGCGTGAGCTGGATGAAGGCGTTGTAGGGATCGGCCATCGCCGCGCGCCGGGCATAGGCCAGGCTGGTGACGGCGATATCGTCCGGCGCGGACGGATCGAGCCGGTAGACCTTGCGGTCGAGCTCCAGGAAGGATTTGGCGGCAAGCGCCATCGCATGGCCGGGCTCGAGCGCGAGCGTGTGATCGACGCATTCGCGCAGGCGCAGGTTGAGCGCGGCGTTGCGATCGCGGCGATAGCGATCGAATTCCAAGAGGCAGCGGTGGCCCGGCGCGAAACGGTCGCCTTCCACCGCGCGGGTGGCGGTGGCGATCACGCCATAAGGCTGGATCAGCTCGGTGACGATAGGCGAGAGCGCGGTCCTGATCGCGTCCGGCCCGTCGCCGATCGCGGCCTGGCCCGTCCAGACCAGTTCACCCGAACGGATGTTGGTGAGCTGGAGCTGAAGCTCGGGCTCGGCGCCGCTGGTGAGCGTGCCGGTCAGGCGGAAATAGGGACGGCGATTCGGCGGTTCCTGCGCCAGCTCGCGGCGGACGGCCTCGCTCGCCTCGGCCTGGGTGACGCCCTTTTCCTCCTCGTGCAGGCGGATCAGCCAGCTCCGCCTGAGGCCGTCGACCAGGAAGGTATCGATGGACCGTTCGATCGCGGTGCTGTCGGCAGGGCCGGTGATCGGCGCGAAGCTCAGCTCGGGCGGCAGGGTGAGGCGATTGGGGTCGCCCGTCATATCCGTGTCGGCGGGATGGGTAAGGTAGATGGCGGCGCCGACCAGGGCGGCGACCACGATCGCCAGCAGGGTGCCGACGATGGCGATCCAGGGCGGTGACGTGGCGGGCGCCCCGCCTTCGCCCGCCATGGGCGGGGTGGCAGTTCCCGTTGCGGGTTCGCCGATGGCGGTGGACGAATCGGGCGCGGCGGCCGGCGATGGGACATCCGATTCGAAAAAGACCCGATACTGGCCCGGCGGAATGTGGAGGCGGATGCCGTCCGCCACGCCTTCGCGGGCGTAGAAGGCCTCCAGCATGCGGCGCAGGCGGCCGACCTGAACGCGGGGATAGCTATCGGCCTGGGCATCGAAATCGTCGGGGCGGCCGAGACCATCCACCGCCACGGCATAGGCCTTCAGCGAATCGCCGCGGCCGGCCAGCGTTTCGGCGACAAGGAAGTCCAGCAGCCGGCGCATGACGGGCGCGCGCGCGAAATCGGTCGCGGCGGAGATGCGCGCCACCTCCGCTTCGATTCGCCGGCCGTCCACCCCGCGAGGAACAATGTCAGCCTGGTCTGCCACACCCCCTCATTTCCGGCCGCCTGTCCCACCGGCCGCGATTCTCCGCCCGGCGCTGTAACGGTAACAGCGTAGGCGTTACGTTTCGATAAACCCAGAAAGTCGATGTGTCACCATCGGTTGCGCTGCATGCGACGAACGGGGGAACCGAGCAGTAAAATGCGGTCTCTTACTTAGTTTCGGGGGGCGATCGGGGCATAAACGGGATCAGCGGAGGCTAAGCGCCACCGCGAAGCGATCCGGCTTCGAGTGCCGGCGGGTTGGAGGTTCTGGTCCCCCCAAAACGCCGGTGAAGACGGTCGCCAAGAGTGGTCGAGCCCGCGTTCAATGTTCTGCCCCCACGGAACGAACGCGGTGCATCTACCGGCCTCGCTCTTCCGGCTGCGGCCCACCCCCACTGGGCCGCAGCCGGCACGAGCCGGACAACCCGGCTTTCTTCCCGAAACCTTCCCTTTTCGCCGCGCTGATCGCATCCTGCGGGCGTTCGTAACCGATGCTTGCGCCCGGCAGGCACTGGCGTTCGGCCAAGCGTGCTCTATCTAGGGCGCCATGCCGCCTGATCGCCCATCCGACACCGCCAGCCCGGAAGCCGGCCTCGCCGCGCTGAAGCGCTTCCTCCCCTATCTGTGGCCCGCCGACAATCCGGCGCTGCGGCTGCGCGTGGTGGTGGCGCTGGCGCTGGTGCTGCTGGCCAAGGCGGCGACGCTGGTCATGCCCTTCGCCTACAAGGCGGCGATCGACCGGATGGCGCCGGGGCTGGAGCCGGCGGTGGGCCTCGCGGTCGCGCTGGTGGTCGCCTACACCGCCGCCCGCTTCGGCGGCGTGCTGTTCGACAATATCCGCAACGCCATCTTCGAACGCGTCGGCCAGGATGCCGCGCGGCGGCTGAGCGAGGACGTGTTCCGCCACCTCCACGCGCTGTCGCTGCGCTACCACCTCGAACGCCGCACCGGCGCGCTGACCCGCATCATCGAGCGCGGCACCAAGAGCATCGACACGATGCTCTATTTCCTGCTGTTCAACATCGCGCCGACGATCATCGAGCTTGTGGCGGTATGCGCCATCTTCCTCGTAAAGTTCGGCTGGGGGATGGTGGCGGCGACGCTGGTGATGGTGGCCGCCTATATCCTCTTCACCCGCCGCGTGACCGAATGGCGCATGGCGGTGCGCCGGCTGTGGGCCGAGCAGGACGGCGCCGCCACCCAGCGTGCGGTGGATTCGCTGCTGAATTACGAGACGGTCAAATATTTCAACGCCGAGGATGTCGAGCAGCGCCGCTACGCCACCGCCGTCCGCCGGCTGACCGACACGACGGTGAAGGTGGAGACGTCGCTCGCCGCGCTCAATATCGGCCAGTCGCTGATCACCAACCTGATGATGGCGGGCGCCATGGCCTATACGGTGTGGGGATGGTCGCGCGGCATGTTCACCACCGGCGATGTCGTGCTGGTCAACACGCTGCTGGCCCAGCTTTTCCGTCCGCTCGACATGCTGGGCATGGTCTATCGCGAGATCCGCCAGGGGCTGATCGACATGGAGGCGATGTTCGGCCTGATCGATACGCCGCCCGAGGTGGTGGACAGGCCCGGCGCGCCCGCGCTCAAGGTCGCGGGCGGCGCGCTGCGTTTCGAGGACGTGCGCTTCGGCTACGATCCCGACAGGCAGATATTGAAGGGCGTGAGCTTCGCCATCCCGGCGGGGGGCACGCTGGCGGTGGTCGGGCCTTCGGGCGCGGGCAAGTCCACGCTCGCCCGGCTGATCTACCGATTCTACGAGATCAGCGGCGGCCGCATCACCATCGACGGGCAGGACATAAGGGAGGTCAGCCAGTCGAGCCTGCGCCGCGCGATCGGCATCGTGCCGCAGGATACGGTGCTGTTCAACGATACGATCGGCTACAACATCGCTTATGGCCGCGACGGCGCGACGCACGAGGACGTGGAGGCGGCGGCGCGCGGGGCGGCGATCGACAGCTTCATCCGGTCGCTGCCGCAGGGCTATGACACGCGGGTGGGCGAACGCGGCCTCAAGCTTTCGGGCGGCGAGAAGCAGCGCGTTGCGATCGCCCGCACGCTGCTGAAGAATCCGCCGATCCTGATCCTGGACGAGGCGACCAGCGCGCTCGACAGCCGCACCGAGGACGAGATCCAAACGACGCTGGATGCGATTTCGGAACGGCGCACGACGATCATCATCGCCCACCGTCTTTCCACCGTGGTCCATGCCGACGAGATCGTGGTGATGGAGGCGGGCCGCGTCGTCGAGCGTGGATCGCATGCCGCCCTGCTGGAGGAACGCGGCGTCTATGCCGAGATGTGGGCGCGCCAGCAGGCGGAGCGCGCGGCCGAGCTGGTGGAGTAAGATCAGGCCCGCGCCGGCCGCCGGAACTTCCAGACCAGAAGGAGGGCGAGCGCGGCGCTGCCGAGGCGGAGGCCGATGCCCAGCCAGCCCGAGGCTGCGTTTTCCGACACGGAGAATATCGCCCAGGCGGCGTTGAGCGAGGCGTGGAGCACCCAGCCGCTCCAGATGCCGTAGCCGTCCAGCGCATCGAGCAGCGCGAAGATCGCGCCGCCCAGGCCGGTGATGACGAAGATCTGCAGGGCCATGGCGCTGAATTCACCGCCGCCCGATCCGATCCAGTGGACGAGGCCGAAGCCGATTGCCTGCACGGCCACCGCCAGCCCGAGCGGCCAGCCCAGCGCCCGCCGGGCGAAGATGAAGCCGAAGCCGCGAAAGGCGATCTCCTCGGCCAGCGGGAAGGCGAAGGCGAGCAGCGCGAGATCGAGCGCGGACCAGTCGCGCGCCAGCGTGCCGCTGACCGCGAGGCCGATCCAGCAGGGCAGGGTGGCCAGCGCGGTGAGCAGCGGCCCGCGCCAGCCGTTGAAGCCAAGGCCGAGGCTGCGGGGCACCCCGGCGAAACGGCGGAGCAGCAGGGCGGCGCCGGCCATGACGATGGCGACCGCCAGCAGATTATCGAGGATCGACCCGCCATAAGGGATGGGCAGGCGGGGAATCGGCAGCCCCACAGCGGCCGCGAGATCGCGCGCCTCCTGCGAAAGCGCGAGGATCAGGACGACAGCGACGCCGGACAGCCAGTCGCGAAGCGCGTTCCGTTGCAAGACCGTGAGCCCCCATTTGCTTCATGCGAGTGGCTTACTGTGTTGCATGGGTGATACGGTGAGGCAATGGGTTGCGCCAGGATCGTGAGCGAAGTCCGGGCTGCGCGGACAGGCCCCGGCCGATAGGTTGCCGGGTTTCGGAATGCCGGACGGGCCTGACTGACGACCGAAAACCGAGGGAGCGGACATTTCGCAGTCTCCTCCCTCCCCCCAAAAAAACGTCATTCCCGCGCAGGCGGGAATCCATGGACGGCGGCTGGCTCGATTGAGTCGATAGCTCCTGACACAATGGATTCCCGCCTGCGCGGAGTGACGAGTGGGAAAAGGTAAGTTGGCGGCCTCTCCACCGCTGCTGAAACGCGTTCGGCAGGGGGGCGAGGAGGGGGCGAGTCCCCCCCCTGCTTCCCGCCCGCGCTGGCCCGACGATCTGGGGCGGCCCCCTTAGAAGCGCATGTCCTCATAGACGCGGGAGATGTCGCCGCCCCATTCGCCATGATATTTGTCGAGGAGGCGTTCGGCCGGGGTCTTGCCGGATTCGACGATCTCGCGGATCGGATCGAGATAGCCCTGTTCGCTGTCGCCGGCGCCGTTGAGGCGGGCGCGGGCCGAAAGGCCGGCATCGGCGATGGCGAGGATCTGCTGGCCGAGCTGCTGGAAGGTGCGGCCGCGCGGTCCCTGGGCCTTGAGGCCGAGCCTCGGCACCTCGGCGCGGATGCGGTGATGGTCCTCGATCGTCCAGTGCTTCACCTCGTCCCACGCGGCGTCGAGCGCGGTCTGATCGTAGAGCAGGCCCACCCAGAAGGCGGGCAGCGCGCAGATCCGGCCCCAGGGGCCGCCATCGGCGCCGCGCATCTCCAGGAAGCTTTTCAGCCGCACTTCGGGGAAGGCGGTGGAAAGATGATCGTTCCAGTCGCCCAGGCGCGGCTTTTCGCCCGGCAGCGCCGGCAGCTCGCCCTTCAGGAAGTCGCGGAAGCTCTGGCCGGCGGCATCGACATAGCCGCCGTCGCGGAAGACGAAATACATCGGCACGTCGAGCATGTAATCGGCATAGCGTTCATAGCCGAAGCCGTCCTCGAACACGAAGGGCAGCATGCCGGTGCGGTGCGGATCGGTATCCGTCCAGATATGGCTGCGGAAGGAGAGGAAGCCGTTGGGCTTGCCTTCGGTGAAGGGCGAATTGGCGAAGATCGCGGTGGCGAGCGGCTGGAGCGCCAGGCTGACGCGGAACTTCTTCACCATGTCCGCTTCGCTGGAATAATCCAGATTGGCCTGGATGGTGCAGGTGCGCAGCATCATGTCCAGCCCGAGGCTGCCGACGCGCGGCATGTGGCGGAGCATGATCTCGTAGCGGCCCTTGGGCATGATCGGCAGGTCGGCGCGGGTCTTGTCCGGCCAGAAGCCGAGGCCGAGATAGCCGAGGCCGAGCCGGTCGCCCACCGCCTTCACCTGTTCCAGATGACGGCCGGTTTCCGCGCAGGTCTGGTGCAGGTTCTCGAGCGGCGCGCCCGAAAGCTCGAGCTGGCCGGCCGGCTCCAGGCTGACATTGCCGTCCGGGCCGGCGAGCGCGATGACGTTCTCGCCCTCATAGACCGGTTCCCAGCCATATTTGGTGAGCCCGATCAGCAGCGCGTGGATGCCGCCCGGCTCCTCATAGGAAGGCGCGCGATGATCCTTGAGCCAATAGACGAACTTCTCATGCTCGGTGCCGACGCGCCAGCGTTCGCGGGGCTTTTCGCCGTTCGCGAAGATGGAGAGAAGGTCGTCGCGACCCTCGATCAAGGGGTCTTCCTGGCCCGATGCGGTGCGCGTGCTCATTCTCGCGCCCATAGCGACCGGAGCGGCCCTTAGCCAGTGATCAGTTGCGGTTGGAGACGCGCCGCTACCAGAGCCAGCTTTCCGGGTTGGCGATGGGCTGGCGCTTCTGCGCGGCGAGAAGGGCGAGCACGGTGCGCACCACCACCCAGATGCCGATCACCACGAAGCCGATGAAGCCGATCAGCACCAGCATCAGCACCGTCGACACGCAAGCGGCGACCAGCGCGATCCAGAAAGTGCGGATGTGGAAGGTGTAATGGCTCGTCTCCCAGCCCGATCCGGCTTCGCCCCGCCAGACATAAGCGAGGACCAGGCCGATCAGCGCGGTGATGCCGACCACGAAGCTGCCGAGATAAAGCAGCGCGATGATCGTGGGATGATTGAGGTCGAAGCCCGCCTGCGGGCTGGTGCCGGGTTCGTTCATTGCGATCCTGCCCCCGTTCCTGTTGGCCCAGGGAGGATGGCAGGCCCGCGATATTTTTCAAATATTTTCCGAGCGCCAGTCCCCGGCCGTCGCCATCCAGATCGCGATGGCGGCGGCGGCGGCGGTCTCCGCGCGCAGGATGCGGGGGCCGAGCGTGACCGGCACCGCCTGCGGCAGGGCGCGGATCGCGGCGCGCTCCTCGTCGGTGAAGCCGCCTTCGGGGCCGATCAGGATCGCGGCCGGGCCGGGGCGGGCGACGGCGGCAAGCGGCCGCGCATCGCCCGCCTCGTCGGCGAAATAGAGCGCGCGATCGGCGGGCCAGACGCGGAGCAGGGCGTCGAGCTTCTCCGGCTCGGCAAGGGTGGGCAGCGCGGTGCGGCCGCATTGCTCGGCCGCCTCGATCATGTGGGCGCGCAGCCGTTCGCCGTTCAGCCGATCGACGATGGTGCGCCGGGTGATGACGGGGGCGAGGCGGGCGACGCCCAGCTCGCACGCCTTTTCGGCCACCCAGTCGATCCGGCCCTTCTTGATGGGCGCGGCGAGCAGCCACAGGTCGGGCACCGCCTCGCGCGGGGCGAGATGGCCCGTGACGGCGAGGCGGAGCGCGCGCTTCGATATCTCCGCCACCTCGGCAAGCCATTCGCCGCTCCGGTCATCGAACAAGCGGACGGGATCGCCCGGCTTCAGCCGCATGACGTTGCCGAGATAATTGGCGGCGGCGCCTTCGACCGGAACGGAAATCCCGGTATCGAGCGGGGTATCGACGAACAGGCGGGGCGTGCTGACCGGCGGCCAGGCGGGGGTTGCGGGCATGATCCGGCTCCTACCGGAATCGCCGGGGCCGGGAAATCCCCTCAGGCGGCGATGCCGGCGTCGAACCAGCTGCCGATCGCGCGGGCGGGCATCGGCTTCGACATCAGATAGCCCTGCAGGGTGCCGCAGCCGATCGCCGCCAGCCATTCGGCCTGGCCGTCGGTTTCGACGCCCTCGGCGGTGACGGCGATGCCGCGCGCATTGGCGAGGCCGACGATGGCGCGGATGATGGCGCTGCCGCCTTCCCGCCGGTTGATGCCGGCGACGAAGGAACGGTCCACCTTGATGCGATCCACCGCGAAGGTGCGCAGATGGGTGAAGGAGGAATAGCCGGTGCCGAAATCGTCGAGCGCGATCCGCACGCCTTGCGCGCGCAGCGCCGCGACATTGGCGCGGCAGATATCCTCATCCTCGACGAAGCTGGTCTCGGTGATCTCCAGCTCGACGCGGCGGGGCTCGATGCCGCTCGCCATGATCGCCCCCTGGACGATATCGACGAGCGCCGGATTGCGGAGCTGCACCGCCGAAAGATTGATGGCGATGCTTTCCAGCGGCCAGTCGCGCGCGGCGGCCAGCGCCTCGCGCAGCACCCATTCGCCGATCGGCTCGATCAGGCCGCATTCCTCGGCGATCGGCACGAAGGTGGCCGGCGCCATCAGCCCGAGCAGGGGATGGCGCCAGCGGACCAGCGCCTCCGCGCCGATCACCGCGCGGGTGCGGGCATCGTGGACGGGCTGGTAGTAAAGCTCGAACTGGTTGCCGGCGGCGATCGCCTCGCGCAGGTCCTTCTCGATCGCCTGGCGGCGCTGGACGGAGGCGTCCATCGCTTCCTCGAACAGGACGACGCGGCCCCGGCCGCGCGCCTTGGCCTCGTAGAGGGCGATATCCGCCTTGCGGCCGAGGTCGACGCGATCGGTGCTGTGGAGCGGCGCGATCGCCACGCCGATGCTGACGCCGACGCAAACCATGGTGCCGTCGACGTCGAACGGCTCGTTGAGGGCGGTGGCGATGCGCTGGCACAGCCGCTCGACGCTTTCGATGGTGGGGGCATGCGCCTGGATGATGGCGAATTCGTCCCCGCCGAGGCGCGAGACCGTGTCGGTATCGCGCGTCACCGCCTTCAGCCGCGCGCTGACCTGGCAGAGCAGCTGATCGCCGGCGGGATGGCCCAGCGTGTCGTTGACCGGCTTGAAGCGATCGAGATCGAGGCACAGCATGGCAAGCGGCGTGCCGCCGCGCCGGACGGCGACGAGCGCCAGATCCATGCGGCTGCGGAACAGGGTGCGGTTGGCGAGCCCGGTGAGGTTGTCGTGGAGCGCGAGATGCTGGGCGTGCGCCTCGCTGGCCCTGAGGGCCGCGAGCGTGCGGCGGATGTGGAGCAGCAGCAGGGCCACGATCAGCGTGATCGCCAGCAGCGCCACGATCAGCACCGGCGCCACCTTGCCCATCACGCGGCTGCCCGGCGCGAAGCTGTTCCAGACCAGATAGCCCACCGTTTCGCCCCGGCGGGATCGGATCACGGCATGGGATTGGCCGGGGACGGGCTGGAGAGCCCAGGAGAAACGGGCGCCGTCCAGCAGATATTGCCTGGCCATCGCTTCAAGGAACGGCCCGTCGAGATGCTGGACGCTGACGAGCAGCGGCTCGGAATCCGGCGCCTGCGCCGCCCGGTCCTGATCCCCGACGATCGGCTTGACGCTGACCACCGCCGGATGGCCGTCGATGACGGTGATGTCGCTGGCGCCGGGGCTGTAGCCGCTGGTCGCGGGGTCGACGGCGTCCCCCCGGTCCGGCGCGCGCAGGCTGGCGCGCAGCGCGGCGACCAGCGGCAGGGCTTCGCCGCCGATCGCGCCGAAGGCGGTGGGGGCCGCGCGACGCCCGCCGCGCAGCGCATAGATCGGCCGGTTGGCGGCATCGAGGATGAAGACGTCGTCATGGCCGTAATAGGTGTGCAGCCAGCGGCCGATATTGCCGTCGATCCAGTCGAGATCGGGCGGGTCGGCGCGCACGCCGCGCAGCGCTTCATCCCACAGCGTGATCGCTTCCTGATCGTGGGCGACGCGGGCGGCATTATCCTTGAGGATGGTATCGACCATCATGGCCTGGCGACGCTCGGAAAGCGCATCCGCCTCGCGCGTCGCCCAGACCAGCAGGACCGCCACAGTCGCGGCGAACAGCACCACCACCGCCGTGATCGGCAGGAGGAACTGACGGAGGAAATCGTTCGTCCGCTTCGCCATCGGGCACCATGTTCAAGGACCGCCAAGTCCTATCTTAGGTGCGAATATTTAACAGTCTGCGCGGAGGACAAATTTAATTGGACGAGGTCGGAGCGGATTTCACGGTTACTATCCGCCACTTGGGTGGATGCCATGATCGCGGCCCCTGTCGGCGATACCGTAAAATCCGCCCGGCCGCTCGTTTCTGATCCTCAACCAACCAAGGGCGGTGGCCGGCGAATCGCCGCGCGCGCGGGATCAGTCCCCGCCCGCGCGCTCGATATCGGCACCGACCTGGGAGAGCTTCTCCTCCAGCCGTTCATAGCCGCGATCGAGATGATAGACGCGGTGGACCTGGGTTTCGCCCTCGGCGGCGAGGCCGGCGAGCACCAGGCTCATCGAAGCGCGCAGATCGGTGGCCATCACCTCGGCGCCGCGCAGCTTCTCGACCCCGCGCACCACGGCGGTGCGGCCGCGCACCTGGATATCCGCGCCCATGCGGGTGAGTTCCGGCACGTGCATGTAGCGGTTCTCGAAGATGGTTTCGGTAAGCACGCTGGCTCCGTCCGCCAGCGCCAGCATCGCCATGAACTGGGCCTGCATGTCGGTGGGGAAGGCGGGGAAGGGCGCGGTGGACAAGGTCAGCGCACGCAGCCGGCCGTCGGCGGCGACGGTGATGCCGCCGTCGCGCACGGCGACATGGACGCCGGCCTGGCGCAGATCGTCGATCACGGCCTGCATGTCGTCCGCCTTCGCGCCGACGAGATCGAGCTCGCCCCCGGTGATCGCGGCCGCGCAGGCATAGCTGCCGGCCTCGATGCGATCGGGCATGACGCGATATTCGGCGCCGTGCAGCCGGGGCTTGCCCTGGATGACGAGCCGTTCGGTGCCGATGCCGTCGATCTCCGCGCCCATGGCGACCAGGCAGTTGCAGAGATCGGTGATCTCGGGCTCGCGCGCGGCATTGTCGATGATCGTCTCGCCGCTGGCGAGGACGGCGGCCATCACCGCATTTTCCGTCGCGCCGACCGATACGACCGGGAAGACGATCCGCCCGCCCTTGAGGCCGCCGTCCGGCGCGATGGCGCGGACATAGCCGGCGGCCAGCTCGATCTCCGCCCCCAGCGCTTCCAGCGCCTTCAGGTGCAGATCGATCGGTCGGTTGCCGATCGCGCAGCCGCCGGGCAGCGACACCGTCGCCTCGCCGGCGCGGGCCAGCAGCGGCCCCAGCACCAGGATCGAAGCGCGCATCTTGCGGACGATATCGTAGGGCGCGACGGTGGCGGCGATGCGCTGCGCATCCATCGTCATCACGCGGCCATATTCGCCGTCCGGCCCGCGCGAGACCTTCGTTGTCACGCCCAGCTCGTTGAGAAGATGGCCGAAGCTGTCGACATCGGCGAGGCGCGGCAGGTTGCCGAGCGTCAGCTTGTCGTCGGACAGCAGCGAACAGGGCATGAGGGTGAGGGCGGCGTTCTTGGCGCCCGAAATCGGCAAGCGGCCGGCGAGGCGCTGGCCGCCGCGAATGATGATGCGATCCATGAAAAGGCTTCTATCGTTTCGCGCCGCGCGCGCAAGCGGCGGCAGCGGCGCGGCATGGGCGGGCGGGGCCCGATTCGCGATGGATGGGCCGGATGGGCCGGGCGAACGTGAGCGATCGTGGGCGACGTGGCCTGCGGTTGCGGCGCGCCGCCAGCAAAAAGCCCGGCGCCGCCTTGGGGCGGGCCGGGCCTTTCATGCGATCCAGCGGGCCGAAGCCCGCCAGCCGGAGCTTACTGGATCGGATTCAGGTTCACCGCGGCATATTTGCCGCGACGATCGACCTCGAGTTCGAACTCCAGCCGATCACCCTCGTTGAGGTTGGTCATGCCGGCCCGTTCGACGGCCGAGATGTGGACGAAGGCGTCCGGCTGGCCGTCATCGCGCTGGATGAAGCCGAATCCCTTCATCGCGTTGAAGAACTTCACCGTGCCGCTGGCGCGTTCGCCGGTCAGCTGGCGCTGCGGGCCGCCACGGGCGCCGGCATCGCGCGGCGCGCGATCCTCGACCGGAAGCGGTTCGCCGTCGATCTTGAGATCGGTGGCCGAGATACGGCCGCCGCGATCGACGAGGGTGAAGCCCAGCGGCTGCCCTTCGGCAAGACCGGTGAGGCCGGCCTGTTCGACCGCCGAGATGTGGACGAACACGTCTTCGCCGCCATCGTCGCGGACGATGAAGCCGAAGCCCTTCTGTCCGTTGAAGAATTTAACGACGCCAGTGCCTTCGCCGATCACCTGGGCGGGCATGCCGCGGCCACCGCCGCCGAAGCCGCCACCACCGCCGCCGCCGAAGCCGCCACCGCCGCCACGGAAACCGCCGCCGCCGCCACCGCCGCCGAAGCGATCGCCGCCGCCGCCATAACCGCCGCCGCCGAAGCCGCCACCGCCGAAGCGATCGCCGCCGCCGCCGAAGCGGTCACCGCCACCGAAGCCGCCATAGCTTTCGTCGCCGAAACTGTCGCGCTTGTCCCTGCCGCCGCGCTGCCCGCGCCGTCCTCTATCGAAACTCATGCTTTGCCCAAGTCTTTCCCGTCGCCCCACGAATTTTCAAGTCCTCAAAGCCGGGCGCGGCCACGAGACTTCCGGCGCCGAAACCAGCGCGCCAGCCACTATCAATAGCGGAAAAAGAGCCCTGGCGCGAGAGCTTTCGACTCATCGCCCGCAAGGATGGGGCAACCGGTGTAGGATCGCAGCCGAATCCACGCTTTACAGTTTGTCGCATAGCCGCGCTTGTGAGGGACAAAACCAAGCGGCAAGGTGATCTTCATGACAGATATGCTTGCGATCTTCGCCGATCCCGCCGTGTGGGCGGCGCTGGTGACGCTGGTGGTGATGGAAGTCGTGCTCGGCATCGACAACCTCATCTTCATTTCCATCCTTTCGAACAAGTTGCCGCAGCATCAGCAGCGTCGCGCGCGGCGGCTGGGAATCGGCCTGGCGCTGGTTATGCGGCTGGCGCTGCTGTCGATGATCGCCTGGATCGTGGGGTTGACCGCGCCGGTGTTCGACCTGGGCTGGCAGGGCGTGCCGGATGCGCATGGCGTGCCCTCCTTCGAGACGCGATTTTCCTGGCGGGACATCATCCTGATCGTCGGCGGGCTGTTCCTGGTATGGAAGGCCACCACCGAGATCCACCATTCGGTGGACCCATCGCCGTCCGAGGATCTGCTGGACAAGAAGGCGCATGTGGCGCTGGGATTCGGCACCGCGATCATCCAGATCCTGCTGCTCGACATGGTGTTCTCGATCGATTCGATCCTGACCGCGGTGGGCATGACCGATCATCTGCCGGTGATGGTGATCGCCGTGATCACCGCCGTCGCCGTGATGCTGCTGGCGGCCGATCCGCTGGCCGAGTTCATCGAACGCAACCCCACGGTGGTTATGCTGGCGCTGGGATTCCTGCTGATGATCGGCGCGGTGCTAATCGCCGACGGCTTCGGCGTGCATGTGCCCAAGGGCTATATCTACGCGGCGATGGCCTTTTCGGCGGGCGTCGAGGCGCTCAACATCTGGCAGCGGCGCGCCCAGGCGAGGCGCGCCGAACGGCGGCAGGGGGCGTGAGCGGCCGATTCGGTTGTTGAGCGCGGGGCCTTGCGCGCTTATGCGGATGGGATGACCGTTCATTTCCACGAAGAGGACCTGCCGGCAGGCGTGCTCGCCCCCGGCCCCGTCGCCATCGATACCGAGACGATGGGGCTCGTCACCCAGCGCGACCGGCTGTGCGTCGTCCAGATATCCGACGGCCATGGCGACGAGCATCTCGTCCGCTTCGGCCCCGGCAGCGCCTATGACGCGCCCAATCTGAAGGCGGTGCTGGCCGATCCCGCGCGGCTCAAGCTCTATCATTTCGCCCGGTTCGATCTGGCGGCGATCAAATATTGGCTCGGGGTGATGGCCGAGCCCGTTTATTGCACCAAGACCGCATCGCGCCTGATTCGCACCTATACCGACCGGCATGGCCTGAAGGAGCTGGTGCGCGAGATCCTCGGCCAGGAAGTCTCCAAGCAGCAGCAGTCGTCCGACTGGGGCGCGCCCGAGCTGACCGACGCGCAGCGCGACTATGCGGCGTCCGACGTGCGCTTCCTCCACCAGCTTCGCGAGAAGCTGGACGAGCGGCTGGCGCGGGAGGGGCGGACCGCGCTGGCGCAGGCCTGCTTCGATTTCCTGCCGCACCGCGCGGCGCTGGACCTTGCCGGCTGGCCTGAGATCGACATCTTCGCGCATGTCTAAAGCCGCCGATCTTGCGCGCGGCGATCGCCAGTCCTGGGCCGCGCCGGGCGCGGGCCATGACCGCGTGATCGCCGCGCTCAGGATCCTGCTGCCCTGCGCGATCGGCGCGCTCGTCGCCATCCTCGCCGTGGCGCCGCTGACGATGGGGCGCGACATCTCCTTCGTCCTCGCCAAGGATCGGGTGGAGGTGGCCAGGGAAAGGCTGCGGGTCGCCGACGCCATCTATCGCGGCGAGGATTCGAAGGGCCAGCCCTTCGCCATCCGCGCGGGATCGGCAGTGCAGAAAAGCTCACGCGATCCGGTGGTGAAGCTCGCCAATCTTTCCGCCGAGATCCAGCTGGCCGACGGCCCCGCCACCATCGGCGCCAAGACCGGCCGCTACGACATGGACAGCGAGAAGGTCTATATCGACGGCCCAGTGCGCTTCGACGGACCGGACCAGTATCGCCTCGACACGCGCGACGTGGAGGTCGACCTGAAGACCCGGCAGGTGGAAAGCGGGGGCGCGGTGGACGGGCAGATGCGGCTCGGCAATTTCAGCGCCAACCGGATGACCGCGGATCTCGCCGCCCGCACCGTCGTGCTCGATGGCCGTGCCCGCTTGCATATCGTGCAGCGCGGCGGCAGATGAGCAGCATGACCCGCCGACCAGCCATCCTCGCCACGATCCTGATCGGCCTCGCCGCCGGCCCCGCGATGAGCCAGAATTCGGTTTCGGCGCTCAAGGGGCATGACAGCAACGCGCCGGTGGACGTGGAGGCGGACCGCATCGAGGTGCAGGACCGCGCCGATCGCGCTATCTTCTCCGGCAACGTCAATGTCCGCCAGACCGACCTGACGATGAATTCGGCGCGGTTGACCGTGGCCTATGCCGGCGGCGCCAGCGGCACCCAGATCAAGCGGCTGGATGCGTCCGGCGGCGTGACGGTGCGCAGCCCATCGGAAACGGCGCGCGGATCGGTGGCGATCTATGATCTCGACCGCCGGCTGATCACCATGCTGGGCAATGTGACGCTGAACCAGGGCCAGAACACGGTGAACGGCAACCGGCTGGTGATCGACCTCAACAGCGGCCGTTCGACGATCGACGGCCAGGGCGTCGCCGGCGGCCAGGGCGGCCGCGTCACCGGGCGCTTCACCGTCCGGCAATCCAGCGGCAATTGAAGGGAAACCGGGCGGGTCGCCCCGCCCGGGGATCGCGATCAGCCCAGTTTTCGGGCGACCAGCGCCTTGATGTCGGCCACCGGACGGGGGCCGAAATGCGAAATCACCTCGGCCGCCGCGATCGCGCCCATGGTGAGGCTGTCCACCACCGAACGGCCTTCGGCCTGGCCGGCGAGGAAGCCGGCGGCGAACAGGTCGCCCGCGCCGGTGGTATCGACCACGGCATCGATCGGCTGGGCGGGAACCGCGAAGCGCTCGCCGCCGCGCACGGCGATGGCGCCCTTTTCCGAACGGGTGACGACCAGGGTTTCGACCTGGCCGGCGGTGGCGGCGACGGCGGCCTCGAAATCCTCGGTCTGGTTGAGCGACAGGATCTCCGTTTCGTTGGCAAAGAGGATGTCGATCGCGCCGTCGGCGATCAGCGCCTTGAAGTCGTCGCGATGGCGCTCGATGCAGAAGGCGTCGGAAAGCGTGAAGGCAACCTTGCGGCCGGCATCCCGCGCGATGCGGATCGCCGTCTGCATCGCCGCGCGCGGCTCCGCCGGATCCCACAGATAGCCTTCGAGATACAGGATCGCGGCGGACGCGATCATGTCGCGATCCAGCGCCTCGGCCGGCAGGAACTGCGACGCGCCGAGATAGGTGTTCATCGTGCGCTGGCCGTCGGGGGTGACGAGGATCAGACAGCGCGCCGTCGGCGGCTCGCCTTCGCGGGCGGGGGTGGCGAATTCCACGCCGAGCGCGCGGATATCATGGACGAACACCTCGCCGAGCTGATCCTGGGCCACCTGGCCGATGAAGCCGCAGCGCCGGCCGAGCGCGGCCGCGCCCGCCACCGTGTTGGCGGCCGAACCGCCGCTCGCCTCGATCGCCTGGCCCATGCGGCCATAGAGGCCGGTCGCGGTTTCGGTGTCGATCAGCCGCATCGATCCCTTGGCGACGCCTTCGTTCGCGATGAAGGCATCATCGGCCTGGGCAATGACATCGACGATGGCATTGCCGATCGCGACGATATCGAGGCGGGGTTCGGTCACGCGGGTCTCCCTGAGGTGGAAAAGCCGCGCCTAGACGGACGACGGGGATGGCGCAACCGGGGATGGGGCGGATAGATAGGGCCATGGTCCGCGCGCTCATGCTTTCGATCGGCCAGTTGGGCGATCCCCGCATCCGCCGGGTGCTGGTGAAATCCGTCACGCTGACGCTGGCGATCTTCGCCGTCACTGGCTTCGTGCTGGGCTGGGTGCTGACCGGGCGCGACCCTTGCACGATCGTGAAGGGATATAGCTGCGCCATCGGATCGGCCGAGGGCGGGATCGCCGCCGCGCTGCTGGTGATCCTGGGCCTGTGGCTGCTGTTCCCGGCGATCGCGGTGGGGGTGATCGGCCTGTTTTCCGACGAGGTGGTCGCCGCCGTGGAGGAACGCCATTATCCGGCCGAGGCGGCGCGCGCGCGGCCGCCCGGCTGGGGCGAGGCGCTGCGGCTGGGCCTGGGATCGGCGGGGCGGATGATCGGATATAATCTGCTGGCGCTGCCTTTCTATCTGCTGCTGTTGCTGACGGCGATCGGCCCGGTCGCCCTGTTCCTGGTGGTGAACGCTATCGCGCTCGGCCGCGACCTCGACGAGATGGTGGCGGTGCGCCATCTGGACGCGGCCGCGCGCAAGGCCCGCCTCGCGCCCACCCGTGGCGGCCGCGCGCTGACCGGGCTTGTCGCCGCCGGCCTGTTCATGATCCCTGTCGTCAACCTCCTCGCCCCCGTGATCGGTGCGGCGCTGGCGACGCATCGTTTTCATGGGAGCCGCGGTTGAAGCGCAGATATTCGGTCCTGATCCTGCCCCTGCTGGCGCTGGCCGGCGCCTGCACCACCGCCGGCGGCGAGCACCCGGCCCCGATCGTGAACGCCCCGCCGCCGGCGATGGGGCTCGATCGGGTGCTGGGCAAGGACGCCCGCGCGCTCCACATGCTGTTCGGCGTGCCCGACCTCGATGTGCGCGAGGCGCAGGCGCGCAAGCTGCAATATACGGGGCCGGTTTGCGTGCTGGACGCCTATCTCTATCCGCCCGCGGCCGGGCAGGAGCCGGTGGTGCGCTACCTCGACGCGCGGACGCCGGCGGGCGAGGATTTCGACCGGGCATCCTGCATCGCGGCGCTCAGCCGCCGGGTGGAGGCGCGCTGATCCGGCCCCGACGGCGCGGCGCCGGTTGCGCGGACAGCCGGAAGCTGACACCTAATGGCTGTCTTTCATGCCACCCCGACCCGGCGGGGTGGGTGGTCGGTGCCGGGCGAGCTCCGCCAATTCCGGGCAGGCCCCGATAGAGCCTTGCCGGCGATGGGGGATATTCGGAGACGGGAGAAGATCATGAAGCGCATGATGATCGCGATCCTTGCCCTGTTCCTCCCCTTGCTGGCACCGCCGCCGGCAGCCGCGCTGGAATTCGGTTTCCCGAAGGGATTCCGATCCGAGGAAATCGCCACGAACGGCACCACGCTGCATGTCCGTTTCGGCGGATCGGGGCCGGCGGTGCTGCTGATCCATGGGTATGGCGACACCGGCGACATGTGGGTGCCGCTCGCCAGCCGTCTGATGCGCGATCATCTGGTGATCGTGCCAGACCTGCGTGGCCTGGGCCTTTCGGCCGTCGCCACGGGTGGCTTCACCAAGAAGAATCAGGCGGCGGACATGGCTGGTATCCTCGACCATCTCCACGCGGTGCGGGCCGATGTCGTCGGCCACGATATCGGCAACATGGTGGCCTTCGCGTTCGCTGAATCCTATCCCGAACGCACCACGCGCCTCGTGATGATGGACGCCCCCGTGCCCGGCGTCGGCCCGTGGGACGAGATACTGAAGAACCCGCTGCTCTGGCATTTCCGGTTCGGCGGGCCCGACATGGAGCGCCTCGTCGCGGGGCGTGAGCGCATCTATCTCGACCGGTTCTGGAACGAGTTCGCGGCGAGCCGGACCGCCTTTCCCGAGGATGCGCGGGTCCATTATGCGGCGCTTTATGCCGCGCCGGGGCGGATGCATGCGGGCTTTTCGCAATTCGCGGCGTTCGATGGGGACGTGATCGACAATCGCGCCTTCGTCGCCCGCGGTCCGCTGAAGATGCCGGTGCTGGCGATCGGCGGCAGCCAGTCCCTCGGCGGCACGATGGCGGCCATCATGCGATCGGCGGCGGACGACGTGACGGAGCTGGCCATTCCCGATTCCGGCCACTGGCTGATGGAGGAGCAGCCCCGCGCGACCGTCGACGCCATCGCCGCATTTCTGGAAGGACCAGTCCGGCCGCGATGAAGGCGGCGCGCCTGCGGGCCGCTATGCTTCCATCGCCATGCCCAACCATTCGGCGCGGACGGAGGCGTCGGCCTCGGCCGGCAGGCGGCTTGCGCGCGCGGCCGCGAAGCCGGCGGGATCGATGCGTTCGAGCGCCCAGATCGCGGCGCCGCGCACCATGGGGGTGGGATCGTCCAGCAGGTGGAGGACGGCCGGCAGCAGGTGACGGCCGCGATCGTTGCCGGCGGCGATGAGCGCGTTGCGGACCATGCGGTCCCGGCCGATGCGCTTGATCGGCGATCCGGCGAAGACCGCGCGGAAGGCGGGATCGTCGAGCGCGAGGAGATCGGCGATCTCGGGCGCGGCCAGCTCCGCCCGCGCGGCGAAGGCGCGGTTGGCGGCGGCGGTGGCGGCGAACTTGTTCCACGGGCAGACGGCCAGGCAATCGTCGCAGCCATAGATGCGGTTGCCCATCGCCGCGCGAAATTCGTGCGGGATCGGGCCTTTGTTCTCGATGGTGAGGTAGGAGATGCAGCGCCGGGCATCGAGCCGGTAGGGCGCGGGAAAGGCGGCGGTGGGGCAGGCCCGCTGGCAGGCGTCGCACGATCCGCAGCCGCCCCGGCCGGGGTCGTCCGCCGCCAGATCGAGCGTCGTCATGATCGCGCCCAGGAACAGCCAGCTGCCATGATCGCGGCTGACGAGGTTGGTGTGCTTGCCCTGCCAGCCGAGGCCGGCCGCTTCGGCCAGCGGCTTTTCCATCACCGGCGCGGTATCGACGAACACCTTGAGATCGCCGCCCGCCCGATCGACTAGCCAGCGGGCCAGCGCCTTCAGCGCCTTCTTGACGATATCGTGATAATCCTGCCCCTGCGCATAGGCCGAAATGCGGGCGATGCCGGGCGCGTCCGCCAGCCGCAGCGGATCTTCGGCGGGCGCGTAGCTCATCCCCAGCATCACCACCGATTTCACGTCCGGCCAGAGCGCGCGGGGCGAGCCGCGCTGGCCGGCGCGTTCCTCCATCCACAGCATGTCGCCATGCGCGCCGCTATCCAGCCATTCGCGCAGGCGCATGGCCGAATCGGGCGTGGCATCGGCCGGCGCCACCCCGCAGGCGACGAAGCCGAGGCGGCGGGCCTCGATTTTCAGCTCCGCCGTCAACGCCTTGTTGTCGATATGATGGGATGGATGGGGCACGAAGGGCGGGAAACCTCGTCGATCTGGGTGGATGCGCCCCTTCCTTAGCCCGAACGGGCGGAAACGGGGAGGTGGGCATGGCGCCGGGCGGCGGCAGGACGGGATGCGGACGTGAACGGACATGCGATCGAGGCGCACGGGCTGGTAAAGGATTTCGGCGGATTCCGGGCCGTCGACGGCATCGACCTCGCGGTGCCGGCGGGGTCGATATTCGGCGTGCTCGGCCCCAATGGCGCGGGCAAGACCACCACCTTGCGGATGCTGCTGGGCATCATCGATCCCGATGCCGGGCATCGCACCCTGCTGGGCGAGGCGCGGCCGCTGAAGGTGGCGCGGCAGGTGGGCTATCTGCCCGAGGAACGCGGCCTCTATCCCGGCATGCAGGCGCGCGAGGCGATCGCCTTCATGGGCGCGCTGCGCGGGCTGCCGCTGAAGGAAGGCCGCGCGCGGGCCGATCAAATGCTGGAGGCGCATGGCCTGGGCGCGGCGCGCCGCAAGCCGATCCGCACCCTTTCCAAGGGCATGGCGCAGACGGTGCAGCTATTGGGCACGCTGGTCCACCGGCCCCGGCTGATCGTGCTGGACGAGCCCTTTTCCGGGTTGGATGCCCTGAATCAGGAACGGCTGGAAGCGGTGATCCGTGCGCAGGCGGCGGACGGCGTGACCATCCTCTTTTCCACCCATGTGATCGCCCATGCCGAACGATTGTGCCAGCGCGTGGCGATCATCGCCGGCGGGCGGGTGCGGTTCGAAGGCGGGGTGGAGGAGGCGCGCGCGCGGCTGAAGCCCGAGGTGCGGCTGGCGACGCGGGCGGCGGACGGGCCGTGGCGCGCGGCGCTGCCGTCCGGCGCGGTGCGTGAGGGCCACCTCTGGCGGTTCGCGCTGCCCGACAGCGGGGTCGAGCCGCTTTTGAAGGCGCTGATCGACGGCGGCGCGGGGATCGAGACGCTGTCGATCGAGCGGCCGGGGCTGCACGACGCCTTCGTCGCGATCGCCGGCGAGGCGGCGGCCAAGGCGATGGACGGGCATGCGCTGGAGGACGCGGCATGATCGACGTGATTCGCGCCGCCTGGGTGATCGCCCGCCGCGATTATGTGGCGAGCGTGTTCTCGCGCGCCTTCCTGCTGTTCCTGATCGGGCCGCTGCTGCCGATCCTGGCCGGGCTGCTGTTCAGCATCGCGGGTGCCGGCGGCGGCGCGGACCAGAAACGGCCGGCGGTGGCGGTGATCGCCGGCCCGGCGGAGGCGGAGCTGCTCCATGCCGCGCGCGGGCGGCTGGCCGAACGGCTCGGCGATGCGATGCTGCCGATGCTCCATATCGCGGCGCCCGAAGGCGGGGCAGAGGCCCAGACCCGGCGGTTGCTGGCGGACCGGAGCGACGGCGTGGTGGCGGTGGCGCGCGGCGGAATCGATGCGCCTAGGCTGATCGGCCCGCGGGCGGGCGTGGCCGACGTGCGCGGGCGGCTGGCGCTGATCTATGACGAGGCGCGCGCCGCCCGTGCGATGGCGGATGCCGGCGCGGCCGCGCCGGGGCCGGTGGCCTTCCGCGAGACGGTGGTGGAGCGCGCGGCCGGCCCCGATGCGGCGGGCCATGCCGCCACGGCGCGGGCGGGGCAGCTGGTGCTGATGTTCCTCACCATGATCCTGGCGGGCATGCTGCTGTCCAACCTGATCGAGGAAAAATCGAACAAGGTGATCGAGGTGCTGGCCGCCGCCGTGCCGGTGGACGCGATCTTCCTGGGCAAGCTGGCGGCGATGCTCGCCATGTCGCTGACCGGGATCGCGGTGTGGGGGGCGATGGCCCTGCTGGCGCTGCGCGGCCTGTTCCCGGCGGTGACGCTGCCGGTGCCGGCGGTGGGCTGGGGCGCGTTCGTGGCGCTCGGCACCGTCTATTTCGTCGCCTGCTATCTGCTGCTGGGGGCGCTGTTCCTCGGCATCGGCGCGCAGGCATCGAGCGTGCGCGAGGTGCAGACGCTCTCCATGCCGGTGACGATGGGGCAATTGGGGGTGGTGGCGCTCGCCTCCAGCGTGGTGGCGGCGCCCGAGAGCGGGCTGGCGAAGGCGGCGACGGTCTTTCCGTGGAGTTCCCCCTTCGCGATGATCGCGCGGGCCGCCCAGGCGCCGGAGATCTGGCCGCACCTGCTGGCGATCGGCTGGCAGGCGCTGTGGATCGGCCTGATCATCCGCTTCGCGGCGCGGCGGTTCCGGGTGAGCGTGCTGAAATCGGGCGGGCCGCGCCGCCGCTGGTTCCGGCGGTGGCGGACCAGCTGAGCGGGCCGGCGCCGGGCCAGAATGTGATGTTCCGCGCATCTTCGGGCCGGGCCTGACAAGCGGAGGTGCCGTCCCCATATCGGTCCTGCAAGGCAGGAGGCCGGCATGGCGATGGACAGGCGGCAGATGCTGGGGGTCGGCGGCTTAGCGCTGGCGGCGGTGGCGATCGGCGCGGGGCGGCTGCTGGCGGGCGATGCCAGGGCGGAGGAGACCTTCCCCTACCGGCTTTCCGATGCCGAATGGCGGCGCAGGCTGGGGCCGGACGCCTATGCCGTGCTGCGCCGCGAGGCGACCGAGCCGCCGGGATCGAGCCCGCTGCTGAAGGAGCATCGCCCCGGCACCTTCACCTGCCGGGGCTGCGCGCTGCCGCTTTTCTCCTCGCGCACCAAATATGACAGCGGCACCGGCTGGCCGAGCTTCTGGCGGCCTCTGCCCGATGCGGTCGGCACGCGCGGCGATCGCAGCCTGGGCTATGCCCGCACCGAGGTGCATTGCCGGTGCTGCGGCGGGCATCTGGGCCATGTGTTCGACGACGGGCCGAGGCCGACGGGCAAGCGTTACTGCATGAACGGACTGGCGCTGGCCTTCGTGCCCGGAAAGGCCTGAGCAGCCCCGCCTTCAGGGATAGAGCGCGCGGGCGGCCTCGGTGACGGCGGCCATCGCCAGCCGGTAGGGGCCGGGGCCGTGGCTGATGCGGGCGACGCCGAGTTCGGCGAGGCGGGCGGCGGGCGGCACGGCCGGGAACATCATGATGTTGACGGGCAATGGCGATCGTTCGCACAGCCGGGCGATCAGCCGTTCATCGGCCAGGCCGGGGGCGAAGAAGCCGCTGGCGCCGGCATCGGCATAGGCCTGCGCGCGGACGAGGGCGTCGTCGATCGCGGCATCGTCATGCGCGGCGGCGGGCGCCTTCAGGAAGATGTCGGTGCGGGCGTTGACGAAGGCGTGGGGCGCCGCCGCCCGCATCGCGGCGATGCGGGCCTGCTGGTCGCCGATCGGGCGGAGGCCGTTCCCGCCGATCTGCTGGTCCTCGATATTGAAGCCGATCGCGCCGATTCCGGCCGCGCTGGCGGCGGACCGGCCGACTTCGTCGGCCGTGGCGCCGTAGCCGCCCTCGAAATCCAGCGTCACCGGCAGATCGACCGCGGCGACGATCCGTTCGAGATTGGCGAGGACGAGGGTGAGCGGCAGCGCCTCGCCGTCATCGAGGCCGTGGGCCGCCGCGACCGACCAGCTTCCCGTCGCCAGCGCCGGGGCGCCGGCATCGGCCACCGCCCGCGCGCTGCCCGCATCCCAGATGTTGAAGAGCTGGAGCGGACGCCCCGGCACGTGGAGATCGGCGAAGATGCGGGCTTTGTCGGCGGCGGTCGGCACGGGCGGTCCCTTATGTTTGCGTGGACCCGCTCCTATCCCGCGACCGCCGGGACGGCATCCCGGCGATTGCGTTCAAGGCGCGGGCGCCGCTTCCCGGACGCGCCTCAGTGGACGAAGCGCGCCACCACGTCGCGATAGGAACGGCTGACCTTCACCTGCGCGCCCGAATCCAGCACCAGGAAGCATTCGCCGTTGGTGTGGGGCTTCACCTGCTTCACCAGATCGAGGTTGACGATGGTGGAACGGTGGACGCGCTGGAAGCGGCGCGGATCGAGCCGCTTTTCCAGATCCTTCATCGTTTCGCGCAGGATCAGCGTGTTGTCGCCGGTATAGATGCACATATAGTCGCCGGCGGCATCGATCCGCTCGATCGTGTCGACGTCGACGCGGAAGATCTGGCCGCGATCCTTGATGTTGATCAGCTTTTCGAAGCGGCTGGAGGCCGGCGCGTCGGTTGCGTCGGGCATCGCCTCGGCGGCTTCGGGTGCATGTTCGGCCAGCGCCTCCTTGAGGCGGCCGGCTTCCTCGATGCTGCGCTTTTCGGCCAGCCGCTGGCGGACGCGATCGAGCGTGTCGGCCAGCCGTTCATTCTCGACCGGCTTCATCAGATAGTCCACGGCATCGGCCTCGAAGGCGCGCAGCGCGTGATCCGAATAAGCGGTGACGAACACGAACAGCGGCGGTTCGACCTCCATCAACCCCTGGACCACCGAGAAGCCGTCGAAGCCGGGCATCTGGATATCGAGGAAGACGAGGTCGGGCTTATGCGTCTTGATGGCGCGGATGGCTTCCCTGCCGTTGGTGCAGGTTTCGATGATTTCGACATCCTCATGCGCTTCCAGGCGGAGCTGCAGGCCCTGGATGGCTAGCGGCTCGTCGTCGACAAGGATGGTGCGGATGGTCATGCGGGTTCCTTGGGCTCTTCCGTCCTGAACGGTATTTCGATCATGACGCCGAACCCGGCCCCCCGTTCCCCCTGGATCTCGAAACGGTGGTCGGCGCCATAAGCCTGTGCCAGCCTGTCGCGGATATTCGCCAGGCCGACACCGGTCGAATATGTGGGGCGGTTCACCGCGTCGTGCAAGCCGGGTCCCGTATCGGACACGGTGATCTGCACCCGATCCCCGGCAAGCCGCGCGGATACGGCGATTTCCGCGCCCTCCTCCAAAGGCGTGACCGCATATTTTATCGCGTTTTCGACGAGCGGCTGAAGGAGAAGCGAGGGCAGCCGGGCCTGCGACACCGCCGGATCGATGTCGAAGCTAGGGCGGAGCCGGTCCTCGAACCGCATCTTCTCGATCTCCAGATAGAGCTTCAGCGTCTCCACCTCCTGCGCCAGCGTGACCTGGCCGGTGGGCTCGTTCACCAGCGTATAGCGCAGGAAGGAGGAAAGCCGCGACAGCATCGCATTGGCGCGATCGGTCTGCTTCAGCAGCACGAGCGTGGATATGGAGTTCAGCGTGTTGAACAGGAAATGCGGGTTGAGCTGGTAACGCAGCATCGCGAGCTGGGCGGCCGACGCCTGGGTTTCCAGCTTCTGCAGCTGATCCGATTGCTGTTCGAGCAGCAGGTAGAAATTGATGCCGTAATAAAGCGCCGACCAGGCGGCGAGCAGCGCGAAATCGAGCAGGATGGCGCCGAGGAACTGGACGCCCGACGGCATCTCTCCCGGTCGGTAGAAGGTGGCGTGCGCCCATACCTCGATCGTCGAGAAGGCGGCCGACGCGATCATCACCACGATGATCGATACGCCCCAGGTGATGATCGGCTTCTGGTGGATCAGCCGGCGGAAGATCGACGCCATCAGCAGGGTGAGCGAATAGCCGGTGGCGGTGTTGAGCGCGCTCGGCACCAGGAAGAGTACGCCCATGCCGTTGGCGAGCCCGCCCAGCGAGCGCAGGAGCAGATAGCCTGCCCATCCCGCCGACTGGAGAATCCAGAAGGCGCGGTTCTTATCGTCGAAAAAGGGTTTCGAGCCGAGGCTGAAGAGGGCCATGCGCCTCTGCATAGAGGCATTTCGCGCAATGGGGAATCACCCAACGCATGAGGAAGAAGGCGGCGGCGCGGGCACGGATGCGCGGTGCTGCCAAGTCCTTGAAGATGCAATTTGGTCGACGGGCATGACGTTTTTGTCGACAGGCGACCGGCCCGTCGTCTCATCGCGCAGGCCCGTCGACGCCCCCGCGACGCGCGCGGCCGTGCCGCCCTAGCAAAAGACCTGCGATTTGGTTCGGGGAAGTCGTTGCCGTGTCCGTGAAGCTGAGCTTGTTCCGTGATCGGGCTCCGTTCGCCGGGCAACCGCATCGGCCGGCACCTCTGGCCGGGCGTTTCGGAGAGCGGGCGGATGGCCCGCCCGAGACGGCCGAGGAGGGCGCCGATAGCCGCTGGGCCGAGTTGTTCGCGCGGACTCCCAAATCTCCGCGCCAGTGAAGGTTGCTTGATGTTCCCTCTTCCGTCGCCGGAAACGGTGACGGGGCGGCAGGCCAGTCCTGCCGATCCGCCGCCCGCCACAGCCACGCGACCCCTGTGGCGGGCGGTGGATCATGCCGCACCTGTCCGATTTCTTGGGCGGAGCCGGGTGTAAACGAAATATTATCCCTCTTCGTCTACCCGTTACTTGGGAACATATGGGGTGGAAGTGCGCGTCCTCATCGTAGATGACGAACCGGCGATGCATGATGCCTACCGGCGGACGCTGGGCGTCGCGCCGGGCGCATCCGCGCGCGACGCGCTGGCGGCCCTCGCCTCCGAGCTTTTCGCCGACGGCCCCGCCGTCCGGCCGGCGGGGCATGGGCCGGCGGAGGAAGCGGATGCCTTCCGCCTCGATCATGCCGATTGCGGCACGGCGGCGGTGGCGCTGGCCGAAGCCGCGATCCGCGCCGGCGATCCCTATGCTGTCGCCTTCATCGACGTGCGCATGCCGCCCGGCATCGACGGCAAGGAGACCGCGGCGCGCATCCGCGCGATCGATCCCGATATCAACATCGTCATCGTCACCGGCTATTCCGATCACGGCCCGGTTGACATCGCCAGGGCGGCGGGGCCGGTGGAAAAGCTGTTCTACGTCACCAAGCCGTTCGACGTGACGGGCCTTCGCCAGACGGCGCGCGCGCTCTGCCGGCGATGGGAGGTGGACCCGGACCTGGCCCGGACCCGCGAGCAGCTGGCCGCGGAAGTGCGCCGGCTGGAGGAACGGACCATCACCCTGGCCGCCAACGAGGCGCGCGCGGTGCACATGGCCAGCCACGATCCCCTGACCGGCGCGCCCAACCGCCTGGCCTTCCTGCGCGAGCTGGGCGAGCGGATGCAGGCGGCGCGGCGGCGCGGCGGCTTCGCGATCGGCATGCTCGATCTCGACCGCTTCAAGAATGTGAACGACACGCTGGGCCATGCCGCCGGGGACGAGCTGATCCGCGAGGTGTGCCAGCGGCTGACGGTGGGGATCGGCCCCGGCCCCGGCATGGTGGCGCGGCTGGGAGGCGACGAGTTCGCCTTGCTGTTCGACGCGGCCGATGCCGCCGAGGTGCTGGCGCGGGGCGAGCGCATCGTCCGCGCCTGCTCCACCAATTACATGATCCTCGATCATATGGTGCAGGTGAGCGCATCGCTGGGACTGGTGCTGGTCGAGCCGGGCGCGGATGCCGGAGCCACCGATCCGATGCGGCTCGCCGATCTTGCGCTCTACGAGGCGAAGCGCGGCGGGCGCAGCCAGGTGCGGCTGTTCGACCGGAGCATGGACGAGAGCGCCCGCTTCCGCCATTCGATCGAGGCGGGGCTGCGGCAGGCGATCGCGAAGCGCGAGCTGGAAGTGGTCTATCAGCCGATCATCGCGCGCGAGGCCGCCGAGGTCGTCGGCTTCGAGGCGCTGCTGCGCTGGAACAGCGCCGAACATGGCGAGATTCCGCCATCGGTGTTCATCCCCATCGCCGAGGAAAGCAACCTGATCCACGACCTGGGCGAATGGGTGACGGCGGAGGCGTTGGCCGAATGCCGGCGCTGGCCGGGCCATTTCGTTTCGATCAACGTTTCCGCGCGCCAGTTCCGCCGGCAGGATTTCGTCGATGCGCTGGCCGCGCGGGTGGCGGCCGCCGGCATTTCCCCCGATCGGGTGCAGATCGAGATCACCGAGACGGCGATCTTCGACGACGATGCGCGCGCCGCCGAGACCTTGCGGCGGCTGCGGGACGCGGGCTTCCGCGTCGCGCTGGACGATTTCGGCACCGGCTATTCCAGCCTGTTCAACATCCGCAACTATGCACTCGACTGCCTGAAGATCGACAAGAGCTTCATCGACGGCCTCGGCCGTGAGGTGGAGGCGGCGGCGATCGTCAATTCGGTGACGCATCTCGCCCGCTCGCTCGGCATGGGCGTGGTGGCCGAAGGCGTGGAGACCGAGACGCAGAACCAGGCGCTGCGGCTGGCCGGCTGCTCGCACCTCCAGGGATTTTATTACGGCCATCCCGCCGATGCCGACGCCACCGCCGCACTGGCGCTGGCGGGGGAAGCGCCGGCGCAGGGCGGCCATCCCGGCGCCGGGGCCGTCGGGCGGCCGTGACCGCCACCGGGGCGCGGCGCCTTCTTTCCCGCATCATCCCGCAGGACAGGACGCTCGCCTTCAAGCTGACGGCGGTGCTGACCCTGGCCGGGATCGCCGGCTTCCTCGGCATATGGGGGCTGCTCTACGCCGTCGTCATCCCCAGCTTCGACCGGCTGGAGACGGATGCGGTGCGCGGCCATATCGAGCGCACCCGCGCCGCGCTGGAGGAACATGCCGCCAAGATGGAATATGCCGCGCGCGACTATGGCGTGTGGGACGAAAGCTACGGCTATCTGCGCCATGGCGACCGCGCCTTCGAACGGCGCGTGCTTTCGCTGCTGGCGCTTTCCAACCTGGACATGAACGGCATGGCGCTGGTCCATCGCGACGGGACGGTGGCCGCTGCACGCTACATCGATCCCAAGGCGCAGGCGGACGATCATGAGCGCGGCGGCGACTTCGTGGCGCTTGCCCGCTCGCAGGCGGTGCGCGCGCGGATCGGGCGCGAGCCATCGGCCCATTTCTACGCCCGGCTGGGCGACCGGGTGGCGGCGATCGGCCTGTCGCGCGTCACGCTGAGCGACGGCAGCGGGGAAAGCCCCGGCTATGTCGTCGTCGCGCGCGAAATGACGTCCGCGCAGCTCGGCCGCCTCCTCCAGCTGGAAGCGCGCTTCGGGCTGGGGCGGGCGCATGAGCCCACCGGCGTCCGCAGGCGGGACCGGACGCTGGACATCGCCGTCGACATAGACGGGCCGAACCGCATCCATGTCGCCAACGCCACCTTCGTCGTGCCGCGCGATTTCACCCTGCTGGGCCACAGGCTGCTGGCGATGATGTTCGTCGGCACGGTGGCGGTGCTGGCGCTGGTGCTGATGGTGCTGCGCCTGCTGATCGGGCGCGAGGTGATCGCCCCGCTCGCCCGGATCGAGCGGCACATGCAGGCGGTGTCGGCGTCCGGCGCGCCGCTGCCGCTGGCGATCGGCGATCGCGGCGACGAGATCGGATCGCTGGCGCGGAGCCTGGATGCGATGCTGGCCCAGCTGGGCCGCCTGCGCGAGCGGGTGGAGGCGCAATCCTTCCGCCTGGGCCGCAGCGAAAGCGCGATCGGGGTGATGCATAATGTGCGCAACGGCCTCAATCCGATCAGCGTGATCGTGGCGCAGGGGCTGGCGGCCGAGCCGGTGGCGGCCGATGCGGATGTGCGCCGCGCGCTCGACGAGCTGGCGCGCGCCGATGTGCCGGCGGCGCGGCGGCGCAAGCTCGCCGCTTTCCTGGGTTCGGCCCATGACAGCTATCTCGCCCAGTTCGAGCGCCAGCGCGCCGATCTGGCGGCGGCCGACGAAAGCCTGTCGCACCTGATCGAGATCATCGGCGGCCAGCAGGCGGAGGCGCATGGCGGGCTGGAGATCGAGCCGTGCGACATCGTGGCGCTGGTCCGCCGCAACGCCGCGATCGTGCATTATGCCGCGGGCGGGCCGATCGCCTTCCAGTGCCCGGATGCGGCGTGCCCGGTGCTGGCGAGCCCGCTGCTGCTGAGCCAGGTGATCGGCAATCTGCTGGCCAATGCGATCGAGGCGATCGAGGCGCGCGGCGCGGGCGGCGGGCCGGGGCGGATCGCCGTGACGATCGAGCGGATCGCCGGGGCCGAGGGCGACCGGATCGCGCTCGGCATAACCGACAATGGCGAAGGCTTCGATCCGGCGCGGGGCGAGCGGCTGTTCCATCGCGGCTTTTCCACCCGCGCCCACAAGAGCGGCGGCCTCGGCCTCCATTGGTGCGCCAATGCGGTGAACGCGATGCAGGGCAGCCTGACGCTGGAGAGCGACGGGCCTGGGCGGGGCGCCACCGCCGTCATCCGGCTGCGCGGCGCGCGGCAGGGCAGCGCGAGCCTCAATCCGCCGGAGCGATCCGCCGGCTGAGACGATCGGCCATGTCGTGCAGGAAGGCGCGGGTGGCCTGCTCCATCGGCACGTCGTCGCGCACCAGCAGCCACAGGTCGATGCCGATCGCCGGATCGGGCGGCGCGATGCGGCGGAGGCCCGGCGCGGGATCGGCGGCGAAGGTCCAGAGAAAGGCCGCGCCCAGCCCCTGGTCGACCGCGCCGCGCAGCGCCGCCCAGCTATCGACATAGGCGGCCACCGCCGCGCGATCGGCAATGGCGCCGTCCCAGCGGCGCATCGCCGGCAAAGGCGGGCGGCCGGCGCAGCATATCCAGTGCGCCACCGCGCCCGGATCGGCGGGCTTTTCCCGATCGGCATAAGCGACGGCCGCATAGGGCGCCTGGCGCAGCGTGCCGACGCGGCGGCCGCGCAGATGATCGGGCTGCTGATCGACGAGGCAGAGGCCGATGTCGCTCTTGCGCTGGATCACATCCTCGCACGGATCGGCCGAGGACTGGATCGACAGCCGGATATCGGGATGGGCGGCGGCGAAGGCGGCGAGATCGGGCATCAGTTCCGCCCCGAGATCGGCGGCGATGATGACGCGGACATGGCCGGCCGGCGCGCGGGCGCGGCCGCCAATCTCCTCCGCCAGGCCATCGGCCAGCTCCTCCATGCGATCGGCGATTTCGAGCACGCGGCGGCCGGCGACGGTGGGGTGGTAGCCATCCTCGCCCTGCTCGAACAACGGCACTCCAAGCTGGCGTTCCAGCCGGTCGAGCCGGCGGCCGACGGTGGTGCGATCGATCCGCAGCCGGCGGGCGGCGGCGGTATAGTTGCCGGCGCGGACTGCCGTCAGGAAAATGCGCAGATTATCCCAGTCCAGCATCGGGCCGGTCTGGCACGCGCGGGAAGGGCTGTCATGTGCATAAATGCACATTTGGCGGGCGACATGCGGTCTTGTTCCACGGCGGCCGAGGGGCCAGCCTTGGCCCATTCGGGAAAGCCGGAATCGACTGGAGAGAGCCATGGCGGGCACCGCCGACTATAAGCTGGGCAGCTTCACCTATCCGCGCGGCTGGTTCATGATCGCCGACGCGGCGACGCTGGACGCCGGGCCGACCACGCTCCATTTCTTCGGCAAGGACATGGTGTTCTATCGCGGCGAGAGCGGGAAGCCGCACCTCGTCCATGCCTATTGCCCGCACATGGGCGCGCATATCGGCCACAACAGCACATCCTATGTCGTGCGCGATGGCGATCGGGTGCAGGGCGAATCGATCCGCTGCCCCTTCCACGGCTGGCGCTTCGGCCCGGACGGGCAGTGCGACGATATCCCCTATTCGCCCAACTTCATTCCCAAGGCGGCCTGCCTGAAGACATACCGCGTGATCGAGCGGGCCGGCATCATCTGGATGTGGCACGATCCCGAAGGCGGCGCGCCCGATCAGGAGCTGCCGCCCTTCACCCAATGGGATCAGGAAGCCGACGGCTGGGTGCGCTGGCTGGTCGACGATTTCGGCACGCTGCCGATCCACCCGATCGAGATCGTCGATAACATGGCGGATTTCGGCCATATGTCGCCGATCCACGGCAGCGTGGACTGCCGTTATTTCGACAATCTGTTCGAGGACGACCGGCTGGTCCAGCGCTTCGATGCCGGCCACCGGACGCTGACCGACGGGGCATCGGGCGTGCTGTCGCTCGATACCTGGTATCAGGGGCCGGGCATTCTGCAGGCGGCGATGCAGGGCGCCTATCCCTCGCACATGCTGATCGCGCATACGCCGGTGGCCGATGGCGTGGTGCGGCTGTGGCACGCGCTGATGGTGAAGGTGCCGCGAGACGGCGGCACGGACGAGGCGGGCCGGATCGCGCTGGCCCGCGCCTACCAGCGGGCGAGCCGCGATGCGCTGGGCCAGGATGTGGAGATCTGGGCCAACAAGGAGCCCAGCTTCAACCCGATGCAGATCCCGGCGGACGGCCCCTATGGCAAGGTGCGCATCTGGTATCGCCAGTTCTACAACCCGCGCGAGGAAGCGGAGGCGTTCCGCCGCCGCGTGCGCGGCCAGGTGGTGACGTTCGGCGAGGACCGCGCCTCCGCCGCCTGATCTTTCCCTTTCGGGCATCGCGACAGGGCCGGAAAACCCGCTATAGGGCGAACCCATGTCGATGCCGCTGTCCCTCGGCGCCCCTGCCGCGTCTTACCTCGTGGCCGTGGCGCCATGAAAGGGCAGCGGGAGTGGTGCGCGAAGAAGGGATACGGAAGGATACGGTGCGCGAGGTCCAGCAGATCAACCGTCGCTGGCGTCCCGCGCTGATGGCGTTCTTCCTGCGCCGGGTGCGCAACCATGCGGAGGCCGAGGACCTGACGCAGGAGGTTTTCGTGCGCATGCTGAACAGCAGCGAGAGCGAAGGCGCGCCCGATGCCTATGTCTTCCAGATCGCGGCCAACCTGCTGACCGATCAGGCGCGCCGCGCCAGGGTGCGAGCCGGCTATCGCGAGACGCTGGCCGGCATGGACGGGCTGGGCGTCGAGCAGGTCGATCCCTATCGCATCGCCGCCGGGCGCGATCAGCTTGCCGCCCTGGCCGCGGCGCTCAACGAGCTGCCCGAGCGGCAACGGACGATGTTCACCCTCTATCGCATCGAGAATATGAGCCAGGAGATGATCGGCGAGGCGTTCGGCATCTCCAAGAGCGCGGTGAAGCAGCAGGTGGCCAAGGCGATGGCCTTCCTGATGGCGCGCATGCGGGAAACGCAATGAACGGCCCCGTCGATACCACGCCCCCCAGCCGCGACGAGCAGGCGGTGGAATGGTGCATCGCGCTTGCCGAGGGCCATCTGGCCGGCGAGGAGCAGCGCCAGTTCGACGCCTGGGTCGCGGACCCGGACAATGCCCGCGCGCTCGATGAGGCGGTGCGGCTGTGGCAGGCGGCCGAATCCGCCGCCAACCTGCCCGAGCTGATCCACATCCGCAGCGCCGCGCTGGAAAGCTATCGCCGCGCCAACAGCCGGCGCTGGACGGGCGGCATCGCCTGGAACCGGCCATGGGCGGCCGCGCTGGCGGCGGTGCTGGTGGCGATGCTGTTCACCGGCCTGCTGTGGCTGCGCGACGCCGCCAACACCTATGCCACCGGCATCGGCGAACGGCGGGTGGCGATGCTGGCCGACGGATCGAAGCTGACGCTGGACGGCGATACCGAGGTGAAGGTTTCCCTCCAGGCCGGCCGGCGCGCGCTGACGCTGGTGAAGGGCCGCGCCAAGTTCGACGTGGCGAAGGACCCGCTGCGGCCGTTCAGCGTGGCCGCCGCCGACAAGATCGTGGTGGCGACGGGCACCTCGTTCAGCGTGGAGCTGCTGGGCGACAAGGTGCATGTGGTGCTGCTGGAAGGCCATGTCGCGATGCTGACCGAGCGGGACGGGCGGACGGTGCCCCAGATGGCGCGCGCGCGCCATGCCGCGGTGGCCGCCGACCAGATCCTGCAGCCGGGCGGGGAGCTGGTGGCGCAGGTGGAATCGCTGGCGCCCGCCGTGCTGACGCAAAGCGAGCCGGTCGGGCCGTCCTGGGAAGCCGGGCTGCTGAACTTCGACGATGAGCCGCTGGCGACGGCGGTGGCACGGATGAACCGTTACAGCCGGCAGCAGCTGGTGATCGCCGACGCCCGCATCGCCGGCCTCAAGGTGAACGGCGTGTTCGCGGCCGGGGATGTCGAGACCTTCATCGAGGGCGTGAGCGTGCTGGACGGGGTGCGCGCGACGCGAACCGGCGAGGCGATCGTCCTGCGGCGCAACTGATCGCGAAAAATTCGAATCCGGGGCTGCATCGCTGCTGTCCCGCCGCCGATGAAGTGCGTCCTACCCGATGATCGTTCGAAAACAGGGGGAACGAATGGGGATTCGGATTTCGCGCATCATGGGTTTGCGGGGCGGGGCAGCGCTGGCGGCGCTCGCGATTTTCAGCCAGGCGGTGCCGGCCTATGCGCAGCAGCAGGGCTTCGACCTGGATATTCCGGCGCAGGATCTGGGATCGGCGCTGCGGGCGTTCGCGCGGAGCACGAACCAGCAGGTGACCTTCGCGTCGGCCGACGTGCGCGGCAAGCAGGCTCCGGCGGTCAAGGGCCGCTATACCGTGCCGGCCGCGCTCGACATCCTGCTTTCGGGATCGGGGCTGGTGGTCCAGAACGGGCATAGCGGCGTCATCATCATCCGGAGGGCGGTTCGGGGTGAAACCCGCGCGACGGCCTCCGCCGAGCCGCGGCTGACCAGCGACATCATCGTCACCGGATCGCGCCTGCAGCATTCGAGCTTCGACAGCCCGATCCCGGTGGCCGAGGTCGACCGGACCGACCTGCTCGAGGACGGCTATACCGACATCGCCGAGGCGCTGGACGACGTGCCGGGCATCGACCAGGCCGACAGCCTTGCCAACAACCAGAGCGCGATCCAGGCGAGCGGGCTTTCCACGATCAGCCTGCGTGGCCTGGGTTCCAACCGCACGCTGACCCTGATCGACGGACGCCGCACCGTTTCCAACGCGGGCAACAAGAATGCGGTGAGCCTCAGCTCCATCCCGCAATATTTCGTCGATCGCGTGGACGTCAGCACCGGCGGCGCATCGGCGGTCTACGGATCGGATGCGATCGCGGGCGTCGTCAACGTCGTCACCAGCCGGTTCGATGGCGTGAAGGCCCGCGCGGTCGGCTCCGCCACCTATGACGGCGGCGGCGATTCCGTGGAATATTCGGGCGGCGTCGGCAAGCATCTGATGGACGACCGGCTCTATGTGATGGCGGGCGTCACCTATGAGCGGCAATATCGCCTCGCCGCCACCGATCGCGACTGGGCGATGGATTCGGTGACCTATGATTTCGAGGACAACACGCTTTCGCGTCCCGACCTCAGCTCCACCATTCCGGGCGGGCGCTTCAACAGCAACGATTTCTATTATGACGAGACCGGGCTCCACCGGAATTTCGTGACCGCCAAGAACGGCTATGAGGATCGGCTGAGCAAGACCCTCATCACGCCGCGCAAGTCGCTGAGCGCCGCCGGCAAGGTCGAATATCAGATCACCGACGACGTGAAGTTCACCGCCGACTATATCTACAACAAGGTGACGACGCGCTCGACCGCCGAGCCGGAGACGGTGAGCTATTCCACCACCTTCGGCCAGAATGACGAGTTCGAGGTGGGGCGGATCGCCCGCAACAACCCGTTCGTCCCGGCGGAGATCGCCGCCGATTCCTCCAGCAGCGGCGTCAAATTCTACCGGCGCCTGCCGGAGCTGGGCAATCAGCAGCGCTACAACCGCCGCACCACCAATCGCGGCTGGGCGGGCCTGGAAGGCAAGGTGTTCGGCGACTGGGATTGGGCGCTGACCTACGGCTACGGCAAGTTCGAGCAATATCAGGTTCGCACCAACTATCTGAACATGCAGAATGTTCAGTATGCGCTGAGCGCCGAAAAGCTGTCCGACGGCACGATCCAGTGCCGCAACGCGGATGCGCGCGCCGCTGGCTGCGTGCCGCTCAACCTGTTCGGGCTCAATTCCATCACGCCGGAAATGGCGGACTATATCCGCGCCAATTCCGAATTCTTCGCCAAGAACCGGCAGGATACGGTGGAAGGCTATGTCAGCGGATCGCCCTTCTCGCTGCCGGCGGGCCCGGTGCAGGTGGCGGCCGGCTTCTCCTGGCGGAGCGACCGGAGCAGCAGCATGACCGATGCGCTGACCCAGACGGGCCTCAGCAGCGCATCCTACATCCCCGACTTCACCGGCAAGATCGAGGCCAAGGAAGCCTATATGGAGCTGGGCGTGCCGCTGCTGCGCGACATGCCCTTCGCCTACCGGCTGAGCCTGGACGGCGCGCTGCGCGTGGCGGATTACAATATCGACACGGTGGGCACGACGGTGAGCTTCCGGGCGGGCGCGCAGTGGGCGCCGGTGCGGGGCCTCAACTTCCGTTCCACCTTCAGCCGCGCCCAGCGCGCGCCGGACACGACCGAGCTGTTCTCGCCCGCGCGCGACGATTATGACGACGTGATCGACGTGTGCCGCGGCGTCACCGCGACGTCGACGGGCACGGTATCGCAGAACTGCCGCGCCGATCCGCGCATCGCCGCCGCCATCGCGGCCGCGCCCGACGGCAAGTTCACC
Source organism: Edaphosphingomonas fennica (assembly GCF_003034225.1). Classification (GTDB taxonomy): domain Bacteria; phylum Pseudomonadota; class Alphaproteobacteria; order Sphingomonadales; family Sphingomonadaceae; genus Sphingomonas_E; species Sphingomonas_E fennica. Next base: position 100,497 of record NZ_PHHF01000042.1, read on the forward strand.
CAGATCGGCACCGAGGTATTCGCCCCGAATGCCGGCAACCCGGATCTGCATGAGGAGACGGCGAACACCTGGACGGCGGGCGTCGTGCTGGCCCCGGCCTTCCTGCCGGGCTTCCAGATGAGCGTCGATTATTACGACATCCGCATCAAGGGCGCGATCTCGTCGCTCGACAATAGCAGCCTGCTGTTCGAATGCTATTCGGACCCGAACGGCATCGACAACAAGTTCTGCGATGCGATCACCCGCGATTCCGACGGCCAGCTTTCCAAGATCATCAACCGCGACGAGAATCTGAACCAGATGCGCGCGCAGGGCATCGACGCGGCCTTGGCCTATCGCTTCGATCTCGATCGCTTCAACCTGCCGGGCAGGCTCAACCTGCAGATCCGCTACACCCACCGGTTTAAGCTGGAGAGCAAGTTCGACGGCGCCGCCGGCGAGGACAAGGCCGATTATGTCGGCGAGGTCGGCGTGTCGAAGGACGAAGCCACCGGCAGCATCGAATGGGCGACCAAGCGGGTCTCGATCAAGTGGAAGGCCGTCTATCTCGGCCCCGTCGTCGACAGCAACGAGATGAAGGAATATTTCGCGGAGAGCGACATCACCGATCCGCTGTTCCTGCATGTCGGCGCCTATTGGCGGCATGACCTGAGCTTCAAGCTCACGCCCTCGCGCGAGAATCCGAAGCTGCGCGTGTTCGGCAACATCCGCAATATCTTCAACAAGTACGGGCCTTTCCTGCCGGACGGGACCGACAGCGGCAGCGCGCTCAACTATAATTCGGTCTACGACGTGCGCGGCCGCACCTTCATGTTCGGCGTCGAGACCGAATTCTGATGACGGACCGGGCGCCCGATCCGGTTCGGGCGCCCGGCGATACAGGCAGGAGAGAGCCCATGAAACGGTCCACAGCAGGCCGGGCGCTGCTGATCGCGCTGGCGATCGGCGGGGCGGCATCGGCCGCGCGCGCCGCATCCCCCGAATGGGAGGCGCCGGCGATCAGCCACAAGGATGTGAAGCCCTATTTCGACGATGTCGCGATCAAGGGCCTCGTCCTGCCGCCGCCGCCTGCCGAGGGATCGCTGGCCGATGCCGATGATGTCGCGGCGGTGATGCGCGGCCAGCAGGTGGATGCCGCCCGCCGGGCCGTGGCCGAGGAGGATGGTGCCTGGCTTTACGATCGCTTCGCCGAAGCCTTCGGCCGGCCGATCCGGCGGGATAGCGCGCCCGCGCTGGTGGCGCTGCTCAACCGGGTCGAGCGGCAGGTGAGCGGGCCGGTGTTCGCCGCCAAGAAGGATCATGGCCGCACGCGGCCCTATCAGCGGCTGCAGCTCAGCCATGTCTGCGGCGAGGTGAAGGCGCCGGCGCCGGACCCCGATGCGAAGAAGCGCACCTCCTACCCGTCGGGCCACAGCGCCTATGGCTGGGCGGCGGCGCTGATCCTGGCCAGGCTGGCGCCGGAGCGCGCGCCGGCCATCCTCCAGCGCGCGATGGATTATGGCGAGAGCCGGGTGATCTGCGGCATGCATTTCCCGAGCGACGTGGCGGCGGCGCGGGTGGTGGCGACGGCGGTGGTCGCGCGGCTCGATCGGTCGCCCGAATTTCTCGCCGATCTGGAACAGGCGCGGCAGGAGCTGGCGCGGGCGGAGCAGGGCCGATGAGGGCCGCTGCCAGCGCATTGGCCCTGATGATCGGGCTCGCAGCCGCCGTCGCGGGGGCGAAGCCCGTGCCCGGCACCGCCACCAGCGACGAATATCTCGGCCTGCAGCGGCCCTCGACCGCCCAGCAGCTCGAGCGCAACTGGGTGCCGGACCCGCGCCGCACCGTCCATTATGTCGCGCCGGCCGAGGCCGATCCGGCGGTGCGGCGCTATCTGCGGCACAATATCGCGTTGTTCCGGCGCGATATCGCCACCGCGCAATCGCCGCTCTTCCTCTTCCTGCCCGGCACCGGCGGCGCGCCCGATCATTCCAAATGGCTGCTGAGCGCGGCGGCCGACCAGGGCTATCGCGCGATCGGGCTGATGTATGACGACATGCCCGCCACGGCCGAGGCGTGCAGCCACGATCCCGATCCGACCTGCGCGGGGCGGCTCAGGGCGAAGCGCATCTTCGGCGAGCCGGTGTCCGACGATATCGACGACCTGCCGGCCGAGGCGGTGGTCAGCCGCCTCGTCGCCACGCTCAAATGGCTGGCGGCGCATCATCCGGACGAAGGCTGGGAGACCTATCTCGACGCCCAGGGCGCGCCCTTATGGTCGCGCATCGCGGTTTCGGGCCATTCGCAGGGCGCCGGCATCGCCGCCTTCATCGCCAAGCGGCGTGAGGTGGCGCGCGTCGCGCTCTTTTCGAGCCCGTGGGACTATTATCACGCCATGGTGGACGGCACCGACCAGCGCGTGGTCGCGCCGTGGGTTTCCGCGCCGGAAAGCGCCACGCCGCCCGACCGCTGGTTCGCCGTGCTGCACGCCGCCGAGCCGCAGGCGCGCAACATATTGAAGGCCTATCGCGCGCTCCGGGTGCCGGCGGCGCATGTCCATGTGCTGGCGTTGCCGCCGCGCGGCAAGGGCAGCGCGCACGGCAGCGTCTCCAGCGATTTCACCACGCCGCTTGATGCTGCGGGCGCGCCGGCCTATCTCGGCGACTGGCGCTTCCTTCTGGGCCAGCCGGTCGCAGGGCCGACCGGTTGAGGACGTCCATCCCTTCCTCGATCTGCCAGCGGTAATGAGCGTCACGGAACTTTTCATCCTCGGCATCGGCCCGTCCAGTTCGCACACGGTGGGGCCGATGCGCGCCGCCTGCCGCTTCGCGCGCGGGCTTGTCGAAAGCGGGCAGCCGGTGGCGCGGGTGCGCTGCACGCTGCACGGATCGCTGGCGCTCACCGGGCGGGGCCATGCCACCGACACGGCGGTGCTGCTGGGGCTGGCGGGATGGGAACCGGACGCCATCGATCCCGATGCCGCGCCCGGCCTGATCGCGGCGATCCGCGCCGAAGGGCGGCTGCCGCTGGGCGGTGGGCCGAGCATCGCCTTCGCCGAGGATCGCGACCTGCGCTTTTCCGAGACCTTCCTGCCCGAACATCCCAACGGCATGGTGTTCGAAGCGGTGCTGGAGGATGGCAGCCGGATCGAGCGGCGCTTCCTTTCAACGGGCGGGGGCGCGATCCGCGAGGCGGGCGTGGAGCCGCCGCGCGTGAACGTGGTCGAGCCGCATCCCTTCGAATCCGCCGCCGAGCTGCTGGCGATGTGCGAGGCGGGCGGGATGACGCTGGCGGATGCCGTGCGCCGCAACGAGGCCGCCTGGCGCGACGAGGCGGAGACGGACGCCTTCCTCGATCGGGTGCGCGCCACCATGTTCGCCTGCATCGAACGCGGGCTGAAGGGCGAGGGCGAGCTTCCCGGCGGATTGCGGGTGAAGCGCCGCGCGCGGGCGATGCACGATTCGCTGCTGGCGCGCGGCCCGCGATCCGATCCTTCGGCGGTGTTCGAATGGGTCAGCCTGTGGGCGCTGGCGGTGAACGAGGAGAATGCGGCCGGCGGCCGTGTCGTCACCGCGCCCACCAATGGAGCTGCGGGCGTGATCCCGGCGGTGCTGCGCTATTACGAAACCTTCGTCCATGGCGGCGGCCCGGCCGGATCGCGGCTGTTCCTCTACACCGCCGCCGCCATCGGCTTCCTCTACAAGAAGCGCGCGTCGATATCGGCGGCGGAGATGGGGTGCCAGGGCGAGGTCGGCGTCGCCTGCTCGATGGCGGCGGCGGGCCTGGCGGCGGCGCTGGGCGGCAGCAACGCCCAGATCGAGAATGCCGCCGAGATCGGCATGGAGCATAATCTGGGCCTCACCTGCGATCCGATCGGCGGGCTGGTGCAGATCCCCTGCATCGAACGCAACACGATGGGCGCGATCAAGGCGATCAACGCCGCCTATCTGGCGCTGCACGGCGACGGCGGCCATGTCGTGAGCCTGGATGCGGTGATCGAGACGATGCGCCAGACCGGCGAGGACATGAAATCACAGTATAAGGAAACCAGCCTCGGCGGGCTGGCGGTGAACGTGGTCGCCTGCTGAGGGCTGGCGCGGCACAAAACCGTGATTGACGGGACCGCCGCCGGGACGGCATCGGGCGGTATCGGCAAACAGCGCTGGCCGCGATCGGCCCCGGAAGGCATGGCATGACATTCACCGCAAGGATCCTGTTGCTCGGTTCGGGCGAGCTTGGCCGGGAGTTCGTGATCTCCGCCAAGCGGCTCGGCTGCCATGTCATCGCCTGCGACAGCTATGCGGGCGCGCCGGCGATGCAGGTGGCCGACGGGTTCGAGATATTCTCGATGCTGGATGCGGACCTGCTGCGCGCGGCGATCGAGCGGCACAGGCCCGATTTCGTGGTGCCGGAGATCGAGGCGATCCGCACCGAGGTGCTGGCCGAGATGGAGGCCGGGGGCGTGACGATCGTGCCCTCCGCCCGCGCCACGATCATGACCATGAACCGCGATCGCATCCGCGAGGTGGCGGCGACCGAGCTTGGCCTGCGCACGTCGCGCTACCGCTATGCCGAGACGCTGGAGGAGGTGCGGGCGGGCGCCGCCCATACCGGCCTGCCCTGCGTGATCAAGCCGGTGATGTCGTCATCCGGCAAGGGCCAGAGCACGGTGAAGACGGCGGACGATCTGGAGCGGGCCTGGGACTATGCCGTCGCCAACATGCGCGGCGACCGGAAGAGGGTGATCGTCGAGGAGTTCGTCGATTTCGATTATGAGATCACCCTGCTGACGGTGCGGGCGCGCGACGGCGTGCATTTCTGCCCGCCGATCGGCCATCGGCAGGAACGCGGCGACTATCAGGAATCCTGGCAGCCGACGCCCATGTCCAGGGCGGCGCTGGCCGCCGCCGAGGATATGGCGCGCAAGGTGGTGGACGATCTGGGCGGCTACGGCATCTTCGGCGTCGAATTCTTCGTGAAGGGCGAGGAGGTGATCTTCTCCGAGCTTTCGCCGCGCCCGCACGATACCGGCATGGTGACGCTCGTCAGCCAGAACCTCAACGAGTTCGATCTCCACGCCCGCGCCATATTGGGCCTGCCGATCCCGGAGATACGGCTCTACGGCCCGTCCGCCTCGGCGGTGATCCTGGCCGATCGCGATGCCGGCGATTTCTGCTTCGAAGGGCTGGGCGATGCGCTGGCGGTGCCGGGCGGCGAGGTGGACCTGCGCATCTTCGCCAAGCCGGTGACGCGCCCGAACCGGCGGATGGGCGTGGCGCTGGCGCGGGCCGGCAGCGTCGAGGACGCCCGCCGCATCGCCGCCGAGGCGGCCGGCCGCGTGCGGATCGATTACGGCGCCTGACCCGGCCCGGCGGCGGCGGCGGGCGGAGATGCGGGCGCATCCTCCTCGATGAAGGCCAGCATCGCCGCCAGCGCCTGCCTGCCGGCCGCGGTATCGAGGTTGAACTGATATTCGTGGGGCAGGGGCGGGCGGTAGTCCGCCGGGAAGAAGAGCGTGTCCGTCTCCACGCCGATGCTCCGCAGCTTTTCCGCCAGCGCCACCGCCTGCGGCGCCAGCGGATCGGCATTGCCGCTCGACAGGAAGCTGCGCGGGAAGGCCGGCGTCACGTTGGGCGTGATCGAGGCGAGGCGGAAGCGATCGTCCTCCAGGAAGTTCCTCGTGCCCGAATAGGCCCAGAGCACGGTCTTGAGGAACCAGCCATGGTCGCCCTCCAGATTGATGGTACCGACATCATAGGCGCCGGATACCAGCAGCAGGGCGGAAAGCTGGCCGGGCCGCAGCGCGGGGGCGATGCCGACCGCGCGGGCATAAGCGGGATCGGTGGTGAGCAGCGCGATCTGGGCCGCGATCTGCGCGCCGGCGGAATCCCCCGCCAGCACGATCCGGCCGGGCGCGATGCCGAGCGCGCCGGCTTCGCGCACGAGATGGCCGAGGGCGGCGTTCACCTGCTCCACCGGCCTGGGATAGGTGGAGCCGAAGCCCGTGGAATATTCCACCGCCACCGTCGCATAGCCGTGGCCGGCCAGCACTTTCAGATAATTGGCGACGCCATCCTTGCTGCCGGCGATCCAGGCGCCGCCATGCACCCAGACGATCATGCGGCGCGGCGCCGTGGAGCCGGCCGGATGATAGAGGTCGAACCGCTCGTCCCGGCCGGGGCCGTAGGCGAGGTCGCGCCGCGCGACGATGCCGGCGGGCACATGCTTTTCGAGCGCGGCCTCCGACGCATCGTCCCCGCGCGAGAACATGTAGGTGATGACGGCGGCGGACGGCCACGGGCTGAGCCGGAAGGCCAGCAGCAGGAGGAGCAGGAGAAGCGCGACAATGCCGGCGGCCCATAAAGATGCGCGTTTCATGCCTGCCTCCTCCCCGCCCGTCCGTAGGGAAGGGATGATGGTGCCCCCGCCGCCGTCATCGCGCAATCGGGGGCGGCCCGTGCCGCCTTGCCCCTCGCGCTATCTTTCGGGCCGGGCGGTGCTCATCGAATAGGGCCTGGCGGCGGGCGCCGTGCCCCACGTCCTTTCGGGCCCGGGCTGCATGGTGAAGCGCAGCTCGCCCCCGGCCATGATCTCGTCATGCCGCAGATAGGCCCGGTCCAGCGGCTTGCCGTTCAGCGCCACCCGGCCGACATAGCGGTTCGCATCCGACAGGCCGTCCGCGACGATCAGCAGCCGCTTGCCGTTGGGCAGGGCCAGCGTCGCCCGGTCGACGAAGGGGCGGCCGATCACATATTCGTTCGATCCCGGCGCCACCGGGTAGAAGCCCAGCGCGGTGAAGACCAGCCAGGCGGACATCTGGCCGAGATCGTCATTGCCCGAAAGCCCGTCGGGCGTGGGCTTATACTGGCTTTCCACGATCTGCTTCAGCCGTTCCTGCGTGCGCCAGGGCTGGCCGGCATAGGCGTAGAGATAGGCGACATGGTGGCTCGGCTCGTTGCCGTGGATATATTGGCCGATCAGGCCGGCAATATCCTCGGCATGGCTGTAATCGAGCTTCGAATTGTCGAATTCGAACATCCGGTCGAGCTTGGCCGCCGCCGCCGCATCGCCGCCGAGCAGCGCGAACATCGCCGCCTGATCCTGGGGCACGAACCAGCTATATTGCCAGGCATTTCCCTCGGTATAGTCGCTGCCATAGTTGATGGCGGTGGGATCGAAGGGCGTGCGGAAGCTGCCGTCAACCTTGCGCGCGCGCAGGAAGCCGCTCTGCGCGTCGAAGCTGTTGCGCCAGTTGCCGGCGCGGCGTTCGAACCGCCGGGCGATGCCGGCCCGGCCCATTGCCCCGGCCATGCGGGCGATGGTCCAGTCGTCATAGGCATATTCGACTGTCTTGGACGCGGCCTCCGGCTCGCGGTCGATTGGCACGAAGCCCAGCTTCATATAATCGTCCAGCCCGCCATAGGGGCCGTAGCTGGCGCTCCTGACCATGGCGTCGAGCGCGGCATCGGCATCGAAGCCGCGCAATCCCTTCAGATAGGCGTCGGCGATGACGGGCACGGCATGATAGCCGATCATCGTCCAGGTCTCGCGCCCGTGGAACTGCCACACGGGCAGCAGGCCGAAGGGGCTCGCCTGCTGGCTGGCGAGCAGCGACTTCACGAAATCCAGGTTCCGCGATTCCGGCTGGACCAGCAGCAGCAGCGGATGTTCGGCGCGGAACGTGTCCCACAGCGAAAAGGTGGAATGGAAGGTGAAGCCCTCCGCCCGATGGACCTGATCGTCCGGCCCCCGATAGCGGCCGTCCGCGTCGGAAAAGATGCTCGGCGCCAGCAATGCATGGTAGAGCGCGGTGGCCACCATGCGCTTCATCGGCGCGGGGGCATCGATCTCGACGGCGCCGAGCGCCTGTTCCCACGCTGCCCTGGTGCGGGCGCGGATCGCATCGAAATCGCCCGCCTCGCTTTCGAGGTTGGCGATCGCCGCATCCTCGTCGACGCTGGAGATGGCGACCTTTACCTCGAGCGGCGAGGCCAGCTTGCCGAAATCCAGCCTCGCGACGAGCGCGCGGCCCTGAAGCTGCACCACATCCTCCCGGCCGCGCCCCGGCCCCTGGAAGCCGCGATAGGGGATGTTTTCCTCGCGATCGAGGAAGGCGTGGCCCTGGAGCGGAACGTTCGGGCGGATGGCGAAGAACAGCTTGCGCGCCGGCGCCCAGCCGCGCGTTTCGCGCGATCCGGTGATCGTGCCGTCGGCGCGGAGGCGGACCGACGACCAGAGGATCTTGCCCGGATAATTGTAGAGCGAGCTGCGCAGGTCGAGCACGACATGCGCCGCCTTGCCGGCCGGAAAGGCATAGCGATGCACGCCGACGCGCGGCCCGGCGGTAAGCTCCGCCCGCACGCCGTGGTCGATGAGCGAGACCGCATAATAGCCGGGCCGCGCGACCTCTTGGTCATGCGAGAAGCGCGACCGATAGCCGGACCTGGGCTTGGCGGGATCACCCGGCTCCAGCGGCACCGCGTCGCCGGCCACCGGCATCAGCAGAAAATCGCCGAGATCGGAATGGCCGGCGCCGGAAAAATGGGTCTGCGAAAAGCCCTGGATGGTCGGATCGCCATGGCGATAGCCGGCGGCATGGCCGTAGCAGTCGCGTATCTCGCAGCCGGTGTCCGTATCCGGGCTGACCTGGACCATCCCGAACGGCGCGACCGCGCCGGGGAAGGTATGGCCTTCGCCGCCGGTGCCGATGAACGGATCGGCGCTGTCATAGGTGGTCTGCGCCGCCACCGGAGCGGCGATGACGGCGGTGGCGAGAAGGGCGGATAGCAGGCGGTGCGCGCGTGGTGACATCCCCGCACTAGAGCATGGCGGCCGGCCGGTTCCAAGCGCCTGCCGGGGTGCCAGGCATCGAGAGGCTGGCCTTCGCGCCCGGCCCGGTGATAATCACCCCGATCGAACCGAGCCGAGGGAATATCATTCCACACCGTTTTCGGGGCCGATCCGGATTGGCCCTTTTTCTCCTGTCGCTGATGGGCACCGCCTGCATTCCCCGGCCGGTCGCGCCGCCGCCGAAGCCGCCATCGGTGGCGCGCGCCTCCCAGCCGGAGCCGGACCCGGTGGAGGCGGTCGCCCGCAAGACCGGGGATATCGTCAGCCAGCCGGCGCAGGATGTCGGCATCATGGAAAAGAAGATCCCGCCGGTGCTGATCGCCGCCGCGCAATATCCCTATGCCATGGAGGGGGTGGGGAGCTGCGACCAGATCGGCCATGCGCTGGCGGAGCTGGATGCGGTGCTGGGGCCGGACCTGGAAGGAACCGTGGCGAAGGAGAACAAGGCCGCCAAGCTGGCCGAGGCCGGCGGCAAGATGATCGTGAACGGCATCCTTCCCTTTCGCGGCCTGGTGCGCGAGGTTTCCGGCGCCGCCCCCGCGCAGCGCCGCCTGAATGCCGCGATCGATGCGGGCTATGCCCGTCGCGGCTTCCTGCGCGGACTGGAGGCCGCCCGTAACTGCCGCCTCCGCCAGCGCACCGCCGACACTCCGTCCGCCAGCCAGAAGCGATCCTGACCGCGACGGAGCGCCGGGCGCGCCGGCGATCCGATCACACGTCGAGATTGGCGACGGAGAGGGCGTTTTCCTGGATGAATTCGCGGCGCGGCTCGACGATGTCGCCCATCAGGCGGGTGAAGATCTCGTCGGCCACGTCGGCCTGCGACACCTCGACTTGCAGCATCGAGCGGTTGGCCGGATCGAGCGTGGTTTCCCAGAGCTGCTCGGCATTCATCTCGCCCAGGCCCTTGTAGCGGCTGATCGACAGGCCCTTGCGGCCGGCGGCGAAGATCGCCTCCAGCAGCTCGGACGGGCGCGTCACCGGCTTGCCGCGCGTGTCGATCGCGGGCTCGTCGCCCTCCTCGGCCTCGGCCGCCTTTTCCGCCGCCTTGACCGCGACGATGCGCGCGGTGGTGGCATAGGTATTCGCCTGCTCGGCGGCCAGCGTGTGGAGCTTGCGCGCTTCCTGCGAGGCGACGAAGGCGCCGTCGATGACGTGGTGATCGCTCACCCCGCGCCACAGGCGGACGAGATGATAGCCGCCGTCGGAGGTGGCGGTGCCGCTCCAGCTCGCTTCCGGGTCGCCACGGCCGAGCCAGCCGGCCACGCGCGCGGCGGCCTCGGCATGGGCTTCCGGCGAACCGGCGGGATCGAGCGCGCCGGTCAGCGCCAGCGCCTCGACGATCGCGGGATCGTAGCGGCGCGGCACATAGCCCATCAGCGTGCGCATGCGGCGGGCATGGTCGATCAGCCCGCGCAGATCCTCGCCCGAGCGCGCGCCGCCGGCGGTTTCCAGCACCATCGATCCGATGCCGGCATCGACCAGATATTCGTCGAGCGCGGCATTATCCTTGAGGTAGACCTCGGACCGGCCCTTGGCCACCTTGTAGAGCGGCGGCTGGGCGATGAAGAGGTGCCCCTTCTCGATGATGTCCGGCATCTGCCGGTAGAAGAAGGTGAGCAGCAGCGTGCGGATGTGGGCGCCGTCCACGTCGGCGTCCGTCATGATGACGATCTTGTGGTAGCGCAGCTTCTCGATGTTGAAATCGTCGCGGCCGATGCCGGTGCCGAGCGCCTGGATCAGGGTGCCGATTTCCTTGGACGACAGCATCCGGTCGAACCGCGCGCGCTCTACGTTCAGGATCTTGCCCTTGAGCGGCAGGATCGCCTGATAATGGCGGTCACGGCCCTGCTTGGCAGAGCCGCCGGCCGAATCACCCTCGACCAGGAACAGTTCGGACTTGGCGGGATCGCGCTCCTGGCAATCGGCAAGCTTGCCGGGCAGCGAGGCGATGTCCATCACGCCTTTGCGCCGGGTCAGCTCGCGCGCCTTGCGGGCGGCCTCGCGCGCGGCGGCGGCGTCGATCACCTTCTGGATGATCGCGCGGGCATGGGCGGGATTTTCCTCCAGCCAGTCGGCCAGCTTGTCCGCCATCAGCGCCTCGAGCGGCTGGCGCACCTCGGACGAGACGAGCTTGTCCTTGGTCTGCGAGCTGAACTTCGGATCGGGCAGCTTGACCGAGACGATCGCGGTAAGGCCCTCGCGCATGTCGTCGCCCGTCAGCGTCACCTTCTCCTTCTTCAGGAGGCCGGACTTGTCGGCATAGGCGTTGAGCGTGCGGGTGAGCGCCGCGCGGAAGGCGGCGAGGTGGGTGCCGCCGTCGCGCTGCGGGATGTTGTTGGTGAAGCAGAGAACCTGCTCGTAATAGCTGTCATTCCATTCCAGCGCGACATCGATGCCGACATCGTCGCGCTGGCCGGTGATCGCCACCGGCTCCGGCATCAGCGGGGTCTTGGCGCGATCGAGATATTTCACGAAGGCGGCGATGCCCCCTTCGTAGAACAGCTCCACCTCCTTCTTCTCGGCATGGCGGGCATCGATCAGGAATAGCCGCACGCCGGAATTGAGGAAGGCGAGCTCGCGATAGCGATGCTCCAGCTTGTCGAAATCGAACTCGGTGACGTTCTTGAACGTGTCCGTCGAAGGCAGGAAGGTGACGCGCGTGCCCTTCTTCCCGTTGGACGGGCCGACCACCTTGAGCGGAGCCACGGCATCGCCGCGCTGGAAGCGCATATAATGCTCCTCCCCGTCGCGCCAGATGGTGAGATCGAGGAAATCGGACAGCGCGTTCACCACCGACACGCCGACGCCGTGGAGGCCGCCCGAAACCTTGTAGGCGTTGGAATCCGACGTGTTGTCGAACTTACCGCCGGCATGGAGCTGGGTCATGATGACCTCGGCCGCCGACACGCCTTCCTCGGCATGGATGCCGGTGGGGATGCCGCGGCCATTATCCTCGACCGAGACCGATCCGTCGGGGTTGAGGGTGATCAGGATCAGGTCGCAATGCCCGGCCAGCGCCTCGTCGATCGCATTGTCCGAAACCTCGAACACCATATGGTGCAGGCCCGAACCGTCATCGGTATCGCCGATATACATGCCGGGCCGCTTGCGCACGGCATCGAGGCCCTTCAGGACCTTGATCGAATCGGCGCCATAATCGTTGGGGGAAGGGGTGTTCTCGGGTTCGCTAGCCATGTCGAGCATATAGGGAATCGAAGCGCCAAACCCAAGCGAAATGGGTGGCGGCGGGCCCTTCGGGCGCGCGGTTCGCGCTGGCCCGCGGCCCGGATGCCGCGGCGCCGGCGCTTCACCGCTTCGGCGGCGCTTCCCACGCCACGTCGCGCATGCCGATGGCGCGGACCGGGTGGCCTTTCAGCGTCGCCGGCATGTAGCGGGCGCGGGCGAGGATGAGGGTGCAGGATCGCTGGTCGAGATCGGCCGATCCGCTGGAAAGGAACACCCAGCAGGCGGCCGCCTTGCCGGTCTCGTCCACCTCCACCACCGCGCGCGTCGTGCCGGAATCGCCGCGCCTGGCCGCGCGTTCGGGATAGTCGGCGGGCGTCACCAGCGGCTGGGCGTCCGCCACCGGCAGGGCGGGCTTGATGTCGCGGGGCACGCCGCGATTGCGCAGCGTATCGCAGGCGCGATAGTCGCGGCGGACGGATTTGGTGCTGACGATCGCCGTGCACTGGCTGATATTGCCCATGCCGTCGGCCGTGTAGGCGAGCGTCGCCTTGTCGATCATCACGGCCGGAAACAACGCTCCGTCACGGGTGGTGCCGCTCGGAAAGATCACGGCGGCGGCGGGCGCGGCCGCCCCGGCGATCAGCAGGATGGCGAGCAGGCGGGCGCGGAGCGGCCGCGTGGACGATGGCATTATGATCCCCCCGGATATCTGTTCGATGCGATTGTCGCAGCCGCCAGCCTAATGGCGGAGGGCAGCAAGGAAAAGGCCGGTTTTTGGCGGTAGGGGAATGGGATGATAGGCTCGCTGCCCGATGGGATGGAGCGCCGCCGATGCCGCCGGAACCCGACAGCCACGAAATCTACCTGCATCTGCGGGTGCTGATCGGGGTGGTGCTGGGCCTCAGCCTCACCCGCATCCTTTCCGGCCTGTCCCGGCTGGTGCAGCATCCCGGCCGGGTGCCGCTTTATGCGCCGCACCTCTTGTGGGTGCTGGTGATCCTGGTTTCGGCGATCCATTTCTGGTGGTGGGAATTCGGGCTGGCCACGATCCGCGTCTGGCGGTTCGAGCTGTTCGTCTTCATCCTGTTCTACGCCTTCCTCTGGTTCCTGCTGGCGAGCCTGCTCTTCCCGGACGATTTGGCCGAATATGCCGGTTATGAGGATTATTTCCTGTCGCGGCGGCGCTGGTTCTTCGGGCTGTTCGCGCTCACCTTCGTGGTCGATTATTTCGATACAATCCTGAAGGGGCCGGCGCGGCTGGCGCAGCTCGGGCCGGAATATGAGGTCCGGCTGGTAGTGGGGGTGCTGCTGTGCCTCGCGGCGATGGCGACGCGCAATCGCGCCTTCCACCTCGCCTTCGCCGGCCTGTTCCTGCTCTATGACCTGAGCTGGATCGAGCGGGCCTATGACCTGCTGGGATGAGCGACCGGAACGACGGCCCCGGCGGCGACGGTGAGGTGCTGGGCACCGGCGGGCGCGGCCTCGAACAAGGCGGGCTCCGTGCCGGTCATCCACACCTGGCCGCCGCCGGCCGCCAGCCGATCGAACAGGGCGGCGCGGCGCAGCGGATCGAGATGGGCGGCGACCTCGTCGAGCAGCAGCACCGGCCGGCGGCCGACCCGTTCGGCGACCAGATCGGCATGGGCGAGGACGATGCCGAGCAGCAGCGCCTTCTGCTCGCCGGTCGACGCGCGTGCGGCCGGCTGGCCCTTGGCGCGATGGATGACGGCAAGATCGGCGCGGTGGGGGCCGGTGAGCGTCCTCCCCGCCACGGCATCGCGGGCGCGGCCGGCGGCGAGCGCCTCGCGCAGCGCGGCCTCCGCCATCGCCTCGCCGCCTTCGATCGCCAGCGCGGCGCGGGCGAAGGGGCCTTCGGGCTGGCGGGCGATGCGCTCGTCCAGCGCCGTGACGGTGCGCGCCCGCGCTTCCGCCACCGCCGCGCCATGTTCCGCCATCGCCGCTTCCAGCGAGGCGAGCCAGGCGGGATCGGCGCGGCGGCCGCTGTCCCGCTCCTCCGCCAGCAGCCGGTTGCGCGCGCGCATCGCCGCCTCGTAGCGCGCGGCATGGGCGGCGTGGCCGGGTTCCAGCGCCAGCACCAGCCGGTCGAGGAAGCGGCGGCGGCCGCCCGCGCCCTCCACGAACAGCCGGTCCATCGCCGGGGTGAGCCACAGCACCGCCAGCCATTCCGAAAGCGCGTTGGCCGATGCCGCCGCCCCGTTGATCCGCACCTGCCGCCGTTCGGGTGCAGAGGCGAGCGTGCCGGTGCCGATCTCGACATCGCCGGCCAGCCGCGCGGCGACGGCGAAGCCGCCCGGCCCGTCGCTGCGGGCCATTTCGGAAAGCGCCGCCCCGCGCAGCCCCCGGCCGGGGGTGAGCAGCGAGACGGCCTCCAATATATTGGTCTTGCCCGCGCCATTCTCGCCGGTCAGCACGATCAGCCCCGGCTCGCAGGCGAGCAGCGCCTGGCCATAGGATCGGAAATCGGTGAGCGCGAGGCGGGTGACGGCCATGCCATCCCCTAGAGCGGTTTCGAGGCGGATGGAATCATCCGCTGATCGGGCGCCCGCCGGTCAGCGCATTTCCGGGCGGGCGCTCAATCCGCCGCGTAGATGCGGTTGCGGCCGTCGCTCTTGGCCCGATAGAGCGCGTCGTCCGCCGCCTTCAGCATGGCCGAGGTGTCGCGCCGCCCGCGCATGCCGGCGATGCCGGCCGAGAAGGTGACGCGGCCGAGCGTCTCGCCCGTCTGGCGCAAGGTCACCTGCCGGGCGGCGACATCGGCGCGGATCGTATCGAGCTGGGCCATGGCGTCGCGCGGCTCGGCGCCGTCGAAGACGACGACGAACTCCTCGCCGCCATAACGCGCGACGAACAGGCTGTCCGATCCCACGCGGGAAAGGGCGGACGCGATCAGCCGGATCACCTGATCGCCGATCGGATGGCCGTGCGTGTCGTTGATCCGCTTGAAATTATCGATGTCGCAGATGGCGAGGGAGAAGGTGCGGCGCTGGGCGCGCGCGGCCTCGAAGGCGTCGCGCAGCCGCGCCTCCAGCGCGCGGCGGTTGGGCAGGCCGGTCAAGGGATCGCTGTTGGCCGATACCGATGCCTCGGCAAGGCGGGTGCGCAGCTCCTGTATCTCGTCGGATGCCTTGCGGATGCGGTCCTCGGCCGCCCAGGCGCGCTCGGTCATCAGCCGGGTTTCGGCCAGCAGCTCGGCGATCACCGCCTCCGGCCCCTCGCCGGTCGCGAGCGTGACGGCACCCGCCTCCAGCACGTCGGCGAAGCGGCGGGTGTCGCCCTGTGTCTCGCCGATCACATGGGCGGCTTCCTCGGCCTTCTGCCGGG
This sequence comes from Edaphosphingomonas fennica, assembly GCF_003034225.1. Lineage (GTDB taxonomy): Bacteria > Pseudomonadota > Alphaproteobacteria > Sphingomonadales > Sphingomonadaceae > Sphingomonas_E > Sphingomonas_E fennica. The sequence goes on from NZ_PHHF01000042.1 coordinate 115,857, forward strand.
CCTGCTGGGCGAAGCGCATGATCTCGTCGCTGGTGACGGTGCGGCTGTGGACCGCCATCAGCCCGGCCAGCGCCGTGCGGGTCAGCCCGCCATGGCGCTCTATCGCCTGGTCGAAGGTCTTCACCAGCGCGGTATCGCCCATCACATAACGGCGGCAGAGATCGAAATTGGCGACCGTCGGCTCCAGCCCGTGCGTGAACAGGAGATCGCCGATGCGATCCCATGTCCGCCGCGCTTCCGATCTCTCCGGCATGTCCGGCATGAATATGGTCGCTCCCCCCCGGCGGATCGAAACGGGCGGACGCCCGATACAGACGCCTGTTACCCCGGCTTCCGTTTCCGGGCTGTTAACGTAACGATCTGGAAAAATCCGCTAAACGCAGATGGTTAAGCGGCGTGCCGGGAAAGGGCCCGCTGGCGGCGGCGCTGGACGGACGATCCGAGGCCCAGGCCTTCGCGATATTTGGCGACGGTGCGGCGCGCGATATCGAAGCCGCGGGCCTTCAGCAGCTCGACCAGCTTGTCGTCGGACAGGATATCGTCGCCCTCGGCCGCGATCAGCTTGGCGATGTGGCTCTTCACCGCCTCGGCCGAAACCGCGTCGCCGCCGTCGGACGCCTGGATCGCGCTGGTGAAGAAATATTTCAGCTCGAACAGCCCGCGCTCGCACGACAGATATTTGTTGGATGTCACGCGGCTGACGGTGGATTCGTGCATGCCGATGGCGTCCGCCACCGCCTTCAGCGTCAGCGGGCGGAGATGCTCGACGCCGCGCGTGAAGAAGGCTTCCTGCTGCTGCACCAGCTCGCTCGCGACCTTCATGATCGTGCGGGCGCGCTGATCGAGCGCCTTCACCAGCCAGTTGGCGCTGGCCAGGCAATCCGAAAGCCAGGCCTTGCTCGCCTTGTCACGGGGGCCGCGCGCCAGTTCGACATAATAGGATCGGTTGACCAGCACGCGCGGCAGCGTGGCGGCGTTGAGCTCGATCGCCCAGCCGCCGGCGGTGCGCGCGACGAACAGGTCGGGCGTCACCGGCTGGATGCGCCCGCCGCCGAAGCGCAGGCCCGGTTTCGGATCATAATTGCGCAGCTCGCGGATCATGTCCGCCATATCCTCCTCGTCCACCCCGCAGATGCGGCGGAGCTGGGGGAGGGCGCCGCGCGCGAGCAGATCGAGATTGTCGATCAGCCGGGCCATGGCGGGGTCGTAGCGATCGACCTCTCTGGCCTGCAGCGCGATGCATTCGGCGAGCGTGCGGGCGCCGACGCCGGTGGGATCGAAGGTCTGGATCGTCGCCAGCACGCGCTCGACCTGCGCCAGCGGCACGCCCAGGCGCTGCGAGAGATCGAGCGGGGCGCCGGTGAAATAGCCGGCCTCGTCGATCAGGTCGACGATCATGCCGGCGATTATGAGGTCGTTGCCGGACAGGCTGCTGCCCGCCTGCGCCAGCAGATGATCCTGGAGGGACAGATCCTCCGCCATCGCCGAGAAATCGGGGCCGTCCTCCGAATATCTGCCGCCCGAGGTGGCGATATCGAGGCCGAGGCCGCCGTCCAGCCCGCGCGCCGAATCGATCGCGCTGTCATGCTGGAACACGTCCGCGTCATAATCCACGTCCAGCGGCGCATCCGCCGTGGCGTCGCCGGTTTCGAACAGGCGGTCGGCGGTGGCGGGCTCCGGCCCTTCCCCGTCGAAATCGCCGCCGTCGCCATCGCCCGGCGCATCGTCGGAAAAATCGGGGGCGTCGCGGGTCTCGCCCGCGCCGTCGCGCTCGCCTTCGCCGGATGCCGCGCCCGCCTCCAGCAGCGGGTTCTTCTCCACCTCCTCGGCGATGAAGGCTTCGATTTCGAGGTTGGACAGCGCCAGCAGCTTGATCGCCTGCTGGAGCTGCGGCGTCATCACCAGCGACTGGCTCTGTCGCAGATCGAGGCGAGGCCCCAGCCCCATCAGCGGCGCTCCTCTGCGGCGAAGGCGAGGACGGCGCGCATCATCTCAAAGCGCGAAGCTTTCGCCCAGATAGAGGCGGCGGACATTCTCGTCGGCCACCAGCGCCTCCGGGCTTCCCGAAAAGAGCACGCGCCCGTCATAGATGATGCAGGCGCGATCGACGATGTCGAGCGTTTCGCGGACGTTGTGATCGGTGATCAGCACGCCGATGTCGCGGCGCTTCAGATCCTTCACCAGATCGCGGATGTCGGCGATGGAGAGAGGGTCGATGCCGGCGAAGGGCTCGTCCAGCAGCATGATCGAGGGATCGGCCGCCAGCGCGCGGGCGATCTCGCAGCGCCGCCGCTCGCCGCCCGAAAGCGCCATCGCGGCCGAACCGCGCAGCCGTTCGATGTGAAATTCCGCGAGGAGGGTTTCCAGCCGCTGGGCGCGGACATCCTTGTCCGGCTCCACCATCTCCAGCACGGCGAGGATGTTCTGCTCCACCGTCAGCCCCCGGAAGATCGAGGTTTCCTGTGGCAGATAGCCCAGGCCCAGGATCGCGCGGCGATACATGGGCAGGCGGGTGATATCCTGTCCGTCCAGCAGGATGCGCCCGGCATCGGGCTTCACCAGCCCCATCACCGAATAGAAGCAGGTCGTCTTGCCCGCGCCGTTGGGGCCGAGCAGGCCCACCACCTCGCCGCGCGCCACGTCCAGCGAAACGTCCGTCAGCACCTGCCGGCGATCATAGGCCTTGGCGATCGACACGATCGAAAGCCCGCGCGCCACGCCTTCGGCTTCCGGAAAATGGGACGGCCTTTCGATGGTGGCGCTGTCGTTCATGCCGGGTCCGTTCGCATGGCAATGGTTGGCAAAGGGTTAGCCAAGCCGAATTGGCAGGCTTCATGCATGATAGCATCCCCGCCGGCAAGAAAAAGGGCGAAGCCGACAGGGCGAGCGGGAGGGCGCGATCGGCCGTGTTGCCGAAACGCATCGCAAGGGTGCGCAAACCGGGCGAAGGCATCGGGAGGCGCGATCCTCCCGATATCCCTGTTCAGCCGAGCGCGGCCTGCTTTTCGGCGGCGCGGCGATCGAGCTCGGCGCGGCTGATCTTTTCCGCGGCCGACTTGAGCTGGCCGCAGGCGGCCATGATGTCCCGCCCGCGCGGCTGGCGGACCGGCGCGGAGATGCCGGCCTTGAACACGATGTCCGAGAAGCGCTGGATGCGCTCGTCGGTCGAGCATTCATAGGGCACGCCCGGCCAGGGGTTGAACGGGATCAGGTTGACCTTGGCGGGCAGCTTGTAATGGCGGATCAGGCGGACCAGCTCGCGCGCGTCCTCGTCGCTGTCATTCTTGTCCTTCAGCATCACATATTCGAAGGTGATGCGCCGGGCGTTGTTGGCGCCGGGATAGGCGGCGCAGGCGGACAGCAGCTCCTCGATGCCGTATTTCTTGTTGATAGGCACGATCTCGTCGCGGATCTCCTTGGTGACGGCATGGAGCGACACGGCGAGGTTCACGCCGATCTCCTTGCCGGCGCGCTCCATCATCGGCACCACGCCGCTGGTGGAAAGCGTGATCCGCCGCTTGGAAAGCGCCAGCCCGTCCCCGTCCATGACGAGCGTCAGCGCATCGCGGACATTGTCGAAATTGTAGAGCGGCTCGCCCATGCCCATCATCACGATGTTGGTGAGCATGCGGCCCTCGGGCTGGCTGGGCCATTCGCCGAGCGCGTCGCGCGCCAGCATCACCTGGCCGACGATCTCGCCCGCCGTCAGGTTGCGGACCAGCTTCATCGTGCCGGTGTGGCAGAAGCGGCAGTTGAGCGTGCAGCCCACCTGGCTCGAAACGCAGAGCGTGCCCCGATCGGCATCGGGGATGAACACCATCTCATAATCCTGGCCGTCGTCCGACCGCAGCAGCCACTTGCGCGTGCCGTCCGTGGAGACCTGCGCCTGCACCACCTGCGGGCGGCCGATGACGAAGCGTTCCTCCAGCCAGGGATGCATCGTCTTGGCGATGTCCGTCATCGCGGTGAAATCGGTGGTGCCGCGATTATAGATCCAGTGCCAGAGCTGTTTCGCCCGCAATTTCGCCTGCTTGGGCTCCAGCCCGGCCTCGGCCAGCAGCGCGCGGAGCTGATCGCGGGTAAGGCCGATCAGGTCGACGCGGCCGTCGGCGCGGGGCACGGCGGCGCGCGGAACCGGCACAGGATCGATGCCGCCGGGAATCGGCATGGTGATGGGCTGGGGGGCGTTCATGCGCGCCCACATAGTGAAATCGGGCGGATTTTGCCAGTGAGAGGCTGTTTGGGCGAATCCGGCCTCACCGGATTTGTGGGCGCCGGTGGGCGCTGCCGCGCCGAAACAGCTTCAGCGGCCGGGCGCGCAGGCGATCGCGGCGGCATCGATCGCGGTGGCGGCGCCGCGCAGCTCATAATGGTCGCTCATCCGCTTGCCGTCCTCGCCGCGCGTTTCCACCCGCATCGAATCCCCGCCGCGCATCGCCGCGACGATCGCGGCATCGGTGGCGGCATCGGGCGCCCAGGCATCCGCGCCGCCGGCGACCAGCGTGAAGCGCCGGCCGTCCACCGCCAGGGTCACCGGCGCGCCGCGCTGCTTCACCGCGCGCAGTCTGATGTGGAGCTGGCCGCGCACCTGCCGGCCGGGCCAGTGGGCGATCGAGGCGAAGGGGCGCCACTTGCCGGTGAGCGGCGCGTCGACCGCCTCGGCGATCGCATAGCAGCGCAGCGGCCGCACGTCGCGGAACGCCCCCCAGCCGCCGAACAGCCCCAGCGGCTCGCGCGCCTGCGCGGCACCGCCCAGCGCCGTCGCCAGCAATGTCGCTGCCATCCATATCATCGCCGAATCCCCACCAGCGGCCTCATCCGCTTATTGTTGCATCATTGCAACAGGGCAGACGCAGTCGCGCATCGTTCATCCGGGCGACAGGTGGGGCGGTGCCTTAAGGCCCCCGTCCCGCGATCGGGGCCAAGTACCTGATGGAGCTTTCTTATGCGTAAAGTAGCAACCGCCCTTCTGCTCGCCTCCGCCGTGGCCGCGACGCCCGCGCTGGCGCAGGACAATGCCGGTTCCTTCGCCGGTCCGCGCGTCGAGGGCGTGATCGGCTGGGATCGCACGCAGGCCAATGGCGGTCACGACGATGGCGTGCTCTACGGCATCGGCGCCGGCTACGACTTCCAGCGTGGCAACACCGTGTTCGGGCTTGAGACCGAACTCACCGATTCGGACGTGAAGCAGTGCATCGGCGCTGCGACGGCCGCCGATCCGCGCCTGTGCGCCAAGGCTGGCCGCGACATCTATGTCGGCGGTCGCGTCGGCTATGTCGTCGGCGGCTCGACCCTGCTCTACGCGAAGGCCGGCTACACCAACGGCCGCTACAAGGTTTCGGCCGATGACGGCACGGTCCGCATCTCGGGCGGCCAGAATCTCGATGGCATCCGCGTCGGCGCCGGCGCCGAATATGCGATCGGCCCGAACTCCTACCTGAAGGCCGAATATCGCTATTCGAACTATGAGCAGGGCGTTTCGCGCCACCAGGCGCTCGCCGGCTTCGGCTTCCGCTTCTGATGCGGGCCTGAGGCCGGGCGACAGCCTGGCCGCCCTGCCCCTGATTACGGGCGGGAAACATTCGGAAAAGGGCGTCGGCAGGCTGCTGTCGGCGCCCTTTCTATTGTTGTATTAATGCAACTATTCCCGGCATATTATCCCAGATCGGCCATATTTTATTGGGTTTGACATGTTGTATATCGGCAACATCGCGAATTTTGCACTGGCTGACGCACATTCGTATTCCTAGATGGCGCTCTGCCGGTCGTTCGAAAACCCAAATAAGGCCGGCCAGAAAGCAGGAGTTTAGTATGAAGCGTTTTGCAGCCGCCGCCGTCGCGGCCCTCGTCGTCGCTACCCCGGCCCTCGCCCAGGACAGCGCCTCCTTCACCGGCCCGCGCGTCGAAGCCGTGCTCGGCTATGACGTCGTCTCCACCCCCGGCGTGAGCGATCCCGATGGCTTCCTCTACGGCGTCGGCGTCGGCTACGACGTTCAGGTGAAGGGCGTCGTGCTCGGCCTCGAGGGCGAGTGGACCGATTCCACCACCAAGAAGTATGGCGTGAACTCGGATCGCGACCTCTATGTCGGCGGCCGTATCGGCGTTCCGATCAGCAACGTCGCGCTGCTCTACGGCAAGGTCGGCTACACCAACGCCCGCCTCGAGAGCGACGTCTACAGCAAGAACCTCGACGGCATCCGCCTCGGCGCCGGCATGGAATATGCGATCGGCGGCAACATGTTCGTGAAGGGCGAATATCGCTACTCGAACTATGAAGACGATCTTTCGCGTCACCAGGTCGTCGGCGGCTTCGGCATCCGCTTCTGATGCCGGCCCGCCCGCAAGGATGCGGGCGGCGATGAAAGAGGGGGCCGGGGCGGTAATGCCCCGGCCTCTTTTTTATGCGCAACCCACTGGCGGGCGCGGGAAGCCGCGCTATAACGCATATCCGTTTTGGCTGCGGGGAATCCGGGGAAGGTATGAAGGCTACGATCGAGCGGGCAACGCTGTTGAAGAGCCTGAGCCACGTCCAATCGGTGGTGGAACGGCGCAATACGATCCCCATCCTTTCCAACGTGCTGATCGAGGCGGCCGCCGATGGCGGGCTGAAGCTGATGGCGACGGACCTCGACCTGCAGATCGTCGAGACGATCGAGGCGGCGGTGGACGTGCCGGGCGCGACGACGGTTTCGGCGCACACCCTGTTCGAAATCGCGCGCAAGCTGCCAGAGGGATCGCAGGTCGAGCTTTCGGCCGCGGACGGCAAGATGAAGATCGTCGCCGGCCGGTCCAACTTCAATCTGCCGACGCTGCCGCGCGACGACTTCCCGGTGATCGCGGAAGGCGAGCTGCCGACCCGGTTCGAACTGCCGGCCGCCACGCTGCGCCAGATCATCGACAAGACGCGCTTCGCCATCTCGACCGAAGAGACGCGCTATTATCTGAACGGAATCTTCCTGCACGTGTCGGACGAGGCGCAGCCGGTGCTGAAGGCCGCCGCGACCGACGGTCACCGCCTCGCCCGCGTCACCGTGGCGCGGCCGGACGGCGCGGCCGGCATGCCGGACGTCATCATCCCGCGCAAATGCGTGGGCGAGCTGCGCAAGCTGCTGGACGAGCTGGACGGCACGGTGGAGGTGTCGCTCTCCCCCACCAAGATCCGCTTCGGGCTGGGATCGGCGATCCTCACCTCCAAGCTGATCGACGGCACCTTCCCCGATTATACGCGCGTCATCCCGACCGCGAACGACAAGCTGCTCAAGCTCGACCCCAAGAGCTTCATGCAGGGCGTCGACCGCGTCGCCACCATCGCGAGCGAGAAGACCCGCGCGGTGAAGATGTCGCTCGATCGCGACAAGATCACGCTCTCCGTCACCAGCCCGGAAAACGGCACGGCGGCGGAGGAAGTGCCCGGCGAATATGTCGCCGACAGCTTCGATATCGGCTTCAACGCCCGCTACCTGATGGACATCCTCGGCCAGATCGAGGGCGACATGGTGGAAGTGCACCTGGCCGATGCCGCGGCGCCGACCCTGATCCGTGAGAACGACACCGCACCGGCACTCTACGTGCTGATGCCGATGCGCGTCTGAGGACATGAGGGCCGGGCGTGGGTGCCCGGCCCCCCTGACGGCGTTTCCGATCGGGCGAAACGCATCCCGAACATGGCGGACCGCGACGGCGCATCACGCCGTTGATCAAGCGCAAACCGGCGATCGTCATCGCCGGTATCGTCGCCGCCTTTGCTGGACCGGATGCCGGGTCGGAAGGGGGGAGCCACCCGCCCGGGATGGCGCTTCCCATACCGGCGCGGACCCCGGTAGCGGATGAATCCCATGGCGACGTGACGCGGCGATGACCTGTCGATGGCATCGCCGTTACCGGCCGTGCCCCCGCGTCCCGATCCGGCCCGGAAAAGGGAAAGGCCGCGGGCGATGGTTCGCCCGCGGCCTCCGCGCCTCATTCGATCATGATCCGCTTATTCGGCGGGCTCGAAGGCCGGCGGCTGGGTGTCGCGCGCATCCTCGAAGCCCGATCCTTCGGCCAGCGCGGCGCGCACGCCTGCGGCATAGGCCGGATCGATCTTCTCGAAATGGCCGATCTGGCGATCGACGATATGCTGCGGCACGCCCTGCATCGCCGCCGCGAGGTTGCGGAACAGGCGGTAGCGCTGGGCATCGTCGAACAGGTGGAACAGCGCGCGGGGCTGGGAATAATCGTCATTCCCCTCGCGATGGTCGTAACGCATCGCCTCGCCCGAGATGCGCAGCGGCGGCTCCAGAAATTTCCTGTCCTCCACCGGGCCGCCGAAGCTGTTGGGCTCGTAATAGGCATCGGGGTTGCCGGTATCGTTGCGGAAGAACCGCATCGCGCCGTCCTTGTGGTAATGGTGGACGGGGCAGCGCGGCGCGTTCACCGGCAGCGCCTCATAATGCGTGCCCAGCCGGTGGCGATGCGCATCGGCATAAGAGAAGATTCGCCCCTGCAGCATCTTGTCCGGCGAGAAGCCGATGCCGCGCACGATGTTGGAAGGCGAGAAGGCGGCCTGCTCGATCTCGGCGAAATAATTGTCCGGGTTGCGGTTCAGCTCGACCACGCCGACCTCGATCAGCGGATAATCGCCGTGCGGCCATACCTTGGTGAGGTCAAACGGATCATAAGGCGTCTTGCCCACGTCGGTTTCGGGCATGATCTGCACGAACATGTTCCAGCGCGGATATTCGCCGCGCTCGATCCCGCCGAATAAGGCCTCCTGGTAGGATTCGCGGGTGTGGCCGATCACGCCCACCGATTCCTCGTTGGTGTAATGGCGGTGGCCCTGCTGGGTCTTGAAGTGGAACTTCACCCAATAACGTTCGCCCGCGTCGTTCCAGAAGGAATAAGTGTGGCTGCCATAGCCGTTCATGAATTGCGGCCCGATCGGCAGCCCGCGATCGGAGAACAGGATCGTCACCTGGTGGAGCGATTCGGGGCTCAGCGACCAGAAATCCCACATCGCCGTGGGCGATCGCATGTTGGTGCGGGGATGGCGCTTCTGGGTGCGGATGAAATCGGGGAATTTCAGCGGATCGCGCACGAAGAAGACGGGCGTGTTGTTGCCCACCAGATCCCAATTGCCTTCCTCGGTATAGAATTTGATGGCGAAGCCGCGCACGTCGCGCTCGGCATCCGCCGCGCCCTGTTCGCCGGCCACGGTGGAGAAGCGGATCAGCAGGTCCGTCTTCTTGCCGACCTGGGCAAAGACCCTGGCATTGGTGTAGCGGCTGATGTCGTTGGTGATGGTGAGCTGCCCGAAGGCGCCCCAGCCCTTGGCATGGACCACGCGCTCGGGAATCCGCTCGCGATTCTGGTGGGCGAGCTTTTCGATCAGCTGATAGTCCTGCAGCAGCAGCGGACCATGGCGCCCGGCGCTCAGCGAGTTCTGGTTGTCGCCCACCGGGGCGCCGGCAGTGGTCGTCAACGTCGTTCGGTCAGCCATGGTCGAGCCTTTCCTGAGAAGCGAGGACTGGGAAGGTGTCGGGTCTGGGTCTGCGACTCCAACGATTAAAGGCGCTGGCAGTGATCGGGCCTGTCGATCAGGTGCCGCCCTGCCAGGCGCGGACGGCCTCGATAGGCCACAGCAACATTAGCACGTTGAGCGTGAGATTGTCGCGGATCACCCACAAGGCGAGCAGCTCGAGCGCGGCGGCAAGGGCGACGGTGGCGGCGACCGGCAGGCGCCACGCCAGAAGGAAGCCCAGCACCATCCAGCCGATATCGGCGGCGGAATTGAGCACGCTGTCGCCGGTATAGCCGAGCGCGATCGTCGCCTCGCGATAGCGGTCGATGACGAAGGGGGTGTTCTCGATCACCTCCCACGCCGCCTCGATGAGGACGGCCAGCACCAGCCGCTCACCCACCGGCCGCCGGCGCAGCAGCAGCCAGCCGAGCGCGTAGAAGAGGAAGCCGTGGACGACGTGGCTGGGCGTATACCAGTCGGCGACATGCTGGCTGTTGCCGGCGTCGACCGCGCCATGCCACAGCTCGATCGTGCCGCAGGTGCAGATCGGCGGGCGGCCCATCGCCAGGAGCGTGGCGATCGCGATCGCGGCGATCGCGGCGGCGATCAGGATATGGGTACGGGCGAGACCCCTGCGCGCCGGCCTCACGCCCCCGCCCGGCGCCACTCGATCGTCACCCAGCCGGTCGGCGCCTCGCCCTCCAGGAACAGATGGTCGTCGACGATCCGGCAGTGGCGCACCTGATCGCCCTTCACGTCCGGGTGCCAGGCGCCGTCGATATGATGGACGACGATGCAATGGGCGGCATCGACCGTGAAGCGGCCGAAATAGCCGACGAAGCCGTTGAAGGCCGCCCGCAGCTTTTCGATCGGGGCGCTGGCCGGCGGCGCGCCCAGCGGCTGGACGCCGGGACGCACCATCTGCACGGACATATGCCCGTCGGCGGTGTAGACCAGCAGCCCGCGCGCATCGCGGCCGAAGGGATAGTCCATATCCTCGTCGTGGCGGCGGTTCTTCCACAGCACCAGTTCCCAGGCGCCCAGCAGCTTGCGGCGCAGCTTCTCGTCATCCGCGGTCATGCGCTGTCCTCTCGATCGTCCCCTTGCGGCATCGCATCCGTCGCATCCTATGCTGTTGAACGCCCGATCGTTCCTTCGGGTGCCAGGCCCCGAAAGCGCTATCCTGCCTTCTTGCGCGGCAAAGCGCCACCCGTTGACCGAACCGGCGCGTGGAGGCAAAGGCGGCCATGCCTTACGCCAATCTCGCCCGTCGCGGTGTCCTCTTCGTGCTGTCCTCGCCGTCGGGCGCGGGCAAGTCGACCATAGCGCGCAAGCTGCTGGCCGCGGACAAGGGCATCACCATGTCGGTTTCCGCGACGACCCGGCCGATGCGCCCCGGCGAGCAGGAGGGGATCGACTATCATTTCGTCGACCTCACCGAATTCCGCCGGATGGTGGCGGACGGCGAGTTCCTGGAATGGGCGCATGTGTTCGACAACCGCTACGGCACGCCCAAGGCGCCGGTGCATGCCGCGCTCGAATCGGGCCGCGACGTGCTGTTCGATATCGACTGGCAGGGCGCGCAGCAGCTCCACCAGCAGGCCGGCGGCGATACGGTGCGCGTCTTCATCCTGCCGCCGTCGCTGGACGAGCTGCGCCGCCGCCTGACCGGGCGGGGCACCGACGACGCGGAGGTGATCGCCCGGCGCATGGAGCGCGCGGCGTCCGAGATCAGCCACTGGGACGGCTATGACTATGTGCTGGTCAACGACGATGTCGATCGCTGCTTCGAACAGGTCCGCACGATCCTGGAGGCCGAACGGCTGAAGCGGCGCCGCCAGACGGGGCTGATCGGCTTCACTCGCAAGCTGATGGGCTGAGGGGGCCGGCCCCGGAATCCGGCCTGCCTCTTCCGGCGGAACAGGAACGCGCCTAACCTGTTCATCATCCATACCTTGGGGAGGATGGCATGATCAGGCTGGGGCTGGGTGCGATCGCGGGCGGAATCGCCCAATGGCTGGTGGGCTTCATCTTCTGGGCGACGCCGCTCAGCGGGCTGGCCTTCAAGGTCGCCAACGAAAGCGAGAATGCCGCCGTGCAGGCCGCGCTCGCGCAGAATCTGACGCGGTCCGGCACCGGCACCTACATGGTGCCATGGCCCAACACCGCGCAGGGCACCACGCTCTACGGCCAGGGGCCGATCGCGACGATCCACTATAACAGCGCCGGCTTCCCGCTGGTGGATGCGGGATCGCTGTTCGGCGGGCTGACCCTGTCGATCATCACCGCCGCGCTGATCGGGCTGGCATTGTGGAGCGTCGCCGGGCGCGCCGCTTCCTTTGCCGAACGGCTGAAGCTGGTGGTGCTCTTCGCCGCCGCCGCCGTGCTCTACCTCGATCTCGGCCAGCCGGTGTTCAACCATTATGGCTGGGGCCACTTCATCTACATGGCGATCGGCGATTTCATCGGCCTCGTCGTGGCGGGCGCGGTGATCGCGCGCTGGTTCATGGCGACGCCCGCGCCGCGATGACGGGGGCGGGCGAGAGCGAGGCCGCGCGGCTGATCGCCGATCTCGCGCTGGCGCCGCATCCCGAGGGCGGCTGGTATCGCGAAACCTGGCGCGCCGATGCGGCGGACGGCGCCCGGCCCGGCGGCACGGCCATCCTGTTCCTGCTGGAGGAAGGCCAGCGATCCCACTGGCACCGGGTCGATGCGACGGAAATCTGGCTGTGGCATGCGGGATCGCCGCTGCGCCTGTCGGTGGCCGGCGGCGATGGCGGCGATGACGATGCCGGGGAGGAGGTGCGGGAGGTGCGGCTTGGCGGCGATCTCCTCGCCGGGGAGATTCCCCAATATGTGATCGCTCCCCACCGCTGGCAGGCGGCGGCGGCCGATCGCGGCTGGGCGCTGGTTTCCTGCGTCGTCTCGCCCGGCTTCCGCTTCGAGGGGTTCGAGCTAGCGCCGCCCGGCTGGTCCCCGGACGGCGCCTGATCGAGGGCGGATCAGCCCGTCAGCGGCAGCGCACGCCGCCGCGATCGATCTCCCGCCCCAGCAGCGCGCCCGCGCCCGCGCCGATCAGCGTGCCCAATATCTGGGAATCGCCGTAGGTGAGCGAGTTGCCGAGAATGCCGCCGATCGCGCCGCCGATCAGCAGGCCGGTGGTGCCATCGGGCCGGCGGCAATAATAGCGCCCGTCATAGCCGCGATAGACGCGATCGTAACGGCCGAGCTGCCGTTCCCGATAATAGCGCCCGTCGCGATAATAACGCTGCGCGTCATAGCCGCCGTAACGGGAATCGTAGCGGTTCCAGTCATAGTTGCGGTAGTTCCGCCAGTCGCCATAGGGCGTGTAACGCTGGGGCGACGTGGGCCGGTAGACCGGCCTGAGCGACGGCGCATGGTTGGGAGGCCGCGTCGTGGGCGGGCGATGCTGCGGCGGGCGCGTGTTCGGCGGCCGGTGATTGGGCGGGCGGCTGCTGGATGGCGGCCGGTGCTGTGGTGGACGCGTTTGCGGTGGCCGGTTCTGCGGCGGACGAGCCTGGGGCGGCCTGTTCTGCGGGGGTCGCGCATTTTGCGGCGGCCGCGAATTCTGCGGGGGGCGCGTATTGGGCGGCCGGTTCGGCGCCGGCTTGGTGCTCGGCTGGCGATTGGGGGCCGGGGCCGGGCGGGCTGCCGGCGCGGACGGGTTTGCCGGGCGCAGCGAGGGGGCGCCGGAAGGGGTGTTGGTCTGGGCATCGACGGCCGGAGTGGCCATCACCGCGATCAGGCCTGCCAGGATGAATGGGCGCATGCGGAACTCCCTTCATGGGTGGGATGGAAACTCCCGTCCGCGCCACCGGTTGCTTTCTCGCGCAAAAATATTCCGTAGCTGAAACGGTCAGGCCAGGGCATCCCACAGCAGCTTGGCGCCGACGAGGATCAGCAGCACGTAGATCAAGGTGTAGAAGCGTTCGGCGGATACCTTGCGCACCAGCACCACCCCGGCGAAGGTAGCCAGGATCGCGACCGGCATCAGCACGGCCGTGGCGGCGAGGTTGGTTCTGGTGAACTGGCCGAGCGCGGCATAGGCCGGCACCTTGATCCAGTTGACCGCCGCGAAGAAGATCGCGTTGGTGCCGACGAAGATGTCGCGCGGCAGCCGGCGCGGCAGCACCCACATCTGGAAGGGCGGGGCGCCGGCATGGGCGATCTGGCTGGTGAAGCCGGATATCATGCCGAAGATCGATCCCACCCAGCCGGGCGATTGCGAGGATGCGGTGATCGCCCCGCGCCGTTCGATCCACAGGCGATGGATGCCGAACAGCATCGCGATCACGCCCACCGCCGCCAGCACCGCATCCGCCGATACCCGCGCCGCCAGCAGCCATCCCAGGAAGATGCCGATCGCGGCGCCCGGCAGCGTGACCGCCAGCACATGGCCGTCCCATGTCTTGCGGAAGGCCCATACGCCCACCGCATCCTGCACGATCAGGATCGGCAGCAGGATCGCGGCCGCCTGCACCGGCGGCAGCGCCAGCGCCATCAATGGCATGCCGAGCGATCCCAGCCCGGCGAAGCCGCCCTTGGCGAGGCCCACCAGGATCACGGCGGGAATGGCGAAGGCGTAGAAGGTCCATTCGGTGGGCATCGGCATCTCGCAAGGAAGGAAGCGGGCTGGAAACTTGCCTTCGGCCCGCGCCATCTAACCCCTTTCGGTGCCGTTGCAATTGGTGCAAGCTGCCTATCGTTGCGACAGGCATTGGCTGTGGACAGGGGAGGGACATGTGGTCGGACCCAGGATCTTCGGCACCTTCGCCGTGCTGGCGGTGGCTGGATGCGGCACCGGATCGACAACCGGCGTCGCCGAGGCCTCGCCAGATACCGGCATCATGATCGATCGGCGCCCGATGGGGCCGGAAAGCCATCTGGGCGCGCATCAGGTGGTGGTCGATTATTATGCGCTGCTTGCCAAGCGGCGCTACGACGATGCGTGGAAGCTGTGGGCGGACGCCGGCCGGGCGACGGGCAAGACGCCCGCCGAATTCGCCGAGGGCTTCGCCGACGTCGCCCGCTACGAGCCCAAGGTCGGCGGGATCGGGGCGATGCAGCGCGAGGGGGACAGGTTCACCATCACCGTCTATGTCGAGGTGAATGGCGAACATACCGACGGCGCGCCGATCCACCAGCAGGGATGGGTGAGCCTGAGCCGGCCGAAGGATGTGGGCGATGCCCCCTCCGGCCAGCCCGTATGGCATATCACCGGGGTGCCCGGATAAGGCACCCCGATGGGTTCGGGCGGATCGTTCAGGCCGCGTCGACCAGCACGATCTCCGCATCCTCGATCGCCGTCACCGTGATGGTGTCGAGATCGCGGATGGCGGCGCCGTCGCGGGCGTTCACCTCCACGCCGTTGACGCTCACCCGGCCGGCGGCCGGCACCATATAGCCGCGCCGGTCGGCGCCCAGCCGGTAGGTCGCGCTCTCGCCCGCCTTCAAGGTCGCGCCGAGCACGCGGGCATCGGTGCGGATGCGCAGCGCGTCGTCATCGTCATAGCCGCTCGCCAGCACGACGAACTGGCCGGCCCGGTCGCCCTTGGGGAAGGGGCGGGCGCCCCAGCTCGGGCTTTCGCCCCGGCTGGTGGGCAGGATCCAGATCTGGAAGATGCGGGTGTCGACATCCTCCATATTATATTCGCTGTGGGCGATGCCGGTGCCGGCGGACATCACCTGGACGTCCCCGGCCTCGGTGCGGCCGTGATTGCCCAGATTGTCCTTGTGGGTGATCGCACCCTCGCGGACATAGGTGATGATCTCCATGTCCGAATGCGGATGGGGCGGGAAACCCGTCTTCGGCGCGATCACGTCATCATTCCACACGCGCAGGTTGCCCCAGCCCATCCGGGCCGGATCATGATAGTTGGCGAAGGAGAAATGATGGTGCGCATCGAGCCAGCCGTGGTTCGCGGCGCCGAGGCTCGAGAAGGGGCGAAGTTCGATCATGGTCGTGTCTCCCGAAGGGCGCCTGGAAAATGCGCCCTTGCTTGCAGGGAGAGATAGCCCCGACGGACCGCATTATAAATGCGAATGATCGAAAAGCATCGTTTCCGATCTTGGAGGGATGCCACCCCTCAGGCCGGGGGCGCGGCGGGTGCTCGCTCGCTCGCCGGCGCACCGGGGGCCGGGGTTTCCGCGGCCGGCGGGGTATGGGCCGGCGCGCGGGGCGCCAGCAGCGCCGCCGTCTCGATGGTATCGAGCGCGTCGCGCGCGCCGGCATAGCGGCGGGCGGCGGCGATCCAGTCCTGCGCGCGCTCGCGGCCGGGCATGCGCGAAACCTCGGCCAGCGCCTCGGTTACGCGGCCGCCTTCCAGCGCGCGGCGGGCGCGGGCCAGCCGGTCGGCCGGCGCGGGCGAAGGCCGGTTGGCCTTGCGGATCACGATCATGCCGGCGATCTCGCGCTTCACGCCGTCCCACCAGCTTTCATTGGGGGCCTGCGAGGCCAGCGCCGGGGCGACGTCGCTCAGGCCGGATCGCAGGTCGTCCAGCGTCACCGGCTGGCGGCTGGCGGCGATGATCGTCGCCACCGCCTGCGGCTGGCTTTCGCCGAAACGGTCGCGCAGCAGGCCCTCGATATAGCCGAGCTGGACACCGCGATCGAGCGCGCGGCGCGCGGCGAAGGCGACCAGCAGCCCTTCGGCGCGATCGGCATTGCCGACGGCGGCGCTGGCCCGCGCATCGATCCGGCCCAGCCGCGCCTCGATATCCGAAACGCGCTGGTCGATCGCGGCCTGCGCCATCGGATCGATGAGGGGGAGGGAGGGGGCCGCCTGCGGCGGCGGCGGTGCCTCCACGATCGGGGGCTGGGCGGGGCCGGCCGGCTGGGTCAGCAGCTCCGCCGCCGGGCGCCAGCTATGGACGGCATAGGCGGTGATGCCCGCGCCCAGCACGAAGGCCGTGGTGGCCAGAAGCAAGGAGGGGCCTCGGCCGCGCTGCCGTTCCATCGTCACCGTCGCGGGCGCCGGCTGCGCTTCATGCTCCGTGCCTGGTTCGTCCATTCGGTGCGCCATGCCTCATCCGTTTCGCAATCGATCCGCTTGATCGCACAGCGCGGCCGCCACCGCCAGTAGGGCCGCGTCGTCGGGGCGATCGGCGATGCCGATGGCAGCCCAGCCCTTGCCGGCGGCTTCGGCCACGGCCGGGCTGATCGCGGCGATGCCGATGCCCGCCGCCCGATCGACCAGGCCGGCGAAGTGGCGCGCCGCGCGCGGCGAATGGAGCAGCGCCACGGCGCCCTCCGCCAGGGCCACCCGCGCCGGCCGGGGCAGCGCCTCCACGGCATCGGCCGCATAGACGATCGCGCGATCGATGGCGATCGCCGGATGCGCCGCCGCGCGATGCTCGCGACCGGCGAGGTGCAGCAGGCGGCGGTGGCCGGCGGCGGCGATCCGCTCCAGCAGGGCCGGTGCATCGGCATCGCCGGCCCGGATATCGGCAAAGCCCGCCGCCCGCGCGGCATCGGCGGTGGCGGCGCCCACCGCGAACACGGGCAGCGCGCGATAGGCGGCCAGCCCGTCTCCGCCCAGCCGGGCGGCGGCGGCGGATGTCAGCATCACCGCATCGAACCGGTCCGCCGGCGGCGGTTGCCAGGGCAGCGGCCGGGTGACGAAGAGCGGGGCGACCACCGCCTCCAGCCCCAGCGCGGCCGCCCGCGCGGCGGTGGCCGACGCGCCCGGCTCGGGCCGCAGGATGAGGACGCGCCTCACCGGCCGAACAGGCGCCTCAGCCGCGGGCTGGCGCGGGCCAGCAGGTTGGCGGCAAGGGCGGCCGCCTCGTCGGGGCCGTGGACGATGGCCTCGCCGCCCGATTGCTCGCCGCCATCCTCGGTCAGGATTTCGGCGCGCAGGCGATAGGCGCCGTCGGCGGCGGGTTCGGCGAGGGCCGCCACGGGCGATCGGCAATCGGCGGCCAGCGCGGCGAGCAGCGCGCGCTCGATCCGGACGCAAGCGCTGGTCGGGGCATGATCGATCGCCGCCAGCGCCGCGCGCATGTCCGCATTGGCGGCCAGCGTCTCGATGCCCACCGCGCCCTGGGCGGGGGCAGGCAGCATGGTTTCGATCGGGATCGGCGCGCCCACGTCCGGCCGGTCCAGCCGGCTGAGGCCGGCGGCGGCGAGCAGGGTGGCGTCCGCCTCGCCGGCGACGAGCTTCGCCAGCCGCGTGTCGACATTGCCGCGGAACAGCGTGACGCTCGCATCGGGCCGCGCGCGGCGCACCTGCGCGGCGCGGCGCGGGGATGAGGTGCCGATCACCGCGCCCTCGGGCAACGCCGCCAGGCTTTCCGCGCCGATCAGCCGGTCCCGCACGTCGGCGCGGGGCAGCATCGCCGCGATCACGATCTCGGCCGGGCGGATCGTCTCGACATCCTTCATCGAATGGACGGCGAAATGAATCTCGCCATCCGCCAGCGCCCGGTCCAGCTCCTTGGTCCACAGCGCCTTGCCCCCTACATCGGCCAGCGCGCGATCCTGGATGCGATCGCCGCTGGTGCGGATGGGGACGATCTCGATCGCGTCGTCCGCCCAGCCATGCGCCGCCATCAGCGCGGACTTGACCATATTGGCCTGGGTGAGGGCGAGCGGCGATCCGCGCGTGCCGAGACGAAGAGGAAATTGCATGAAGGTTGCCCTAACGCGCCGCGCGGTGGCAGGGAAGCGGGCATGACCCTGATCCTCGGCCTCGAATCCTCCTGTGATGAAACCGCCGCCGCCCTCGTCACCGCCGATCGCGCGATCCGCGCCCATCAGCTCGCCGGGCAGGAAGCCGATCATCGCCCCTTCGGCGGCGTCGTGCCGGAAATCGCCGCGCGCGCGCATGTCGAGGCGCTGACCCCGCTGGTCGCGGCGGCGCTCGCCGAAGCCGGCGTGTCGCTGGCCGATGTCGATGCGATCGCCGCCACCGCCGGGCCGGGGCTGATCGGCGGGGTGATGGTGGGCCTCGTCACCGGCAAGGCGCTGGCGCTGGCCGCCGGCAAGCCGCTGATCGCGGTCAACCATCTGGAAGGCCATGCGCTTTCGCCGCGGCTGGCCGATCCCGACCTGGAATTCCCCTATCTGTTGCTGCTGGTTTCCGGCGGGCATTGCCAGCTTTTGCTGGTGGAAGGCGTCGGCGCCTATCGCCGGCTGGCCACCACGATCGACGATGCGGCGGGCGAGGCCTTCGACAAGACGGCCAAGCTGCTGGGCCTCGGCTTTCCCGGCGGCCCGGCGGTGGAGAAGGCGGCGCTGGCGGGCGATCCCAAGGCGGTGCCGCTGCCGCGCCCGCTGGTGGGATCGGGCGAGCCGCATTTCTCCTTCGCCGGCCTCAAGAGCGCGGTGCTGCGCGCGCGCGATTCGGGGCAATATGCGGCGGAGGATATCGCCGCTTCCTTCCAGCAGGCGGTGGTGGATTGCCTGATCGATCGCACGCGCCGCCAGCTCGGCGCGGTCGAGGCGACGGCACTGGTGGTGGCCGGCGGGGTCGCCGCCAACAAGGCGGTGCGGGCCGCGCTGGAAGGGCTTGCGGCCGAACATGGCCTGCGCTTCGTCGCCCCGCCGCAATGGCTGTGCACCGATAATGCGGCGATGATCGCCTGGGCGGGGGCCGAACGCTTCCGCGCCGGGCTGGTGGACGGGCTCGATGCGCCGGCGCGGGCTCGCTGGCCGCTCGATCCCCATGCGGAAAAGGCGCGCGGCGCGGGGGTGAAGGCATGATCGGTATCATCGGCGGCGGCGCCTGGGGCACCGCGCTCGCGCAGGTCGCATCGGCGGAAGGCACGCGCGAGGTGCGGCTCTGGGCGCGCGAGGAGGAGGTCGTCGCCTCGATCAACGACGCCCACGAAAACACGCTGTTCCTGCCCGGCGTGCCGCTGGCGCCCTCGATCCGGGCGAGCGGTGACCTAGGCTGGGTGGCGGAGGCCGATCCGCTGCTGGTGGTGACGCCGTCGCAGCATATGCGCGCCGTGCTCGCCCAGCTCGATGCCCGGCCGCGCCACCTGATCCTCTGCGCCAAGGGGATCGAGGCGGGCACGATGCGGCTGATGCACGAGGTGGCGCACGAGGCCTGCCCCACTGCCGCGCTCTCCGTGCTGTCCGGCCCCACCTTCGCGCATGAGGTGGCGAAGGGCCTGCCCACCGCGATCACGCTTGCCTGCGAGGATGCCGATACTGGCGCGCGCATCGCCGCGCTGATCGCCCGGCCGGCCTTCCGCCCCTATGCCGCGACCGACGTGGTAGGGGCCGAGATCGGCGGCGCGGTGAAGAATGTGCTGGCGATCGCCTGCGGCGTGGTCGAGGGTCGCGCGCTCGGCCAGAATGCGCGGGCGGCGCTGATCAGCCGGGGCTTCGCGGAAATGACGCGCTTCGGCCTCGCCCGTGGCGCGCGGGCGGAAACGCTGGCCGGCCTTTCGGGGCTGGGCGATCTGGTGCTGACCTGCAGCTCCACCAGCTCGCGCAACTTCTCGCTGGGCCTCGGCCTCGGCCAGGGGAAGGCGGCGGCCGATCTGCTGGCCGATCGCCGCACCGTGGCCGAAGGCGCGTTCACGGCGCCGGTGCTGCGCGCGGCGGCGCGGGAGGCCGGGGTCGACATGCCGATCACCGAGGCGGTGTGCGCGCTGCTCGAAGGGCGGATGGCGGTGGACGAGGTGGTCGATGCGCTGCTCGCCCGGCCGCTGCGGGCGGAGCATTGAACGGGACGAAGCGCCCATCAATGCGTTTGGCGGATCACGCCGCCGTCCCTTAAAAGACCCGGGCAATGCCGGCGGCAGGGCCGTGGCATGCCCCGAGGAGACGATCGTGATGGAGCGCGACCAACGTATCGATATCCTTCGCGGCATAGCGATCGTCACCATCCTGCTGAATCACATCTCGATCCCGCTGCGGACGTTGTTCCACTATCACGGGCCCACCATCCCGACGCTGACGCAATATGGCTATTCCTCCGCCGCGTCGCTCTTCGTCGCCATGTCCGGCTACATGGTCGGGATGGTCTATCTGAAGCGCCCCAGCCCGATGAAGGCGGCGGTGAAGCGGGCGGGCGAGCTCTACGTCATCAACCTGATCGTGCTCGCGGTGATCGTGCCGCTGGCCTATGCCGCCCCGCCGGCGTTGGACAGCTATTGGAAGCTGCGGCCGATGATCGAGCCGCCCTTCGCCGCGCTGATCCGCTTCCTCACCCTGCTGGATGCGCCGGCCTTCCTCGATGTCCTCCAGCTCTATGTCGCGCTGCTGCTGTTGACGCCGGTCGCGATCCTGCTGCTGCGCCGGTCGCCGCTGCTGCTGGCGGGATGCTCGATCCTGCTCTGGGCGGCCATGCAGGTCGCGGGCGTCGTCTTCACGCCCGATACGGTGCTGCTCAGCAACGGCCATTCGCTCAACGTGCTGGCCTGGCAGCTTACCTTCTTCCTGCCGCTGATCGCCGGCGCGCTGCGGCTGCACCACCGCATCTTCGCCTGGTTCGAGGCGCGGCCGGCGGCGACGGCGTGGATCTGGGGAGCGCTTGCGGTCAGCGCGCTGGCGCGGATCGTCGCGGCGGAACGGGTGCTGCCGCTGACATATGAGCTGGTGAACCGCCCGCTCAACTCGCCGGTCTGGCTGTTCCATTCGGTGCTGGTGCTGGCGGGCTATATCGGCCTGCTCACCTGGTTGAGGGGGCATTTGCAGCTCTGGCCGTTCCAGCTCCTCGCCAGCCTCGGCCGCAACAGCCTCAACGTCTTCGCGGCGAGCATTCCGCTGATCTACGTGCTGAGCTGGGGCTTCGGCTCGCTCGACTGGGGCTTTGCCGGCTATCTGCTGGCCTTTGCCACCCTGCTCGGCCTGTCGCTGGCGATTGCCGCCTGGGGGGACCGGCGCAAGCACCGGAAGAAGGCTCGCCCGCCGGTGGCCGCATCGCAGGCGGCCTGAGCGGGATCAGCGTTCCGAAGCCAGCGGCGCCGGCCCGCTGCCGCCCAGCTTGAAGAGGACCCGGTCCTCGGGCGTGAAGCCCTTATACCAGATGACGAGGCCGTAGCTCAGCAGGATCAGCGGCACGCCTACCGTCAGCTCCAGCCATTCGGGCACCTGGATGGCGATGAAGCCGACCACGGCCGCCGCCGCCGCCGCCCAGATCAGCGCCCAGCGCCAGCCCGATACCGGGGCGCCGAGCAGCTTCGACAGCAGTCGCGCCTTGGCGATCGAGGCGAAGCCCAGCGCCACCGGCAGGGCAACGGCCGGCCCCACCGCCTGCACGGCGAGCGGCAGGCCCAGCGCGCGCGCGCCGAGGATGAAGGCGAAGCTCAGCGCCACCTGCAGGCTGATCGTCGCCAGCGAGATCATCAGGTTGCGATGGCGGGCGATGTAGATGAGCGCCGATTCGGAAACCACCGCGGTTGCCGCCACCACCTCCGCCAGCAGCAGGAAGGCGAGCGCCGCGGTGCCGCCCACGAATTCCGGCCCGGCCAGCCCCATCACCGCCTCGCCGGGGATGGACAGCGACAGGGCGATGCCGGCCTGCGCGGCGATGATCCAGAAGCCCACCTGCCGCACCTGCGCGGCGACGGCCGCCTTGTTGCCGGCTTCCAGATTCTGGGTGATCACCGGCCCCAATATGGGATCGAAGCTGGTCTTCAGCTTCTGCGGCAGCGTCACGATCTGTTGCGCGACCCAGTAGATGCCGACGGTGGCCGGCGGGAAGAACAGGCCGAGGATGAAGCGATCCACGTTGCGCGTGCCCCATTCGATCGCGTCGGCGGCGGCGAGCGGCATGTTGCGCCGGGCGATGGCGAACAGGGGGCGCGGCTCCGGGTGCCAGCCGCGCGGCAGGCCGTAGGCGCGGATGAAGGGATAGAGCGAGGCGGCGAGCGCGGCCACCATCGACAGCGCATAGGCCAAGATCAGCCCGTCGCGCTGCGAATAGAAATAGAATCCGAACGCGGCGATGCTGATCGTCCACGGCTCGATGATCGCGCGCGCACGCACCGTGGCGGCGACGTTGTGGCGATAGGCGAGCGCCGCCAGTGACACGTCCGACCAGGCGATCGCGAAGATGATCAGCGGCATCAGCTGCTCGAGGCCGTTGATCTTGCTGTTGGGGAACATGAGCTGGGGCAGCGCCGCGAGGATCGCCGCCGCGATCGCCGATGCGCAGCCCGCGATCAGCAGCGCATCCCACACGATATGGACGTGCGGCCGCTCGTTCCGCGACAATTGCTGGGCCAGCCCGCGCTTCAGCCCGAGCGTGGCGAGCTGGGCGGCGAATTCGAGGACGAGGATGGCCAGCGCGAAGCGGCCGAGCTCGGTCGGGCCATAGAGGCGGCCGGCGATGAACAGGAAGGGGATGCGCGCGACAAGCCGGAGCAGGAAGCCGAAAAAGTTCGTGCGTCCGCCCTTCGCCAGATCGGCGATATCATCCTGCTGTTCTGCCGCCGCCAGCGACCCCGGCCTCTCCATCGGACGCTCTTAGTGCGGGATCGCCCGCTGTTGAAGCGTAAAGCGCGTCAGGCGCGCTCGGCCGAGGAGATGGCGTCCGCGGCCCTTAGGGCAGCCAGGATGCGCATCAGGTGCGTAACGTCATGCACCTCGATCGAAAGCTGGAAGGTGTGGAAGCTCGAATCGCGGTGGACCAGCGCGAGATTGACGATGTTCGCCTGCTGCGCGCCGAGGATGCTGGCCATCACGCCCAGCGATCCGGGCTCGTTCTTGACGATCACCGTCAGCCGCGCGGTGCCGCCGTCGCTGCCGTCGCCCCAGGCGAGGTCGACCCAGTCGGCATCCACCCCGTCGGCCAGCGTCGGGCAGTCGATCGCATGCACCTCCACCGCCTCGTCCGGCCGGCGCAGGCCGACGATGCGGTCGCCCGGCACGGGGTTGCAGCAGGGCGCGAGCGTGAAGGCGACGCCGGGGGTGAGGCCCTTGATAGATATCGCCTCGCGCTGCTGCGGCGCCGGCCGCGCGCCGGCGACGTCGCCGCCGCCCGCGCCCGGCATCAGCGCCTCCATCACCTCCGCGTCCGATATGGAGCCGCGCGCGATCGCCTCCATCAGCACGTCCTGATCGGCCATGTTGAGCCGCTTGAGCGCGGCGGCGAGCGCCTCCTGGCCCAGCTGGGCGGGCAGGCGACGGACGATCTCGTCATAGAATTTGCGGCCCAGCGCGATGCTCTCGTCACGTTCCTTGTGGCGCACGAAGCGGCGGATCGCCGCGCGGGCCTTGCCGGTGACGACGAAGTTGAGCCAGCCGGGCTGCGGTTCCTGCGCCTTGGATCGCAGGATCTGCACCTGATCGCCATTCTCGATCGGCGTGCGCAGCGGCACGACGCGGCTGTTGATCTTGGCGCCCACCGCCTGATCGCCGAGATCGGTGTGGACGGCATAAGCGAAATCCACCGGCGTCGCGCCCTTGGGAAGCTGGATCAGCTCGCCATTGGGGGTGAAGGCGAAGATCCGGTCCTGATACATCGCCATGCGGGTATGCTCGAGGATCTCCTCCGCCGATTCGGCATGCTCCAGGATTTCCAGGAGGTCGCGGATCCAGTTGGCCTGCGCGTCGGGCTGGCCGTTGCCCTGCTTGTAGGCCCAGTGGGCGGCCAGGCCATATTCGGCCTGGGCATGCATCTCCGCCGACCGGATCTGGATTTCGATGCGCGCCTTCTCGCCATGGATCACCGATGTGTGGAGCGATCGGTAGCCGTTGCGCTTGGGGGTTGAGATATAATCCTTGAACCGGCCCGGAACCATCGGCCACTTCTGGTGGATGATCCCCAGCGCGCGATAGCATTCGGCCTCGTCCGCCACGATGACGCGGAAAGCCATGATATCGGACAATTGCTCGAAGCTGATGTGCCGTTCGGCCATCTTGCGCCAGATCGAATAGGGATGCTTCTCCCGCCCGGTCACGTCGGCATTCACCCCGGCGCGGCCCAGCAGCATGCGGATGCCCGATCCGATCCGCGATATGCGGTCGCCGCCGCCGTCCTGAAGCTGCTCCAGCCGCTTGGTGATCGAGGCATAGGCATCGGGCTCGAGCTCCCGGAAGGCGAGCGTCTGCATCTCCTTCATGAACTCGTACATGCCGATCCGCTCGGCGAGCGGGGCATAGATGTCCATCGTCTCGCGCGCGATCCGCCGCCTCTTGTCGGCATTGGGGATGTGGTGGAGCGTGCGCATATTGTGCAGCCGGTCGGCCAGCTTCACCAGCAGCACGCGGATATCGCCCGACATGGCGAGCAGGAACTTGCGGAGATTCTCCGCCGCCCGCTCATTCTCGGTCTGGGCCTCGATCTTCGAAAGCTTGGTCACGCCGTCGACCAGCCGGGCGACGTTGGGGCCGAACGTCTTTTCGATCTGCTCGGGCGTGGCGACGGTATCCTCGATCGTGTCGTGGAGGATCGCGGTGGCGATCGTCTCGTCGTCGAGGTGGAGGTCGGTCAATATGCCGGCGACCTCGATGGGATGGCTGAAATAAGGGTCGCCCGATGCCCGCTTCTGGCTGCCATGGGCCTGCATGGAAAACACATAGGCGCGGTTAAGCAGCGCCTCATCGGCGTTGGGATCGTAGCTCAGGACCCGATCGACTAGTTCATACTGGCGCAACACGCTGCCATGATGTGGCGTCGCCACGCATCTTTGCAACACAAGAAAGCAATGGACCGCTCAAGAAACCGCCCCAGCCCGCAAGCAGGGGCGTGAGGTGGGAGCGATCAGCCGTGGCCGGCGGCGAGGTTGCACTTGTCGATGGCGGCCTGATCGAAGGTGCGGGGGCCGGCGGAGAAGCTGGTGACCGGCCCCAGCTTGCGCGCCACGGCCGAGCAGACGTTGACGTCGGGCGAGGTGCCGTTGCGAATCGCCGAGCAGCTGTCGCCGATGCACGACCAACGCAGATCCTTGACGACCAGCGTGGCGGTGAGCGGCTTGGCGAGACCCGCGCGATACATGGGCTGCACCTGCGCCTGGGCGGGGAGTGCGGCCGCAAGCGCGATCATGGGGAGAAGGATGGAGCGCAACATGGAATCCCTCCTATAAGTTGCGATGTGAAACTTACCTGCTTAGATTGCAGATTGCAACTTAAATGGCGGATGCGTTGCGGAGCCGGAAGGCTTTGCCAGCGGCGCCGGAAAGGCTTAGCTTCATGGCCATGAGATCGGCCGACCAGATCAAGCGGATCGTGATCCAGTGCAGCCTGCCCGCCGCGCTGGAGGCGATGGGCGAGCGCTGGTCCTTCATGATCCTGCGCGCGACCTTTAACGGCCTCAGCCATTTCGAACAGTTCCAGACGACGCTGGGCATCGCCCGCAACATCCTGGCCAACCGGCTGGGGCGGCTGGTCGAACATGGCATATTGGAACGGCGCGATTGCCCCGAGGACCGCCGCAAGGTGGAATATCGGCTGACGCCCAAGGGCGAGGCGCTGCTGCCCACGCTGATCGCGCTGCGCCAATGGGGCGAGAAGTGGGAAGCCGGCGTGCCCAACAATCCGGTGTTGGTGGATGCGCGCGACGGCAAGCCGGTGGCGGACGTCATCGTCCGCGCCGAGGACGGCCGGCCGCTGGGGCTGCATGACCTGCGCTGGGTGGACCGCGCCGATCTGGAGCGGGCGGAGGCCCGCTGCATCTATACGGGCGAGCCGATCGGCGCCAAATAGCCGCGCCCCCGGCCCGGCCCCAAGAAACTCGGCCCCAAAAAGAAAAGGGGGCCGAAGCCCCCTTGTCCCGTCATTATCGTCCGGTCACTCGTAGTCGCCGCCGATATTCTGGTTGCGCGGCGGCGCGGCGGCGGTGAGGCGCAGCGCCTCGGCCGAAGCGGCGAGCGAGCCGACCTCGTCCGGCGCGTCGTCATCGTCCACGCGCACGCGCTGGAGGTTGGAGACGACCGCCTCGTGCAGGTTGTCCGGCGTGACGGTCTGCTCGGCGATCTCGCGCAGCGCGACCACGGGGTTTTTGTCGCGATCGCGGTCGAGCGTCAGCTCTGCGCCGCCGGAAATCTGCCGGGCGCGCTGCGCCGCGAGCAGCACCAGATCGAACCGGTTCGGAATCTTGTCGACGCAATCCTCGACGGTTACGCGCGCCATCTGTCGCTCCGCTTGGTTGTTGAAGCTTCGGGAAAGGCTGGCCGCTAGCAGCAGGGCGACCCTGAGTCAATGAAACTGCGGCGGCCCGTGGCGCGGGCGGCCCGTCGCAAGCGCCGCGGCCGCCCGATTGCGCGGCGCCCGGCCTTGGCGCATGCAGGGGGCAATGACGGAGCGGGACGCCACAGGAAAGGCGATCGGGGGCGATGCCGGCCGCGTGGAGCATGGCGGCGATTTCGTCGTCGCCGGCAGCCGACTGGCGCTGCTGACCGAGGGGCCGGAGCGGCTGGAGGCGCTGATCGCGCTGATCGCCGATGCGCGAGCCAGCCTGCGCCTGCTTTATTACACCTACGCCGCCGATCAGGCGGGCCGCGCGGTGCGGGACGCGCTGCTGGCCGCGCTCGATCGCGGGGTGCGGGTGTCGCTGATCGTCGATGGGTTCGGCAGCCCCGCCAACCAGGCCTTCTTCCACCCGCTGGAGGCGCGCGGCGCCGATATCTGCCGCTTCATCCCCCGCTTCGGCCGCCGCTATCTGCTGCGCAACCACCAGAAGCTGGCGCTGGCCGATGACGGCCGCGCGCTGATCGGCGGCTTCAATATCGAGGATGCCTATTTCGCCCCGCCCTCCCGGCCGGAGGCGTGGCGCGATCTCGGCCTCGTGGTGGAAGGGCCGGCGGCGGAACGGCTGGCCGGCTATTTCGACGCGCTGGCTGCCTGGGCGGCGACGCCGCGCGCCCGGATGCGGGACCTGCGCCGCGCGCTCGGCCAGTGGAGCCAGCTTGCCGGCCCGGTGCGCTGGCTGATCGGCGGGCCGACGCGCCGGCTGAACCCCTGGGCGCGCGCCGTGAAGGATGATATCCGCGCCGCCCGCCGGCTGGACATGATCGCCGCTTATTTCATCCCCAACCCGGCGATGGTGCGGCGGATCGGCAATGCCGCGCAGCGGGGGCCGGTGCGCATCGTCACCGCCGCGAAATCGGACAGCCTCTCCACCGTCGCCGCCGCCCGCCACACCTATAGGCGGCTGCTCCGGCGCGGGGTGGGGATCTACGAATTTCAGCCGTGCAAGCTGCACACCAAGCTGATCGTCGTCGACGACACCGTCTATATCGGCTCGGCCAATTTCGATATCCGCAGCCTCTACCTCAATCTGGAGCTGATGCTCCGGATCGAGGACCGGGCCTTCGCCGATCATCTGCACGGCTATGTGGACGGGGAATGCGCGGCCTCCCGCCATGTCACCCGCGCGATCCACCGCCGGGAAAGCGGCTGGCTCGCCCGGCTGCGCTGGCGGATGGCCTATTATCTGCTCGCCGTCGTCGATGCGCGGCTCACCTGGCGGCTGAACTTCGGCGTGGATGCGGATTGAGCGAGACGGCTGGCCGGTTGCCAAAGCGGGCCTGCTCCGCTAAAGGCGCCGGCTTCCGCGATTCTGCAGGACTGCCCGGCCGGTATGGGCTGCCGTGGCCGTCCCATGACGTCGCATATCAGGAGACGAAAATGCCCAAACTCAAGACCAAGAGCGGGGTCAAGAAGCGCTTCAAGCTTACCGCCACCGGTAAGGTGAAGCATGGCGTGGCCGGCAAGCGCCACCGCCTGATCTCGCACAACGCCAAGTATATCCGCCAGAACCGCGGCACCACCGTGCTCTCCGATGCCGATTCGCGCACCGTGAAGCTCTGGGCGCCCTACGGCCTGAACTAAGGAGACTGACGGATGGCACGCGTAAAGCGGGGTGTTACCACCCGGGCGAAGCATAATCGCATTCTCGAGTCGGCGAAGGGCTATTATGGCCGTCGCAAGAACACGATCCGCATCGCCCGCCAGGCGGTGGAGAAGGCGGGTCAGTATGCCTATCGCGACCGCAAGGTTAAGAAGCGCTCGTTCCGCGCTCTCTGGATCCAGCGCATCAACGCCGCGGTCCGCGTCGAAGGCCTGACCTACGGCGTGTTCATGCACGGCCTGAAGCTGGCCGGCATCGAGCTGGACCGCAAGGTGCTGGCCGACATGGCGATGCACGAAGGCGCCGCGTTTAGCGCCATCGTCGCCCAGGCCAAGGCCGCCCTGCCGGAAGGCGCCCGCGTCGCGGCGTAACCGGCACCAGGCCTGAAGCTCGAAAAGGGGCGCGGACTGCTGAAGTGGTCCGCGCCCTTTTTCTTTGTCCCCTCGTTCGCCCTCGATCGTCATTCCCGCGCAGGCGGGATCCCTATTCTCCGAGGTTGCGGCTCCGTCGCGAACGCTGGAGTTTAGGGATAGCCGCAGCGCAAGGATGACGGGCGAGGGAGGGGGAACAGAATGGACCGGCAGCCCTTCGCCTACATCCTTGCGAGCGGAAAGCCCGGAACGCTCTATATCGGTGCGACATCCGATCCGGCGAAACGGCTGCATGAGCATCGCGAAGGCTTGATAAAGGGCTTCACCAGCCGCTACGGCATCACGCGCCTCGTCTATTTCGAGAGCTTCGACGACATGCACTCCGCCATCGCGCGTGAGAAGCAGCTCAAGAAATGGCGACGGGAATGGAAGCTCAACCTGATCGAAGCCTCCAATCCCGGCTGGGTTGATCTGGCGCCGGGACTTCGCCTCGGCTCTGCAATCCCGCAGCGCTAGAGTTTATGGATCCCCGCCTTCGCGGGGATGACGGGGTAGACATGACCGATCTGAATCTGATCCGATCGAAGCTGCTTTCGATCACCGAAGCCGCCGACAGCCTCGAAGCCATCGAGGCGGTGCGTGTGACCGCGCTGGGCAAGGCGAGCGAGATCGCGGCACTGATGAAGACGCTGGGCGGCATGAGCCCGGAGGAGCGGCAGGTGCAGGCGCCGCTGATCCAGGGGCTGCGCACCGAGGTGGCCGACGCGATCGCCGCCCGCAAGGCCGCGCTGGAAGGCGCCGCGCTGGAGGCCCGCCTCGCCACCGAAACGATCGACCTGACGCTGCCGGCCGCATCCGCGCCGCAGGGTTCGGTCCATCCCGTCGCGCAGGTGATGGACGAGCTGGCGGAAATCTTCGCCGATCTCGGCTTCGCGGTGGCGACCGGGCCGGAGATCGAGGACGACTGGCATAATTTCACCGCGCTCAACATCCCGGAAACCCATCCGGCGCGCGCCATGCACGACACCTTCTATTTCCCGGACGAGAAGGACGGGAAGAAGATGCTGCTGCGCACCCACACCTCGCCCGTCCAGATCCGGACGATGACCTCGCAGGAGCCGCCGATCCGCATCATCGCGCCCGGCCGCACCTATCGTTCGGATTCGGATGCCACCCATACGCCGATGTTCCATCAGGTCGAAGGGCTGGTGATCGATCGCGGCATCACGCTCGGCCATCTGAAGTGGACGCTCGAAACCTTCGTGAAGGCCTATTTCGAGCGCGACGATATCGTGCTGCGCCTGCGCCCCAGCTATTTTCCCTTCACCGAGCCTTCGGCCGAGGTGGACGTGGGCTACACGCTGGTCGACGGCCGCCGCGTCGTCGGCGGGGCGGAGCCGGACGGCTGGATGGAGATCCTCGGCTCCGGCATGGTCCATCCGCGCGTCATCGCCGCCTGCGGGCTCGATCCCGATGAGTGGCAGGGCTTCGCCTTCGGCTGCGGCATCGATCGTCTGGCGATGCTCAAATATGGCATGGACGATCTGCGCGCCTTCTTCGACGGCGATCTGCGCTGGCTGAGGCATTATGGCTTCGCCGCGCTCGACGTCCCCACCCTTTCCGCTGGAGTCGGCGCATGAAGTTCACGCTTTCCTGGCTCAAGGACCATCTCGATACGCAGGCGGGCCTAGACGAGATACTGGTCGCGCTCACCCAGGTCGGCCTCGAGGTCGAAGGGGTGGAGGATCCGGCCGCCAGGCTCGGCGCCTTCCGCATCGCCCGCGTGCTGACGGCGGAGCGCCATCCGCAGGCGGACAAGCTGCAGGTGCTTTCGGTCGATACCGGCGAGGGCGAGCCGCTGCAGGTCGTCTGCGGCGCGCCCAATGCGCGGGCCGGGCTGGTCGGCGTGTTCGGTGCGCCCGGCACCTATGTGCCCGGCCTCGACGTCACCTTGAAGATCGCCGCCATCCGCGGCGTCGAATCGCGCGGCATGATGTGCTCGATGCGCGAGCTGGAGCTGTCGGACGCGCATGAGGGGATCATCGAGCTGCCGGCCGACGCGCCGGTGGGCGCAAGCTATGCCGAATGGGCCGGCCTCACCGATCCGGTGATCGACGTCGCCATCACCCCCAACCGGCAGGATTGCATGGGCGTGCGCGGCATCGCCCGCGATCTGGCGGCGGCGGGGCTGGGCGAGCTGAAGCCGCTCGATATCCCCACGATCCGCGGCGCCTTCCCCTGCCCGGTCGAAATCCGCACCGACGATCCCGAAGGCTGCCCGGCCTTCTTCGGCCGCGTCGTGCGCGGCGTGAAGAACGGCCCGTCGCCGGAATGG
This sequence comes from Edaphosphingomonas fennica, assembly GCF_003034225.1. Taxonomy (GTDB): domain Bacteria; phylum Pseudomonadota; class Alphaproteobacteria; order Sphingomonadales; family Sphingomonadaceae; genus Sphingomonas_E; species Sphingomonas_E fennica. The sequence continues at coordinate 146,832 of NZ_PHHF01000042.1, forward strand.
CTGGCCAACCGGCTGAAGGCGATCGGCCAGCGGCCGATCTCCGCGCTGGTCGACATCACCAATTATGTGATGTTCGATCATGGCCGGCCGCTCCACGTCTATGACGTCGCAACGCTGAAGGGCGCGCTGGTCGCGCGGCGGGCGAAGGCGGGCGAAAGCGTGCTGGCGCTGAACGGCAAGAGCTATGCGCTGGACCCGGAGATCACCGTGATCGCCGACGATGCGCAGGTCCACGACATCGGCGGCATCATGGGCGGCGAGCATTCGGGCGTGACCGAAGCGACCACCGACGTGCTGATCGAATGCGCTTACTTCACGCCGGAAAATATCGCGCGGACCGGGCAGAAATTGGGGCTGACCAGCGATGCGCGCAGCCGTTTCGAACGCGGCGTCGATCCCGCCTTCCTGGGCGACGGCCTCGCCATCGCCACCCGGCTGGTGCAGGATCTGTGCGGCGGCGAGGCATCCGACGCGGTGGAGGCGGGGGAGCCGCCGCTGGCGCTGCGCACGCTGAAGTTCGATACCGGGCTTACCGAGCGGCTGGCCGGCCTCGCCGTCTCGCCCGATCGCCAGCGCGCGATCCTGGCGGCGCTGGGCTTCAAGGTCGATGCCGGCTGGACGGTGCTGATCCCGAGCTGGCGGCGCGACGTGGACGGCCCGGCCGATATCGTCGAGGAGATCGTCCGCATCGAAGGCATCGACAAGGTGCCCTCCACCCCGCTGCCGCGCGTCGACGGCGTGGCCCGGCCGACCGCGACGCCCGCCCAGCTCGTCGAGCGCAAGGTGCGCCGCGCGGCGGCTGCGCGCGGCCTCAACGAGGCGGTGACGTGGAGCTTCGTGTCCGAGGCCGAGGCCGGCGTGTTCGGCGGCGGCGCCTGGACGCTCGCCAACCCGATCAGCGAGGAGCTGAAGGTGATGCGGCCGTCGCTGCTGCCCGGCCTGATCGCGGCGGCCAAGCGCAACGCCGATCGCGGCGCGGCTTCGATCCGCCTGTTCGAGATCGGCCGCCGCTATCTGGCGGATGCCGAGCGCCCGACGCTGGGCTTCGTGCTGGCGGGCGATCGCGCCCCGCGCAGCTGGCAGGCCGGCCGCGCGCAGGCCTTCGACGCCTATGATGCGAAGGCGGAGGCGCTGGCGATCCTGGCGGCCGCCGGCGCGCCGGTCGATCGGCTGCAGGTGATGGAGGCGGTGTCGCCCGTCTATCATCCCGGCCGCTCGGCCACGCTGCGCCTCGGCCCCAAGACGGTGCTGGCCGAATTCGGCGAGCTTCACCCCGGCACGGCGCGCGCCTTCGATGTCGAAGGCACGCTGATCGCGGGCGAGGTCTATCTGGATGCGATCCCCGCCAAGCGGGCGAGCGGCCATATGCGCACCGCCTTCGCCCCGCCGGCCTTGCAGCCGGTGACGCGCGATTTCGCCTTCCTCGTCCCCGCCGATCGCGCGGCGGACGATCTGGTGCGCGCGGTGAAGGGCGCGGACAAGGCGGCCATCGTCGACGCCCGCCTGTTCGACGTCTTCACCGGCGCCGGCGTGCCCGAGGGCCAGAAATCGCTGGCGATCGAAGTGACGCTCCAGCCGGGCGAGAAGAGCTTCACCGACGCCGATCTGCAGGCGATCGCCGCCAGGGTGGTGGCCGCCGCCACGAAGATCGGCGCGACGCTCAGGGCCTGATCCGCGAAAGGGGAGGCGGATGTCCGTCCACCTCCCCTCGCACCGTCATAGTGCCTTATTGCAGTGGCACACGGGTCGGGGCTACATCCGGTCATCCTCACGATCGGAAAGCCTGCTTCCATGCGCAACTTGCTCTTTGGTGTCTCCGCCCTGCTGATCCCGGCGGCCGCTCAGGCCCAGAATGTCCCCACCGGCCGCCTGCCGGATACGGCGACGCCGGTGGCCTATCGGCTGGACCTGGCCGTCGATCCCGAAAAGCCGCGCTTTTCCGGCCATACCGAGATCGACGTGGAGGTGAAGGCGGCCACCCGCACGCTCTTCCTCCACGGTCGCGACCTCAAGGTATCGAAGGCCTGGGCCAAGGCGGGCGGCAGCACCATCGCCGCCACCTATACGCAGGTCCACCAGCTCGGCGTCGTCCGCCTCGATTTCGCCAGGCCGCTGCCGGCGGGCAAGGCCACGCTGGCCTTCGATTATGACGCCGCCTTTGGCGACGGCGCGGCCGGGCTCTACCGCATCAAGGTGGGCGATCGTTATTATGCCTGGACGCAGTTCGAATCGATCGATGCCCGCGCCGCCTTCCCGAGCTTCGACGAGCCCGGCTTCAAGACCCCCTTCACCGTCACGCTGACGACGCCGGCCGACGATGTCGCCATCAGCAACGGCGCGGAGACCGGCACCGCCAAGGCCGGCGGCATGGTGCGCCACACCTATTCGGTGACGGAGAAGCTGCCGACCTATCTGGTCGCCTTCGCCGTCGGCCCGTTCGATGTGGTGGAAGGCACCGTGCCGGCGACCCCGCAGCGCCCCACGCCGCTGCCGCTGCGCATCGTCGCCACCAAGGGCCAGAAGGACAAGATGGCCTATGCGCTGCGGGAAACGCCGCGCATCGTGCAGCTTCTGGAAAATTATTTCGGATCGGCCTTCCCCTTCCCCAAGCTGGATCAGATCGCCTCGCCGGTGATGGGCGGCGCGATGGAGAATGCGGGCGCTGTCGTCTATGACGATACGCTGCTGATCCTGGACGATGCCTCGCCCACCCGGCAGAAGCAGAATTTCGGCATGGTCGTGGCGCATGAGCTGGGCCACCAGTGGTTCGGCGATCTCGTCACCCCCGCCTGGTGGGACGATATCTGGCTGAACGAAAGCTTCGCCAACTGGATCGGCTACCGCATCGCCGACGAGTGGCGGCCGGAGCTGAACATCGGCGTCGGCGCGATCGACGAGGCGCTGTCCGCCATGGATATCGACGCGCTCAAGGTCGGCCGCCCGATCCGCGAGCCGATCGAGGACAGCGGCGAGATCGACAGCGCCTTCGACGCCATCACCTATGGCAAGGGCGGCCAGGTGGTCGCCATGGTCGAAAGCTATATGGGCCGCGACACCTTCCAGAAGGGCGTCCAGCTTCACCTGTCCCGCCATGCGCGCGGCAATGCCACCGCCGACGATTTCTTCGGATCGCTGGCGGAGGCCGCGGGCGATCCGCGCATCGTCACCAGCATGAAGGGCTTCGTCGACCAGCAGGGCGTGCCGGTGGTCGATGTCCGCCGCGCGGGCAATGATCTGGCGCTGTCGCAGAAGCGCTATGCCGCGATCGGCGCGGGCGAGGTGCCGGCGACGACCTGGACGATCCCCTTCTGCGTCGACAATGGCGGCGAGAAGGGCTGCACCCTGATCGATCAGCCGCAGGGGCGGATGACGATCAAGGGCGCCGGGCCGCTGGTGCCCAATGCCGGCGGCAACGGCTATTACCGCTTCGATCTGGGCGATGCGGACTGGTCCGCGCTGATCGCCGCCGCGCCGCGCCTGCCCTCGGGCGAGGCGCTGGCCGCGATCGATAGCCTGTGGGCCAGCTTCCGCGCCGGCCATGCCGCGCCCGCCCGCCTGGTGGAAGCGGCGAAGGCCTTCGTCGCCAACCCCGATTCCAACGCGGCCGTCAGCGGCGGTTCGCGGCTGGCCGAGCTGGATCGTCGCGGGGTGGTGAGCGGCAAGGGGCGTGACGGGCTGCACCGCACGCTGCTGGCCACCTACCTGCCCAAGCTGGCGGCGATCGGCTTCGATCCGGCGCGCGGCGCGCACGCCAAGGACAGCCCGGACGTGCAGAAGCTGCGCACCGATCTCGTCACGCTGGTGACGCGCGATGCGCATGATCCCGCCACCCGCGCCAAGCTCGCCGCCGCCGCCACCGCCTATCTGGGCGGCAATGCCGATGCGCTCGATCCGGCCTTCCTCGGCACGGCGCTCAGGGTGCAGGTGGAAGATGGCGGCGCGCCGGTGGCGGAATCGCTGTTCGAACGCGCCATGGGATCGACCGACGCCTATTTCCGTGGCCGCGCCGTGATCGCGATCGCCGCGTCCGGCCGGCCGGAAGTGGCCAACTGGCTGATCGGCAAGATGGGCGACCAGCGCCTGCGCTCCAGCGAGAAGGTAAGCATCGTCAACGGCATCACCGCCACGCTCCCCACCCAGCCGATCGGCGTCGATTATCTCACCGCCAATTTCGAGAAGCTGGCGCGGGAAACCAACCTCACCAGCGTCAATTCGATGCTGTCGATTCCGTCGGCGGTCTGCTCGGTCGAGCAGGCGGGCGTGCTGGAAGCGGCGCTCAAGCCGCAGGTCGCCGCCTTCGGCCGCGGCGCGCTGACGCTCGACCGCACGATCGAGAAGGTGCGGAGCTGCGGCGCGCTGAAGGCCGCGCGCGGCAAGGAGATCGACGCCGCCTTCGCCGGCTGATCCCCGGCAGGGCGCCTGTTCGGGCCGGATCGCCTCGGTGGCGGTCCGGCCTTTTTTTCAGGCCGGCCCCGGCCATTGCAGCTGCGATGCCCGGACGAGATGATGCTCGACATGGTCGGGCCGCGCGATCAGGAAATGATCGTCCTCGGGATAATAACGCGGGCGCGACACGTCCTCGCCGGCAAAGAGGCGGACGGCCTCCATCGATCGCCACCAGCTCAGCGTCGTCACCTCGGTCGTGCCGTCGCCCAGGTCGCGGGTGACGAGCTGGAAGCCGATATTGCCGGGCGTGGCCGCATAATCCATCGCCCCGGTGCGCGCGATATAGGCGGTGTAGGTCGCCGCATCCTCGGTGCGGATGCGGCCGGCCCATCGCCGCAGGATGAAGCTGTCGCCGCTGTTCGTCATGGCATCGGTCCTTCAGCGGGCCTTATGCAGGCGCGCCTCCTGCCTGGTCTGGATGGCCGGATCGCCCGCCCGGCCGGGCACTGGCAGATTGGCGGCCCAGCGCAGCGCGTCGGCGATGGTTTCGGCCCATAAACGATGATTGTCGGCCCATGCGGCACCCAGAAATTCGTCTCTCATGGCCTGTTTCCTGTGTCTGGTCGGAGGCCAGTCTGGTCTCGACAGACCAAGGGAACAACGCGATATTCGGCATGAATCCATAAGGAGGCCTTGGGCTTGTCGCGCATATCGCTCCCGCCGCTCGCCGCCGTCCGCGCCTTCGAGGCGGCGGCCCGCCACGAAAGCTTCACCCGCGCGGCCGACGAGCTGGGGATGACGCAGGCGGCCGTCAGCTACCAGATCCGCCTGCTGGAGGAGCGGCTGGGCGCGCGGCTGTTCCTGCGCAAGGCGCGGCAGGTGGTGCTCACCGATGTCGGCCGGCGGCTTTCGCCCGTCGTCACCGGCGCGTTCGATCAGCTTGTGGCGGCCTTCGCCAATGCCAGCGAGGATCTGGGCGGGGTGCTGCGGATCAGCGCGGTCCACAGCTTCGCGGCGCTGTGGCTCGCCCCCCGGCTCGGCGGGTTCCAGATCGCCCAGCCGGATATCGCCGTCGCGCTGGATACCGACAACCGGATCATCGATTTCGCCCGCGAGGAGTTCGACTGCGCGATCCGCAGCGGCGACGGCGAATGGCCGGGCCTCGTCCGCCATTTCCTGTTCCGCGTCCATTTCGCGCCGGTGTGCAGCCCTGCGCTGCTGCCGGCGGACGGCACGCCGCTCACCCCGGCCGATCTGCTGCGCCAGCCGCGCCTCAGCCCCGAGGATGTGTGGTGGATCGACTGGTTCGCCGCCAAGGGGATCGATGTGGCGGAGGCGCCGCACCGCCCGTCGATCCGGCTCGATTCCCAGGCCATCGAAGGCGCCGCCGCCGTCGCCGGCCAGGGCTTCGCCATCCTCGCCCCGGCATTGTGGCACGCGGATATCGCTGCCGGCCGGCTGGTGCGCCCGTTCGACGACGTCGTCTTCGGCGGTGGGGCCTTCTGGCTGGTTTATCCGGAATATAAGCGCAACACGCCCAAGATCCGGGCGTTCCGCGATTGGCTGCTGGCCCGCGTCGCCGAACATGCGGCGATCGACGATACCGGGGCGTTCCGGCCGGCCTGAGCCGCTTATCGCACCACGGCGGAAGCGGCGCGGCTCGCCAGCCGATCGATCGCGGCGGCGTGGATGCCGGGCGTCGCTGCCAGCACGCCGAAGGCCTCGCCCTTGGTGGAATTGTAGCGGAGCGGCCGGCCGAGCGCGTCCGTCACCGTAGCGCCGGCTTCCTGCGCGATCAGGGCGGCGGCGGCGATATCCCATTCATGCCCCCAGCGCAGCGTGGCGAGCAGGTCCGCCTCGCCGGCCGCGACCATCGCGATCCTGAGCGCGATCGAATTGGGCTTGGCCACCGCCACCAGATCGGAATCCACCTTGGGCAGCGAATCCGCCGGCACGCGCGCGCCGGGGAATTGCGTGCGGCCGCTGACATGGATGGGGGCGCCGTTGCGGGTGGCGCCGCCGCCCGTCTGCGCCCGCCAATGTTCGCCGCGCGCGGGCGCGTCCAGCACGCCGATCAGCGGGCGGCCGCCCTCGACCAGCGCGATCGATACCGACCAGCCCGGCCGCCCGCGCAGGAAATCGCGCGTCCCGTCGATTGGATCGACCACCCAGGTGCGCACGCCCAGCAGGCGTTCCGCGCTGTCGGCAGTTTCTTCGGAAAGCCAGCCCGCTTCCGGGTCCAGCTCGCTCAGTTGCTGGCGCAGCAGGCCGTCCAGCTCGATGTCGACCTCGCACACCGGATGGCCCGGTTCCTTCTCCCAGCGGCGATATTCGCCCTGCTGGCGGCGCAGGGCGAGGCGGCCGGCCGCCGATGCGATGGCGCTTACTTTTTCTAGGAGGGCGTCAAGCGCCGGCAATGGTCATCCCTTCCACGCGGATCGTCGGCACGTCCACGCCGCGCCGAAATTCCAGGTCGCTCGCCGGGGTGAGGCGGCGGAACATATCGATCAAATTGCCGGCGATGGTGATTTCCGCCACCGGCTCGGCAAGCCGGCCGTCACGGATCACGAAGCCGGATGCGCCCCGGCTGTAATCCCCCGTCACCGGGTTCACCCCCTGGCCGATCAGCTCGGTGACGTAGAGGCCCAGCTTCACGTCGCCCATCAGATCGGCGGGCGAAAGCGCGCCGGCCGCCAGATGGAGGTTGGTGGCGCCCGCCCCCGGCGCGCCGCCGATGCCGCGCACCGCATGGCCGGTCGGCGCCAGGCCGAGCTGGCGGGCGGAAGCGGAATCGAGCAGCCAGCCCGTCAGCACGCCGTCGGCGATCAGATCCGCCGGCGCGGTGGGCAGGCCCTCGCCGTCAAAGGGCTTGGAGCGCAGGCCGCGAACGCGGTGCGGATCGTCGCGGACGACGATGCCCGGCGCGAACACGGCCTCGCCCATCTTGTCGAGCAGGAAGCTCGTCCGCCGCGCCACCGCCGCCCCGGTGATGGCGCCCGCGAAATGGCCGAGCAGGCTGGCGCCCGCGCGCGGATCGAACAATACCGGCATCGCGCCGCTGGCGAGCCGGCCGGGGTTGAGCCGCGCCACCGCGCGCTCGCCGGCGCGGCGGCCGATCGCGTCGGCGGCCTCCAGATCGGCGAAGTGGCGCGTGCTGTGATAGGCATAATCGCGCTGCATGCCGAGACCCTCGCCCGCGATCACGCTGGCGGACGAGCTGTAGCCCGTCGTCGAATAGCCGCGCGCGAAGCCGTGGCTGGTGGCGAGCGCGATCACCGATCGGCCGGCGGATGCGCTGGCGCCCTCGCTGTTGGTGACGCCGGCGATGGCCCGCGCGGCATCCTCGGCCGCCAGCGCGCGCTCGCGCAGCGCGGCGGGGGCGGGATCGGCGCCGTCGTCGGCCTCCAGATCGGGTGCGGCGCCGGTCAGCAGCCGATCGGCGGGGGCAAGGCCGGCCCAGGGGTCTTCGGGCGCCTCGCGCGCCATCGCCACCGCGCGCTCGACCAGCGCGGCCAGCGCGTCGGCGGAGAGATCGGAGGAGGAGACGCTGGCCGATCGGCGGCCGACGAACACCCGCAGGCCGATATCCTCGCCTTCCGATCGCTCGACATCCTCGAGCTGGCCGAGCCGCACGGAAACCTGGGTCGAGGCATCGCAGACGTAGAGCGCGTCGGCCGCATCCGCGCCGGCCTTGCGGGCGGCGGCGATCAGGGTGGAGACGCGGTCTTCGGCTTGGGTGATGGTAAGCATCCGCCGGACTTAGGTTGGGCGCGGGCCAAGGTCACGCCCAAAATGGCGGGAAGGCCTATCAGGCCGCGCCCACCACGCCGCAGGCCAGGAACATCAGCAGGCCGGCGAAGCGGTTCGAGCGGAACTTGGCAAGCGCGTCCGCCACGTCCGCCGTGCGCAGCGCCGCGATCTGCCAGCCGAGGTGGAGCGCCATCGGGATCAGGGCGGCCAGCGCGAGCGGCTGCGGGCGGATCGACCAGAGCGCCGCCGCCCAGAAGAGCAGCGCCACGGCGTAGAGGCCGGCGACGCCGGGGCGGGCATGGCGGCCGAGCGCGCGGGCGGAGGATTTCACGCCCGCCAGCGCATCGTCCTCGATATCCTGGAGCGCGTAGATGGTGTCGTAGCCGATCACCCAGCAGACCGCGCCGGCATAGAGGAGGAGGGCGGGGGGATCGATCCGGCCGGCCACCGCCGCCCAGCCGACCAGCGCCGCCCAGGAGAAGACGAGGCCCAGCCAGGCCTGCGGCCACCAGGTGATGCGCTTCATGAAGGGATAGGCGGCGACGAGCGCGAGGCTGGCGATCGCGATGATCTGCGCCGTGGGGTTCAGCATCAGGTTGATGCCGAGGCCGGCGAGGCAGAGCGCGATCAGGAAGCCCCAGGCCAGCTTCAGCGGTATCCGCCCCGAGGCGAGCGGGCGGCTGCGCGTGCGTTCGACCTTGCGGTCCAGATCGCGGTCGACGATGTCGTTATAGACGCAGCCCGCGCCGCGCATGACGATGGCGCCCGCGGCGAACAGCAGCAACAGATCCCAGCGCCACGGCGCGCCGGCCAGCGCGATCGCCCAGGCGCCGGGCCAGAAGAGCAGCCACGCGCCGATCGGGCGATCGAAGCGGCCGAGCTGGACGAGATCGCGCGCGCGCGACGGCAGCGCCGCGACGATCGCGCGCTGTTCGGAATCGGGGACGATCGCGGGTTCGGCGGCGGGCTCGGTCATGAACGCCGTCCTAGCGCCCTCGTCCTGCCCTGTCAGGCCCCGGCGGGCGGTTCCCACAATTCGATCGGATTGCCTTCCGGGTCGCGGATGCGGGCGAAGCGGCCGGTTTCGGGCGTATCCCAATCGTCGCGGGTGATGATGGCGATGCCGGCGGCGCGGAGGCGTTGGAGGAGCGCGTCGAGCCCTTCGACCCTGAGGTTCAGCATCCATTGATGATCGGCCGCGAAATAATCGGTGTCGGCGGCGAAGGGCTGGAAGACGACCGGGCCGGCGGCGACCCGCCATGCCCAGTCGTCCGGGCTGTCGCCCGCCGGGCCGCACCCCGCCCCGACGCCGAGATGATCGCGATACCAGGCCGTCAAGGCTTGCGGATCGGCGGCGCGAAAGAAAAGGCCGCCTATGCCAAGCACACCCATTTTCCCACTCCTTTGTCAAAGCCAAGCATTCCGTAAGGGAAGGTGGAGAAATTAAGTATCAGATTGAAATCTATTTAGTCTGGTCTGTTGCAGAAACGTCGCAAGTCCCCGCTTTTTCCTATCCCGATGCACGGATTGCACTTGGCCGCCGGGAAGTTGTGAGCTTACGTATACGGCAATCAGAAAAATTGGGGGAGTGATGATGAACAAGGCGCTTTGGCTGCTCTCATCCGCTTTTGTGGGGTTCGCGGCACCCGCTCTGGCCCAGGACCAGGCCGAAACCGCCGCGCGGGACGCGGCGATCGTGCAGCAGGGAGACATTATCGTCACGGCGACGCGGCGCAGCCAGGCGCTGTCGGACGTGCCGATCGCAGTTTCGGCGATCACGGCGGATACGCTGCAGAATTCGGGCGCGTCGGATATCCGCCAGCTCAACCAGGTATCGCCCTCGCTGCTCGTTTCCTCCACCTCGTCCGAAGCGGGCGCGGGCGTGGCGCGCATCCGCGGCGTCGGCACGGTGGGCGACAATCCGGGCCTGGAAAGCTCGGTCGCGACCTTCATCGACGGCGTCTACCGCAACCGATCGGGCGTGGGCCTGACGGAGCTTGGCGCGATCGACCGGATCGAGGTGCTGCGCGGCCCGCAGGGCACGCTGTTCGGCCGCAACGCTTCCGCCGGCCTGATCTCCGTCATCACCGCCAAGCCCAAGTTCGAGCATGAGGGCACCGCCGAGCTTACCTACGGCAATTACGATTATTGGCGCGCCCAGCTCGGCCTGACCGGGCCGATCACCGATACGCTCGCCTTCCGGCTGGACGGCGTCTATGCCAAGCGCGACGGCTTCATCAAGGATCTGATTTCCGGCCGCGACATCAACAATCGCGATCGCTGGCTGGCGCGCGGCCAGTTGCTCTACGAACCCACCGACGAGCTTTCGGTGCGGATCATCGGCGACTATTCCGATCGTAACGAGGAATGCTGCGCGGCGCCCTATCTGCCGGCGCGCAACGTGACGCGCGCGGCGGACGGCAGCCTCGTCTTCGGCCCGTCCACCGTGGCGGGCATCCTGCGCGGCCTGGGCGCTACCGTCCCGCAGGATCCCTATGCCCGCCGCGTTGCCATCACGCCGGGCCAGTCCTATCGCGGCGACGTGCGCGACTGGGGCCTTTCGGGCGAGGTGAATTACGATCTGGGCGAGGCGCAGATCACCTCGATCACCGCCTATCGCAACTGGCGGTGGAAGCGCGGCCAGGACGCGGATTTCAACAATCTCGATCTGCTGCACCGCCAGGACGACGGCAGCGCCAACCAGCGCTTCAAGACCTTCACGCAGGAATTGCGGGTGCAGGGCAAGGCCTTCGACGGCAAGCTGGACTGGCTGGTCGGCGGCTATTTCGCCAATGAAGACCTGACCTTGAACGACAATCTGACGTTGGGTTCGGACTTCCAGGACTTCGCCAACTGCCTGCTGGCGGCGAACCTGGGCGCGCAGCTCGGCGCGCCGAGCCTGCTGTCGCTGCAGGGCACGAACTGCTTCAACCCCGCCGTGGGCGGGGCGATCGCCAGCAATCCCGGCGTGCCGGCGAATATCCGCCAGCTCGTGGGCCTGCTGAGCGGGCTGGCGCCGGGCGTGCCGGTGGGCGGATATAATGCGCTGGCGGCCGCGCTGGGCATGCCGGGCGCCTCGCTCAGCAATGTCGGCAGCCGCGATCATTACAAGCAGAACAGCCGCAACTTCGCCTTCTTCACCCATAATGTGTTCGAGGTGACCGACCAGATCAGCGTCACGCTGGGCGGCCGCTACACCAACGAACGCAAGACGCTGGATGCCAGCTTCCAGGATATCGACAACGATATCTGCCCGGCGATCAGCGTGTCGCCCTTCTCCGCGCTCCAGCAGCTCGCCTGCCTGATACCGTCGGTGCCCGGCGGCGCCTTCGCGCAGGACAATGCGAAGAAGAAGGAGGACGAATTCACCTATACGGCCGTGCTGAGCTACAAGCCGATCGAGGAGCTGCTGCTCTATGCCAGCTATTCGAAGGGCTATAAGGCCGGCGGCTTCAATCTCGATCGCAACAGCCTCGATCGCGCGGGCCGGATCGCCTACACGGACGGATCGACGCTGGTGAACGGCACCGGCGCGATCGGCGCCGGCAATGCGCGCGCGCCCAACCTGCAGCAGCTCACCTTCAAGCCCGAAGGCGTGCACGCCACCGAAATCGGCGCCAAGTTCAACGGGCGCGGCTTCGACCTCAATCTTTCCGCTTTCTACCAGGTGTTCGACAACTTCCAGCTCAACACTTTCAACGGCGTGAACTTCGTGGTCGAGAGCATCAACGCCTGCAAGTCGGACCTGGGCGGCGCGCCGACCGATAATGACAGCACCAATGGCGCCTGCCCCGGCAAGACCAAGGGCGGCGTGGTCAGCAAGGGCGTCGAGGCGGAAGCCTATATGACGCTTTCGCCCAACTTCATGGTGATGCAGGGCTTCACCTACGCCGACACCAAATATCGCAAGAATCTGGTGGGTGCGGACGGCAAGCCGCTGAACGCCGCCTTCTTCCAGCTTCCCGGATCGCGGCTGTCCAACTCCTCGCTCTATACCCTGACCGGATCGGCGACCTGGACGCCCGATATCGGATGGAACGGGCTGAAGGGCCTGGTCTATGCCGACTATCGCTATCAGAGCGGGATCAACACCGGCTCGGACCTCGATATCGAAAAGCGGCAGCAGGGCGTGATGGTGGTCAATGCCCGCGTCGGCCTGACGGGCGGCGACGGCCAGTGGGGCATCGAATTCTGGGGCCAGAACCTGTTCAACACCAACTACATGCAGGTGGCCTTCGATTCCCCCGGTCAGGGCAGCGGCACCACCGGGCAGACCGCCGCCTTCGGCACGCCTTCCACCCAGCTGTTCAACGCCTTCCTGGCGGAACCGCGCACCTATGGCGTGACGGTGCGGACGAAGTTCTGATCGGCACGGGCGGGCCGGGGGAGGGGATGTCCTTCCCCGGCCCGCCGGCCCGACTGGAAAGGGGCGGCCATCGGCCCGCCCCTTTTTTCCTGGCGGTTTTCAGCGCTTCGGCGCGACCAGCGCGAACATCGCGCCCTGGGGATCGGTCGCCTGGATGATCCAGGCGCCGCCCGGCACCTCCATCGGCCCGTTGACCACGGTGCCGCCTGCCGCCTTCACCCGGTCGACCGCGGCGTCGATCGCATCGACATCGAAATAATAGCACCAGGCCGGGCCGTCGAAGCCGTCCGGGCGGCGCATCATGCCGCCGATGATCTGGTCGCCGGGGCCATAGAGCTGGTAGGTGCCCATCGGCCCCATGTCGATCGCGTCGCCCTTCCGCCAGCCGAAGCGGCCGGCATAGAAATCGAGCGCGGCGGCGGGATCGGGGGATAGCAGCTCGTGCCAGGAACCGTGGCCGGGTTCCATCGGCTTCAGCCGGGCGGCGGTGGCGTCCACGGGTTCGGTGATGAGGGCGATGGTGGCGCCCTGCGGATCGGAAACGATCGCGAAGCGGCCGACGCCGGGTATGTCGTGCGGTCCCATATGCAGCTTGCCGCCATTGGCCGCGAAATCGGCGGCCGACGCATCGACGTCCTCGACCGCGACATAGCCGATCCAGCCGGGCTTGCCGTCCGCGCCCATGCCGTCGGCAATGGCCATCGATCCGCCGATGGGGACCCCGTTCACCGTGAACAGGCCGTAATCGACGCCGGGCATGCCCGAATCCTGCACCTGCCAGCCGACGACCTTCGCATAGAAATCCCGCGCGGCGGCGGGCGCGTCGGTCAGCAGCTCATACCAGGCGAAGCGGCCATGATGGGGGTTCATCGCGCGATCTCCATCTTCCGGGGCAAGGATCAGGCGGCGGCCTGGGAGGATGCGCTGCCGCAGCAGCTTGCCGGGGCCGCATCCTCATATTCGTCATGCCGGCGCAGCCAGTCCATCGTGCTTTCCTCGTTGCGGCCGAACGGCGCGCGATCGAGGATCATGTAGGTGCCCAGCACCTCCTCCAGCCCGCGCCCGTAAGTGGAATAGGTGTGGAAGATCTGGCCCGCCTCGTCCTTGTGGAAGGCGCTGAGGCCGGGCATCTCGCCGGTCGCGGAGGTGGGCTCGTAATTATAGATGGCGGTGCCGGCGGCGACGTCCTCAGCCGTGAAGGTCACGCCGAAATCGCGGTTGAAATCGGAATCGTGGGAGGATGCCCAGGGGAAATGCCAGCCCATGCGGCGGCGATAGGCCTCGATCCGGTCCAGCGGCGCGCGGGATACGGCCGTGACGGTGACGTCATGATGGTTGAGATGGGCGAGCGTGCCGCCGAGATGATCGGCAAGGAAGGAACAGCCCGGACAGCCGGCCTCCCATTCGGGCGGCAGCATGAAATGATAGATGACGAGCTGGCTGCGCCCGTCGAACAGATCGGCCAGCGATCGGCGGCCGGCGGGCGTATCGAACATGTAATCCTTGTCGATCCGCACCCAGGGCAGCGCCAGGCGCTTGGCCGTCAGGCGATCCCGCTCGCGGGTATAGGCCTTTTCCTGCGCGAGGAGGGCCTTGCGCGCCTCCAGCCATTCCTCGCGGCTGGCGACGGCGTGATGGGTGGTGGACTGGGTCTGCATCGTCACTCTCCTGGGCCTTGCGGAGGGGCGGCCGCGCCCCGGCGACGTCCCGTTTTCCCCGAGTCTCGCTTGACTTTTTAGGTTGATATCAACATATATCGATCATGTCAAAAGCGGTCGCCGTTCCTTTTGAAACCACGCTGCTCGTGCGCGATTCCTGCCTCTGCCTGCATGTGCAGCGGGCGGCGCGGGCGCTGGCCCGCCGGTTCGACGAGGCCCTGCGCCCCGTGGGGCTGACCAGCGGGCAATTCTCGCTGATGATGTCCCTCAACCGGCCGTTTCCGCCGACGATGAAGGCGGTAGCGGAGCTGCTGGCGATGGACCGGACGACGCTGACCGCCGCGTTGAAGCCGCTGGAACGGCGCGGATTGGTGACGGTGGCGGTCGACCCGGACGACCGGCGCAGCCGGCGGCTGGCGTTGACCGAGGCGGGCCGCACTCTGCTCGCGGCCGCCGTGCCGATCTGGGAACGCACCCATGCCGCGATCGAGGTGCAGGCGGGCGATGCCGATGCGCTGCGCGGCAGCCTGCGCGCCATCGCCTGATCCCTTTATTTTCCTCATTCCGCGAAGGGCTTGTCGCCGCCTCCCGCCACCGGTAGCGACGAGTGAGGGAAATCGAGGGCGAGGGGGCATATGATCCGCAACTTCCTGATCGGAACCGCGCTGGCCGCGCTTGTGGCGCCGGCCGTCCATGCCGCGCCCGCCGCGCCGCAAAAGGCGCTCGAAGGCACGGTGCGGGCGGAAGGGCTGCTGCCCGTGCATGTCGATCGCGATCGCGGCCGTATCCTGCTGTCGCTGCCGGCGCCGGATGCGGACGGGATAGCGGGCCGCTTCCTCTATGCCACCGCGCTCCGCACCGGCGTGGGCTCCGCGCCGATCGGGCTCGACAAGGCGCTCAACGGGCCGACCCAGATCCTCGTCTTCCGCCGGATCGGCGGCAAGATCGCCGTGGAGTTCGAAAATCCCCGTTTCCGGGCGACCGGGGCGCCCGCGCCCGAGCAGGCGGCGGCGCGGGACAGCTTCGCCTACAGCACGATCTGGATGGGCGATGTCGCCGGCACCGAGGTCGGCGGCCGCCTGCTTGTCGACATATCGGGCTTCCTCACGCGCGACGTGATCGGCATCGCCGATGCGCTGAAGCGGGGCGGGGCGCCGGGCTTCAAGCTGATCGATGCGCTGAGCGCGGCCGATCCGGCGGCGGTGAAGGTGTTTCCCGACAATATCGAACTGGAGGCGCGGCAGACCTATGCCTCCGAAACGCCGGGGGAGGAGATCGCCAACATCGCCCCCGATCCGCGCCAGATCAGCCTCGTCGTCCGCCATTCGCTTATCCGCCTGCCGGATGCCGGCTACCAGCCGCGCCGGTTCGATCCTCGCGCGGGCGGCTTCGCCAGCCAGGCGGTGGATTATGCCGTGCCGCTGGGCAGCCCGATCGTCTACGATCTCGCCAACCGCTTCCGGCTGGAGAAGCTGGACCCGGCTGCGCCGCGATCGAAGGTGAGGAAGCCGATCGTCTTCTACATCGATCGCTCCGCGCCGGAGCCGATCCGCAGCGCGCTGCGCGACGGCGTCGCCTGGTGGGCGAAGGCGTTCGAGGCGGCGGGCTATGAGGATGCGTTCCGCGCCGAGATATTGCCCGAGGGCGCCGATCCGCTCGACGTGCGCTACAATGTCGTCAACTGGGTGAACCGGGCGACGCGGGGATGGTCCTACGGCCAGGTGATCGCCGATCCGCGCACGGGCGAGATCGTCAAGGGATCGGTGCTGCTGGGCTCGCTGCGCGTGCGGCAGGACATGCTGATCTTCGAAGGGCTGGTGGGGGCCGACAAGGTGGGATCGGGCGGGCCCGATGATCCGGCGCAGGTCGCGCTCGCCCGGCTGCGGCAGCTCGCCGCGCACGAGGTGGGGCATGCGCTGGGCCTCGTCCACAATTTCGCGGCCAGCACGCAGGATCGCGCATCGGTGATGGATTATCCGGCGCCGCGCATCGGCCTGAAGGATGGCGTGCCCGACCTTTCCGATGCCTATGGCGTGGGCGTGGGCCGGTGGGACCTGTTCGCGGTCGACTGGCTTTATGGCGCGCCGGCGCCCGGCGAGGATGCCGATCGCGCGGCGGCGGCCAAGGCGGCGGCGATGCAGGCGGCGGGCCTCCGCTTCGCCAGCGACGGCGATGCGCGCGCCGTGGACACCAGCCACCGCTGGGCGAGCCTGTGGGACGACGGCGCCGATCCGGTGGCGGAGCTGAATCGCATGATGGCGGTGCGCCGCGCCGCGATCGGCCATTTCGGGCTGGCGGCGCTCCATCCCGGCGAACCGGTGAGCAACCTGCGCCGCAAGTTCGTGCCGATCTGGCTGCTGCATCGCTATCAGGTGGAGGCGGCCGCCAAGCTGATCGGCGGCGTGGACTTCGCTTATGCCGTGCGCGGCGACGGGCATGAGGTGGCGCGGCCCGTGCCGGCCGATGCGCAGGCGGCGGCGATCGATGCGCTGATCGCCACGCTTTCGCCCGAGGCGTTGACGGTGCCCGCCGGCCTGCTGCCGCTGATGTCGGCCGGCAAGGAAGGCAATGACGATCGCCAGTTCGATATCGAGGTGTTCGCCAATGCCGGCGGGCCGATCTTCGATCCGCTGGCCGCTGCCGATGCCGCCGCGACGGTGACGCTGAACGCGCTGCTGGCACCCGAGCGGCTGACGCGGGTGGCGCGGCAGGACGGGCCGGGCGTGGCCGGCCTGATCGACAGGCTGACGGCGGCGGTGATCGACAACCGGCCCGGCGAGCTCGGCCGCCGCGTCGCCTGGCGCACCCTGCTGACGCTGGCGGCCACGGCGCGCGACGGGGATAGCGATCCCGGCGTCGCGGCGCTGATCGAGGATCGGCTGGCCGGCATCGCGACGCGGCTGGCGAAGGTTTCGGGCGCCACGGCCGATGCGGCCTGGAGCCGCAGCACGGGCCGGTTGCTGCAGGATCGCAGCGCGCTGGACAAGCTCGCCGCCGCCCAGTCCAAGGTATCGCGCGTGCCGCCGGGCATGCCCATCGGCGGCGGCGAGAGCGACTGGATGGCCCTGCCCTGAGGCGGACGGAGGGGACGGCTGCGCGAGCGAATCGCCACCCCCGTTTCAGGCCCTTGGGCGTCGCGGGGCAAATGCCGATCGGCTCTGGAATCCGCCGCTGGCTTGCCGGCGCGGTGGGGCTCAGTCGGCGGCGAGAGCGGCGCGCAGTTCGTCCCGCACCGATTCGAGCGCGGCGATCAGATCGTCATCGTTGGGCGCGGGCGCCGGTGCGGAATCGGCGGGCGCCGTGGCCGATGCTGCAAGCAATTGCTGCACGCCCTTGATGGTATAGCCCTCGCGGTTGAGCAGCGCATCGATGCGGCGGACGAGCGCGATATCGGCAGGGCGATAATAACGGCGGTTGCCGGCGCGCTGCAGCGGGCGAAGCTGCGGAAAGCGCGTTTCCCAATAACGCAGCACATGCTGCGCGATGCCCAGGTCCTGGGCGACCTCGCCGATCGTGCGGAAGGCGGAATCGGCCTTGTCTGTGCGACCCGATTCCACGCGACCGGCCAGGTTTATCCGCTCAGCCCGCCTTGACGATGCGATCGCGCATCATCTGGCTGGCGCGGAAGGTGAGCACGCGGCGGGGCGCGATCGGCACTTCCACCCCCGTCTTCGGATTGCGGCCCATGCGTTCCCCCTTGTCGCGCAGCACGAAGCTGCCGAATCCGGAGATCTTCACATTCTCGCCGCGCTCCAGCGCCTTGCTCATATGGTCCAGTATCTGTTCAACCATTCCCGCCGATTCGGCCCTGGAAAGGCCGATATTGCGGTGAACAGCTTCGGCCAGGTCCGCTCTGGTCAGGGTGCCTGCCTCGGTCATCAACGTCCCCTTCGTCAAGTCCGTGGGAGAATGACCATACGCCGCAAGGAACGCGACGCAAAGGGTTGATTCCGCAGCCCGTGTGCCAGTTCAGGCCGATGAGGACATCGGCTTTCAGTAGCGGATCGCCGCCGCCCCCCAGGTGAAGCCGCCGCCCATCGCCTCGAACACCAGCAGGTCGCCGCGCTTGATGCGTCCGTCGCGCACCGCCGTATCGAAGGCGAGCGGAACCGACGCGGCCGAGGTGTTGGCGTGCTGGTCGACGGTGACGATCACCTTTTCCGGCGCGAGATGGAGCTTGCGGGCGGTGGCATCGAGGATGCGGCGGTTGGCCTGGTGCGGCACTACCCAATCCACGTCCGCCACGCTGAGGCCGGCCTTGGCCAGCGTTTCGCCCAGCACCGCGGCGAGATTGACCACCGCATGCTTGAACACTTCCGGCCCCTTCATGCGCAGCTTGCCCACCGTCTGCGTGGTCGAAGGGCCGCCATCGACATAAAGAAGCTGGTTGTGCCGGCCGTCGGCATGCAGCGCGACGGAGAGGACGCCGGCGTCGCCGCCTTCCTCGGCCCGTAGCACGATGGCGCCGGCGCCGTCGCCGAACAGCACGCAGGTGGTGCGATCCTCCCAATCGAGGATGCGGCTGAAGGTTTCCGCGCCGATGACGAGCGCGTTGGTGGCGCCGCCCGCGCGGATCATGCTGTCCGCCACCGACAAGGCATAGAGGAAGCCCGAGCAGACCGCCTGCACGTCGAAGGCGACGCAATCGTCGATGCCGAGCGCTGCCTGCACCTTGGTGGCGGTGGCCGGGAAGGTCTGGTCCGGCGTTGCGGTGGCGAGCACGATCAGGTCGATATCGGCGGCGGCCATGCCGGCGGCCTCGAGCGCGCGGCGCGCGGCATCGGTGGCCAGCGTGGCGGTGGTCTCGCCCTCGCCGGCGACGTGGCGGAAGCGGATGCCGGTGCGCTCGACGATCCACTCGTCCGACGTATCGACGGTCTCGGCCAGTTCCGCGTTGGAGATTCGGCGGGCCGGCAGCGCCGATCCGCTACCCGCGATCACGGCCCGGCGGCTCATGCCTTCACCTCGTGCGCGCGGACCTGATCGAGATCCTCGGCGATGCGCCGTCCCAGATCGTTCTTCACCAGACTTGCCGCCACGCCGATCGCATTCGCCACACCTTGTGCATTGGCCCCGCCGTGGCTTTTCACCACCACGCCGTTGAGGCCGAGGAAGACCGCGCCATTATGATTGTTGGGATCGAGACGGTGGCGCAGCAATTCCGTGGCCGGCCGCGAGATCAGGAAGCCGATCTTCGAGCGGACGGAGCTGGTGAAGGCGCGGCGCAGCAGATCGGCGACGAAGCGGGCGGTGCCCTCCATCGTCTTCAGCGCGATATTGCCGGAAAAGCCGTCCGTCACCACGACATCGGTTTCGCCGCGGCCGAGCCGGTCGGCCTCGATGAAGCCTTCGAAGCTCAGATGCAGATGATCCTCGGCGCGCAGGCGGGCGGCGGCATCGCGCAGCTCGTCCGTGCCCTTCAGTTCCTCGGTGCCGATGTTCAGCAGGCTGACGCGCGGCCGTTCGATGCCCAGGGCGCAGCGCGAATAGGCCGCGCCCATGACCGCGAATTCCACGAGGTTGCGGGCATCGCATTCGGTGTTGGCGCCGAGATCCAGCATCACCAGATCATTGTCGCCCAGCGTCGGCAACAGGGCGGCGAGCGCGGGGCGGTCGATGCCCTTCATGGTGCGCAGCGCGAGCTTGGCCATCGCCATCAGCGCGCCGGTATTGCCGGCGGAGACGGCGGCTTCGGCCTGATGCTGCTTCACCGCCGCGATGGCGAGGCCCATCGACGTGGTCTTGGCGCGGCGGATCGCCTGGCTGGGCTTGTCCTCGCCGCTGATCGCCTCGGGCGCGTGGGCGATTTCCGCCCGTCCGGCGAGGGCGGGATGGCGCGCGAGTTCGGGCCCGACGACGCTTTCGTCGCCGAACAGGATGAAGCTGAGCGATGGATCGCGCGCGGCGGCCAGCGCCGCGCCTTCCAGCATGATCGCGGGGCCGCCGTCGCCGCCCATCGCATCGATGGCGATTCGCGGCGTTCCTGCCATGACCCCTCTTCTCCTCAGACCCCGATCCGACGGGCGCGAATCGCCACCGTCGATCCCATCAAGGTCTCAACCGCTGGAACAGGCCGGACCGGCGATCCAAATCGCGGCGCCAGGCGCCCCGATTCGCTATCGCCAGAAAGACCGGCCGACCGGTTCAGGCTTCGACCGAAACGATCTCGCGACCATTATAGTGGCCGCACGCGTTGCACAGGTTGTGCGGGCGCTTCAGCTCGCCGCAGTTCGGGCATTCCTGAAAGGATTCGACCGAAAGCGCATCGTGGCTGCGGCGCATGTTACGCCGCGACGGCGAAGTTTTTCTCTTAGGGACGGCCATCTCGGCACCTGTTCCATCTGTGCAAAAAAGAATAAGCGACGAGTTTCGCCGCCAGCGGACCCGCACCCGTCGGGGTGGAGGACCAAGCGGCCAGGCTCGTCGCGAACGGGTGCCCTATAGCGATTTCGGTCCATGTTGCAAGCTGCCGTGCGCCGTGCGAACCAGTTCATTGACAAAAATGGAGGGGGAACAGC
The DNA here is from genome assembly GCF_003034225.1 of Edaphosphingomonas fennica. Lineage (GTDB taxonomy): Bacteria > Pseudomonadota > Alphaproteobacteria > Sphingomonadales > Sphingomonadaceae > Sphingomonas_E > Sphingomonas_E fennica. Next base: position 167,510 of record NZ_PHHF01000042.1, read on the forward strand.
CGCATGACGATCCTGCCGATCACGCTGACCTTCGCCGCGGCGGCGACGATCATCAACCTCTGGCTGGGCTTCCGGGTGAGCCAGATCCGCACCAGCGCCAAGGTGCTGACCGGCGACGGCGGCAATCCGCTGCTTCTCGCCCGAATGCGCGCGCATGCCAACTATACGGAATATACGCCCTTCTTCCTGATCCTGGTCGGCCTGATCGAGCTGGCGCGCGGATCGCAGCTCTGGCTGTCGATTCTGGCGGCGGCCTTCGTGGTGGGGCGCATCCTCCACGCCTTCGGGATGGACAGCGTGGATAAGCCCGCCAAGGGGCGGATCATCGGCATCCTCGTCACATGGCTGGTGCTGATCGGCCTTGCCGGCTGGGCGCTGGTGATCGCCTATCTCGGCATGCCGACGCCGGTGACGGCGGACATGGTGGCCGGCTGATTCGGATCGGCGCGGCGGGCTTATCCCCGCGCCAGCACCTGATCGGCGACGAACGGGTTGGTCTGCCGTTCGTGGCCGAAGGTGGACATCGGGCCATGGCCGCAGACGAAGGCGGTTTCCGCCCCCAGCGGCCAGAGCTTGCGGGTGATCGCGTCGATCAGGTCGGCATGGTTGCCCATCGGAAAGTCGGTCCGGCCGATCGATCCCTGGAACAGCACGTCGCCGACGATGGCCAGCCGCGAGGGCGCGTGGTGGAACACGACATGGCCGGGCGTGTGGCCGGGGCAGTGGATCACGTCCAGCACCAGATCGCCCACCGTCACCGTGTCGCCGTCGCCAAGCCAGCGATCGGGCTCGAACGGCTGGCCCTCGATCCCGTAATTGCGGCCGTCGTCGGCCAGCCGCGCGATCCAGAAGCGGTCGTCCTCGTGCGGGCCTTCGATCGGCACGCCAAGCTCCCGGGCGAGGATGCCGGTGCCACCGCAATGATCGATATGGCCGTGGGTGACGAGCAGCTTTTCCACGGTGACGCCCGCTTTCTCCGCCGCCGCCTTCAGCCGGGGCAGATCGCCGCCGGCATCGATGAAGGCGCCGCGCATCGTCCGGGTGCACCAGATCAGCGTGCAATTCTGCTGGAGCGGAGTGACGGGCACGATGGCCGCGCGGAGCGGGGGGACGGTCTCAGTCATCGACGGGGGTTTACGAAAGGGCTTCCGGCGCGGCAACAGGCGGCGTGACGATCGACAGCGACCAGCCCTTCATCCTCCTGGACGACGCCCGCACGGACGGCGGCGGCGCGCGGCTCTACGTGCGGCCCATCGAGGTGGTTTCGGCGTCGCGGCTGGATGAGGTGGCGCCCGCGCTGGCGGCGCTGCGCGCGGCTGCCGCGCGGGGCCTGCATGCGGCGGGCTATATCGGTTACGAGGCCGGGCTGGCGCTGGAAGGGCGGCTCGATCGGCTGCCGGTGGCCCAGGGCGGCGCGCCGCTTCTGTGGTTCGGGCTGTTCGAGGGATTTTCCCGGCCCGATGCGGATGCGCTCGCCGCGATGCTGGGCGATCCGGCGGGGGCATGGGCGGGGGCCCCGCGCCCGCGCATCGCCTTTGCGGCCTATGCCGCCGCCTTCGATCGGGTGGCGGGCTATATTGCGGCGGGCGACATCTATCAGGCGAATCTCAGCTTCCGGGCCGACGTCCCAATGGCCGGCGATCCGCTTGCGCTCTACGCCGCGATGCGCAGCGCCAGCCGGGGCGGCTGGGGCGGGGTGGTCTTCACCGGCCGGCACTGGCTGCTCTCCTGCTCGCCGGAGCTGTTCTTCACGCTGGAGGAAGGGCGCCTCACCGCCCGGCCGATGAAGGGAACCGCGCGGCGCGATGCCGATCCCGCCCGCGATGCGGCGCTGGCCGGGTCGCTGGCCGCCGATGCCAAGGAACGCGCCGAGAATCTGATGATCGTCGATCTGCTGCGCAACGATCTCGCCCGCGTGGCGGAGGCCGGCAGCGTGGCGGTGCCCGCTCTGTTCACCGTGGAAACATACCCGACCATCCACACCCTCACCTCCACCGTCGCCGCGCGGCTGGCGCCGGGGCGCGACGCGGTGGACGTATTGGCGGCGATATTCCCTTGCGGATCGGTGACGGGCGCCCCCAAGATCCGCGCGATGGAAATCATCGCCGGGGTGGAGGCCGACGCCCGCGGCCCCTATACGGGGTCGATCGGCTGGCTCGATCCGGCGGGCGATGCGGCGTTCAACGTCGCGATTCGCACGCTGGCGATGGAACAGGGGAGCAGGGTTGCGGAACTGGGGCTGGGATCGGCGGTGGTCGCCGATTCGACCGCGGCGGGCGAATGGCGCGAGTGCCTGGCCAAGGGCGCGTTCGTGACGGCGGCTATGCGCCCGTTCGATCTGATCGAGACGATGCGGTTCGACGCCGCCGGCGGGCTGGTGGAGCTGGAACGCCACCTCGCCCGCATGAAGGCATCGGCCGATGCGCTGGATTTCCCGTTCGACCGCCACGTCGCCCGCAACGAATTGCAGGCCGCGACCTTCCGGTTGCGCGATCCGCGCCGCGTGCGCCTGATGCTTTCGCCGAGCGGGGCGCTGGCGGTGGAGGTGCGGCCGCTGCCCGCCAATCCCGCCGTGGCGAACGTGGCCATGGCGCCGCTGCCGGTGGCGCCGGGCGATTTCCGCCTGCGGCACAAGACCAGCGATCGCGCCGCGCATGATGATGCGCGCCGCGCCGCCGGCACTTTCGAGGTGCTGTTCACCGATCCCGAAGGCCGGCTGACCGAGGGCAGCTTCACCAGCCTGTTCGTGGCGCGCGGCGGCCGGCTGGTGACGCCGCCGCTGGAGCGCGGGCTGCTGCCCGGCATCCTCCGCGAGGTGCTGATCGCCGAGGGCCGCGCCGAGGAGGGGGACGTCGCGCCCGCCGACCTGGCCGGCGGCTTCTTCATCGGCAATTCGCTGCGTGGGCTGATCCCGGCGCGACTGGTTTGAAACTTCGCTGCTAGGGCCGGGACTCATAACCACCATGTGATGGCGGCGGCGAGGTGGATGCTGCCGAGGAAGACATCGGCGCGGCGGTCA
>NZ_PHHF01000001.1 GCF_003034225.1 Edaphosphingomonas fennica
TGACCGCCGCGCCGATGTCTTCCTCGGCAGCATCCACCTCGCCGCCGCCATCACATGGTGGTTATGAGTCCCGGCCCTAATCCCTCGGCATAATCCGAGCGGGAGCCGGATGCGACAGGCAAGACCATCTTGCAACCTTTGTTACATCCGGCTATGCCATGTGACACAGATGCACGTGAAATAATCTTTATGTTTCAATGCCATAGGAGGCCGGCTCTAAAATCCAGCCCTGTCCACCATTCCCACATTCTCCCACATCCACGCGTGACCGAGAAACCCCAGTATTTCCGGGGCTTTCGCGGTGATTCGTGTCCCCAGCCATCCGCCCCAAATCGCTCGTGACCGATTTCGCGTGTGGGAAAAAATGTGGGAAAATAATGGCATGGGAAGGCTATCGGCGACAGGTGTGAAGGCTGCCACTCGACCGGGCCGATATGGTGACGGCGACGGTCTGTTTCTGGTGGTTGGCGTGACCGGTTCGCGGAGCTGGATTTGCCGCGTCCAGAAGTACGGGCGGCGGCGCGACATAGGGCTCGGCAGTGCAAAGAAGGTGAGCTTGGCCCAGGCCCGTACGAAGGCCGGTGAAATACGCGCCTGGATGGAAGAAGGTCTGGATCCTGTCTTCGAGAAGCGGAAGGCGGGCGGCATCCCAACCTTCAAGGAAGCTGCCGCCAAGGTCTATGCTGCCAACCGCAAGACGTGGCGGAATGGGAAGCACGAGTGGCAATGGAAGCGAACGCTGGAGCAGTTCGTGTATCCTATGATCGGGGACATCCGCGTCTCCGATATCTCAGGTCCGATAATCCGGAACGTCTTGGCTCCGATCTGGCTCTCCAAACCCGAGACAGCCCGGCGTGTCCGGCAGCGGATCGGCGCAGTGCTCGATTGGGCCTATTCGAACGGATATCGTGAAACCGAGGCACCACTGCGATCGGTCACCAAGGGACTTCCTCGCCAGCCGAAGAAGGACGGCCATCATGCGGCGATGCCCTAAGCCGACGTTGCATCATTCCTCTCCGAGCTGCGTCAGCGAACCACGATGGGTCGGCTCGCGGTTGAGTTCGCTGTTCTGACAGCGGCGCGTTCGGGTGAGGTGAGGGAGGCGGTGTGGAAAGAATTCGATGTTGAGCGCAAGCTTTGGACCATTCCGGCCGATCGAATGAAGGCGGGCCGAGAACATGTGGTGCCATTGTCCGGGCCAGCGCTCAAGGTGCTCAAGCGATGTGCTTGCTTCCGCACGGAGGGTGAGCATCTCGTTTTCCGGGGAACCCGATCAGGTCAGTCCCTCTCCGACATGACGCTCATGAAGGTGCTGCGCGATATGAAGAAGCCCTACACGGTGCATGGTTTCAGGTCGGCGTTTCGCGATTGGGTGAGCGAAGAGACGGCGTTCCCCGGCGAGCTGGCTGAAGCCGCATTGGCTCATGCGGTAAGGGACAAGACTGAGGCGGCCTATCGGCGGGGCTCCCTTCTCGAAAAGCGCAGGTCGTTGATGGAGCAATGGGCTGGGTTTTGTACGGCGTGATCGAGGCTCAATTTCCTTATCGTGACGACGAGCAAGGGGATTCCTGCCTATTAGCTTTCGGGCGCCAAAGTTGCGATCGCTGTCGTTCGCCGGAAACTTTGCCGCCGGCCGCAGACACCGCCAAATCAGAAACTCACAAGACGATTGTGATCTATCAAAAGCGGTCGCCCGACGAAGCCTACGCCTTGTTTTCGAGGTCGAACAAAACGCGCTCCACGTTCTGGCGGATGGCCCAACGCGCAATGGGCTCCCAATAGAGAACAGGGTCCATGCGCAGCATACCGGTGGAGAATTCCCCCAGTCTGGTCGTGCCGAAGTCGAGGCCGAGCGCGGGGCGTGACATCGAATGGGATCTCCAAAAAGTGACGGGAAACGGCGAGGGCCGGCGCCTATGGACCGACGCCCCCAACGTCGCAAGCGATCATTGATCCCGGTCGGGCGTTGATCGGGCTATGGTCTGGACGACATTCATTGCCGGTGGGCGATCGATCAGCGCCGCCCGGTTGGCGACAGGCTTCGGGAATGCGAACGGTCAACGGCGTCTGGCTCATGGCTGAAACTCCGGGTGGAAGAGCGTCCGCCATGGCGCGCCTGCCGCGGCGCGGGCTTAATCGCCTCTCCGCCCCTGCGAGCCACGGTATTGCCGCATGGAGAACCCGGCCATGGAACGATCCGACGAGAATCAGGGCAACCAGGTCATGAGCCCCGTCTCCGCCACGGACGCGCCGCTCACAGAGCGCATCACCGCGCTGCTCGGTCGATCGGTCAGGCAGATGGCGCCGCTGGCCGGCGGCGACCTGTCATCGGCGTTCGCCATCCTGCTGGACGACGGGCGCCGGCTGGTGGCGAAGCCGACCCCGCAGGCGCGGGCCGAAGCAGCCATGCTGGGCGCCATCAGAATGACGGGCGCCCCCGCCCCGGCCATCGTCGCGATCCAATCCGATCTGATCGTCATGGATCGGCTCGAAAATGACGGCCGTCTTGCAGGACCCGCCTGGGCCGACCTCGCAACCGTTCTCCAACGCCTGCACGTCGCAACCGATCAGGCTTATGGCTGGCGCGAAGATCATGCCTTCGGGCCCCTGGCTATCGCAAATGATGCGCGATCCGACTGGCCCGCTTTCTGGGCCGACAACCGGATCCGATGTCATATCCCCTATATTGCCGTAGACCTCGCGCACCGTCTCGATACCTTGGCCGACCGGCTCGGCGAATATCTCCCACACGATCCGCCGCCAGCGCTGCTCCACGGCGATCTCTGGGGTGGGAACATACTCGTGTCGGCAGGCCGGATCACCGGCCTGATCGACCCTGCCTGCTGCCATGGCGACCGCGAGGTCGATGTCGCCATGCTGACGCTGTTCGACCATCCGCCGCCAGCCTTCTTCGACGCGCTCGATCTGGCGCCCGGCTGGCAAGAGCGGTAGCCCGTCTATCGGCTCTGGCCTTTGCTGGTTCACCTGCGGCTTTTCGGCGAAGGCTATGGGCCTGCCGTAGCGCGTGCGCTCGACCTGCTCGGCTGCTGATCCGGCCGGCGAACTTCCAAACCTGTCCCGTGGCAAGCCATTGGGCGATTGACGAGACGCGCCCTTCTATCTCGCCTTACGATCTTCCTTCTCCCGCCGGACCCAAATCGGGAAAAGGCGCTCCCAAGCCGCCGGCGCTCAACGCCCGCGGTCCAGCCGGATCGAATAATGGAGCGAAGCCGTGCCGTTCGCCGCAATCGTTACCGGCAGCGCCCAGCCGCCGCGCCGGCGCTCGGTGCCGGGCGGGCGGTCGACAAGGTCGAAGGGCACGATGATCTCGGCCTGCACGGGCTCGGCTCGGGCATTGGTGAATTCCGCCAGCCAATCCTGCCGCCGCCGTGTTTCGAGGACCTTGGTGAGCCGCCACTGGACATCCGGACTTTCGCCGATGGGCAGCTCGACCTGCTCGTCCACGGCCAGATCGGCGAGATCGGTCTCGCCGACCAGCATCGGCTCGCCCGCCACCTCCTCGAAGATCGCGACGCCGCCCGCCGGCAGCGGCAGGCCCAGGCCCTTGGCCTTGCTGTTCCTGCCCCGGAGCAGGAAGGGCATCGGCCGGTAATCGCCCGATCCGCTATCCGCACCGGCCGAATAGACGCGATCGAAAGCCGCATCCGGCTGATCGATCATCGCCACCTGCTTCTGCGCCTGGGCGGCGACCGTCACCCGTTCCGGCACCCGATAGAGCTTGAGATCGCCCAGTTCCTCCTGCTCGGCCATCATGGCGGCGGGCGCGGGCGCCACCGGAACCGCCATCAGCTCGTTCAAGATGCGCCGTTCGCGGCGCCGTGCCGTCACGACGATGTTGTCGGCATTCTCGAACATCATCTCCTCGCCCTCCCCCTCGGGCCAGGGCAGGCGGGTGAAGACGGAGCGGGGATGGGTGCTGGTGATATCCATCGGCCAGCATCGCAGCTTCAGCACGGCGCGGGACGGCACGGGCTGAGACGCGGCTGCCTCCTTGTTCGGCCGGCCGGCCACCACCTGCAACCGCGCGTCGCGGAAGCTCTGGGCGCCGCCGTTGGCGATCGTCAGCCAGGCGAAAAGGCCCATCCTGCCATCGTCATCGGGGTTCATCCGCGCCACATAATTGGCCGACCAGTCGAAACCCTGCGCCAGATAGGTGAGCTGCACCGTCGCCGTCACCGGCCGGTCGCTGATCGCCACCACCGAAAGCGTCGGGCGGGGGGCGAGATCGGCCGGCACACCGGGATAGAGCATCCGCTCGGGAAGGCCCGAACAGCCAAGCGCCTCATAGCCTTCCGCCGTCTGGACGATCACGCCGCCATCGGGGCCGGCCTGGATGATCGCCTGCTGCTCCGTCACCCTGCCGGTTTCGCGGCTCGTCCGCCTCAGCGTCACCCGGCGCTTCAGATAGGCATCGACCAGACCGGCCGGGCTGATCAGCCGCGCATCGCGATTCTTCTCGCGCACGCTCCTGGGCAGGCCGGTGACGATGGCGGTTTCCGGCAGCAATCCTTCCGCCACCCCTTCGAAGCGGATCACGCTTTCGCCGGCGGGGATGGCGATCGTGCGCGTCTCGCTGATCAGGGCGTAGCCGCCGGGCCAGCGGCGATCCATCGCCCCGCTATCGCGATCGGGCGCGCGATAGAGGGTAACGGATATATCCGCCGCCTCGCGCGACGTGACGGTCGCCGCCGGCAGCGTGACGGGCCAGCCGGCCAGCAGCAAGGCGAGCAGCGCGACGAGGCGCACGGCCGTCAATACCGCGTATCGAAGGTCGCGGTCAGCTCGGTCGTCCCGTTGGCGGGGACGGGCACCTTCCATTCGATCCGGTCGGCCGAAACCCGGTTGCCCTCCAGGCTCTGCGCCGTGACCCGCGCATCGCCCCACAGGCCGTTCTGCGCCACGTCCACCGTCACCGGCTCGGGCCGGGCATTGGAAAGGATGTAGCGCATCCTCGTCTGCCAGCGCCGGCTGGAAAGGCGGGTGCGCTCCTCGACCACGGTCTTCACCTTCACGTCGAAGGCCTCGCCCGTGCGGATCGAAAGGGATGATCCCATCGGCGTATGATCGATCCGGCTTTCGCCGATGAACTGGGGATCGCCGCGCTGATCGCGCATATAGACGCGGATCGTGCCGGCGGGCAGCTGATCGCCAAGGCCGCCCTGGCGGGAGGTGGAGAATTTGATCGCGGTCGCGGCGCTGCGCGGCGTATCATTGCCGCTGAGCCAGCCGTTCACGAACTCATAGGCCTTGCGCGCCGGCGCGCCCTTCACGTCGAGGAAGCTCACCTGCTTCTGCTGCGCCTGGGCGATCGTCGTCCGTTCGGCCAGCGGATAGAGATAATAATCCCCCAGCCGCTCGCGCTGGCCGCTTTCGGTGCCGGCCGCCTCCAGGGTGGCGGTAAGCGCGCCCAGGCGGTTGCGCCCGCCACCGACATTGCCGGCGACCAGCAGCGTCCGGGCATTGGCGTAAGTGGTTCCGCTATTGTTGGTCAGCGTCACCCAGCCCTGCATGTCGGCCGCGCCGGTCTTCTCGTCGAACAGCATCACATAGTCGCTGGTCCAGCCCATGCCGGGGGTGAGGTAGGAGAGCCGCGTCGCCACCGGCCCCGCCTTCGCCGCGTCGATCGTCACCGACAAGGTCGGCCGCGCGCGCAGATTATCGGGCACCTTGTCGAACACCACGCGCACCGGCAGGCCATCGTCGCGCAGCACCTCGATCCGCTCGCCGATCTGGAGCACGATGCCGCCATTGGCCGCGAGCACCCGCGCCTGCTCGCGGGTTTCCGCGCCCGTCGCCGGGTTGGTGCGGACGATGGTGATCGTCTGCCCCACCGCCTTTTCCATCAGCTTGTCGGGCGAAAGCAGGTCATAATCGAAATTCTGCTCGACGATGGCGATGCCGGCTCCCGAAAGGCTCGCGGTTTCCGGCCGGATCTGGGCGGAGACATCGGGGAATTCCTGGCGGCTGCGGCCGGCCGGCACCGTCAGCGTGCGGGCATCCTGCACCAGCGCGATGTCGTTGTTGTAAATGGTGACGGCCACGTCTCCCTGGGCGGTCTGCGCCGGCGCCGGCACGGCGACGAACAGCAACGGCATCACCACCGGCAAGCAACGCATCGGCATTCCCCCCAAAGAATTGGCATCAGCCGGTCTGGAAAATCCCGCTCAGACGGCCTTCAGCGCCTGCTCCATGTCGGCGACCAGATCGTCGGCATCCTCGACGCCGATCGATATGCGCACCAGATTGTCGGTGATGCCCAGCGCCAGCTTGCGTTCGTCCGGCACCGAAAGATGGGTCATCGCCGCCGGTGCGCTGGCCAGCGTCTCGGTGCCGCCGAGGCTGACGGCGAGCTTGGCGATCTTCAGCGCGTCGAGGAAGGCGAAGCTCTCCTTCTCGCCGCCCTTCAGATAGAGCGAGAAGGTGGAGCCGGCGCCGGTGCAGTGGCGGCGATAGATGTCGGCCTGGCGCGATCCTTCCTCCAGGAAGCCCAGATAGCCCACCGTCTCCACCTTGGGATGATCGCGCAGATAGGCGCAGACCTTGGCGGCATTCTCGCCCGCCCGGCTCATCCGCAGCTCCAGCGTCTCGAGGCTGCGCAGCAGCATCCACGCCGAATGCGGATCGGTGATGGTGCCGATCGTGTTGCGCATCGCCCGGATCGGCGCGATCGCCGCCTTCGATCCCACCGCGCCGCCGGCCACCAGATCGCTATGCCCGCCGGCATATTTGGTGAGCGAATAGAGGACGAGATCGGCGCCGTGGCGCAGCGGCTTCTGCCAGAGCGGGCCGAGGAAGGTGTTGTCGATGGCGATCGGCGGCGCATCCGGCCCGGTGCCGAACAGCGCATCGCGCGATGCCTTCACCGCCTCCACATCGACCAGCGCGTTGGTGGGATTGGCCGGGCTTTCCAGATAGATCAGCGCCACCCGCCCCTCAGCCTGCGCGCGGCCGAGCACGGCATCGATCTCCTCCCGGCTGGCGCCGGCGGGGAAATCGAGCCAGTGGACGCCGAAGCGGCCGAGGATCTTGCCGATCAGCGTTTCGGTGGCGGCGTAGAGCGGCGCGGAATGGACGATGATGTCGCCCGGCTTCACCAGCGCCAGCAGCACCGTGGCGATCGCCGCCATGCCGGAGGAGAAGGTGAGCGCGTCCTCCGCATCCTCCCAAACGCCCAGCCGGTCCTCCAAAATCTCCTGATTGGGGCCGTTGAAGCGGGAATAGACGAGGCCCTCCGCCCCGCCCGGCCGCTTGCCGGTGACGCCTTCGAAATGGCGTTTGCCGGCGGCGGCATTTTCGAACACGAAAGTGGAGGTGAGGAAGATCGGCGGCTTCAGCGCGCCTTCCGACAGCATGGGATCATAGCCGTGGCCCATCATCAGCGTGGCGGGCTTGAGCGGACGGCCGCCCAGCTCCACCACGTCGGGCTTGGGGCGGCGGCGCGGGGTGGCGCCGCTCAGATCGGCTTCTGTTTCGTCTTTCATGGACCATCCTGTATCGATCGACCCGCGACGCGGGTGTTATGATCCGCAGCCTATCGTAGTCGGGACAGGAGGGGGAGGAAAATGCCGATCGCCATCGTATCGATCCCGGTCGCCGATCAGGCGCGGGCCAGGGGCTTCTATACCGACATCATGGAATTCGCGGTGATGCGCGACGAGGCGATGGGGCCGGATTCGCGCTGGATCCAGCTGCAGCCGCCGGGCGGCGGGGCATCGATCACCTTGGTCAACTGGTTCGACGCGATGCCGCCCGGCTGCCAGCAGGGGCTGATGCTGGGCGTGCCCGATATCGAGGCCGAACATGCCCGGCTGGCGGGGCTGGGGGTGGAGGTAGCGCCGATCCGCAAGGAGGCGTGGGGGCGCTATACGATGGTGGCGGACCCGGACGGCAATCGCTGGGTGGTGGCGGAACTGGCCGCCTAGGCGGCGTGGATGGATCATGGCGCGCGCGAGGTCCGGTTCAGGGATCTCGCCAGGCGATCACCTCTCCACCCGTCATTCCCGCGCAGGCGGGAGCCGTAGGCCAGCGTAGCTAATCATTGACGCGGCGGGCTCGATTGAGTCGATAGCGCCCGACACAATGGATTCCTGCCTGCGCGGGAATGACGGATTTTTGTGGTTTCCATAGCTTGGGCTTCGAGCGGCAGCTTGCGCTGACAGTTTAATCCGGGCGCGCGCGAACGCGGGGCGCCCGAACTTCCGCGCAGGTCAAGGCTGCCGCCTACACCGATATCACCACCTTGCCGAACAGGTCGCTGCCGGACTGGTAGCGATAGGCGTCCACCGCATCGTCGAAGGCGAAGACGCGGTCGATGACGGGGCGGATGCCGTTGGCCTCCACCGCGGCGTTCAGCCGCTCGGCCATCGCGCGCGATCCGACGAAGATGCCGCGCATCGTCGCGCCCCGCGTCATCAGCGCCAGCGGGTTGGACTGGCCTTCGGCGGCGAGCAGGCCGATGATGCCGATTTCCCCGCCATAGCCGATCGCCTGCATCGACTGGGCGATCGTGCCCGGCCCGCCGACCTCGACGATATGGGATATGCCGTTCGGCCCCGCCGCCTCCGCCGCGGCCGCGCCCCAATCGGGCGTGGCGCGATAGTTGATGCCGTGGGTGGCGCCCATCGCGCGGGCGCGCTCCAGCTTGGCGTCGGAGGAGGAGGTGATGATCACCGCGGCGCCGGCCGCGCGTGCGAGCTGGAGGGCGATCAGCGAGACGCCGCCCGTGCCGAGCAGCAGCACGGTATCGCCCGGCTGGAGCCGCCGGGGGCCTTCCATCAGCGCGTTCCAGGCGGTGACGCCGGCGCAGGGCAGGGTGGCGGCTTCCTCGAACGAAAGCGACGGGGCGATCGGCACCACGGCGCGTTCGGGCAGCAGCGCATATTCGGCGAGCATGCCGGTGGCCGGCGGGGCGCCGAGCGAGGTGGCGACCTTGCGTGCATCGGCCGGCCCGTCCTCCCAATCGAGGAAGAAGGTGCCGGCGACGCGATCCCCCACCGCGAAGCGCGTGACGCCGGCGCCGATCGCCGCCACCTCGCCCGCGCCGTCGGAAAGCGGAATCGCAGCCGTCCGGATCGGCCCGCCGAAATAGCGGCCCTGGACCAGAAGCTGGTCGCGATAGTTGAGCGAGCAGGCCCGGACCCGGATGAGAATCTCGCCGGGGCCGGGCACGGGCGTGGCGATTTCGGCCTGGCGCAGCGCTTCCAGCCCTTGATGGCCGGGTTCCAGAACATATGTCCGCATCGTCGCTCCTTGCCTCTGTCCGTCATCCTGGTCGAACGGATGGTCATGTTCGCCGACTTCGTATGGCGCGATCGGCGGCCTTCGTGAGACCGGGGAATAGAATGCCTGGTCACCGCGTATATTCAATATGCAGCATCCTTCCGATCCCGATCCGATACTGGAGCATGCGCCGGCGCTCAGGCGTTATGCGCGGCTGCTGACGCGCGACGGGACCGCCGCCGAGGATCTGGTTCAGGAAACGCTGCTGAAGGCGCATGAACGGCCGCCGCGCCCGGCGCTGGGCCAATCGATCCGCCACTGGCTGTTCACGGTGTTGCGCAACCTGTTCATCGATGGTTTGCGCCGCCGCCGCAGCGAGGCCGCGCGGATCGACGCGCTGGCCGATGCGCGCGCCACGGCGGCGACGCCCGCGCAGCCGGCCGACCAGGAATTCGCCACCTATCTGCGCCAGATCGGCGAGCGGTTCGAGGCGCTGCCCGAGGGCCAGCGCGCCGCGCTGCGCTGCGTGGCGATCGAGGGGATGAGCTACCAGCAGGCCGCCGATGCGCTGGGCGTGCCGGTGGGCACGATCATGTCGCGCCTGAACCGGGCGAGGGCCGCGCTGCGGGCGGATGCGCCGGAGCCGACGGCGGCGCGGCTGCGCATCGTGGGAGGACGCGATGACGACTGACAGGAACCGCATCTGCGATATCGACATCAACGCCTATGTCGACGGCGAGCTGGACGCGGCGCGCGCCTGCGAGGTCGAGCGGCACCTGAGCCAGCGGCCCAACGATGCCGCGCGGGTGATGGAGGATCTGGCCGGCCGCAGCGCCCTGCGGCTGATCGCCGGCAAGGCCCGTCCGTCCACGCCCCGTGCCGAGCGGCGCGCCGGCGGCACCCGGCTTTCGCTGGCGGCGGTGATCGCCTTTGCGGGGCTGAGCGTGATGACGCTGGTGCTGCCCAATGCCGGCGGGCAGAGCGTGGCATCGCCGCCATCCTATCTGGACGATGCGATGATGTCCCACCGGATCACGCTGATGCGGGCGCGCATGGCATCCCAGCCCGAGGCGCCGAACCTGGACGTGCATGATCTGATGCGCGAGACCGGCATCCGCGTGCCCCGCCTGCCCGCCGGCTGGCGCGTGCTGGATGCGCAGCTTTTCCCGTCCGAATATGGCCCGGCGCTGCAGATGCTGGTGCATACCGAGGACAAGGGCGTGCTTTCCATCTTCGCTGTGCGCGGCGCCAGCACGGCGCCGACCGAGCCTTCCGCCGAGCGGATGGACGGCCGGTCGATCGCTTATTGGCGCAAGGGCGACCTTTCCTATGCCCTGATCGGCGACGGGACGCCCGAGGAGATCGACCGGATCGCCGACCATCTGGAAGATGGCGGGCTGGAGCAGGCGGATGCCGCGATCGGCCCCCCGACCCATCGAGTTACCGCGTTGCCCGTGTTGCCGGACGCTTCTGCCCGGCGGGCCAACGCACCAGCGTGAGGTGAAGCATGCATATCGATCTGGATGACGGCGTTTCCGCCGAGCTGCTGGCGGATACGTGCGTGATCGGCGCGGGGGCGGCGGGGATCACCGTGGCCCGCCGGCTGCTGGCCGCGGGCCAGCGGGTGGTGCTGCTGGAAAGCGGCGGCCTGGATCATGAGGCCGATACCGCCGCGCTGAACGAGGGCCGATCGGTGGGCGAGCCTTATTATCCGCTGGATCATGCGCGGCTGCGCTTCTTCGGCGGCACCACCGCCATCTGGGGCGGGCGCTGCGCGGAGCTGGACCCGATCGATTTCGTCCGGCGCGACTGGGTGCCCCATTCGGGCTGGCCGATCGATCATGCCGAGATCGCGCCTTATTATGCGGCGGCCCGCGACCTGCTGGACCTGCCGTCGCGCGAGCCGACGGCGGAGAGCTTCGCCCGCGCGGGTGCGCCGCTTCCCGATTTCGATGCGGATGTGCTGCGCACGCCCTTCTGGAGCTTCGACGACAGGTTCAACCGCTTCACCTTCGAATCGTGCGCGGACCTGCGCGAGAATCCGCGGTGCCGCATCCTGACCCATGCGACGGTGACGGAGATCGTGGCCCTACCTTCGGGCCGGGCGATCGGCCATCTCGACCTGACGGCGCGCTCGGGCCGGCGCCACCGGGTGCGCGCGCGCAATTATGTGCTGGCGGCGGGCGGCATCGAGAATGCCCGGCTGCTGCTGGCATCGGATTCGATCGTGCGCACCGGCCTCGGCAACGCGCACGACCAGGTGGGCCGTTACTTCATGGAACATCCCCATGCGCGCGGCGGCAGGATCGTCGGGCCTGGGGTGTGGGCGCTGCTCAACGCCTTCGGCCGCAAGCACCGGCTGGACGGGCATAACGCCGCGGCCCTGATCGCGCCGGCCGAGCGGCTGCAGCGCGAGCAGGGGCTGCTCAACACCTCGCTCACCATCGCCGGTCGCCGGCCGGTGCACGGCAGCGAGGCGCTGGGCATGCGCGCCTATCAGAAATTGAAGCATGACCTTGCCCCCAGCCGGCGCGCGCGGGCGATGTGGATGCGCACCAAGCAGGCGGTGAACGCGACGATGAGCATGACCGAGCCGCTCCGCCCCTGGCTGCTGCACAAGGCCGGCCGGCTGGACGTGGCGCTGGTGGTGCGCGGCGAGCAGGCGCCCAATCCCGACAGCCGGGTGCTGCTGGACGGCACGACCGACGCGCTGGGCCTGCGCCGCGCCAGGCTCGACTGGCGGATGAGCGCGATCGATACGGACAGCGTGGCGGGCCTCGTCGCCGCCCTCGGCCGCGAGACCGAGCGGCTGGGGCTGGGCCGGGTTGAGGCCGCGCCCTGGCTTTCGGATGCGAGCCGCGCCTGGCGCACCGATCCGCTGATCAGCGCGCATCCGATCGGCGGCTATCACCATATGGGCACGACGCGCATGGCCGACAGCCCGCGCGAGGGCGTGACCGACGCCACCGGCCGTGTCCACGGCCTCGCCAACCTGCATGTCGCGGGAAGCTCGCTTTTCCCGACGTCCGGCTGGGCCAATCCGACGCTGACCATTCTCGCGCTGGCGCTGCGGACGGCCGATTTCATCGCCAGGGGCGCCGCGCAGGAGCCGGCGATCGAGCAGGAGACCCGGCCGCTGGTAGCCGCGCGCCGGTAAAAATGCGGGCGGCGGAGGCCTATGCCCCCGCCGCCCGGCTTCTGTTCGATATCGGGCCGGCCGATCAGTTGAAGGTTTCGCCCTTTTCCGCCTTGGCGACGAGCAGCGGCGACAGCGAGAAATCGGGGCCGAGGCGATCGGCCTGGCGCTTCAGGCCGTCCACGACCGTCTTCAGGCCGATCTGGTCCGCCCACAGCATCGGGCCGCCGCGATAGACCGGCCAGCCATAGCCATAGACCCAGACGACATCGATGTCGGACGCGCGCTGGGCCTTGCCTTCCTCCAGGATCTTCGCGCCTTCGTTGACCATGGTGTAGAGGCAGCGCTCGCGTATCTCCTCGTCGGATATCTGGCGCTGGGGGATGCCCTTGGCGGCGGCGAATTCGGCGATGATCCGTTCGGCGACCGGCGAGGGCGTGCGCTGGCGCTTCTCGTCATAATCGTAGAAGCCGCCGCCCGATTTCTGGCCGAGCCGGCCTTCGGCGCACAGCGCCTCGCGCACGGTTTCACGCCGGGTGGGATCGCGATGCCAGCCGATGTCGAGCCCGGCGAGATCGGCGAGCTGGAACGGCCCCATCGGGAAGCCGAAATCGAGGAAGACGCGATCGACATCCGAGGGCTTCGCCCCTTCGAGGATGAGCTGGCCGGCCTGATCCTGCCGGGGCTTCAGCATGCGGTTGCCGATGAAGCCGTGGCAGACGCCGGCGACCACCGCGATCTTCCTGATCTGCTTGGCGAGCGCCATGGCGGTGGCGAGCACGGAATCGGACGTCTTCGCCCCGCGCACCACCTCCAGCAGCTTCATCACGTTGGCGGGCGAGAAGAAGTGCATGCCCAGCACATATTCCGGCCGCGCGGTGACGGAGGCGATCTCGTCCACGTCGAGATAGGAGGTGTTGGTGGCGAGGATGGCGCCGGGCTTGGCCGCCTTGTCCAGCCGGGCGAACACCTCCTTCTTCACGTCCATATTCTCGAACACCGCCTCGATGACGAGGTCGGCCTGGGCGAGGTCGTCGTAGGACAGAGTGGGCTTGAGCAGCGCCATGGCCTTTTCGACCTGCGCTTCCGTCATCCGGCCGCTCTTGACGTTGTTGGCGTAATTCTTCGCGATCACGCCGACGCCGCGATCGAGCGCCGCCTGCTCCGCCTCGAGGATGGTGACGGGCACGCCGATCGACAGGAAGTTCATGGCGATGCCGCCGCCCATCGTGCCGGCGCCGATCACGCCGACCGACTTCACCGGGATCAGCGGCGTATCGGTGGGCAGGCCATCGACCTTGGCGGCCGCCCGCTCGGCGAAGAAGATATGGCGCTGCGCCTTGGACTGATCGCTGACGATCAGCTTCGCGATGAGGCGGCGTTCCACCTCCAGCCCTTCGCGGAAGGGCAGGTCGACGGCGGCCTGGATCGCCTCGATGCAGGCTTCCGGCGCCTCGAAGCCCTTCATCTTCTTGGCATTCTTCGCACGGAACGCTTCGAACATGCCGGGTTCGGCCGCGGCCTTGCGCTCGCTGGTGCGCGGCAGCGGGCGCTTGTCCGCCACCTCCCGCGCGAAAGCGATCGCTTCGGCGGCGAGATTGTCCTCGGCGGCGAGGCGATCGACCAGGCCGACCTCGGCCGCCTTCTTCGCCCCGATCGGCGCGCCGCCGACGATCATCTCCAGCGCGGCTTCGGCGCCCACCACGCGCGGCAGGCGCTGCGTGCCGCCGGCGCCGGGAAGGATGCCGAGCTTCACTTCGGGCAGGCCGAGCTTCGCCGAGGGCACGGCGACGCGATAATGGCAGGCGAGCGCGGTTTCCAGCCCGCCGCCCAGCGCGGTGCCGTGGATCGCGGCGACGACCGGCTTGTCCAGCGCCTCGATGCGTTCGAGCAGTTCGGGAAGCTGCGGGTCCTTCATCGGCTTGCCGAATTCGGTAATGTCGGCGCCGGCGAAGAAGGTGCGGCCTTCGCAGCGGATCACCACCGCCTTGATCGCGGGATCGGCGGCGGCCGCGTCGATCGCTTTGGCCAGCCCGTCACGCACCGCATGGCCGAGCGCGTTGACCGGCGGATTGTTCGATATGACGACGAGGACGTCGCCCGCCCGTTCGGTGGTGATGATGGTCATCCATGTCTCCTGATGGGAATCAGAGCGCGGTCCGGCCGAGCTCCTGGCGATTGAAGGGGTGCGAGCTGGACAGGCCGCCATCGACGACCAGCGCGTGGCCGTTGACGTAGGATGCCTCGTCCGAGGCGAGGAACAATGCGGCATGCGCGATCTCGTCCGGCTCGCTGCCGCGGCGCAGCGGGTTGAGGTGGCCGAGCTGGTCGGCCTTGCCGGCTTCCCGCGCGCGGACGTAGATCATCTCCGTCATGCCGGTTTCGATGAGGCCGGGGCAGATCGCGTTCACCCGGACATTGCTGGTCGAAAGCTGCTGGGCGGATGTCTGCACCAGGTTGATGACGCCCGCCTTGGAGGCCGAATAAGCCGGCCCGCCCGCGCCCGATCTCAGCCCGGCGACGCTGGCGGTGCAGATGATCGAGCCGCGCTTCTGCGCGATCATGTGCGGGGCGGCATGCTTCACCGCGAGGAAGGGGCCGATCAGGTTGACGCGCAATATTTCCGCCCAGTCGGCGGCATCCTGATCGAACAGGCCCTTCAGCCCGCCCGAAATGCCGGCATTGGCGAACATCACGTCGATCCGCCCGTGCGCCTCCACCGCATGGCCGACCAGCCGGGCGACATCCTCCTCGCGGCCGGCGTCGAGCTTGAGGCCGTCGGCGCGGCCGCCGGCATCGCGGATCAGCTCGATCGTCTCGGTGACGCCGTCGCCGATATCGGCGGCGACGACCACCGCGCCGTGGCGGGCGAAGAGGCGGCAGGTGGCGCGGCCGATGCCGCTGCCCGCGCCGGTGACGACCGCGACCCGGCCGGCAAGCCGCCCGGTCACAGCCCGATTCCCGTGGTCGCCCCGCCGTCGACGATGATCGCCTGGCCGGTCATGAAGGTGGCGGCGGGCGAGGCGAGGAAGACGGCGGCGCCGGCGATCTCGTGCGGCTCGCCGATGCGGCCCAGCGGCGTGTTGCGGGTGACGGCCTTCAGCGTCTGCGGGTCTTCCCACAATGCGCGGGCGAAATCGGTGCGGACGAGGCCGGGAGCGATGCAGTTCACCCGCACGCCATCCGGCCCATATTCGGCGGCAAGGTTGCGGGCGAGCTGGAAGTCCGCCGCTTTCGAGACGTTATAGGCGCCGATCGACACCGATGACGTCAAGCCGCCGATCGACGAGATGATGAGGATCGAGCCTTCCTTGCGCTCGCGCATCTCCGGCGCGACCATGCCGATCAGCCAGTGGTTGGCCAGCACGTTGTTGTCGAAGATCTTGCGGAACTGATCGTCGGTGATCCCCGCCATCGGCCCGTAATAGGGGTTGGAGGCGGCGTTGCAGACGAGGATGTCGATCCGCCCCAGCCGCGCGCGGGTCTCGTCGACGAGGTGCTGAAGCGCTTCCTTGGACGATATGCTGGCGGCGATAGCGGTGGCCGCGCCGGGATGGCGGGCGTTGATCGCCTCGGCCACCGCATCGCACGCATCCTGCTTGCGGCTGGAGATCACCACCCTCGCGCCCTGATCGGCCATCGCCTCGGCGATCGCGCGGCCGATGCCGCGCGACGATCCGGTGATGATGGCGACCTTGCCGGTAAGATCGAACAGGGACATCAGCTTCATCCTCCCACTGTGCCGTTCCCGCGAATGCCGGAATCGTTTGCCGCCAAGGCTCGGTCCCCCGCGCCTTCCCGTCAATGGATCCTGACGCCCGTCAGGATGACGGCGGCGCGGGAGGGATCAGACCCGATATTTGCCGAATTCGAGGCGGGCGATCGCGCGGTTGTGCACCTCGTCCGGCCCGTCCGCCAGGCGGAGCGTGCGGATCGTGGCATAAGCGCGCGCCAGGCCGAAATCGCTGGTCACGCCGCCGCCGCCATGCGCCTGGATCGCATCGTCGATCACCTTCAGCGCCATGCGCGGGCCGGCGACCTTGATCATCGCGATTTCCGCCTGCGCGGCCTTGTTGCCGGCCTTGTCCATCATGTCGGCGGCCTTGAGGCAGAGCAGCCGCGTTATCTCGATATCGATGCGGGCCTCGGCGATGCGCTGTTCCCAGACGGACTGTTCGGCGATCGTCTTGCCGAAGGCGACGCGGCCGAGCAGGCGGCGGGCCATCTTCTCGATCGCTTCCTCCGCCACGCCGATGGTGCGCATGCAATGGTGGATGCGGCCCGGCCCGAGGCGGCCTTGCGCGATCTCGAACCCGCGGCCCTCGCCCAGCAGCATATTCTCCACCGGCACGCGGACATTGTCGAGGATCACCTCGGCATGGCCGTGGGGGGCGTCGTCATAGCCGAAGACGGGCAGCATGCGGACGACCTTCACGCCGGGCGCGTCCATCGGCACCAGGATCATCGACTGTTGCGAATGGCGCGGCGCATCCGGGTTGGTCTTGCCCATGACGATGTTGATCTTGCAGCGCGGATCGCCCACGCCCGACGACCACCATTTGCGGCCGTTGATGACATAATGGTCGCCGTCGCGATCGATCCGCGTCTCGATGTTGGTGGCGTCGGACGAGGCGACGGCCGGCTCCGTCATCAGGAAGGCGGAACGGATGTCGCCGTCCATCAGCGGCTTCAGCCACTGGTCCTTCTGGGCGCGGGTGCCGTAGCGGTGCAGCACCTCCATGTTGCCGGTATCGGGGGCGGAGCAGTTCATCGCCTCCGACGCCCAATAGACGCGGCCCATCTCCTCCGCGCAGAGCGCATATTCGAGGTTGGACAGGCCCGGCCCCTCGAAATGGAAGCTTTCGTCCACATGCTGCTGGCCGCTGTGGGGCGGCATGAACAGGTTCCAGAGCCCCGCCGCCTTGGCCTTGGCCTTGGCTTCCTCGATCACCGGCAGCACCTTCCAGCGCTCGCCGGTCTCCTGCTGCTCATGATATTCGGGATCGCGCGGGCGGACGTGGGTTTCGATGAAATCGCGCACCCGGTCGCGCCAGTGGGTCTCGCGCTCGCTAAGGGTGAAATCCATCGCTCTCTCTCCCGCTGACTAGACTTTTCTTCCCTGCGCTATGCCCCTTGAAAGCGTTCGTCCAGCCGCCGAGGCGTTCGGAAATTGGCGATCGGGCCATCTAATATGCGACGCCCGGCCATGACGCAGCGTAAAAGCCCGGGAGGAGATTTTCGCGGGCACGGACGCGGGAGCAGGCGATGATGCGGGATGCGGCGGCTGGAATGGCGGGCGAATGGCGATTGCGCCACCGCTGGCCGACTCGGATATGGCATTGGGCCAATGCGGTGATCGTGATCGTCATGCTGATGAGCGGCCTGATGATCTTCAACGCCCATCCCCGCCTCTATTGGGGCCAATATGGCGCCAATGCCGATCATGCCTGGCTGGAGATCGGATCGACGCCAACGCAGGGCATATTGCGGATCGGTGACGTCATGGTGCCAACCACGGGCGTGCTGGGCCGGTGGACGGACGGCGACGGCATGGTGCAGACCCGCGCCTTTCCCGGCTGGGCGACGATCCCCACGCGCTACAGCCTTTCGGCCGCGCGGCGCTGGCATCTGGCCTTCGCCTGGGCGTTCGCGATCGGCGGCGCGGCCTATGCGGCCTGGTGCATGGCGCGCGGCCACCTCAGCCGCGATCTGCTCCCCCGGCGGGGCGAACTGGCGCCCGGCCATCTCTGGGCGGAGATCACGGCGCATGCCCGGCTGCGGCTGGCGAAGGGGGAAGCGGCGGCGCGATACAATATCCTCCAGAAGCTCAGCTATCTGGCCGTGCTGTTCGGCCTGCTGCCGGCCATGCTGCTGAGCGGGCTTGCCATGTCGCCGGCGATGGATGCGGCCTGGCCCTGGCTGGTCGATCTGTTCGCGGGCCGCCAGTCCGCCCGGTCCGTCCATTTCATCTGCGCGATGCTGATCCTGGCCTTCGTCCTCGTCCATCTCGCGATGGTGGCGGCCGCCGGCCCGGTGCGCGAGCTGCGGGCGATGATCGGCGGCTGGTATCGCCTGCCGGAGGAACGGGCATGAGGCTTTCCCGCCGCCGCCTGATCGGCTCGCTCGCCGCGGCACCGCTGCTCACCGCCTGCGACCGGCTGACCTATAGCGAGGGCTTCCGCGAGGGCCTGCGCGCGGCCGAGGGGCTGACGATGCGTGCGCAGCGGCTGGTGATGGATCGCGGCGCGCTCGCCCGCGAATTCGGCGCGGCGGATATCTCCCCCGTCTTCCGGTCCAACGGCACCCGCCGGCCGGGATCGCAAAGCTATGCCGATCATGCCGCGCGGGGCTTTGCCGATTGGCGGCTGGCGGTGGGCGGGCTGGTGGCGCGGCCGCTTTCGCTGTCGATGGCGCAGATACGCGGCCTTCCCGCCCGCACCCAGATCACCCGCCACGATTGCGTGGAAGGGTGGAGCGCGATCGGCCGGTGGACCGGCGTGCCGCTCCGCCTGCTGCTGGAAGGCGCCGGGGTTTCGACGCGGGCGCGCTACATCGTCTTCCATTGCGCCGACGATTACGGGCCGGTGCGTTATTATGAGAGCATCGACATGGTGGATGCGCTGCATCCCCAGACGATCCTCGCCTGGGCGCTCAACGGCGCGCTGCTGCCGATCGAAAATGGCGCGCCGCTCCGGCTTCGGGTGGAACGGCAGCTCGGCTACAAGCATGCCAAATATGTCGAGCGGATCGAGGCGGTGGCCGGCCTGGCCGCGATCGGCGGCGGCAGGGGCGGCTATTGGGAGGACAGCAACGATTATGAATGGTATGCCGGGATCTGACGGAAACCCCGTCCGCCTCCACGATTATTATCGCTCGTCGGCGGCCTATCGCGTCCGCATCGCGCTCAACCTCAAGGGCATCGCCTTCGAAAGCGTGCCGGTGAACCTGCTGGCGGGCGAGCAGCGTGGGCTCGCCTTCCGCGCGATCAACCCGCAGGGGCTGGTGCCGCTGCTGGAGATGGACGGCATCCGCATCGGCCAGAGCCTGGCGATCATCGACTATCTCGACGCGCGCGTGCCCGATCCCGCTTTCGTGCCGCGCGATCCGGCGGCGCGGGCGCGGCAGCTCGCGCTGGCGCTGGTGGTGGCGTGCGACATCCACCCCATCAACAATGTCCGCGTGCTGCGCTATCTGGGGGGCGAGCTGGGCGCGGACGAGCCCGCGCGCGAGGCGTGGATCGGCCATTGGGTGCGCGAAGGCTTCGCCGCGCTGGAGGCGATGGCCGCCCAGGACGGGGCCGGCACGGCGGCGCGACCCTATCTGGGCGGCGCCGCGCCGGGGATCGCCGACATCTGCCTGGTGCCGCAAATGTATAATGCCCGGCGCTTCAAAGTCGCGCTGGACGACTTTCCGCTGCTGGTGCGGATCGATGCGGCGCTGGCGGCGCTGCCCGCCTTCGCCGCCGCCCATCCCGATCGCTTCGCGCCGGAAGGTTGAAGGCCGCCGGCCGGAATTTGGCGCGATCGCGCACGACAAAGCGATTCCCGTGCGTGGGCGGCGGTTTATAGAGGGGCCATGCGCGCCCTGATCCTGACCGCTTTCGCCCTTCCTTCCGTCGCTTATGCCGAGGGGCGCGATATCGTCGTCACCGGCGCCGGGCTGGAGGCGCCGGCCGGCCTCGCCGCCTATGACGTGAGCGTGATCGAGCGCGACCGGCTGACGACCACGGCCAGCGGGCGGCTGGAGGATGTGCTGCGCGACGTCGCCGGCTTCCAGCAGTTCCGGCGATCGGATTCGCGATCGGCGCATCCCACCAGCCAGGGGGCGACCTTGCGCGGGCTGGGCGGCAACGCATCGGCGCGCGCGCTGATCCTGCTGGATGGCGTGCCGCAGATCGATCCTTTCGGCGGCTGGATTCCGTGGAGCGCCTATGATCCCTCGCGGCTGGGGATGGTGCGGGTGACGCGCGGCGGCGGCAGCGGCGTCAACGGGCCGGGCGCGCTGGCCGGCACGATCGAGTTGATGAGCGCCGGGCCGGACGAGATCGCGCCCGCCTGGGTCGCCATCGCTTATGGCAGCCGGGACAGCGTGGAGGCCGAGGCGGGGGTGAGCGGCGCCATGGGCGGCGGCTATGGCGTGCTTTCGGCCAGCTATGCGCGCGGCGACGGCTTCACCCCCATCGTCGCGGCCGCGCGCGGCCCGGTGGATCGGCCGGCCTTCTACGAACAGGCCAGCCTTTCGGCGCGGACCGCCTTTGCCGTGGGCGGCGATACCGAATTGCAGACCAATCTGCTGGGCATGCTCGACCGGCGCAATCGCGGCACCGATTTCACCCCCAACCGCAATCTCGGCGCCGATGCCAGCGTGCGGCTGGTGGGGCGCGGCCGCTGGGGCTGGGAGGCGGCGACATGGCTGCAGCTCCGCGAATTTTCCAGCGGCTTCGCCAGCGTGAACGCCGATCGGACGGCGGTGAATCCCTCGCTCGACCAGTATAATGTCCCGGCGACCGGCCTTGGCGCGCGGTTCGAGGTCCGCCCGCCGCTGGGCGGCGGGGTGGAATTGCGGTTGGGCGGCGACGCGCGCCAGACCACCGGCGAGACGAAGGAGCTTTACAGCTTCGCGGCCGGCGCGCCGACCAGGGCGCGCCGCGCGGGCGGGCGGACGCGCACCTTCGGCGGCTTTGCCGACCTGAGCTTCGCCCCGGACGATGCCTGGACGCTGACGGCGGGTGCGCGGATCGATCGCTGGCGGATCGAGAGGGGCCATCTTGACGAGACCGTGCTGGCGACGGGCGCGGCGGCGACCGACCAGGACTTCGCCGATCGGTCGGGATGGGAGCCGACGGCGCGGGCCGGCATCGCCTTCCGGCCGGCGCAGGCGGTGACGCTGCGTTCCGCCGGCTATCTCGGCTGGCGGCTGCCCAGCCTCAACGAGCTTTACCGCCCTTTCCGCGTCGGCGCGGACGTGACCGCCGCCAACGCGCTCCTGAAGCCCGAGCGGCTGAAGGGCGTCGATGCGGGCGTCGATTATCGGCCGCTGCCGGGATTCCGCCTTTCCGCCACCCTGTTCTACAACCGGCTGGACGACGCCATCGCCAACGTGACCCTGGCGCCCAATTCGCGGCAGCGGCAGAATCTGGAGGCGATCCGGTCGCAGGGGATCGAACTGGAGGCCGCCGCCCGCCACGGGCCGTGGCAGCTTTCGGGATCGTGGACGCTGATCGACGCCAAGGTGCGCGCCGATGCCGGGCCGTCCGCCGCGCTCGATGGCTTGCGCCCCGCGCAGACGCCGCGCAACCAGGCGAGCGCGACGCTGGCATGGAACCGGCCGGATGGCATGGCGGCATCGGCGACGGTGCGGCATCTCGCCGGCCAGTATGAGGACGATCAGAACAGCCGCCGGCTGGGTGCGGCCACCACGCTGGATGCGGTGCTGCGCGTGCCCGTGGCCCGGGGCCTCAGCATCGAGGCGCGCGGCGAGAACCTGACGGACACGCTGGTCGAGGCCGGGATATCGGGCGCCGACGTGATCGAGCGGGCGACGCCGCGCACGCTCTGGATCGGGCTGCGCTACGGCGGCTGAGCGCCGGCGGGAATCCGCCCCGAAAATGGTGGACTTGGCACCGCGGATTGGGAAGAAATAGCAACTGGCAGCCTGGTGGATCATATCCACTAGACCATGGATGAGCGGCCCGCCCCGAGCGCAAGGAGACCCATGTGGTAGACGCCGCCCGCAGCACCGGCCTCGCAAGCGCGCCCGTCCATATCGAAACCAACGGCTATGTGCTGCGCAGCCTGACGCCGGCGGACGTGACGCCGCGTTTCGTGGAATGGCTGAACGGGCCGGGCATGCTGGCGGGCCTGAACCTCGCGGCGCTGAACTTCGATCTGGAAGGGCTGCGGCGGTTCGTTGCCGGCTTCGATGGCCTGCACAATCATTTCATCGGCATATTCGATCGCGAGAACGGCCTGCTCGTCGGCTTCTACACGATCGACGTGGATCTGACCCACAAGGTGGGCAACATCACCACCGGCATCGGCGAGACGGCCTATCACGGCCGGGGCGTGCTGCTGGCGACGATCGATGCGCTGCTCGACCATTTCTACGCCTATCGCGATGTGGAGAAGATGACGGCGCGCATCCTCGCCCGCAACGTGCGCATGATCTTCAATTTCCAGAACGACGCGCGCTTCAAGTTCGAGGCGAAGCTGCGCCGCGAATGCCGCGCGACGGATGGCACGCGGCTCGACGTGCTGATCTTCGCCTCGCACAAGGACGGGTAGGATCGCGGCGGAACGGACGGGAGAGACCTATGGATTATCTCTATGAGGCGCGGAAGATCCTGTCGGGCTGCCTGTTCGTGCCGATCGAGAAGATCGGCGCCGACGACGCGATCAACGCCGCGCAGGAGGTGGACAGCCTGAACTTCGCGCTGATCGTGGTGGAGATGGAGAATTTCCTGAAGGCCGAGGTCGATCCCGTCGACCTGCTGGAGATGCGGACGGTGCGCGATCTCGCCCGCATCCTCGAACGAGGGCCGCAATGAACCAGCCCCGGTTCAGCGGCGCCTATACCGATGCCGCGAACTGGCTCTACCGCATGGCCCGCGAACATAATGGCGAGAATATCCGGGCGGAGGTGAACGGCGCCGATGTGCTGCTGGTGCAGCGGCTGGAGGATGCCGAGCATGTGCTGCGTCGGCGGGCGGACAATTATCGCAAGAACATGCACTGGTTCCGCCACATGCTGGGGCCGTCGCGCTTTTCCGAAGTGGGCGAGGCGTGGGAGATACGGCGCGAGCTGACCCAGCATTATCTCGCCAAGTTCGATCGCGAGCGGACCCACGGCCTTGCCGTCCGCTATGCGGACGAAGCCGTCGGCGCGCTCGCCGGGCGCAGCGCCGCGGGCGATGCGGTGCTGGACGAAAGCCTGCTCCGGCGCATGACGGTATCGGTGCTGATCGAGAATTTCTTCGGCGTGCCGCTGGCCGAAACGCGGGTGGATATCGATCGGCTGGCGACGCTGATGGAATTCGGGTCCGAATATGCCTTCGCGCCGACCGTCGACACCAGCGCGTTGAACCATCGCCACCTGGCGGCGCTACCCCGCCTGCGGCGCGAGATATTCGATGATTTCCGCCTGTTCCGCGAAGGCGCGCTGCCGGACAATCCGATGCTGGAAGGCATGCTGGCGGCCGATCGCGATTCCGAAAACGATATCATGCTGGAACATGAGCTGCTGACCTTCTTCGCCGCCGGCGCGGAGACGACGGCATCGGGCATCGGCTGGGCCTGCTACCTGCTGGCCCGCCATCCCGATGTGCAGCGCGGCCTGCGCGATGCGCTGGCCCCTTTCTGGGAATCGCCCCGGCGGGATTGGGCGCATCTTTCGACGATCGCCCCGCTGGAAGCCTTCGTTTCGGAGGCGCTGCGCCTCTATCCGCCCACCCCGCTCGTCACCCGGCTGGCCACCGGGCCCGACCGGATCGGCGACCATGCGATCGCGGAAGGCGACAATATCTTCGTGTCGATCCCCGGCGTGCAGCATGATGCCCGGCTGCATCCCGATCCGTGGGCGCTGCATCTCGATCGCTATCGCAACAATGCCAGCGCCGGATCGAACATCGCCTTCATCTTCGGGCCGCGCGTTTGCGGCGGCAAGAAATTCGCGCTGGTGGAGCTGGCCGCCTTCGTCGCCACCTTCCTGAAGCGCGCGGATTTCGCCCTGACATCCGATGCGCCGCCGCGTTTCCACTGGAAATCGCTGATGCTGCGCGAAGGCGGCCAGCCGGTGCGGGTGACGATCAGGGATTGAGGCAGACGGGCGCGGGGCCGGACAGGACCGGCGCGGCTTCGGCGCCGGACCAGATGCCCGTAAGGTAGAGCGCGCGGGCGCGGGCGCGGGCGAGCTTGCCCGATGAGGTGAAAGGCAGGGCGCGCGGCGGAACGAAGACGATCGTCGCGGTGATGCCGAGGGTCGAGGCAAGCGCCTCGCCGATGCGGGCGCGCAGCGCATCGCGATCGGCGGAAGCGCGCTGGACGAGCAGCACCACCGTCTCGCCGCCGCCATCGTCCACGCCGAAGGCGGCGGTATCGCCGGGGCGGATCGGCGGAACGGTTTCGGCCGCCCATTCCACGTCCTGCGCCCAGATGTTGCGGCCGCGCACCGCGATCAGATCCTTGGCGCGGCCGGTGACGAAAAGCTCGCCGTCGCGCAGGAAGCCGAGGTCGCCGGTTTCGAGCAGCGCGCCCTCCGCAAGCGGCGGCGCGCCGTCATAGCCGGGCATGATGTTGGCGCCGGCCACGCGGATGCGGCCGGTGGCGCCATCGGGCAGGGCGTTGCCGGCATCGTCGGTGATCCGCACGGTGATGCCGGGCAATGGCCGGCCGCAGCCGACGAAGCGGCGTTCGCCTTGCGCGTCGTCGGGCGCATCCTCGCGGGGCGGGCTGCCGGCCTGGGCGATGCTGATCGCCAGCACCGCCTCGGCCAGGCCATAGCTCGGCTGGAAGGCGGCGGGATCGAAGCCGGCGGACGCGAAGGCGGATGCGAAGGCCGCCATGTCGCGCCCGCGCACCATGTCGCCGCCGATGCCGGCGACGCGCAGGGCGGAAAGATCGAGGCCCTGTTCCCCGCTTGCCCGCTCGGCCGCCAGCCGCCAGGCGAAGGAGGGGGCGTAGACGATTTTGCTGCGCTGCTGCGACATAAGCCGCAGCCACAGGCCGGGGCGGAGCGCGAAGGCGTTGGGCGAGAGATAGTCGACGCTGCGCTGGGCTGCCATGGCGACGATCGAGAAGCCGACCAGCCCCATGTCGTGGTAGAGCGGCAGCCAGGAGAAAGCGCGATCGTCGCTGCGCAGGCGAAGCCCGGCCGATGCGATCGCCGCGACATTGGCCATCAGCGCCGGCAGCATGATCGGGATGCCGCGCGGATCGGCGGTCGAGCCCGAGGAATATTGCACATAGGCCGGGCGATCCGCGGCAGCGGGAACGGGGGCCGTCGGCGGTGCGGATATCGGCGCCGTGAAGGCTTCCAGCGCCGCCGCCCGGCCGGCGCCGACCGCCGCCTGGACGATGGCGATCATCCGTTCGGGCGCCAGCATCAGCCCGGCGCCGGTGCGGGCGAAGAAACGGGCCAGCTCCATGGCCGGCGCGTCGCCGCTGCCGGGTTGCAGCCGGTGGGGCAGGATGCAGGGGACGATCCCGGCATATTGGCAGCCGTAGAAGACGGCGAGGAAGGCGGGCCCGGTCTCGGCGACCAGCGCGATGCGGTCCCCGGCGCGCAGGCCGGCTTGGCCGAGATGCGCGGCGGCGGCGCGGGCGGCATCGCGCAGCGCGGCATAGCCCATGCTGCCGGCGGGATTGCCGCGCCCATCGAAGAAATTGACCCCGGTTTCGCCGCGCGCGGCATAATCCAGCGCCTCGACAAGGCCTGGGAAATCGCCGAGGCGCAGCGGCAGGGAGGCGTTGGCCGTCGGCGTCACGGGGCGATGCCGTCTTCCTTCGGTTCGGTGCGGAAGGCGGCGAACAGCATCAGGTCCAGCCGTTCGCCGCTGGCCGTCAGGCATTCCTGCCGCAGCCGCGCCTCGAAATGAAAACGCGGGCTGGCGTCGAGCTTCTCCACCATCGCCCGATTGCCGGCGAGCACGCGGGCCACGATCTTGTCGACATCGCGGAACGCGAACATATGGTCCAGGAAGGCATCGATCGTCGCCGCCTGCACCGGGCGATCGGCAAAAGCCGGGTCGAGGCCGGTGGTGATGTTGCCCACCTTGTGGTTCAGGTCGACGTCGAGCGTGTAGAAACCCGCCAGCGCGCCCTGGTCCCGATCGAATATCCCCACGAAATAATGGTGGAGGTCGTTGAAGCTGGCGACGAAGGCGCGCAGCCGTTCCAGCGAGAAATCGAGCGGCGGCAGGTTGAGCCCGTCGCGCAGCGGCGCATCGTTCAGCCAGGCGGCGAAACGGGGCGTCACGTCCGCCGGTGAAAGGCTGCGCAACACATAGCCGTTGGTTTCGATATGGACGGGGGCGCCGCGCGGCCCGGCCGAGGGGGTATCGGGCCGGGCTAGGGCCTCAGAAGCGCCAGTTGACATAGATCTTCCCGCCATGATCCGAATAATCCCCGCCGATCTGGCCCGAATAGGTGGCGCCGATCCCGAATTCGGGGGTGATGTCGTAATGGGCGCCGGCCTCGATCGCGGCGGCATCGCGCGCGACCGGCACGCCCTGGATCGAGAAGGGCGTGCTGCCCGCCAGGAAGGACGCGTCCGAATAAGGCCGCGCATCCCAGAAGGCGTGGCGCCAGCCCAGCATGCCGTTCAGTTGCACGCTGTCCCCGTCGCCCACCGCGATATCGTATGTGGCGCGGCCGCCCAGCGTGGTGAACACCGTGTCCATATTGTCCTTGTTGACGCGCAGCGCCGCCTCCCCGCCGCGTTCGGCGAAGCTGTCGGTATGGAGGTGGACATAAGCGGCGTTGAGGAAGGGCTTCAGCGTGATGCCGCCATAGATCAGGCTGTAGGATGCCTCGCCGAACACCTGCACGGTCGATCCGTCATAATCGGCGGACAGCGCATCCGAGAAGCCGTCGAAGGCGACCGAGCGGTTGGCCTTCAGATTGTGCCAGCTATAGGCCGCGCCGGCCTGAAGCTGGAACTGGCCGTAATCGCCGCCGGCATAGGCGCCGACATGGTAGGCCTTGTCCTTGGTGCCCGATACATAATCGTTCACGCGATATTTGGCGTGGCTGTAGCCGCCGACGATGCCGGCCCGCCAGCTGGAGCCGAGGTCCATGTCGGCCCCCAGGAACACGCCCTTGATATCCCGCTTCAGCCGCGATGCGGTGCCGTCGCCCGAATGGTGGCCCCACGAACCGAAGACCTGGAGCCACAGGCCCTTGCCGACGGCGTTGGGATCGTCGCCCAGCCCGGCCGTCGCCAGCCGCTTGCCCACCGCCTCGCGCAGGAAGCGGCTGTCGTCCAGCATCCCGGTGCGGACCGAGGCGTGAATCTCACCCGTCAGCTGGCCGAAGGCTTTGCAGGCGCTGGCATCGTCCGGCGACATCAGCAGCGCGCCCTTCAGCGGGCTGTTGTTCGGCCGCGAATCGGCCCCGCCGGCCACGGCGAGCTGATTGCGCGATCCGCAGGCCGCCTCGTTGAGCGCGCGGGTCTGTTCCACCGTCAGATAGGCGTTGTTGGCGTCATATTCGTCCGCCAGCCCCAGGAAGGCGGACAGCGCCGTATCGCCCGACACGTCGAACGTGCCGGAAAGCCCGCCGGTGGCGGTGAGGACGGTGTAGCGCGTGCCGACCTGATAGGCGCCCTCCTGGCTCTTCACCACGTCCAGCTTGGCGCCCGAGGCGAGCGTCGCCGCGCCGGTGACGGCGATCACGTCCGACGTATTCGACAGCGGATCCAGCGCGGCGCGATAGATGCCGCCCGATGCCTGGTTGTAGGCACCGTTGACGGTGAGCGTGCCGGTGGCGCCCGAAGGGGTGATGATGCCGCCGCTTTCCACCGTCGTGGCGCCCACCCGGCCGCGGCCGGAAAGCGTGCCGCCATTCTGGACGAGCATCGCCGAGCTGCCGAGATCGCCGATCACGTCGAGCGTGCCGGCCGTGACCCGCGTCTGGCCGGAGAAGGTGCCGCCCGTCGCCACCAGAAGGGTGCCGGCGCCCGCCTTGGTGAGCGTGCCCGCCCCGCTGATCGGGCCGTTGACGGTCAGCGTGGTATCGGCGTCGGTAAGGTAGGTGCCCGCGCTCAGCACGTTCACCGCGCGGACGGAGGTGAAGCTTGCCGTCGTCTGCAGCGTGCCGCCGTCGAAGCTGAGCGCGCCGGACGACGCGCCGAGATTGCTGGCGTTGGAGATGCGCACCGTGCCGCCCTGCAGCAGGGTGCCGCCGGTATAGGTGTTGGCGCCGGAGAGGACGAGCGTGCCGCCGTCCGTCTTCACCAATTGCGTGTTGCCGGTAAGCTCGGTGGCGATGGTGGCGGTGAAGGCGGCGCCGGCGGCGGTGCCGTCGCCTACCCGGATCGTCGATTGCGGGCCGACCAGGATCAGCGGCGCGCCGTCGATCGTATAGCCGTCCGCCGCGAACTGCATGCCGGCGGCGGTGACGTTGCCCTGGCTGCGATCGACCGTGACGGTGCCGCCCGTGCCGGCGAAGATGGCGAAGCTGTCGTCGCCATAGGCCGCGTTGACGGCGCCGTCCGATCCGGTCCAGTTGTCGTTGCCGCGGGATGTCTGCCACAGGCCGCTGCCGCCATCGACCACGCCGTTATTCTTGGGGCCGGTGCCGTCCCAATAATCGAAGCTGAGCGGCCCGGCGGCGTAGATCAGGTTCACCTGATTGGCGACCGATGTCTGCACCGTCAGGTCGGCCGGCGGGACGGTGCCGAGATCGAGGCCGTTGTCCGTCAGCATGCCCTGATAGTTGATCAGCCGGTAGATGCCGGGGCCGAAATTGCCGGTGGCGGTGACGTCGATCGTGCCGTCGAGCGTGAGGTTGCCGGCGACGTTGATGAGATCGTTGAACGCGCCGCCCACCGTGCCCGGCTGGCCGAGATTATAATCGAGCCGCGATCCGCCGGCCAGGGTGAGGTTGCCGGTTACGGCGAGCGTGCCGGCGGACCCGGCATCCGCGCCCGGCCGCAGCGTGCCGCCGTCCTCGACCGAGAGATTGCCGCCGAGCGTGCCGTTGCCGCCCAGCACCGCACCGCTGGCGACGGTGGAGTTGGCGGCCGCATTGCCGCCGAGCGTGCTGTTCACCAGCAGCGTGCCCGCCGTGACGTTGACGCCGCCGCCATGCGCCGCGCCGTTGCCGGTGAAGGCGAGCGTGCCGGCCCCTGCCTTGGTGATCGCGCCCGCGCCGGAAACGGCGCCGCCGAGCGTCAGGCTCGTGCCGGGATCGGTGATAATCGTGCCGGCGGTATCGAACGTTGCCGCGCGATTGGCGGTGAAGCTCCCCGTCGTCTGCAACGTGCCGCCGCTGAAGGTGAGGCCGCCCGCGGCCGCGCCGAGATTGGCGTCGCTGGCGACCTGGGTGACGCCGCCGGTGAAGCGGGTGCCGCCGGCATAGCTGTTGGCGCCGATGAGGACGAGGGTGCCGCCGCCGGCCTTCACCAGCCCGCCGGCACCCGAAACCGCGCCGTTGAGCGTAAGGGTGGTGCTGCCGGCGGTGTCGACGGTGCCGGTGCCAACAAGGTTGACCGCGCGGCCGCTGGCGAAGGAGGCGCCGGTGCCCAGCGTGCCCGCTTCGAAGGTGATCGCGCCGGATGCCGCGCCCAGATTGCCGTCATTCACTACCTGCAGCGTGCCGGCGCGGATGCGGGTGCCGCCCGTATAGCTGTTGGCGCCGGCCAGGATCAGCGTGCCGCCATCGGCCTTCACCAGTTCGGACGATCCGGTGATCGGCGCATCGATCACGGCGGTGAAGCCCGTCGCGCGGGTGGTGCCTTCGCCCACGCGGACCACCGCCTGCGCGCCGGTTAGCGTAAGGGTCCCGCCGGTGACGACATAGCCGTCCGCCGCGAACTGCATGCCCGATGTGGTGACGGCGCCAGGGCCGTTGTCCACCGTCACCGTGCCGCCCTGTCCCATGAAGATGGCGAAGGCCGCATCCGCGAAGGGCGCGATGTCGGTGCCGTTGGCGTCGGTCCAGTTGGTGTTGCCGCCCGATGCCTGCCAGGTGCCGGTGCCGCCGTTGATCGTGCCGTCGCCATGCGGGCCGTTGCCGTCCCAGTAATTGAGGACGAGATCGCCGGCATAGATCAGGTTCACCTGATTGGGGATCGACGTCTGCACCGAAAGGCCGGTGGCGGAAGGTGCGGTGCCGATGTCGAGGCCGTTGTCGTTGAGCGTGCCGCCATAGTCGATGATGCGATAGAGGCCGGGATCGAACGTTCCGCCGGGGGCGACGGCAACGTTGATCCGGCCATCGAGGACGAGATCGCCGTTGACCTCGATCAAATCGTTTTCGGGGCCTCCGGGGGAGTCGGCGCGCCCGAACTGGAAGTCGAGCGCCGCGCCGGACGCGAGCGAAAGATTGCCGCCGATGCCCAGCGTGCCAACGGAAGCCGCAGCCGCGCCGGGTGTCAGCGTGCCGCCGTCGGCGACGGTTACGTTGCCGCCCGCCCGGCCTTCGCCGCCCAGCCGTGCGCCGCTGGCAACGGTGATGTCACCGCCGAGGCTGCCGTTCACCCACATCGCGCCGGCGGCCACGTTGGTGGTGCCGGCAAAGCCCGCGCTGCTGCCGGTCAGCACCAGATCACCGGTGCCGGCGGTGGTGAGCGCGCCCGCGCCCGATACCACGCCACCCAGTGTCAGCACCGTGCCGGGATCGGTCAGCAGCGTGCCGCTCGTCTCCACCGCCAGATTGCGGGTGGAGGTGAAGCTGGCGGTGTTCTGCAGCGTGCCGCCGGCCAGCGTGATGGCGCCCGCCGCATCGCCCAGATTGGCGTCGCTCGATACCTGCAGCGTGCCGGCTTCGATCCGCGTGCCGCCGCCATAGGTGTTGGCGCCGGTCAGCGCCATCGTGCCGGCGCCCTGTTTCACCAGCGCGCCCGGGCCGGAAGCGACCCCGCTCATGGTGAAGACGGTATTGGGATCGACCAGGAACAGGCCGTTCGACTGGAACACCATGTTCCGGCCGGTGCCGAAGCTGGTGAGCGTCTGCAGGGTGCCGCCCTCGAAGGTGAGCACGCTGGTGCCGGCGCCCAGCGCCACGGTGTTGGCGATGGCGATCGTGCCGGCCTGCAGGCGGGTGCCGCCGGTATAGCTGCTGTTGCCCGCCAGTTGCAGCGTGCCGGTGCCCTGCTTGATCAGGGTGCCCGCGCCCGAAATGGCGCCGCCCAGCGTGAAGGTGGTGCCGGGATCGGTGATGATCGTGCCGGTGGTCTCCAGCGTCGACGTGCGGTTGGACGTGAAGCTCGTCGTCGTCTGCAAGGTGCCGCCGCTGAAGGTCATCGCCCCGGTGGCGGCGCCCAGATTGGCATCGGCGGATATCTGGGTAAGGCCCGCGCCGAACCGCGTGCCGCCCGCATAGCTGTTGGTGCCGGCCAGCACCAGCGTGCCCGCGCCCTGCTTCGCCACGCCGCCCGCGCCCGCGATGGTCCCGCTCAGCGTCAGCGTCGTGCCGGGATCGGTCAGTAGCGTGCCGGTGCCCTCCATCGTCAGCCCGCGCGCGGTGGCGAAACTGCTTGTGGTGCGCAGCGTGCCGCCTTCCGCGAAGGTGACGGCGGTGCCTGCCGCGCCCAGATTGCCGTCACTGGCGATCTGCAACGTGCCCGCATTGATGCGGGTGCCGCCCGCATAGCTGTTCGCGCCGGTCAGGATCAGCGTGCCGCCATCATCCTTCACCAGTTGCGAAGCGCCGGTGACCTGCGATGCGATCGTGGCGGTCGTCGCGGCGGAACCGCTCGTGCCGTCGCCGACCCGGATGGTGGCCTGCGGACCCACAAGGGTCAGCGGATCGCCCGTGATCACATAGCCGCTGGCCGCGAATTGCATGCCGGATGCGGTTACGGCGCCCGGGCCGTTGTCGATCGTCACGGTGCCGGCGGTGCCGCCGAATATCGCAAAACCGCCGTCCAGATAATGGGCCACCGGCGTGCCCGACACGTCCGTCCAGTTGGTGTTGCCCGCCCCCGCCTGCCAGGTGCCGCTGCCACCCGTGATCTGGCCGTCGCCCGCCGTGCCGCCGCCATCCCAGAAATCCAGGTTGGGGGAAGGGAAGACGAGATTCACCTGCTTGTCGATCGATGTCTGCACGGTCACGTCCGGCGTGCGCGGCAGATCGCCGACGACGAGCCCGTTGTCGCTCAGGGTGCCGGCATAATTGATGATGCGATAGATACCGGGGCCGAAAGTGCCGTTGGGGCTGAGCGCGACGTTGATCGTGCCGTCGAGCACAAGATTGCCGTCGACATTGATCAGGTCGTTGAGTCCGCCCACGGGCACGTTCGGGGTGCCGAACTGGAAATCGAGGATCGCGCTCTGCGTGAGGTTGAGATTGCCGCCGATGGCGAGCGTGCCGACCGAATTCGCATCCGCGCCCGGCGTCAGCGTGCCGCTGACGGTGACGCTGCTGCCCAGCCTGCCCATGCCGCCCAGTTGGGCGCCGCTGGCGACGGTGGATATCACGGTGGCGTTGCTGCCCAGCGTGCCGTTCACCCACAGGCTGCCGCCATTGACCGTCGTGGAGCCGGTGAAGGCGGAGCTGTCGCCCGTCAGCGTTTCCGATCCGGCCGTGACGGCAAGCGTGCCGCTGCCGGTGAAGACGCCGGCATAGGTGTCGGCGGCGTTGGAGAGCGTCAGCGTCTGGTTGGCGAGCGCGACGGTGCCGCTGCCCGCGAGCGACCGGATCGATCGGTTGGCGACGGTCGAGACATCGAAGGTCCCGTCCGCGACGACCCGGCTTCCCGCCAGGCTGCCCGCGCCGGTCAGCGCCAGCGTGCCGGCCGCGACATGGGTATCGCCGGTGAAGGCATCGCTGTTTGCGGTCAGGTTCAGCCGGCCCGTCCCGCTCTTCGCCAGCGTGCCTGCGCCGCTAACCGCGCCCGATTGGGTGGCCGTGCCGTCGGAGATGATGTTCAGCGTTGCGCCGCTGTCGATCGAAGCGGCATTGGCGACGGTGATGCCGTTCGCATAAGCGAGCGCGCCGCCCGTGCCGATCGCATGCACGGCGCTGGTGCCGAGCGCCAGGTTGTAATTCAGGTTCAGCTGGCCGCCATGCACCTCGGTGGTGCCGGTGAAGCCGCTATTGTCGTTGGGCGTGCCTGCCGGCGCATCGGGATTGGCCGTCCGCACCCGCAGCACCGTGGTGCCGGCATAGCTGGCCAGCGTGCCGTTGCCCACCAGCGGAGTCTCGAACGCATAATTGCCCGTGGTGTCGCTGTGGTTCAGCGCCACCGTGCCGGTGCCGGCGCCGAACTGCACCTTGCCCGCCTGCAATGTGCCCGGCGCCGTGGCCGCGCTGCCGGCGGCCGCGCCGATATTCAGCGTGCCGTTGCCGCCGGCTTCCACGCCGAGGGTAAGCGTGCCGACCGATACGAAGTCGTCGGACAAGTGGAAATAATGGCCGCCATCGGGTGGCTGGACCCGCGCGATCGTCCCGGAACCGATCCGGACGACGCCGCCGTCCGCGATCGTCAGTGATCCGTGCCGGATACGCCGACATGTAACTGGCCAATGCCGTGGTTTTCCAGGATCGGCGGATCATCGTCATGCTCCCGGATGCCTCCGGCTACGTTCCAGATGGATCCGGCACCGGAAACGGTGGCATCGCCGGTGCCGCCCGCGACGCCCAACCGGATGGGGTCGGGATCGGCGCAGGTGCCCGTGGAGCAAAGCGCATAATCGTCTTGATAGTTGAGCGCCTTGCCGCCGGCCAGGACGTTGAACGTGCCCCTGCCGCCCGCGAGCACACCAACGCTCATGCCGTTCTTGAACGTGCCGGTGCTGGCATGGTTGGTATCGGTGTTGAAACCGGAAATCTCGATGGTGCCCGTACCGCCGCTGGCACCGATGATCGTCGCGCCGCCCGTCGAGGACGATCCCATACTGGCGGCAAGCTTGCCGCCGTTGAGCACATTGATCGTGCCGGTTCCGCGAAGCGTCCCCACCTGCAGGCCGGCCGCCGCGCCGTCGCCATGGTTCTCGGTCGCGAAGCCGGCATCATCGATCGTGATCGTGCCTGTCCCGTCGTTGCGGCCCACATAGTTGACGGCGCTGTAAATGCGGAGCGATCCCGCTTCATTCCCATAGTCGCTCTGGCTTTCAACCTTCTTGCCGCGACCCAATATGTTGACGGTACCTGTGCCGAAATTGTCGCCGACGATCAGGCCTGCCGTGCCGGACCAGCCGCCAGCACGCAGCGCTATGCCCTCAGCTGCGGTTCCGGCGGGCCGCAGATCGAGATTGAGCGTGCCGACACCCTGATTGATCCCGACTTGCAGGGCATTGGGGCTCGATATCGATGCTTCCGAATAATATTCGTCCGCGCTGTTCTCATCCATGCGGACGGTGAGCGTGCCGTTGCCGCCCAGCCCCGAACCGATCTCGAGCGACCCCACCTCCCAATAATTGCTGCTGTTCCAATTGGGCCAGGCAGGATTCTCCACCCAGGATTCCTCCTTGATGGTCCAGGTCGCGCTGTTGGCGGGAGTCGTGTTGATGACGACGCGTCCGTCGAAGGCGTCGGGATAGTTGTTCCCGTTCTGCCAATTCTCGCGCACGGTGATGTCGCTGCTGGTGCCGCCCACCCAACTGTTGATGATGGGATCGGCCGACTGGGCCGTCGCGGGAGGTGGCGCCATCAATAATGCCGAAGTCGCTGCGCCACAAAGAAGTGCCGTGCGGAAATATCCGTTACGGATGTTCAAATAGGAACCCGTGCAGGAAAAGACGCCGTCCCGCATGGCACGCACTCCCTGTTGCGTGATCGGTGGACCTATATTGCCCTATGCGTCGACGATAGGGACTCGGCCCTTTCGATCAATAAAGCTATGATACGGTAGCTTTCGAATCAACCAGTTATATTATTGCCGGTTCCGGCTATTTCTGGCGTCCCGTCGAGTCCGTTTTGGATCGGATTGCGCGGCACAAACTCATCGCCGATGGAATGGTTCCGCCGTCCGAAGGAAAAAACATCCTCCCGCCCATCGGTGGATGACGCCGGGACGAAGCCGGCTTATGCCGATGGAAACAGGAAGAAAGGCCGCCCGATCGATGCGCATGAACCGCCTGCTGCCGTTCGTCGCCGCCACCCTCGCCGTCATCGGGCTCCAGCCGGCGGCCGGGGCGGAAACCTATGACGTCGTGATCCGCAACGGCACGCTCTACGATGGCAGCGGCGTCGCGGGCCAGGTGGGCGATGTCGCCATCAGGGGCGACAGGCTGGCGGCCGTGGGCCGGGTGGAGGGACGCGGCCGGCGGGAGATCGACGCGCGCGGGATGGCGGTGGCGCCGGGCTTCATCAACATGCTGAGCTGGGCGACGGAATCGCTGATCGCCGACGGCCGCAGCCAGAGCGACATCCGCCAGGGCGTGACGCTGGAGGTGATGGGCGAGGGCAGCTCGATGGGGCCGCTCAGCCCGGCGATGAAGGCCGATGCGCTCAAGCGGCAGGGCGACATCCGATATCCGATCGGCTGGACCACGCTCGGCGAATATCTCGACATGCTCGAGAAGAAGGGCGTTTCCACCAATGTGGCGAGCTTCGTCGGCGCGGAGACGGTGCGCGTGCACGAACTGGGCGAGGGCGATGTCGATCCGACGCCCGAACAGCTCGATCGGATGAAGGTGCTGGTGCGGCAGGCCATGGACGAAGGGGCCATGGGCGTCGGCAGCTCGCTGATCTACGCGCCCGGCACCTATGCCGAGACGCCCGAGCTGATCGCGATCACCACGGCCGCGGCGCAATGCGGCGGCATGTACATCTCCCACATGCGATCGGAAGGGGACCGGCTGATCGAGGCGATCGACGAGCTTATCGAGATCGCGCGGCGATCGGGCGCGGCGGCCGAAATCTACCACCTCAAGATGGCTGGCCGCGACAATTGGGATAAATATGACGCCGCGATCGCCCGGATCGAGGCGGCGCGGGCCGAAGGGCTCCGGATCACCGCCGACATGTATACCTATCCCGCCGGCGCCACCGGCCTCGACGCGGCGATGCCGACCTGGGTGCAGGCGGGCGGGCTGGAGGCGTGGATCGAGCGGCTGAAGGACCCCGCGATCCGCGCCCGCGTCGCGGCCGAGATGGCGGCGCCGGGCAAGGGCTGGGAGAATTTCTTCGCCGGCGCCGGGCCGGAGGGCATGCTGCTCGCCGGCTTCAGGAACGAGGCGCTGAAGCCCTTGACCGGCAAGACGCTGGCCGAAGTGGCGAACATGCGCGGCAGGAGCCCGGCGGAAACCGCGATGGATCTGGTGATCGAGGATGGCAGCCGGGTCGGCACCGTCTATTTCCTGATGGACGAGGCCAATGTCGCGAAGCAGGTGGCGCTGCCGTGGATGAGCTTCGGATCGGATGCCTCGTCGCAGGCGCCCGAGGGCGTATTCCTGAAATCGGGCACGCATCCGCGCGCCTACGGCAATTTCGCCCGCCTGCTCGGCAGATATGTGCGCGACGAGGGGCGGGTGCCGCTTGCGGATGCGATCCGCAGGCTTACCGCGCTGCCGGCCGGCAACCTGAAGATCGCCGATCGCGGCATGCTGAAGCCCGGATATTTCGCCGATGTCGTGGTGTTCGATCCCGCCCGGATCGCCGACCATGCGACCTTCGCCGATCCGCAGGTCTACGCCACGGGCATGCGCGACGTGTTCGTGAACGGCGTGCAGGTGCTCAAGGACGGCGAGCATAGCGGCGCCACGCCCGGCCGGGTGGTGCGCGGGCCGGGCTATGGACGCTGCAAGGGATAGGCCCCCAAGGAAAAGGCGGGCTGGCAATCGGCCCCGGACGCCTCATATCGGGGGCAGCGGATCGAAAGGAATTGCAATGGCCCGGCCGATGAAGATCGATTTTGTCTCCGACGTTTCCTGCCCCTGGTGCGTGATCGGCCTGCGCGGGCTGGAGGAGGCGCTCAGGCGGGCGGACGATGTGGTGGACGCGCGCATCACCTTCCAGCCGTTCGAGCTCAACCCCGACATGGTGCCCGAGGGCGAGGACATCGCCGATCACCTCGCGCGTAAATATGGCTCCTCGATCGAGCAGCTCGAGGCCAATCGCGAGGCGATCCGCGCGCGGGCGGCGGAGCTGGGCTTCACCATGGCGGGCGGGCGCAGCCGCATCTACAACACGTTCGACGCGCACCGCCTGCTCCACTGGGCGGAGGCGGAAGGCCGGCAGGCGGCGCTGAAACATGCCTTGTTCGAAGCCTATTTCACCGACGGCAAGGACCCGTCCGACCATGACGTGCTGGTCGCGGCGGCGGAGAAGGCCGGGCTCGACGGCGCGTCGGCGCGCGAGGTGCTCGCCACCGGCCGCTATGCCGAGGAGGTGCGCCAGGCCGAGCAGCTCTGGCGATCGCGCGGCATCAGCGCGGTGCCGGCGGTGATCATCGACGATCGCTACCTGATATCGGGCGGACAGCCGCCCGAGGCGTTCGAGCAGGCGCTGCGCCGGATCGCCGCCGAAGCGGCCTGAAGGCCCGCCCGCCTATCTGGCCGCCGCGCCGGCCTGGGCGCGGGCGAAGGCGGACAGGTGCGGCGGTTCCGATGCCGCCGGGGCGAAGGCGCCGGGGCCATGCGGCCCCGGATCGCGCATCGGATCGACCGGGCGGCCGTTTATCCGCACCTCATAATGGAGATGGCTGCCGGTCGAACGGCCGGTCGATCCCGCGAGCGCGATGATCTGGCCGCGCCGCACCGCCTCGTCCGGCCTTACCAGCAGGCGCGAGAGGTGGGCGTAGCGGGATTGCACGCCGCCGCCATGATCGATCGCCACCAGATTGCCGTAGCCGCCGGCCCGGATCGCGCGATCGACGCGGCCGTCGGCGGTGGCGCGGACCGGGGAGCCCGCGGCGGTCGCCATGTCGACGCCGGCATGCGCCGCCGCCGTGCCGCGCAGCGGATCGAGGCGGGGGCCGAAGCGCGAGGTGAGCCGCGGATGTTCGACCGGCATAACCGCCGCCGCCGCGCGATCCTCCCCACCGCCGGCCGGCGGGGGCGAGGGCTGCCAGCCGAGCATCCGTTCGCGGAACCGCGCATCGCCCCCGATCGGCAGCGTCGCCGAATCGGGGCTGGCGGGATTGCCGCGCGCCACCGCCGCCATTCCCGGCGAAGTAATGCAAAATATTGCCAGGGCGGCGATATGTTGTTTGCGGCGCGGTGAGGGGAAGGGGGGCATGCGATATGAATATCCGTCCCGACTTTCCATGAAAAGGCCCGAGCCCGCCTGCTTAAATATTGGGCAGATGCAAGCATTGGCTGAATAAAGCACTAAATTCGCTTCAACTGCAAAATCGCACGTTTCATCGCTGTGAGGGGCCGGGCAGGCCGGGCCGCCCCGCATCGGCTCCGTCAAGCGGATGTCGGGCATGGAGCGGCTTGCCGCCGTCCCGATCGCTGCGGACGAAGCCTTCGTCGCGGCGCCCGAGACCTATGAGTGAGGGGCGTATGAACCGGTCTGAGCTTGAGCTTCTGGACAATCTGAAACGCGGGCGGGACCATCATGGCGTGGTTGCCGTGAAGGCCGAATTCGAGGCCGAGGGCACCCGCCCGGACGAGTTTCATCGCCTGCTGGAGATCGCCCAGCGCGCCGGCGTGAAGGTGGCGCTGAAGATCGGCGGCTGCGAGGCGGTTTCCGATCTTCTTGCTTCGAAGATCTATGGTGTCGACTATGTGATCGCGCCGATGGTCGAGACGCCTTACGCGCTTTCCAAGTTCGTCGACGCCAAGAACAAGACGCACGGGGCCCAGGAACAGCGGACCAGTTTCCTGTTCAACCTGGAGACCGAGACGACCCTGCGCAACCTGCCGGCGATCCTGCCGGTGGCGCGTAGCGGCGTGGACGGCATGGTGTTCGGCCGCGTCGATTTCGCGCTTTCGCGGGGCCTGCCGCGCGGCGCGATCAACGATCCGTCGATCACCGCCGCGGTGATCGAGGCCGCCCATGCCTGCCGCGACAATGATCTGGAGCTGGTCGTCGGCGGATCGGTGGCGGTGGAGGCGATCCCTGCGCTGCGCGAGATCCGGCGGGTGCGGTTGGACCGGTTCGAGACGCGCAAGATCGTGTTCGACGGCGCCGCGATCGAGGATGCGGCGATCGCCGAGGGCATCATGCAGGCGGTGGCGTTCGAGCTCGGCTGGCTGAAGAACAAGCATGATTATTACGATGCGATCGCCCGCGAGGATCTGGCGCGCATCGCCATGCTGGAAGCGCGCATGCCGGCGCCGCGGCAGGCGGTTCCGCACGCCGCCTGACCGGGCATCGCGGCGGAGCGTCCGATGCCGTTCCGCCCCCGCATCACACCATCCGCGCGGCACGTTCCGCGACAAGGGGATCGCAATCCATGCGTGACTATCGACAGCTGGATTCCGCCGTTTCGGGCCTGATGCGCTCCGTCGCCGGAGCCGTGATCCTGCCGCGATTCCGCAATCTCGCATCCGGCGAGATCGCCGAGAAATCGCCGGGCGAGATCGTGACCGTCGCCGATCGCGAGGCGGAGGAGCGGCTTGCCGCCGGGCTTGCCGCGCTGGACGGCGGGGTGCGGATCGTGGGCGAGGAAGCCTGCGCCGCCGATCCCGCGCTGCTCCGCGATCTCGGCCGGGGCGCGGTGTGGCTGGTCGACCCGCTGGACGGCACCGCCAATTTCGCCGCCGGGCGCCAGCCCTTCGGCATGATCATCGCGCTGGCCGTGGACGGCGTGGTCGAGGCCGGCTGGCTCTACGATCCGGTGGCGGACCGGATGTGCCATGCGATCCGGGGCGGCGGCGCCTTCATCGGCGGCCGCCCGCTTCGCACCTGGCCGGCACGCCGCCGCCGCCCGATCGCCGCGCTGGCGACCCAGTTCATGACGCCCGACCTGCGCGATGATTTCCACCGGCGGGCGGACGGGATGTTCGATCGCGTGCCGATCCCGCGCTGCGCCGCCGAACATTATCCCCGGCTCTGCCTGATGCAGAACGACGTGGCGATGTTCCAGCGGACCTTGCCGTGGGATCACGCCGCCGGGGCGCTACTGCTCATGGAGGCGGGCGGCCGCGTCGCCCGCTGGGACGGCGGCGACTATCGCATCGACGACGGCAAGGCGGGGCTGCTGGCGACCGCATCGCCCGCTTTGTGGGAGGATGCGCGCGCCGCGCTGTTCGACGAGGCGGAGCTGGAAGCCGTGCCCGCCCTTGCCGTCGCCTGATCGTGATGGCCCGCCCCTCCCGCAAGAGATCGATGGACCTGTGACACCCGAGATGACGCTTCCGTTTTCCGGCCGGCGCGCCGGCATCGCGCGCCGTGCGCTGCGCTGCTCGGCGGCGCTGATGCTGTGCCTGCCGGCGATCGCCCAGGCGCAGTTCCTGCCGCCCGCCGCCGCCGATGCGGGGGCTGCCTCATCGCCTTTCGGCGGCCCGGCCGCTGCCTCCGGCGCGCGCGGCGTGAGCGCGGCGGCGGCGGCATCGCAGGTGGGGATCGGCGCGGACGACGGCGCGGCGGCCTTCCAGCCCGTGCAGATCGAGGGCAGGCGCCCGGCGGGCGATGCCGACGGCAACGGATCGGCCGGCAAGGCCGCGCGGGACGAAGCATCGGCGGAGGCGCTCCGCGATCGTTCGCTGGCGGCGGCGGGGCGGCCGGCGATCAGCGAGTTCGAACGCTACGTCTCCTCGGTGGTGGACAAGCCGCTCCGCCGCTTCGGCGCCGATCTGCTGGTGCCCGCCGCGCGCGATTTCACCGCGCCGCCCACCACCACGGTGCCACCCGATTACCGCCTGAACCCCGGCGACGAGCTGGTGATCGGCCTCGCCGGATCGGTGCAGGCGGATGAATTGCGCCTGGTCGTCGATCCCGAAGGCCGCGTGTTCCTGCCGCGCGCCGGCGCGGTGGACCTGGCCGGCGTGCGCTATGGCGACGTGCAGGCGCTGCTGTCGCGCCAGCTTTCCCGCTTCTACCGCGATTTCCAGATCAGCGTGGCGATCGGCCGGCTGCACGGCATCACCGTTTATGTCACCGGCTTCGCGGCGACGCCCGGCTCCTACACGGTCAGCAGCCTTTCGACGCTGGTGAACGCGGTGCTGGCGGCGGGCGGCCCGTCTGCCGGTGGCAGCTTCCGTTCCATCCAGCTTCGTCGCGGCGGCCGGCTGGTTTCCGATTTCGACCTCTATGATCTGCTGCTGAGGGGCGACAAGAGCGGCGACGCCGTGCTCCAGAATGGCGACGTCATCTATATCGCGCCGGTAGGGGCGCAGGTGGCCGTGGTCGGCAGCGTCAACCATGAGGCGATCTTCGAGGCGGGTCCGAAGGATTCGCTCGCCGACGTGCTGCTCTATTCGGGCGGGGCCAATACGGTCGCGGACAATGGCCGGCTGATGGTGCTCAATCCGCTGGCGCCCGAAACCGGCGGCTGGGAGGAATTGACCCCCGCCCAGGCGCAGGCGCGCATCGCCAGGCGCGGCGAGATCGTGCGCGTGCTCTCCGGCGTCGGCATCGCCCGCCCGCTCGACCAGCAGCCGGTGCTGGTGACGGTGAGCGGCGAGGTCGCCCGGCCCGGCCGCTATTATTTCCAGCCCGGCGTCAGCC
Source organism: Edaphosphingomonas fennica (assembly GCF_003034225.1). GTDB lineage: Bacteria > Pseudomonadota > Alphaproteobacteria > Sphingomonadales > Sphingomonadaceae > Sphingomonas_E > Sphingomonas_E fennica. The sequence goes on from NZ_PHHF01000001.1 coordinate 41,599, forward strand.
TGGAGGACGTGATCGGCCGCGCCGGCGGAATGACGGGCAAGGCCTTCCCTTATGCCACCATCGTCACCCGCGAAAGCGTGCGCCAGCAGCAGCGACAAAGCTTCAACCGCGCGCTCAAGGATCTGGAGCTGCAGCTCACCACCCAGCCCCTCATCTCGGCGAACCGGGCCGAGCAGTTGCAGCCGGCCTATCTGCAGGCGGTGCAGTCGGTCGTCGCCCAGTTCCGCTCGCGCGAGCCGGACGGGCGGCTGGTGCTCGATATCGGGCCGGACGCGCGGTCGCTGCCGGGCGAGCTGGTGCTGGAGAATAACGACACCATCTACGTGCCGCCGCAGCCGGTGACGGTGGGCGTGTTCGGCGCGGTGCCAAGCTCCGCCTCGTTCAAATATGCGCCCAACCGCACGATCGGCGATTATCTGAAGAATGCCGGCGGCGTCAGCAAGATGGGCGACAAGTCCGCCATCTTCGTGGTGCGCGCCAACGGCTCCGTCCTCGCCTCCGGGCGCGGCCTGTTCCAGGGCGGGCTTGCCAATGCGCGGGCGCTGCCGGGCGATCTGATCTACGTGCCGGTTGCCGCGGGGCGCGGCGAATTCTGGGCGCGGCTGCGCGATATCACCAGCACGCTGTTCGGCGGCGTCGCCGCTGCGGCAACGGTGAAGGTGCTCGCCGAATGAGCGCGATCGATCAGGGGCGGGCGGCGGTCGTCCGGGCGGTGCATGACGGCCGGATGCGCCGCCGCGTCTATGCGGTGGCGGCGCTGCTGCTCGCCCTTCTCTGCCTGTGGCCCCAGCCGCATGTCGCGCGCGCCAAGATCCTGCCGCAGGACAATGGCGGCTCCGGCGTCAGCGCGATGCTGAACGCGCTGGGCGGGCAGATGTCCGGCTTCGCCAATCTGCTGGGCGGTGCGCGCACCCCGATCGACGTTTATCTCGTCGTCGGCCGCAGCGAGAATGTGATGGTCGACGTGATCGACCGGCTCAGGCTGGTCGGCCCGTCGGGACGCTATGCGACGGTGGACAAGGCGCGGATCGCGCTCGCCCGCAAGGTGGACGTCCATTCGCTGCCGGGCGGAGTGATCGAGGTCGAGACGCGCACGCATGACGCCGCCGAGGCGAAGGCGCTGACCTTCGCTTATGTCTCCGCGATCAGCGACCGCATCGGCACGCTCGGCCGCGAACGGATCGTCGCCAAGCGCAAGGTGGTGGACGAACGCTTCGGCCAGGCGGTGCGCCGGCTTTCCAGGGCCGAGGCCGCGCTCAACGAATTCCGCCGCCGCAACCGGCTGGCCGAGCCCGAGGCGCAGTTCGGCTCCGCCCTCATGCTGCGCGCGGACCTGGAGGCGCGGCTGCAGGCGAAGCTGGTGCAGCTCCAGACGGTGCAGCGCTTCGCGGGCGCGGAGAATGTGCAGCTCAAGGCGCTCCAGTCCGAAATCGCGGCGCTCCGCGCCCAGATCGCGCGCAGCGCGCAGCCGGCCGAAGGGGCCGGCGGGCCGAACGTCGCCGGGCTGGCCGAGGTTTCGGCCGAATATCTGAACCTCTATCGCGACTATCGCTTCGCCCAGGCGCTCTACGAGGCCTATTCCCGCCTGTCGGAACAGGTGGCGGTGGACGAGCTGACGGCGGAAAGCGCCGCCGACGTCCAGCTCCTCGAACGGCCGCATCTCGATGCCGGGCGGCATTATAATATCCCGGCGGTGGCGCTGCTGGCGGCGCTGCTGCTGCTGGCCCTGTTCACCGAGGTCTATGCGCCGGCGACGGGGATCGCGCTGTTCCGCGGGACGCCCGCCGGCGGGGATGTGACGCCATGACGGCGGCGGTGGGGGCGCCGCTCTGGCCCGGCCCGGAAAACGAGGCCGTGCCCGAGCTTTCGATCGTCATTCCCTGCTTCAACGAGGAGGAGAATGTCCGCGCGATCCACGCGGCGGTGAAGGCCGAGGCCGAACGCCATGCGCGATCGCACGAGATCATCTTCATCGACAACAAGTCGACCGATCATACCCGCGCGCTGCTGCGGCAGATCTGCGCCGAGGACGGCGCCACGCGGGCGATCTTCAACAACCGCAATTACGGCCAGATGCGATCGCCCACCCATGCGATCTACCAGGCGACCGGCCGTGCGGTGATCGGCATGTGCGCCGATTTCCAGGACCCGCCGGCCATGATCGGCGAGTTCATGCGCCTGTGGCGCGGCGGGGCCGAGGTGGTGCTGGGCCAGCGCCGGTCCGAACGCGCTTCCCCGCTCACCCGCTTCATCCGGGCGGCGGGCTACGGCTTTCTCGGCCGTTTCGCCGATTATCCAGTGATCCCCGGCGCCACCGGCTTCGGCCTGTTCAGCCGCGACGTGGTGGATGCGCTGGCGACCTGGAACGAGCCCGAGCCCTTCTTTCGCGGCATGGTGGTGGAAGGCGGCTTCCGTATCGCCATCGTCCCCTTCGACCGGCCCGAGCGCGCGGCGGGCGAGACCAAGAACAATTTGCGCACCCTCGCCGACTTCGCGATTTCCGGCATCGCCGGATCGTCCAAGTCGCTGCTGCGCTGGCCGATCAAGGGATCGATCTATGCGGGCCTCGCGACGGCGCTGCTGCTCGGCGGCGCGCTGGCGGCGCATCTGGCGGACGGGCGGGGCTGGGCGCTGCTGTTCCTCGCCGCGCAGGCGGGCATGTTCGCCGTGCTGCTGCTGTTCCTGGGGCTGATCGGCGAGCAGGTGCGGATGATATCGGAGCGCACGCGCAACGTGCCGCTGGTGATCGAGGAAGCGCGGCTGAACTTTCCCGCCGGGCGGCGCGCGCCGGTGGATCGCCGCCAGTTCGGGACGGAGGAGGCATGAGCGGCGGGCGGCGGGCCGGCCGCGCGGCGGGCCTCTTCGCCGAACGGGCGCTGATGCTGGCCGTGGCGGCGAGCTTCGGCTGGCTCCTCTGGTCGTTCCACCGGAACGGCTATCTGCCGCAGCCCTTCATCATCGACACCAACGACACCTTCATGGACTGGTTCAACACCGCATATTGGGCGAACAATCCGGGCGCCTATGATGTGTGGCGGACGGTCTATCCGCCCTTGTCCTTCCTGTTCCTGAAGCTGTTCAGCCTGCCCGGCTGCTATCTGGATTCGCCCTTCCAGGCGCGCGACTGCGACTGGTTCGGCAAGGCCGCGATCCTCGCATCCTACGCGCTGGGCGTCGCGCTCGCCTGGATCGCCTTCCGCCGCGCCGACCGGGCGACCGCGCCGATGCGGATCATCGCCTTCGCGATCGGCCTGCCGATGCTGTTCGCGCTGGAACGCGGCAACCTGATCCTGCCCTGCATGGCCTGCTTCGTCATCGCCCATGGCGATATCGTGCGGTCGAAGGCATGGCGCGGGCTGGCGGCGGCGCTGACGATCAACTTCAAGCCCTATCTGCTGCTGCCGGTGCTGGCGCTGGCCTTCAAGCGGCGCTGGCGTTCGCTGGAGCTGGCCGGGATCGCGACGCTGCTGGTCTATCTCCTGACCTATGCCTTCGTCGGCGCGGGCAGCCCGATCGAGATCGTCGACAATATGCGCAACTGGGTCGTCACCTTCGTGGGCGGGCAGGTGTGGGAACAAATCTATTATTCGACCAGCTATGTGACGCTGCTGCCGATCCGCACCACGCCGATCCCGATCCTGGACCATATCTCCTCGCGCACGGTGGAGACGATCCTGTGGGCCGTGCCGATCCTGATCCGCGCGAGCCAGGTGGCGGGGCTGCTCTGCCTCGCGGGCGCGTGGCTCCAGCCGCGCGCGCTTTCGACGCAGCGGATCGCAGCGCTGCTGATGGCCATGTCGCTCGTCAGCCAGTCGCCGGGCGGTTACACCCAGGCCTTCCTGATCTTCCTCGTCTTCCTCGAACCCTGGCGGCGGCCGGGGCCGATCGTGGCGATCGTCGCCGCCTATCTGCTTTCGATATCGGCCGATTGGATCCTTTCGCCCTTCCCCGAGATCGCATCGAAAAGCTGGCTGGGCGGCCGGCCGGTGACGGGCCTGTTCGGCCTTTCGGTCGGCCAGTTCGCGCGACCGGGGCTGATCCTGCTGATCCTGTGGGCGCTGGCGGCGGACAGCCTGTGGCTGATCGCCCGCGCGCATCGCGGCCATCGCCCGATGATCGCGATCGGGCCCCGGACATGGCCTGCCCGGCCGGCGGTGGCGCGATGACCGCTTTGGCCCGATCCCGTGGCGGCTGGCGCTTCGCCGACGATCTCGACGCCATGTTCGCGGCGCTGGCGCCGATCTGGCCGCGCCTGGCCGGCAAGCGCATCTTCATGACCGGGGGCACCGGCTTCATCGGCCGCTGGATGCTGGAAGCGCTGCGCGATGCCGATCTGCGGCTGGGGCTGGGCGTGGAGGTGGTGCTGCTGAGCCGCGACCCGGCAGGCTTCGCCGCGCGCGTGCCGCACATCGCCGGCCATCCCGGCTTCCGCCTGATGGCCGGCGATGTCTGCGATTTCGCGGTGCCGGACGGGGGCTTCACCCATATCGTCCATGCCGCGACCGATGCGAGCGCCGCGCTGAACAGGCGCGATCCGCGCCGCATGTTCGACACCATCGTCGAAGGCACCCGCCGCGCGCTGGACATGGCGCGGGACCGTGCGGTCGAACGCTTCCTGATGCTGAGTTCCGGCGCGGTCTATGGCGCGCAGCCGTGGGACATGACCCATGTCGAGGAAGGCTGGCGCGGCGGCCCCGACTGCCTCGATCCGATGTCGGCCTATGGCGAGGGCAAGCGCGCGGCGGAGATGCTCTGCGCCATCCATGCCCGCCAGTTCGACCTCGACATGGTCAATGCCCGGATCTTCGCGCTGCTGGGGCCGCTGCTCTCGCTCGATATCCATTTCGCGGCGGGCAACTTCATCCGCGATGCCCTGCGCGGCGAAACCGTGGTGGTGGAGGGCGCGGGCACGGCGGTGCGATCCTATCTCTACGCCGCCGATCTCGCCATCTGGCTGTGGACCATGCTGATCCGCGGCGAAAGCGGCGCCACCTACAATGTCGGATCGGAGGAAGCGGTGTCGATCGCCGAGCTGGCGCACCGCGTCCACCGCATCCTTGGCGGGGCCGGGGTCGATATGCTCGGCCAGCCCGATCCCGGCTGGAATCCCGGCCGCTACGTGCCCTCGACCGCGCGCATCGCCCGCGACCTCGGCCTCCGCGCGACCGTCGACCTCGATGAAGCGATCCGCCGCACGGCGATCTGGAACGGATGGCAGCAATGACGACCATGAAATTATCGGACTGGGTGGCCGGCGAGCTTGTCCGCCACGGCATCGGGCATGTCTTCATGCTCACCGGCGGCGGGGCGATGCACCTCAACCATTCGCTGGGCACCCATGCCGGCCTGCAATGCACCTTCACCCATCATGAGCAGGCGCTGGCGATGGCGGCGGAGGCCTATTACCGCCTCACCAACCGGCTGGCGGTGGTGAACGTGACGTCGGGGCCGGGCGGCACCAACGCCATCACCGGCGTCTATGGCGCCTTCGTCGATTCGGTCGGCATGCTGGTGATTTCCGGCCAGGTGAAGACCGAGACGACGGTGCGTTCCACCGGCCTGCCGCTGCGCCAATATGGCGATCAGGAGCTGGACATCGAGGAAATCGTCCGCCCGATCACCAAATATGCGACGATGGTCACCGATCCCCGGTCGATCCGCTACCATCTGGAAAAGGCGATCTACCTCGCCACCAGCGGCCGGCCGGGGCCGTGCTGGCTGGATATCCCGCTGGACGTGCAGGCGGCGCGGATCGACCCGGACGATCTGCTGCCCGGATTCGACCCCGCCGAACTGGACGAGCCGTGGAAGCGGACCGATCTCGACGCGGCGGCGGCCGCGATCCTCGAAAGATTGCAGGCGGCCGAGCGGCCGGTGGTGTTCGCCGGCGGCGGCGTGCGGCTGAGCGGCGCGCACGGCGATTTCATCCGCCTGATCGAGAAGCTGGGCGTGCCGGTGGTGACGGGCTGGAACGCGCATGACGTGCTGTGGAACGATCACCCGCTTTATGCCGGGCGGCCCGGCACCGTGGGCGACCGCGCCGGCAACATGGTGACGCAGAGCGCGGATTTCCTGCTGGTGCTGGGCAGCCGGCTGAACATCCGGCAGGTGAGCTACAATTGGAAGACCTTCGCGCGCGCCGCCTACAAGGTGTGGGTGGATATCGATCCGGTCGAGCTGCGCAAGCCGACGGTGACGCCCGACATGCCGGTGGTGGCGGACCTTGCCGATCTGATCCCGGCGATGCTGGCCGCGCCTTATGCCGGGCCGACGGACGCGCACCGCCTGTGGCTGGGCTGGGCGCGCGATCGGGGGCCACGCTTCCCCACCGTGCTGCCCGAATATCGCGATAACGCGCTGGTCCATCCCTATGTCGCGATGGACGAGCTGTTCGCGGCGCTGGACGAGGACGACATCGTCGTCACCGGCAATGGCAGCGCCTGCGTCGTCAGCTTCCAGGTGGCGGCGCTGAAGCGCGGCCAGCGGCTGTGGACCAATTCCGGCTGCGCGACGATGGGATATGACCTGCCGGCCGCGATCGGCGTGTGCGCCGCCACCGGCAGCCGGCAGCGGGTGATCTGCCTGGCAGGCGACGGCAGCATCATGATGAACCTGCAGGAGATGCAGACGATCGCGGGTTACGGCCTGCCGGTGAAGGTCTTCCTGCTCAACAACAGCGGCTATGTTTCGATCTTCCAGACGCACCGCAACTTCTTCAACGGCGTCGAGGTGGGCGGCGGACCCAAGAGCAACGTCACCTTCCCCGATTTCGGCAAGGTCGCCCACGCCTTCGGCTTCGCCTATTTCCGCGCGGCGAGCCATGACGATCTGGCCGCGACGATCGCGGACGCGCTGGCGGCGGACGGCCCGGTGCTGTGCGAGATCATGCTGGACGAGCATGTGTCCTTCGCCCCCAAGCTGGGCGCGAAACAGCATCCCGACGGGCGGATCACCTCGCCCGCGCTCGAGGATCTTTCCCCCTTCCTCCCGCGCGAGGTGCTGCGGGAGAATATGCTGATCGACCTGATCGAGGAAGCGTGAGCGCCGTGACCGATCGATCGCCGTCGCGGGCGGCATCCAGGATCGCGGCCATCGGCAGGCGCGGCGGCCGGCCGCTGCGCTTCCTGGTGGCGGGCGCGGTCAACACGCTGCTGGGGCTGGCTTTCTACCCCCTGCTGCTGTGGGCGAGCCCGTGGTTCCGCGTGCATTATCTCGCGGCGCTCGGGCTGGCGCAGATCACCTGCCTGCTGTTCGCCTTCGCCACCCACAAGTTCGGCGTGTTCCGCACGCGCGGACCGGGCATCGTGCGCGAGTTTGCGGCCTTCGCCTCCTTCTACGCCATCAGCTATGCGGCCAACTGGGCGATGCTGCCGCTGCTGGTCGAGCTGGCCGGCATCCGCCCGGCGGCGGCGCAGACCGGCTTCACCCTGGCGGTGATCGCCGGATCCTATTTCTGGCACAGCCGGATCACCTTCCGGCCGGCCGACAATCCCGAACAACCAAGGTCGCAGGAGATACGATGCGAACCGTGATACTGGCGGGCGGCCTGGGCAGCCGCCTGGGCGAGGAAACCGCCGTGCGCCCGAAGCCGATGGTGGAGATCGGCGGCATGCCGATCCTGTGGCACATCATGAAGATCTATTCGGCCGCGGGCCTCAACGATTTCGTGATCTGCCTCGGCTACAAGGGCTATCTGATCAAGGAATTCTTCGCCAACTACTTCCTCCACACGGCGGACGTGACGATCGACCTCAACCGCAACGACCTGGAAATCCACCAGGCGCGCAGCGAGCCGTGGCGGATCACGCTGGTCGAAACCGGCGCCACGGCGATGACGGGCGGGCGGCTGAAGGCGATCAAGCCCTATCTCGAACCGGGCGAGCCCTTCTGCTTCACCTATGGCGACGGCGTCGCCAGCATCGACGTGGCCGATCTGGTGCGCTTCCACCGCGCCCATGGCCGGCGGGCGACGATCACCTCGGTCGCCCCGCCGGGCCGGTTCGGCGCGCTGGAGTTCGAGGGCGATCGCGTCACCAGCTTCCGCGAGAAGCCGGCCGGCGACGGCGGGCAGATCAACGGCGGCTTCTTCGTCGCCGATCCTTCGGTGCTGGACCTGATCAACGGACCGGATACGACCTGGGAGGCCGAGCCGCTGGAACGGCTGGCCAATGCGGGCGAGCTTGTCGCCTATCGCCATGACGGCTTCTGGCAGCCGATGGATACGCTGCGCGACAAGCAATATCTGGAATCGCTGTGGCAGAGCGGCGAGGCGCCGTGGAAATGCTGGTGAGCGAGGGAAATCCGGGCGCCGGCAATCCCTGGGCCGGCCGGCGCGTGCTGGTGACGGGGCATAGCGGCTTCAAGGGGAGCTGGCTGGCCTTGTGGCTGCACGCGCTGGGCGCGGAGGTGACGGGCTTCGCCCTGCCCGCGCCCACCGATCCCAGCCTGTTCGAAGCCGCCCGGCTGGCCGGGCTGATCCGCCATGTGGAAGGCGACGTGCGCGATCCGGCGGCGGTGCGCCGGGTGGTGGCGGAGGCGCGGCCGGAGATGATCTTCCACCTCGCCGCGCAGCCGCTGGTCCGCCTGTCCTATCGCGAGCCGGTGGAAACATATGCCACCAACGTGATGGGCACGGTGCATGTGCTGGAAGCGGCGCGGCAGGCCGAAGGGGTGGCGGGGATCGTCTGCGTCACCAGCGACAAATGCTATGAGAATCGCGAATGGGTGTGGCCCTATCGCGAGAGCGACCCGATGGGCGGGCACGACCCTTACAGCAGCAGCAAGGGCTGCGCGGAGCTGGTGGTTTCGGCTTATCGCAATTCCTTCTTCTCCGAAGGCGGGCCGGCGGTGGCATCGGTGCGCGCCGGCAACGTGATCGGCGGCGGGGACTGGGCGGAGGACCGGCTGGTCCCCGATCTGGTCCGCGCCTTCCGGCAGGGGGCGGCGCCGGTGATCCGGTCGCCCGAAGCGGTCCGGCCCTGGCAGCATGTGCTGGAGGCGCTGGGCGGATATCTGATGATCGCCGAACGGCTGCTGGCGGGCGAGGCGCGCTTTGCCGACGCCTGGAATTTCGGCCCGGCCGATGACGATGCCCGGCCGGTATCCTGGATCGTCGATCGGATGAAGGCCGCCTGGGGCGACGGCGCGTCCGCCGCCATGCCCTTTTCCGGCGCCCGCCCGCACGAGGCGGGGCTGCTGCGGCTCGATTGCTCCAAGGCGCGCGCGGCGCTCGGCTGGCGGCCGGCGCTGGCGCTGGAGGATGCGATCGACTGGATCGTCGAATGGCATCGCGCGGTCGACGACGGGCATGATCCCCGCGCCGTGACGCTGGCGCAGATCGCCGAATATCGCAGGCGGGCGGGCCATGGTTCCGCGGCAGGCGCGCAGGCCGCCGGAACCATGGCGGCATGAGGATCGGGCGCGCCCGCTTTTCCCCGGCCGGCATCCTCCTTTTCCTGATCCTGCTGCTGGCGCTGGCGCTCAGGCTCAACGGCCTGGGCTTCGGCCTGCCCGCGCTCTACGATCCGGACGAGCCGCTGTTCGTGGTGAGCGCGCTCAAGCTGCTCCGCGATCAGACGCTCAACCCCGGCTGGTTCGGCCATCCCGGCACCACCACCATCTATGCGCTGGCGATCATCGATATGCTGGTGTTCGCGGCCGGCAGCCTGACCGGGCGGCTGGCCGATACCCATGCCTTCGCGACCGCCATCTACACCGATCCCTCGATCGTGGTGCTGCCGGGCCGGCTGTTCATCGCGCTGTGCGGGGTGGGCTGCGTCTGGCTCACCTTCCTGATCGGCCGGCGGCTGTTCGGCGATCGCGCCGGCCTGCTGGCGGCGCTGCTGCTGGCGGTCGATCCGCTGCATGTCCAATGGTCGCAGGTGATCCGCACCGATATCCAGGCGACCTTGTTCATGCTGGCCTGCGTGCTCGCCTCGATCGGGGTCGCCCGGCACGGGCGGCTCGGCGATTATCTGTGGGCGGGCCTCTGGGTGGGGCTGGGCACGGCGACCAAATGGCCGGCCGCGACGATCATCGCCTGCCTCGTCGGCGCGGCGCTGCTGCGCATGCGATCCGATCCGGCGAATGCGCGGCAGGCGGCGGGGCGCCTCGCCATCGGCCTTGCGGCCTCGCTGGCGGCGCTGCTGATCGTCTCGCCCTATATCCTGATCGATCACCAGACGGTGCTGGCCAATCTGGGGCGCGAGGCGCGGCCCCAGCATCTGGGCGCCACCGGCGGCGGGTTGCTCTTCAACCTCGGCTGGTATGTGGCGGGGCCGATGCGCGAGGCGATCGGCATCGCCGGGCTGGCGCTGGCCGCGATCGGCATCGGCGTGGCGGCGCGGCGGCCGGTGGCGCTCGCCACCATCATCCCCGCCTTCCTCGTCTTCCTGCTGGCGATCAGCGGGGAATCGCTGATCTGGGCGCGCTGGATCCTGCCGCTGCTGCCCTTCCTCTCCCTGTTCGCGGCGGTGGCGATCGTCGCCGTTGCGGATCGGCTTGCGCCGGGGCTGGGGCGGCGCGGCGCAGTCGCCGTGCAGCTGCTGCTGGCGGCGGCGCTGGCCCTGCCGATGCTGGCGGCGGCGCGCGCCGAGGCGGCGGAACGGATCAACGACACCCGCACGCAGGCCGCCCGCTGGGCGCGCGCGCATATCCCGCGCAGCGACCGCATCGTGCTGGAACATCTCGCCTTCGACATGCTGGGCGATGGGTGGAGCTTCCTCTTCCCCGGCGGCGATGTCGGCTGCATCGACGGCAACAAGGTGCTGGCCGGCCAGGTCCGCTATGCGGATGTCGAACGCTGGCGCAACGGCCGCTCGATCCTCGATCTCGGCACGATCGATCCGGCCCGGATCGCCGCCTGCTGGGGCGATTATGCGATCATCTCCCACCTCGATCGCTACCAGCGCGAGCCCGATCGCTACCGCGCGGAGCTGGCCACCTACCGGCGCTTCCTCGACGGCGGCACAACGGTGGCGATGTTCCGCCCCGCTCCGGGGCGGAGCGGCGGGCCGGAGGTGCGGATCGTCCGGCTCGGGCCTTTGGCCGGTCCGGAGGAGGACGCGCCGAAGCGGTGACGCTTCCCATCCACTGCTTATCCGGGCAGTATCCGGCGCGATCCTCCCCGGCTGGCGGCCGGGGAGGAAATCGCCCCCGCTTGGCCGGACGCGAACATTCGGCCCGATCGCCGCTGCGTTCCTTGTTGCATGGCCGCGAAACGCCAATGCACAACCGTGCGGAAAAAAACGATCGGAGAGCGGGATGGGCGACAAGCGGACAATGGCGATGTGGGGCGGCGTCCTGCTGCTGGCCGGGTGCGGCGGCGGATATTCGGGGCCGATCGACACCAGCGGGCCGATCGCCGACTGGCGCTTCTACGGCGGCGACGCGGACGCCACCCATTATTCGCCCGCCACCCAGATCACCACCGCCAATGTCGCCGGGCTGAAACCCGCCTGGACCTACCATATCGGCAAGTTGGACGTGCCCGAGGGCGTATCGCCGACGTTCGAGGCGACGCCGATCGTGGCGGACGGCAAGATGTTCGTCTGCTCGGGCCTGGGCAAGGTCGCCGCCGTCGATCCCGAGACCGGCAGGGAAATCTGGGCGCAGAATTACAAGGCGGATGCCACCAACGCCTATCTGATCAACTGCCGGGGCGTCACTTATTATCGCGATCCTGCCCCCGCACCCGCCAACGGCCCCGCGCCCGCAGAATGCGTCAGCCGCATCCTCGTCGGCAGCATCGACGGCCGGCTGCGGGCGCTGGATGCCGAAACCGGCCAGCCCTGCGCCGGCTTCGGCGACAAGGGCGTGCTCGATCTCACCCAGGGCCTCGGCCCGGTGCAGCCGGGCGATTATGCGATCTCCTCGCCCCCGGTGGTGGTGGACGGCAAGATCGTGCTGGGCGGGCGCATCCCCGATAATATGCGGGTCGACGTGCCGGCCGGCGTGATCCGCGCCTTCGACGTGCATAGCGGCAAGCTCGCCTGGGCGTGGAACCCGCTGCCGCCCGGCGTCACCGACGCCGCCAACGCCCCGCCGGGCGAACCCTATGTCCGCGCCACGGCGAACAGCTGGGCGCCGCTCACCGCCGATCCGGCGCGCAACCTCGTCTTCGTGCCGACCGGCAATGCCGGCCCCGACCATATCGGCATCGATCGCGGCAACCGCGATTACTGGTCCTCCTCGGTGGTGGCGCTCGACGCGCGCACCGGCCAGCCGCGCTGGCGGTTCCAGACGGTGCATCATGACGTCTGGGATTATGACGTGCCGGCCCAGCCGCTGCTGTTCGATCTGAAGCAGGGCAGCCGATCGATCCCGGCGCTCGCCCAGGCGACCAAGCAGGGCCATATCTTCATCCTCAACCGCGAAACCGGCAAGCCACTGTTCCCGGTGGAGGAACGCCCCGTGCCGCAGGCCGGCGCGCTGCCCGGCGAGAAGCTGTCGCCCACCCAGCCCTTCCCCAAGGACCCGGCGATGATCGTGCGCCGGGACATGACCGAGGACGACATGTGGGGCTTCACCTTCTGGGACAAGGGCAAGTGCCGCGATCTGTTCCGCAGCGCCAATTGGGAGGGCGTGTTCACCCCGCCTTCCACGCGGGGGACGATCTTCTTCCCCAGCTTCATGGGCGTGAACAATTGGGGCGGGATGGCGATCGATCCGGTCAACCAGGTGCTGGTGGTCAACACCACGCAGGTGCCGGCGATCGTGAAGATGGTGCCGCGCAAGGAAACCGATGCCATGCTGGCGCGCGGCGAACGCCTGCTGCCGAGCTTCGGCACGCCTTACGGCAACACGATGGTGCCGATGCTGTCGCCGCTGGGCGCACCCTGCGTGCGGCCGCCCTGGGGCACTTTGCTGGCGATCGACCTCAAGACCCGCAGGAAATTGTGGGAAGTGCCGCTGGGCACCACCCGCGATCTCGCGCCATGGCCGATGTGGCTGAAGCTGGGCGTGCCGAACATGGGCGGCGCGGTGGTGACGGCATCGGGCGTGGTGTTCATCGGCGCCGCGACCGACAATTTCCTGCGCGCCTTCGATATCCGCACGGGGCGCGAGCTATGGAAGGGCCGGCTTCCCGCCGGCGGCCAGGCGACGCCCGTCACCTACCGGCTGAAGCAGGGCGGCCGCCAATATGTCGCCATCGCGGCCGGCGGCCACAAATATCTCGGCACCAAGATCGGCGACTCGCTGGTCGCCTTCGCATTGGAACCCAAATGATCCGGCGCGGCCGGCGGGGCGGCTTATCCTCCGATGGCACCGGATGAACCACCCGGCTGGGTCGAGCCGCCCGCCTTGTCGCGGGACGATTTCCCGGCCGGCGACCGAACTGACTGCCGGCAGATCGGCCCCCCCAAAAAAAGCCCCGGTGAGACACCTCACCGGGGCTGATTCTTCCGCCGATGCGGCGGATCAGGCGATCGCGGCCTTCCGCCGGCCGCCGAAGCGGCGGAGCGTGCCGCCGATGAAGCCGAAGCCGATGATCATCTGCGCCCAGGTCGCCGCTTCCGGCACCGCCGCCTGCGCGGTGGTGTAGGACCAGTTCGGGTTGGCCAGCACATCGATATTGGTGTTCCAGCCGATCGCATCGAACACGGCGAGATCGAGCCCGCGAACGACGCCCATCTGCCCATAAGCCACGGTCGGGTCCATGATGCCGAGCTGGAGGTTGCCGCTGGCATCCTTCCAGTGCGAGGCCTGCCGCCCGTCGCCATTATATTCGCCGGTCGAGAAATAGCCGTCGAGGAAGGCCGTCTGGCCACCGTCGATCGAGAAATAGGCGTCGTCGCCGGGCGCCCAGTTCAGCTCGGCACCGTCGTTGCTCTGGGCGTAACGGAACAGATCCATCACATAGCCCCAATAGACCTCGTTCACCGGATAATCGGCGAGATCGCCTGCCAGCGGCCCATTCGGTCCACCGACATAATCATAATCGTCGACGCCGCTCGTAAAGCCCAGGATATGGCCGATTTCATGGATCGCCACCGCAACGAAATCGATCTTGTTCGCATCGATGCCGTCGGTGGGGTCGAAGTCGAACGCGAAATCGGAGCTGAACGTGATGTCGCCGTCGGGCTCGTCCGGAATGAAGGCGCCAAGCCCGATCGCCTTGATGACCGACGAGTTTATGCCGATTTCCTGGTTGTTGGCGCTGCCGTCATTGTCGAAGACCCGCTTAGTCGTATCGACGCCGAGCTTGTTCGCCTCGTCCACATAACCGGGGGTGACCACCGAAACCGCGCCGTTGGTGAGCGTGGGCAGCACCTTCACCGCATCGAGATTGGTCGTGCCCGTCGCGCCCAGATAGGCCTGATAGGTCGGGATATCGAGGACGTAGAGATTGCTCTGCGCACCGCCGATGATGTCGGGATCGCCGAAGGACGAGAAGCTGATGTTGATGTTTATCGTCACATCGTTGGTGAGCACATGCTCCCAGAAGCTCTTGGCGATGTTGAAGCCGCGCTCGGCGGCCGAGCCCGCGACGGTGCCGTCGTCGGTGAACACGATGCTAACGGCATTGGCGGGTGCTGCGCCAGCCACGAGGGCGGCGGCAAGGGCCGTCCCCAGCAAGGTTTTACGAAAGCGATGTGCAAGCATGGTCATGGTCGATTCCCCTGATTCCCAAGGACCACGGCTCCCGCCCGTTCCATGATGCCCGCCTATGGGCCGGAGTCGGTCACTCTGCGTTAACCATAAGGGGTGGTTAGCGGTTTCAGGTCAAGGGAGATTATGGGTCGCCCCAATACGGGACAAAGAAAAAGGCCCGCGACATCTCTGCCGCAGGCCCCGTTCTTCTTTCCCGATCGTCGCCGGATCAGGCGGCGAGCTTCCTCAGCACGTAGGGCAGGATGCCGCCGTTCAGGAAATAATCGAGCTCGTTGACGGTATCGATCCGGCAGCGCGTCTCGAACGTCTCGGTCGTGCCGTCGGCGCGGGTGAGCTTCACCGTCACCGCCTGGCGCGGGCGGAGGCCGGCGACATTCTCGATCGTGAAGGTCTCGGTGCCGTCCAGCTTCAGCGTCTTCCGATCGACGCCGTCGGCGAACTGGAGCGGCAGCACGCCCATGCCGACGAGGTTCGAACGATGGATGCGTTCGAAGCTTTCGGCGATGACGGCGCGGACGCCCAGCAGGGTCGTTCCCTTGGCCGCCCAGTCGCGCGAGGAGCCGGTGCCATATTCCTTGCCGGCGACGACGACCAGCGGCGTGCCGTCCGCCTTATACTTCATCGCCGCATCGTAGATCGCCATCACGTCGCCGGACGGGATATACTTGGTCATGCCGCCTTCGATGCCGGGGATCATCTCGTTCTTGATGCGGATGTTGGCGAAGGTGCCGCGCATCATCACTTCATGGTTGCCGCGGCGCGCGCCGTAGCTGTTGAAGTCCGCCTTCGAGACCTGATGCTCGAGCAGGTAGCGGCCGGCGGGCGAATCCGCCTTGATCGAACCGGCCGGGCTGATGTGATCGGTGGTGATCGAATCGGCGAAGATGGCGAGCGGGCGGGCATCGCGGATGTCCGTGACCGGCGCCGGCGTCATCGACATGCCTTCGAAATAAGGCGGGTTGGCGACATAGGTGGAGCCGGCCGGCCAGCTATAGGTATCCGAACCCGTCACGTCGATCGCCTGCCAGCGCTGATCGCCGCGGAAGACGTGGGCGTAGCGGCTCTGGAACATGTCGCGATCGATCGCGCCGTCCATCACCGCGCGGATCTCGTCGTTGGTCGGCCAGATGTCCTTCAGATAGACGTCGTTGCCGTCCTTGCCCTTGCCGATCGGGGTGTTCACGAAATCGGTCGTGACCGTGCCCTTCAGCGCATAGGCGACGACGAGCGGCGGCGAGGCGAGGAAGTTCGCCCGCACGTCCGGCGAGACGCGGCCCTCGAAGTTGCGGTTGCCCGACAGCACCGAGGCGGCGACGATATCGTTGCCGTTGATCGCGGCCGAGATCGGCGTGGCCAGCGGGCCGGAATTGCCGATGCAGGTGGTGCAGCCATAGCCGACGAGGTTGAAGCCGATCGCGTCGAGCGATTCCTGCAGCCCCGCCTTCTTGAGATAGTCGGTAACGACCTGGCTGCCGGGGGCGAGCGAGGTCTTGACCCAGGGCTTCGGCTTCAGGCCCTTCTCTACCGCCTTCCTGGCGACGAGGCCGGCGGCGACCAGCACGCTGGGGTTGGAGGTGTTGGTGCAGCTGGTGATCGCGGCGATCACCACGTCGCCGTCGCCGATGTCATGATCGCGGCCCTCGACGGGAACGCGCTTGGCGGCGGCCTTCTTGTAGACGGTCTCGAGGTCGTTGTTGAACACCTCGTCCACCTGGGTCAGCACCACCTTGTCCTGCGGGCGCTTCGGGCCGGCGAGCGACGGCACCACCGTGCCCATGTCCAGCTCGAGCGTGTCGGTGAAGACGGGATCGGCGGCGGCGGGATCGAGCCAGAAGCCCTGCGCCTTGGCATAGGCCTCGGTCAGCGCGATCTGTTCCTCGTCGCGGCCGGTGAGGCGCATATAATCGAGCGTCTTGCCGTCGATCGGGAAGAAGCCGCAGGTCGCGCCATATTCCGGCGCCATGTTGGCGATGGTCGCGCGGTCGGCGAGGCTGAGGGCCGAGACGCCGGGGCCGTAAAATTCGACGAAGCGGCCGACCACGCCCTTGGCGCGCAGCATCTGGGTGACGGTGAGCACGAGATCGGTGGCGGTGATGCCTTCGGACAGCGCGCCGGTGAGCTTGAAGCCGACCACTTCCGGGATCAGCATGGACACCGGCTGGCCGAGCATGGCGGCTTCCGCCTCGATGCCGCCCACGCCCCAGCCGAGCACGCCGAGGCCGTTGATCATCGTGGTGTGGCTGTCGGTGCCGACGCAGGTATCGGGATAAGCGACGGTGGCGCCGTCCGCATCGGCCGAGGTCCACACCGCCTGGGCGATATTCTCAAGGTTCACCTGGTGACAGATGCCGGTGCCCGGCGGCACCACCTTGAAATTGTCGAGCGCCTTGGAACCCCATTTCAGGAATTCATAGCGCTCGCCGTTGCGCTGATATTCCAGCTCGACATTGTCCTCGAACGCCTTGGGCGTGCCGAATTCGTCGACCATCACCGAATGGTCGATCACGAGGTGCACGGGCACCTGCGGGTTGATCTTGGTGGCGTCGGCGCCCAGCGCGTTCATCGCGTCGCGCATCGCGGCCAGATCGACCACGCAGGGCACGCCGGTGAAATCCTGCATCAGCACGCGGGCCGGGCGATACTGGATCTCCCGTTCGGAGGTGCGATCCTTCTGCCAGTCGGCGATCGCCTGGATATCCTCGGCGGTCACGGTCACGCCGTCCTCGAAGCGCAGCAGATTCTCCAGCAGCACCTTCATCGAGAAAGGCAGGCGGGACACGTCGCCGAGCTTCTCGGCCGCCTTCGGGATGGAGTAATAATGGACGGTCTTGCCGCCGACCTGAAGAGTCGTGCGGGTGTTGAGCGTGTCCTGTCCGACGGCGGTCATGGCGCTGTTCCCTATGCTGCGGATGCGAGAGTCCCGGCGCCCTTAGCAGGCCGCATCCGGGGGGGGAAAGCCTGAATCGGGCGAAAGGGCCGGTGCGGACCGGCAGGCCCGCGCAGGAAGCGGTGCGCAGAACGGGCCAATCGCGGCCGATCGGGCCACGGATGCCGCGCGGGGCTTTCCTCCCGGCCGATCGGATGGAAACCTGCCGGCAAACAGAAAGCCCCTTGGGAGATTTGCCGATGAAGTTCGTCCTGTCCGCCGCCTTCGCGCCGGTGCCCGCCTTGCCCGATATCGCCGTCGCCGCCGACGAGGCCGGCTGGGCGATGATCACCATGTCGGATCATGTCGTGAATCCCGAAACGCTGACCGTGCCTTATCCCTATACACCCGATGGCTCGCGGCGCTGGCCCGAATTCACCGACTGGCCGGACCAGATGGTGATGATGGGCGCCTATGCGGCGATCACCAAGCGCATCCGCTTCACCACCAACGCCTTCGTGCTGCCGATGCGCAATCCCTTCCTGGTCGCCAAGGCGGTATCGACCGTGTCGGCCATCTCCAACAACCGGGTGGTGCTGACCTGCGGGGTCGGCTGGTCGAAGGACGAATATGGCCTGCTGGGGCAGGATTTCCACACGCGCGGCAAGCGCGCGGACGAGATGATCGAGATCATGAAGCTGCTGTGGACGGGCGAATATGTCGAATATCACGGCAAATATTACGATTTCCCGCGGATCGAGATGAATCCGAAGCCCGCCGGCCCGGTGCCGATCTGGATCGCCGGCATATCCGATGCCGCGCTGAAGCGCGCGGCGCGCGTGGGCGAAGGCTGGCTGACCGATCTGCAGCCGGCGGCCGAGATATTGGAAAGCATCGCCCGCATCCGCGAGCTGCGCCGCGAATATGGCCGCGATCACCTGCCGTTCGACGTGCTCGCCTCGCCCTCGGACGTGTTCGACGTCGACGGCTACAAGCGGCTGGAGGACCAGGGCATCACCCATATCCTGATGCAGCCCTGGCACCTCTATCATCCCGGAACCCAGGATGTCGGCCAGATGATCGACAGCGTGAAGCGCTACGCCGACGACGTGATCGCGCGCTTCGAATAAGCGCGCGGCCGGGGGGCGGGCCTGACCTGGAGTCGGGCTCAGCCCACCGTCTGCTCGATCGCGCCGAAGATGCTGTGGCCGCGATCGTCCTCGGCCCAGATCCGCACCGTATCGCCCCGCTTCAGGAACGGCGTCGAAGGCGCGCCGTTGAGGATCGTCTCCACCATCCGCACCTCGGCGATGCAGCTATAGCCGCGCCCGCCATCCGCGATCGGCCGGCCGGGGCCGCCATCGGCATCGCGGTTGGAAACGGTGCCCGAACCGATGATGCTGCCGGCGCAGAGGCTGCGCGTCTTGGCGAGATGCGCGATCAGCGTGCCGAAATCGAAGGTCATGTCCTCACCCGCCTGGGTGCGGCCGAAGGGCGCGCCGTTGATGTCGACGTCCAGCCGGCGATGGAGCTTGCCGTCGCGCCATCCGTCCCCCAGCTCGTCCGGCGTCACCAGCACCGGCGACAGCGCGGAGGCCGGCTTCGACTGGACGAAGCCGAAGCCCTTGGCCAGCTCCGCCGGGATCAGGTTGCGCAGCGACACGTCGTTGACGAGGCCGACCAGCCGGATCGCGCCCAGCGCGGTCTCGCGATCGCTGCCCTGCGCGACGTCGCCCGTCACCACCACGATCTCCGCCTCGAGATCGCAGCCCCAGGCCTCGTCCGCCAGCGGGATGGGATCGCGCGGCCCCAGGAAGCCGTCGGACCCGCCCTGATACATCAGCGGATCGGTCCAGAAGCTTTCGGGCAGCTCCGCGCCCCGCGCCTGCCGGACGAGCTGGACATGGTTCACATAGGCCGATCCGTCCGCCCACTGATAGGCGCGCGGCAGCGGGGCCGCCGCCAGCCGTTCGTGGAAGCGCATCATCGGGATCGCCTCATGGGCGAGATCGGTCGCGAGCAGTTCCAACCCGGGCGCGACATTCTCCCAATCGTCCAGCGCGGCCTGCAGCGTCGGCGCGATGTGCGTCGCATCCGCGCACCAGGCGAGATCGCCGCTGACGACCACCAGCCGCCCGTCACGCCCCTGCTTCAGCGATGCCAGCTTCATTCCGCCTCTCCCTGATTCATGTTCCGGCGTTCGTCCTCAGGCTTCATCGGCATCGCCGCGGCCGACGCCGGTATAGCGCAGCCCGGCGCGCAGCGCCTCCTCCGGCGGATAGATATTGCGCAGGTCGACCAGCACGGGCGCGGCCAGCAGGCCGGCGATCCGCTTGAGATCGAGCGCGCGGAAGGCGTTCCATTCGGTGACGATCACCAGCGCGTCGGCGCCGTCCGCCACGGCATAGGGATCCTCGGCGAAATCGACATTGGGCAGCAGCGGCCTTGCCTGCTCATGCCCTTCGGGATCGAAGGCGCGCACCCTGGCGCCGGCATCCTCCAGCGTCTGGATCAGCGAGAGGGACGGCGCGTCGCGCATGTCGTCGGTATTGGGCTTGAAGGTGAGGCCGAGCACGCCGACGGTGCGGCCACGCACGTCGCCGCCCATCGCCTTGATGACCTTGCGGCCCATCGCCCGCTTGCGCGCGTCGTTCACCTTCACCGTGGCCTCGACGATGCGCAGCGGCGTCTCATGATCGTCCGCCGTCTTGAGCAGCGCCAGCGTATCCTTGGGGAAGCAGGACCCGCCATAGCCGGGGCCGGCGTGGAGGAACTTGGCGCCGATGCGGTTGTCGAGCCCGATGCCGCGCGCCACCTGCTGCACGTCGGCGCCGGCGACCTCGCAAAGGTCGGCGATCTCGTTGATGAAGGTGATCTTCACCGCCAGGAAGGCGTTGGCGGCATATTTGATCAGCTCGGACGTCCGCCGGCCGACGAACAGCAGCGGCGCCTGGTTCAAATAAAGCGGGCGGTAGATTTCCTGCATCACCGCGCGGGCGGGCTCGTCCTCCAGGCCGATGACGATGCGATCCGGCCGCTTGAAATCCTCGATCGCCGCACCTTCGCGCAGGAATTCCGGGTTGGAGACGACATAGGCCTCCGCATCGGGCGCCACCTCGCGGATGATGCGCTCCACCTCGTCGCCGGTGCCGACCGGCACGGTCGATTTGGTGACGACCACGGTCGGCCCGGTGATCGCGGCCGCGATCTCGCGCGTGGCGGCGAAGACGTAGGAGAGATCGGCATGCCCGTCGCCCCGGCGCGAGGGCGTGCCGACGGCGATGAACACCGCGTCCGCCCCGGCGACGGCGGAGGCGAGATCGGTGGTGAAGGACAGCCGCCCCGCGCGGACATTGCCGGCGACCAGCGCATCGAGCCCAGGCTCGTAGATCGGGATTCCGCCCGCCTCGAGCGCCGCGATCTTGCCGGCATCCTTGTCGACGCAGATGACGTCATGACCGAAATCGGCAAAGCAGGCCCCGGACACCAGCCCGACATAGCCGGTGCCGATCATTGCGATACGCATGGTGGGCTATTTCCCCTTGTAAGCGGTTGCCGGCCATCGGCTAGCATCGACCATGCCGCGCCGCAACCGGAGCCCCATGAGCGGAGGCCGGCCATCGCCGGGCCGCACCGGATACGGGCCGGCAGGGGCGGCGGCGGATGCCCGGCCAGCCGCTGCCGGACACCCGCGCCGTTCATTCCTGCGACGTCAGCCCGCCGCCCAGCGCGACATAGAGCGAGACGAGATTGGCCAGTTCCGCCCGGCGGAGCTGGATCAGGCTCTGCTCGGCGGAGAACAGGTTACGCTCGGCATCGAGCACCTCGATATATTGCGCGACGCCATTGTCGTAACGCGACCGCGCCAGCTCGGCGAGACGCCGCTGGGCGTTGGCCGCGCGTTCCTGCGCGGCGACCTGATCGGCCAGCCAGCGGCGCCCGGCCAGCGCGTCCGCCACCTCGCGGAAGGCGGTCTGCACCGTCTTTTCATAGGTGGCCACCGCGATGTTCTCGCGCGCGACGGCGACGCTGAGATTGCCCTTGGTGGCGCCCCAGTCGAAGATCGGCAGGCGGATGCTGGGGCCGAAGCTCCAGGTCGTGCCGCCATCCTTGAACAGGCCGTCGAGCTGGTTGGAGGCGAAGCCCGCCGATCCCGTCAGGCTGATCGTCGGGAAGAAGGCGGCGCGGGCCGCGCCGACATTGGCGCGCGCGGCGCGAAGCTGCTCCTCGGCCGCCAATATGTCCGGCCGGTTGTTGAGCAGGTCGGACGGCAGGCCCGGCCCGATATCGCGGATGATGCCCTGCCGCGCCATCGGCAGCGGATCGGGCAGATCGTCCGGGATCGGCCGGCCGACCAGCACGTAGGAATAGTTGCGGGTCTGGGCGCGGGCCAGCCGCAGATTGGCAAGCTCCGTCTCCGCCTGGGTCAGCAGCGTTTCCGCCTGGCGATAATCGAGCGCGGAGGTGACGCCGGCATCGAGGCGGAGCTTGGCGATGCGAAGCCCCTCCTGCCGGCTGCTCACCGTCTGCTCGGCCAGCGCGATCCGCTCCGCCTGCTCGCGCGCCTGGAGATAATTGACCGCGACGTCGCGGATCAGCGACAGGCGGAAGGCCCGCTCGGCCGCGACCGTCGACAGGTAGGTGGAACGCGCGGCCTCCGACAGATTGGCCACCCGACCCCAGAAATCGAGCTCGAACGAGGCCACGCCGACGCCGATATCGTAGCGGTTGAGCGTCTCCGGCCCGCCGACGGTGCCGCCGCCCGGCAAGTTGAACTGGCCGTTGTTGGTGCGGCTGCGGGTGAAGCCGCCGTCCAGCGCGATTTCCGGCAGGCGCGCGGAATTCTGGATGCGATATTGGCCGCGCGCCTCGGCGATCCGTTCCACCGAGATGCGCAGATCGCGATTATTGTCCAGCGCCATCTGGATCACCGCCTGGAGGCGGGGATCGGTGAAGAAATCCTTCCAGCCGATCTCCGTCGCCTTCCGCATGCCTGCCTCGGGCTGATATTCGGGCGGATAGAGCGGCGCCGCGGCGAAGGGCGGCCGGCTATGCTCGGGCGCGAAGGAACAGCCGGCCAGCACCGTCGCGGCCAGCAGCGGGAGGAGAATGCGCTTAGCCATGCGCCGTCTCCCCGCCATCGGGGCCGTGCGACACACCGGGCGCATGCGGCGCCTTGCGCGTCAGCCAGCGGCGCACCGCCAGATAGAAAAGCGGGATGAAGAAGATGCCGAGCAGGGTCGCCGCGATCATGCCGCCCATCACGCCCGTGCCCACCGCCCGGCGGCTGGCAGCGCCGGCGCCGGTGGAGATGAACAGGGGCACCATGCCGAGGATGAAGGCGAGCGACGTCATGATGATCGGCCGCAGGCGCAGCTTCACCGCATCCATCGTCGCATCGAACACGGATCGGCCTTCCGCCTCGCGCTCGATCGCGAACTCGACGATCAGGATCGCGTTCTTCGCCGCCAGCCCGATGATCGAGATCAGCCCGACGTTGAAATAGACGTCCGCCGAAAGCCCGCGCATCATCGAGAAGAACACCGCCCCCAGCACGCCCAGCGGCACCACCAGCAGCACCGCCACCGGCACCGACCAGCTTTCGTAGAGCGCGGCCAGCAGCAGGAAGACGACAATCAGCGAAAGGCCGAGCAGCGCGCCGACCTGGCCCGCCGACTGGCGTTCCTCATAGGAGGTGCCGGTCCATTCGAAGTCGAAGCCGTCGGGAAGCTGCTGCGCCAGCCGCTCCATCTCGTCCATCGCCTCGCCCGACGAGCGGCCCGGCGCCGCCTGGCCCGAGATCGTCATCGCCGGATAGCCGTTATAGCGCTGGAGCTGCGGCGAACCCGAGGTCCATTGCGCGGTGGTGAAGGCGCCGAACGGCACCATCTGCCCCTGCGTGTTGCGCACGCGCAGGTTCAGCACGTCCTCCGGCGTCATGCGCGATCGCGCGTCCGCCTGCAGCATCACCTTCAGGATGCGGCCGTCATAGGCGAAGTCGTTGGCATAAGCCGATCCGAACGCGATCGAGAGCGTCGCGTTGACGTCGCCGATCGAGAGGTTGAGCGCGCGCGCCTTGACGCGATCGATCTCCACCTTGAGCTGCGGCGCATCCTCCTGCCCTTCCGGGCGGACGCCGGTGAGGATCGGGCTCTGGCTGGCGAGGCCCAGCATCATGTTGCGCGCCTCGACCAGCTTGTCATGCCCCAGCGCGCCGCGATCCTGCAGCATGAAGGTGAAGCCGCTGGCATTGCCCAGCTCGCGGATCGGCGGCGGGTTGATCGTGAAGATCATCGCCTGCTTGATCTGCATGAGCGCGCCGAACGCGCGGCCGACAAAGGCCTCGATGCCGTTCTCCTGGCCCTTGCGGTCCTTCCAGTCCTTCAGCACGACGAACATCATCGCCGCGTTCTGGCCCTGGCCGAAGAAGCTGAAGCCCCGGATCAGCACATAGCGGTCGATCTGCGGCTGCTCGGCATAATAATCCTTCATCTGCCGGATGGCTTCCTCGGTCCGCTCCAGGGTCGCGCCCGGCGGCGCCTGGACGATCGAGATGGCATAGCCCTGGTCCTCGTTCGGCAGGAAGCTGCTCGGCAGGCGCAGGAAGAGGAGCGCCGTCAGGCCGACCAGCGCCACGAACACCGTCAGCCAGCGCAGCGGGCGGGACATGATCTTGCCCACCCGGCCCTGATAGGCATCGGTCGTGCGGCCGAACCAGCCGTTGAACCGGTTGAAGAAGGCCTGGAGCCAGGGGAAGCGCGATTTCGCCTCGGGATCGTGCGGCTTCAGCATCGTCGCGCAGAGCGCAGGCGTGAGCGTGAGCGCCAGCAGCGCCGAAAAGGCGATCGACACGACCAGCGTGATCGAGAACTGGCGGTAGATGCCGCCCGTCGATCCGGGGAAGAAGGCCATCGGCACGAACACGGCGATCAGCACCAGCGTGATGCCGATGATGGCGGTGGTGATCTGGCCCATCGCCTTCACCGTCGCGTCGCGCGGGCTCAGATGCTCCTCGCTCATGATGCGCTCGACATTCTCGATCACGACGATGGCGTCGTCGACGAGGATGCCGATGGCCAGCACCATGCCGAACAGGGTGAGCACGTTGATCGAGAAGCCGAACAGCCAGAGGCCCAGGCAGGCGCCCGCGAGTGCGATCGGCACCACCAGCGTCGGGATCAGCGTGGCCCGCAGATTCTGGAGGAAGAGGAACATGACGAGGAAGACGAGCACCATCGCCTCGCCCAGCGTCTTCACCACTTCCTCGACCGAGATGGTGATGAAGGGCGTGGTGTCATAGGGCACGGACCAGGTGATGTCCGGCGGGAAGCCGCGCGCCAGCTCCTCCATCCGCCCGCGCGCGCACGCCCTCGGCGGTCGACAGCGCGTTGGCGCCCGGCACGGTCTGCACGGCGATGCCCGCCATCGGCCGGCCCGAAAGCTCCGTGCCGATGCCATAGCTCGCCGCCCCCAGCTCCACCTTGGCCACGTCGCCCAGCCGGATCGTCGATCCGTCCGGATTGGCGCGCAGGATGATGTTGCGGAACTGGTCCGCATTGGTGAAGCGGTTCTGGGTGATGATGGTGGCGTTCAGCTCCGCGCCCTTGGCGATCGGCTGGTCGCCGAGCTGGCCGCCGGCCGTCTGGCTGTTCTGCTCCTGCACCGCGGCGAGCGCCTCGGCCGCCGACATGCTGTAGCCGGCGAGCTTGTCGGGATCGAGCCAGACGCGCATCGCATATTCGGAACCCAGCAGGCGCAGGTCGCCCACGCCGGGCACGCGGCGCAGCTCGTCGATCACCTTGGCGGAGGCGACGTTGCCGAGCGCGAGGCTGTCGGTCGTCCCGCTCTTCGACGAGATGGCGACGATCATCAGGAAGCCGGAACCGGCCTTGTTCACCTGGATGCCCTGACGCCGCACCTCTTCGGGCAGGCGCTGCTCCACGCGGCGCAGGCGGTTGTTCACCTCCATTTGCGCGACGTCGAGATCGGTGCCCGAACGGAAGGTGACGGTGATCGTCGCCGTGCCGTTCGATTGGCTGTTCGAGAGCATGTAGAGGAAGCCCTCGACGCCGTTCAGCTCCTGCTCGATCACCTGGGTGACGTTGGTGGAGAGCGTCTCCGCGTCCGCGCCCGGATAGGTGACGCTGACGGTGAGCGAGGGCGGCGCCACGCTCGGATATTGCTCGATCGGCAGGTTGCGCAGCGCCAGCACGCCGGCGAGCGCGATGCCGAGGGCGATCACCCAGGCGAAGACCGGGCGGTCGATGAAGAAGCGGGCGAACATGCGATCAGCCGGCCACGGGCGTGGCGGGCTTGGCGGCCGGCTTCGCGCCGGGCTTGGCCGGCGGCGTCACCGTTACCGGCTGGCCGGGGCGCACCTTCTGCAGGCCGCTCACGATCACCCGGTCGCCGGGCTTCAGGCCTTCGTTGATTACCCAGGAATCGCCCTGCAGGCTGCCGAGCTTCACCGGCCGCGCCACCGCGACATTGTTCGCGCCGACGATCATCACATTGGCCCCCTGCTGGGTGACCTGCACCGCCCGTTGCGGCACCATGATGCCGCTGGGATTCACGCCCGCCTCCACCCGCGCGCGGACGAACTGGCCCGGCAGCAGGATGCGCTGGCGATTGGGGAATTCCGCGCGGAGCGAAACCGTGCCGGTCGATTCGTCGACCGCCATGTCGAGGAAGTCGAGATGCCCGGCCGGGCCATAGGGGCTGCCGTCCTCGAGGATCAGCGTCACGCGCACGCGATCGAGATTGTCCGCCTTGATCGCGCCGGTCGACATCTTGCGCCGGATCTGGAGCAGCTCGTTGCTGGACTGGGAAAAGTTCACATAGACGGGATCGAGCTGCTCGACCGTCGTCATCAGCGTCGCCGACGTCGCGCTGACCAGCGCGCCTTCCGTCACCTGCGCGCGGCCCGCCCGGCCCGATATGGGCGACGTGACCAGCGTGTAGTTGAGATCGAGCTTGGCGCGATCGAGCGCGGCGCGCGCCGAATTCACATCCGCCTCGGCCTGGCGGGCCTGGGCGACGGCGGCGTCATATTCCTGGTTGCTGATCGCCTGCTGCTTCACCAGCGGTGCATAGCGGCCGACCACCGCGCGGGTGTTGGCGGCCCCGGCCTCGGCCCGCGAAAGCGCGGCGGCCGCCGAATTATAGGCCGCCTGGTTCTGGCGCGGATCGATGCGGAACAGCGGCTGATCGGCGCGGACGTCGGTGCCTTCCTCATAGAGGCGGCGCTCGACGATGCCGTCGACGCGCGCACGCACCTCGGCGGTGCGCACCGCCTGGACGCGGCCCGGCAGCTCGATCACGTCGACCACGGCGGTGGGCGCGACGGTGACAACGTCCACCGGCGGCGGCGGCGGCGCCTGTTGCGGCTGTCCGCCGCAGGCCGAAAGGAAGGCAAGCCCTGCCAGCGCGGCAGCAAGCCGCGGCGTTTCCCCTGTGACAGCGCGCATGCGCACCAACGCTCCCTTGCAACTGGGACCGATTTCGAAAACCGGCCATACATGGTTGCGCAAACCGGCCCATAAGTCGATTGCGCTTGTGATTTTTCCGTAATGTAGGATACACTACAGGTCAAGCGGATGATGCGATGCAAAAATCCAGGCGGGAATCAGGGGAGATAATGCGCGCCACCACGACCGGTTCCGAAGCGAAGGGAGAATCCGAACGGCGCGAACGCCGGCGCCAGGCGATGATCGATGCAGCGCGCGCGCTGTTCGTGGAGCGCGGCTATGACGCCGTCAGCCTGTCGGAGATCGTCAAGCGCTCCGGCGGGTCGCTGGCGACGCTCTATGAGCTGTTCGAAAACAAGCACGGCCTTTTGACCGCGATCGTCGCCAGCGAGGATTTCCAGACCCACGAGCGGATCGACGAGGTGGTGGCGCGCGGCGGTTCGCCGGCGAAGGTGCTCGCGGAGATCGCCGGGATCATCGTCGACGGCTTTTCCGATCCGGAGAAGATCGGCCTCGTCCGCATCGTCATGGGCGAGTCATTGCGCGACCAGGCCTTTGCCGAAATGATGGTGCGGGCCGCGCACCAGCCGGCGGTGGAACGGCTCGCCAGCCTGTTCCGGACCTGGCACGAAAGCGGCAAGGCGGTTATCCCCGATCCGATCGTGACTGTGCACCTGTTCTTCGGCCTCGTGACCCACAGTTCCCACATGCGCGCGCTGTTCGGCGATTCATCGGTCGTCACCGACCTGCCCGCGCGCGACCGGCTGATCCGCGAGGCGACGGCATTGTTCGTCAATCATTACCGCATCCAGGACGACGAGCCGGCATGACGGGCGAGCTGGCCCCGGCCATTCCGGCGGCGACGCTGGTGCTGATGCGCGAATGCGGCGGCGCTGCGCCCGAGCTGCTGATGATCGAGCGCGCCGGCACCATGGCGTTCGCCGCGGGCGCGCTGGTCTTCCCCGGCGGCCGGATCGATCCCGGCGACGCGGCGCTGGCCGCCAATGCCGCCGTGGTGGGCGAAAGCCCGCCCGAGGATGCCGCCGCCCGGATCGCCGCGATTCGCGAGACGATCGAGGAAGTGGGCATCGCCATCGGCATCCGGCCCGCGCCCGAACCCTCGGCGATCGCGGCGTTGCGCGCGGCGCTGGCGGAAGGCGGCGATTTCGGCGCCCTGCTGGCCGCCGGCGGCTGGCGGCTGGATCTCGACGCGCTGACGGCCTTCGCCCGCTGGCGGCCCAATTTCAAGGAAACCCGGCTGTTCGATACCCGCTTCTATCTGGCGGCCGCTCCCGTCGATGCGACGCCGGCCGCCGATGGCGGCGAAAGCATCCATGCCCTGTGGATCGGCGCGGCCGATGCGCTGGCCGGGGCGTTGGACGGGCGGTTCCGGGTGATCTTCCCCACCCGGCGCAACCTGGAAAGGCTCGCTTTGTTCGACGGCATCGACGCGGCCATTGCCCATGCGGCGCGCTTCACGGTCGAGATGGTGACGCCCTGGGTCGAGGATCGCGGCGGCACGCAATATCTCTGCATCCGCGACGACCAGGGCTATCCGGTCACCGCCGTGCCCCTGGCGGACGAGCTGCGCGGCTGAACACGGGACCTATCGCCCCAAAGCAGGCGGCCCCGCCATCCACCTGGGGATGACGGGGCCGCTTTTTCGCATGTCGAAAGCGGGGCCGGATCAGGCCTCGGCGCCGGCGGCCTCCGCACGGGGGCGGCGGGTGCGGCGCTTGGGCTTCTCCTCGGTATCCGTCGGAGCCTCGGCGGGCTCGCTCGCCAGCGAGAGCGAGGGCGGCAGCCGGTCCATGTCGATGCGCTCGGCGGTTTCCGCCGGCGCGGCGGCCTCGGTCCGCCGGGGACGGCCACGGCGACGCGGCGCTTCGGCCTCGGCGGCTTCCGGGGCGGCCGCAACGGCATCCTCGCCCTGCTCCGCTTCGTCGCGCGGCGCGCGATCCTCACGGGGGCGGCGATCCTCGCGGGCCATCCGCTCCTCGCGCGGCGCGCGATCCTCGCGGAAGCTCCGCTCCTCGCGCGGGCGCGGCTCGCGACGCTCGCGACGCTCGCGATAATTGCGCTCGCCGCCGTCATTGCCACCGCGTTCCTCGCGCTCGCCGCCGGCAACGGCCTCGTCCTCGCCTTCCTCGTCCTCGAAGTCGGCATTGTCGAAGCGGTCGCGGCGCTGCTGCTCCTCGAAGCGCGGCCGGTTCTCGCTCAGCACGCGGAAATAATGGTCCGCGAACTGGAGATAATATTCGGTCATGACCCGATCGCCCTGGGTCTGGGCATCCCGCGCGAGGGTCTTGTACTTCTCATGAAGCTGGGCCGCGTTGCCGCGCGCGCGATTATCAATCCGGTTGCCGCCCTGGCCGTTGCCGCCATTCTGCCGGGGCGCGCCGCCGCGTCCACGGCGGCGACCGTTCTGACGATTGTTGATCAACGTTTCGCTGCCTTCGTCACTGGTGGTCGTTCGTCGCCACTCCCAATCCGGGCCCGCCCCGGACCTTACGGATTTCCGCCCCTTGAGGATGCGCCAAGGCAGGTGCGGTGCCGAATGGCCACGCAACCGCCTATCGCAGAACCGGCACCGCCAAATAGCGGATATCGCGGCAAAGCCATCGGGGGTCGGCGGGGGTTCTTACAGCCAGATGCTTGACGAAACCCCCAGTCCTGAGGCCGATGTAGTGGCTCACCGGGGGGATTCCAAGCGGAAATATGTTTCGCCTGCCTAGGAGGCTTCCGCCGCGACGATTATGCAACGGTCCCGCCCGCCGAGATCGCGACGAACCGTTGGAACGGCTCCTTCGGCCGCGAGGAGAGCGGATACCACCGCCGCCTGCCGATGCCCGATCTCGATCGCCGCCATTCCGCCCGGCGCGATCAGGCGCGGAATGGCGGGCGCCAGCCGGCGATAGTCGTCCAGGCCGTCGGCGCCCGCGAACAGCGCCCCGTGCGGCTCATGCTCCATGACGTCGCGGGCAAGCGCGGCATCGCTTTCCACATAAGGCGGGTTGCACAGCAGCAGATCGAACCGGCCGAGCGCATCCGCCCAGCCCGCCCTGGTCCAGTCGCCTTCGGCAAAGCGTGCCCTGGCGCCCATGCCGAGGCGCCCGGCATTGGCGGCGGCGACCGCGAGCGCGGCGGGCGATCGATCGATCCCCAGCCCCAGCGCCTCCGGCCACTCCGCCAGCGCCGCCAGCAGCAGCGCGCCCGATCCCGTGCCGAGATCGATCACCGATGCCGGCGCCCGGCCGGCCCGCGCGAAATGATCGACCGCCGCCTCGATCAGCGTCTCGCTGTCCGGCCGGGGGATCAGCACGGCAGGCGTGACGCCCAGATCGATCGTCCAGAAGGCGCGCGTGCCGGTGATATAGGCCACTGGCTCGCCCGCTTCCCGCCGCGCGACCAGATCGGCGAAGGCGGGCGGCGCGGGATCGTCCAGCGCGGCCAACAGCATCGCATCGCGCGACCGGCCCAGCGCATGGGCCATCAGCAGCTCGGCATCGAGCCGGGGCGTGGCGCTGACGGGTTCGAGGCGGCGGGCGGCGGCGGCCAGCGCCGCGCGCACCGTTTCAGGCGGCATCGAGATTGGCGAGCCGCGCCGCCTCGTCCTCCGCGATCAGGGCCGAGATCAGCTCGTCAAGGCCGGGGCCTTCCAATATCTCCGCCAGCCGGTGCAGCGTCAGGTTGATCCGGTGATCGGTCACGCGGCCTTGCGGGAAATTATAGGTGCGGATGCGTTCGGAACGGTCGCCCGATCCCACCATCGCCTTGCGCTCGCCGGCGCGCGCGCTGGCCAGCCGCTCGCGCTCCTGCTCGTAGAGCCGGGTGCGGAGCACCTTGAGCGCCTTGGCCTTGTTCTTGTGCTGCGATTTTTCGTCCTGCTGGATCACCACCAGCCCGGACGGGATATGGGTGATCCGCACCGCCGAATCGGTGGTGTTGACCGATTGGCCGCCCGGCCCGGAGGAACGATAGACGTCGATCCGAAGATCCTTGTCGTCGATCTGGAGGTCCACCTCCTCCGCCTCCGGCAGCACCGCGACGGTGGCGGCGGAGGTATGGATGCGGCCGCCGCTTTCGGTGGCGGGCACGCGCTGGACGCGATGGACGCCGCTTTCGAACTTCAGCCGCGCGAACACGCCCGCGCCGGTGACGGAGGCGACGACCTCCTTATAGCCGCCAAGCTCGGCCGGGCTGGCGGAGATCAGCTCCACCTTCCAGCCATGATCCTCGGCATAGCGCTGATACATGCGGAACAGATCGCCCGCGAACAGCGCCGCCTCGTCCCCGCCG
Organism: Edaphosphingomonas fennica; assembly: GCF_003034225.1. Lineage (GTDB taxonomy): Bacteria > Pseudomonadota > Alphaproteobacteria > Sphingomonadales > Sphingomonadaceae > Sphingomonas_E > Sphingomonas_E fennica. The sequence goes on from NZ_PHHF01000001.1 coordinate 72,844, forward strand.
GTGCCGGCGCGGATTTCCAGCATCGCCGCGCGCTCGTCCGCCGCGTCGCGCGGCAGCAGGCGGAGCGCGAGCTGGCGTTCGGCATCGGGCAGGCGGGCGCGGATGGAGGCCGCCTCGTCCTGCGCCATGTCGCGTATCTCGGCATCCGATTCGGGATCGTCGATCATGTGCGCGAGGTTGGCGAGCTCCGCGCGCAGCCGGCGCACCTCGCCGGCGGCCACAGCCACCGGCTCCAGCTCGGCATATTCCTTGGATACGGCGACGAAGCGATCGGCGGAAAGATCGCCGCGGGCCATCATCGCCTGCAGTTCATCGCGCCGGGCCTCGATCTGCGCGATCCGCGCGGGGGGAATCGAAACCATCAGCCAGCGAGCGCCCCGGCCAGCGCGTCGATCGGAACCGGCCGCTGCGTGCCGTCCGCCAGCGTCTTCACCGCCGCCTCGCAGCGCGCCAGCTCGTCATCGCCCAGGATCACGGCATAGCGCGCACCCCAGGCATCGGCCTTCTGCATCCGCTTCTTCATATTGCCGCGATAGGCCATGTCGCAGGCGATGCCGGCGCGGCGCAGCCTGGCGATGATGCCGGCGGCGGCGGCCTCGGCGGCCTCGCCCAGCGGCACGATGGCGACATCCACCGTCTGCGGCGCGGGCTGGTCGATCAGCATCGCCAGCCGCTCGATCCCGGCGGCCCAGCCGACGGCCGGCGTGTGCGGGCCGCCCAGCGCCTCGATCAGCCCGTCATAGCGGCCGCCGCCCAGCACCGTGCCCTGCGCGCCCAGCCTGTCGGTCACGAACTCGAAGGCGGTGTGGCGATAATAATCGAGGCCGCGCACCAGCGCGCCGTTGCGGACATAGGCGACGCCCGCCGCATCCAGCCCGTTGCGCACCGTATCGAAGAAGGCGCCCGCTTCGGCGGAAAGATAATCGTCGATCACCGGCGCGGCATCGGCCACCGGGCGATCGCGCTTGTCCTTCGAATCGAGGATGCGCAGCGGATTCTTGGCCAGCCGCTCCACGCTTTCTTCCGACAACGCATCGCGATGCGCCTCGAAATGCTTCACCAGCGCGGCGCGCCAGGCCTCGCGGGTTGCCGCATCGCCCAGCGTGTTGAGCTGGAGGGTGACGCCGTCGGACACGCCCAGCTCGCGCAGCAGCTGATCGGCGAACACCAGCAACTCCACGTCCGCCGCCGGCTCGCCCGCGCCGATCACCTCGGCATCGAGCTGGTGGAACTGGCGGAAACGCCCCTTCTGCGGGCGTTCGTAGCGGAACAGCGGGCCGTGCGTCGCCACCTTGAGCGGCGCGTGCTGCTGCCAGCCGTTGGTGAGGTAGGCGCGCGCGATGCCGGCGGTGAATTCCGGCCGGAGCGTGAGCGAATCGCCGCCGCGATCCTCGAACGTATACATCTCCTTCGAGACGACGTCGGTGGTTTCGCCGAGCGAGCGGGCGAAGACGGCCGTCGCCTCGAACACCGGCACCTCGACCCGGCCGAAGCCGTAGAGCCGGCGGACGCGATCGAAGGTTTCGACGACGCGGGCGAAGCGCAGCGCTTCCTCGCCGAGCATGTCCTGGGTGCCGCGAACGGCTTGGGGAGTGACGACCTTGGCCATGGGATGCGGCCCTAGAGCAACTTCCGGCCGGAAAAAAGCGGCGGATGCGACTTGACCCGTCACGAGGGAGGACTATTGCGCCGCACCATGAACATCGAACTCATCCCGACCGGCGATAATCCGCCCGAAAGCCTGAACGTGATCATCGAGGTTCCCGTTGGCGGCGAACCGGTGAAATATGAGTTCGACAAGAAATCGGGCGCGTTGTTCGTCGATCGCATCCTCCACACGCCGATGCGCTATCCGGCCAATTACGGCTTCGTGCCGCACACGCTTTCGCCGGACGGCGATCCGCTGGACGCGCTGGTGGTGGCGCGTTCGCCCTTCATCCCCGGCTGCGTGGTCAAGGTGCGGCCGATCGCCGTGCTGAAGCTGGAGGACGAGGCCGGCGGCGACGAGAAGCTGCTGACCGTGCCGGTGGACGCCACCTTCCCTTATTATGAGAAGGTGGATGAGAAGGAGCATCTGCCCGCGATCGTGATGCAGCAGATCGAACACTTCTTCACCCACTACAAGGATCTTGAAGCCAAGAAGTGGGTGCGGATCGGCACCTGGGGCGACGCCGCCGAGGCCCGCCGCATCATCCTGGAAGCGATCGAGGCCGACAAGGTCGCGAAGGCGGCCAAGGCCTGATCCACTCCGCCCCCGGCGCCAGCCGGGGGAACGGCCGGGGCCACTGGCGGGTTTTTCCGTCATGGCCGATCGTGATCCCAGCGATTTTCCGGGTCGCGCCACCGTAAAGCCCACGGCGGCGGCACCGGCAGCACTGCCTGGAAAATGGCGGATAGGGCGCGGCCGGCCTTGGCCCCGCCCGGTCCGCATCGCGATCCGCATCATTGCCGCGCTGGTCGGCCTCCTGATCCTGGCCTGGGCGATATTGTTCATCACCAAGGGCCGCTTCCTGAAACCCAGCTTCGAGCGGATGGCGACCGCATCTGCCGGGCGCGATGTCCGGGTGGCTGGCGATTTCCAGTTCTATTTCAACCCGATAAATCTGAAATTCGTGGCCGAGGGGCTGCGCATCGCCAATCCCGGCTGGGCGACGCGGCCCACCCTGTTCGAAGCACGGCGCATCGATCTGGACGGCGCCACCATCGCCTTCCTCTTCGGTAAGCGCCGGATCAACCGGCTGGACCTGGCGGACGGGCGGCTGGACCTGGAATGGGATGCCGCGGGACGCCGCAACAGCTGGACCTTCGGCGACCCCGACCGGCCCGGCAAGCCGCTGGACCTGCCCGTGATCCGCCGCGCGACCGTGGCCGGAACCCGGCTCCGCTATAGCGATCCTCGCATGCAGCTTGCCGCCGACATGCGCTTCGAAACGATCCGCGCCGCCGATACGCGCTTTGCCGGCGACGTGCGCTTCAGCGGCGAAGGCCGGATGCGCGGCCACGCCTTCACGCTCTCCGGCGGCCTGCTCTCCCCGAACGAGACGGTGGCAGGCGGCCGCAACCGGCTGGTCGCCGCCGCGCGGTCGGGGCGGACCGCGCTGGACGTTTCGGGCACGCTGCCGGCCGCGACCCGGATCGAGGGTGCCGACCTGCGGTTGGTGGCGCGTGGGCCGGACCTTGCATTGCTGTTCGATTTTCTCGGCGTCGCGATACCCGAAACCCGCGCCTATCGCTTCACCTCGCACCTGGCCAAGGACGGCGAGGCCTGGAAATTCACCAGCCTCGCCGGGCGCTTCGGCGATAGCGACCTTGCCGGGCGGATGACGATCACCATGCCGGGGGGCCGGCTGCGCATCGATGCCGGCCTGCGATCCGACGCCGTGGACATCATCGATGTCGGGCCGTTCATCGGCTACGATCCCGAACGGCTGGCCGCGCAGGGCGCCAAGGGCGCGGTGCGGCGGGTGAACGGCGCGCCGCGCCTGCTGCCCGATGCGCCGCTGCGGATCGAGGCGATCCGCAATTTCGACGCGCATGTCGATTATGCCGTGCGCGCCATCCGCGCGCCCAACCTGCCGATATCCAACGTGGCGCTGACCCTGGACCTCGACCGGAGCCTGCTGAAGCTCTCCCCGCTGACGATGGACGTGGCCGGCGGCAAGCTGGCGTCCGACATCACGCTCAACGCCCGCGCCCGGCCGGTGATGACCAGTTACGACATCCGCCTTGCGCCGACGCCGATGGGGCGGCTGCTGAAGGGCTGGGGCGTGGAGGAATCGGGCACGTCCGGCGTGGTGAAGGCGCGCGTGCAGATGAAGGGCGCGGGCGACACGGTGCATGAATCGCTGGCCCATGCGGACGGGCGGATCGCCGTGATCCTGCCGGCCGGCACCTTCTGGACCCGCAACATCCAGCTTTCCGAGCTGGATGTCGGCACCTTCATCACCAAGATGTTCGAGGACAAGCTGAAAAAGCCGGTGGCGGTCAATTGCGGGCTGATCGCCTTCACCGTGCGGCAGGGCGTGGCGGCGGCCGATCCGATCCTGATCGATACCGACAAGAATGTGATGCTGGGCACCGGCAGCTTCAGCTTCCGCGACGAATCGCTCGATCTGAAATTCCGCGCTGACGGCAAGAAGTTCAGCCTGCTGTCCGCCCAGTCGCCGGTGCGGATCGGCGGCTATTTCGCGGCTCCCGCGCTGGGCGTGATCGGCCCGGAGCTGCTGGCGCGGGGCGGCGCGGGCGTGGCGCTGGGCCTGGTGGCGAGCCCGATCGCGCCGATTCTGGCCTTCGTCGACATTGGCGACGCCAAGTCCGCCGCGTGCGGTCCGGTTCTGGCCGGCGCCAAGGCGAGCGGGCAGCGGACCAGCAAGGGCAAGCCACGCGACGATGTGGGATCGGGCCGGCCGAAGGGGTGAGCTTGGCCCGCCCTTGCGTCAGCTGAGCTTTTCCAGCGCCGCATCCAGCAGGCGGGGATCGCCGGTTGCGATCACCTGGCCGCTGCTGTCACGGGTGAGCGGCCGGCCGGCCCAGTCGCGCATCGCGCCGCCGGCCCCTTCCACCACCGGCACCAGCGCCGCGAGGTCGTAGAGCTTGAGCCCGCCTTCGACGACGAGGTCGAGATGGCCCGAGGCGAGCAGCGCATAATTATAGCAATCCCCGCCCCATAATGTGTCGCGCGCGGCATCGGACAAGCGATCGAAGGCCGCCTTTTCCGCTTCGGTGAACAGGCGCGGGCCGGTGGTGGCGAGATGCGCCCGATCGAGCGCCGGGCAGGCGCGGGCGCGGGTGGGCGCGCCGTTGAGCAGGGTGGGCCGCCCCGCGGCACCGATCCAGCGTTCGCCGATGATCGGCTGATCGATCACGCCGAGCACCGGCGCCCCGCCTTCGATCAGCGCGATCAGCGTACCGAAGATCGGCCGGCCGGCGATGAAGCTGCGGGTGCCGTCGATCGGATCGAGCACCCACAGCCGATCGGCCCCTTCGCGGGCATTGCCATATTCCTCGCCGATGATGCCGTCCGCCGGCCGTTCCGCCTCCAGGATCGCGCGGATCGCGGCTTCGGCGGCGCGATCGGCCTGGGTGACGGGGGAGGCATCCGCCTTGGTCTCGATATCGAACCGGGCGCGGAAATAGGGGCGGATGGCGGCGCCGGCGGCATCGGCGAGGCGGTGGGCAAGGGCGATATCGGCTTCGTTCATGCCCCCGTCCTAAAGCATTTTCGGGGCCGGCGGAATCGGGACGAAAGCGGAAGCCGGCGCCCCAGCCATGGCGGGCGATGGCGCTTTGGGATAGGCTGGCGTCACCCTTTCCGCAGGCCCGCCCGGCCGCCCATGAGGGAGACGGCGATGCCCCAACAGACGATCATCCCCTGCCTGCGCTATGCCGATGCGCCCACCGCCATCGATTTCCTGTGCCGCGCCTTCGGTTTCGACCGGCACGCCATCCATGCCGACGATGCGGACCCGCGAATCGTCCACCATGCCCAATTGCGGCTGGGCGCCAATCTGGTGATGCTGGGTTCCGCGCGGGCGGACGAGGCGCAGGCCCGCTATCGCTGGAAGACGCCGGCCGAGGCGGCAGGCGTCACCGCCTGCATCTATTGCGTGATCGACGACGACGACGCCCATTATGTCCGCGCGCGGGCCGAGGGCGCCGATATCGCGACGCAGCCGCACGACAATGAAGGCTATCCGGGCCGCAGCTACAGCGCGCGCGACCCGGAAGGGAATATCTGGGACTTCGGCACCTACGATCCCTGGGCCTGACGGGCCCGGAAACCGCGCCCGCGCCGCCTCAGCCGCGCAGATCGGGCGGCGTCGCCTCCGCCTTGAGCAGCGCGATCACCTCGTCCAGCGGCAGCACCGCCTGCGCCTGCTCGCCCAGGCGGCGGACGGCGACGGTGCCTTCCTCCGCCTCGCGCTTGCCGACGACCAACAGCACCGGGACCTTCGCCAGCGAATGTTCGCGGACCTTGTAGTTGATCTTCTCGTTGCGGACGTCGGATTCGGCGCGGATGCCGGCCGCCTTCAGCTTCTCCACCACCGCTTCGGCATAGCCGTCGGCATCCGACACGATCGTCGGCACCACCGCCTGCACCGGCGCCAGCCAGAGCGGGAACTTGCCGGCATGATGCTCGATCAGGATGCCGATGAAGCGTTCGAACGTGCCGAGGATGGCGCGGTGGAGCATCACCGGGCGGTGGCGCTGGCCGTCCTCGCCGACATAGGAGGCGTCCAGCCGTTCCGGCAGCACCGTATCGGCCTGGATCGTGCCCACCTGCCAGGTGCGGCCGATCGCGTCGGTCAGGTGGAATTCCAGCTTCGGCGCGTAGAAGGCGCCCTCGCCGAGCAGCTCCTCCCACCCATATTCGGGCGTGGCGCGGCCGGCGGCGGCGACGGCATCGCGCAGCGTCTGTTCCGCCTTGTCCCACATCTCGTCCGATCCGAAGCGCTTTTCGGGGCGGAGCGCGAGCTTGATCGCGTAGCTTTCGAAGCCGAGGTCGCGATAGACCGAATCGAGCAGGTCGCAGAAATCGCGGATCTCATCGATCAGCTGGTCCTCGCGCACGAAGATATGCGCGTCGTCCTGGGTGAACTGGCGGACGCGCATGATGCCGTGGAGCGCGCCGTGCGGCTCGTTGCGGTGGCAGCAGCCGAATTCGGCCATGCGGATCGGCAGGTCGCGATAGCTCTTGATCCCCTGGCGGAAGATCAGGACGTGCGCGGGGCAGTTCATCGGCTTCAGCGCCATCAGATCGGCATCGCTGGAGACGACCGGGCCTTCATCCTCGGTGGAGGGAATCTCGTCCGGCACGACGAACATGTTCTCGCGATACTTGCCCCAGTGGCCGGATTGCTCCCACTGGCGCGCGTCCATCAGCTGCGGCGTCTTCACCTCGGCATAGCCCGAGGCATCGAGCCGGCGGCGCATATAGGCTTCGAGCTGGCGCCACAGGATGAAGCCCTTGGGGTGCCAGAAGACCGAGCCCTGCGCCTCGGACTGAAGGTGGAACAGGTCCATCTCCGCGCCGATCTTGCGGTGATCGCGCTTGGCGGCCTCCTCCAGCCGGTGGAGGTGCGCGTCGAGCTGCTTCTTGTTGAGCCAGCCGGTGCCGTAGATGCGGCTCAGCATCGCGTTCTTCTGGTCGCCGCGCCAATAGGCGCCGGACACGCGCGTCAGCCTGAAGGCCTGCGGATCGAGCTTGCCGGTGGAGGCGAGGTGCGGCCCGCGGCACATGTCCAGCCAGTCGCCGCCCGACCAGTATACCGTCAGCTCCTCGCCCTCCGGCAGCTCGGCCGCCCATTCGGCCTTGAACGTCTCGCCTTCCGCCTGCCAGCGCGCGATCAGCGCCTCGCGGCTCCACACCTCGCGGCGGAGCGGCTTGTCCTCGGCGATCAGCCGGCGCATCTCCGCCTCGATCGCGGGCAGGTCCTCCTCGGTGAAGGGGCGGTCCTTCGGCGCGAAGTCGTAATAGAAGCCGTCTTCGGTGGCCGGGCCGAAGGTGATCTGCGTGCCGGGAAACAGCTTCTGCACCGCTTCGGCCAGCAGGTGGGCATAATCGTGGCGGACGAGCTCCAGCGCGTCGGCCTCGTCCTTCGCGGTCACCAGGGCCAGCGCGGCATCCGCTTCCAGCGGGCGGTTGATGTCGCGCAGCTCGCCATCGACGCGCGCGGCCAGCGCCGCCTTGGCGAGGCCGGGGCCGATGCTCTGGGCGATCTCAGCCGGGGTGGTGCCGGCGGCGACTTCGCGCACGGACCCATCCGGAAGGCTGATCTTGAGCATGGCGGACATCGGCTGAACAATCCTGTCGGCTGGAGGAAAACGCCGCGCTTATGCCCGCGATGGCGGCGAAAGGGCAAGCACGCTAGGAAGCGGGCATGAACGATCCCGATTTTCTCGCCCGGCCCGACGGGCTGAAGCTCGCCTACCGCCACCGCAAGGGCTGGGGGCCGACCATCGTCTTCCTGCCGGGCTACATGTCCGACATGGAGGGCGGCAAGGCGACCGCGCTCGATGCCTGGGCGGAGGAGATCGGCCGCGCGATGCTGCGCCTCGATTATGCCGGCTGCGGCGCGAGCGAGGGCCGCTTCGCCGACGGCACGCTGGCGAGCTGGCGGGACGACGTGCTCCACCTGATCGACCATCTGACCGATGGGCCGCTGCTGCTGGTGGGGTCCTCCATGGGCGGCTGGCTGATGTTGCTGGTGGCGCTCGCCCGGCCCGATCGGGTGAAGGGGCTGGTGGGCATCGCCGCCGCGCCCGACTTCACCGAATGGGGATTCGACGCGGAGGACCGGGAGAAGCTCGCCCGCGACGGCCGGATCGAGGAGATTTCCGAATATTCGGACGAGCCCTATGTCACCACCCGCGCCTTCTGGGAAAGCGGGCAGGCGAACCGGCTGCTGACGGGCGAGGAGATCGGCTTCGACGGGCCGGTGCGGCTGCTCCACGGCCAGCAGGATGACGACGTGCCCTGGCCGATCGCGGTGAAGCTGGCCGCCGCCCTCCGTTCAGCCGACGTCCATACGCTGCTGATCAAGGATGGCGACCACCGGCTTTCGCGCGGCGAGGATATCGCCCGCCTGATCTGGACGGTGGACGAGATATTGGAACGCCTGTGATCCTGCCCCTGATCCTCCTGCTGCAGACATCCTCCGCCCCCTTTCCGGACGGCGCGCAGAAACGCTTCGAGGCCTGCGCCGCCCTGGCGGAGAAGCAGCCCGAGCAGGCGGTGAAGGAAGCCGACGCCTGGCGCACCGGCGGCGGCGGGCTGCCGGCCCGGATGTGCCTGGGCCTGGCCTATGTTTCGCTGGAACGCTGGGGGCCGGCCGCGATCACCTTCGAGCAGGCGGCCAGGGAGGCCGAGATCCAGCGCGACGGCCGCGCCGCGCCGCTCTGGGTGCAGGCGGGCAATGCCGCGCTGGCGGGCGACGATCCGGCGATGGCGCGCGGCTATTTCGATCGCGCGCTGGCGCTGCCGGTGCTGTCCGATGCGATGCGCGGGGAAACCCTGCTCGATCGCGCCCGCGCGCAGGTGGCGATCAACAATCTGGCCGATGCCCGCGCCGATCTGGACAAGGCGCTCACCCTGGTGCCGCGCGATCCGATGGCCTGGCTGCTTTCCGCGACGCTGGCCCGCCGGCAGGGCGACGCCGCCCGCGCGACCAAGGATATCGCCGAGGCCGCCCGCCTCGCCCCCAACGAGGCGCCCGTCGCCTATGAGGAAGGCAATGCGGCGGCGCTGGCCGGCGACATGGACAAGGCCAAGGCCGCCTGGCAGCGCGCCGTGACGCTCGCGCCCGACAGTGATGCCGGCCAGGCGGCGGCGCTGGCGATCAGGGGGCAGTGACACCCGCCCCCCTCCTGTAGCGGTTGCGCCGTGAAGTGCGGCGCGAAATCCCTGGAATATCGATCCGATCCGAAGTTGCCGGCCTTATGGCGCGCAATGTTGGCCGGCCTTGCCCGCCAACAATTCAGCCGAACCACTTGCATCGCCGCTGGCCGGAACATGGATCGCACCGGTTTTCGGCAAAGGGGAAAATAGAGAACAAGAATTGCATAAAGCCCCTTCCGTTTCCCGAAGTTTCCAATAATCATCGCCGCGCCGATGGGGATCGGCATGAAATTCGGGGGGAGCAATGCGGAAGACACGTCTTCTTGCAGCCGCCATGGCGTGCGGCATATCATTATCGTTATTGTCGGCGCCGGCGCTGGCGCAGGAAAAAACCGGAGTGAAGGCCGGCTTTGTGATGCCGGCCGGCGGGACCCGCATCGTCCTGATGCGTCCCTCGGTCCGCGTCGGCGCGCAATCGACCGGCGGGCTGTTCGAACCCAATGCCGACTGGACCGCGCAGGCCCGCGAGAATCTCGACGCCGCGATCCGCAAGGCGCAGGGCCAGCTCGGGCATCAGGTGACGCCCTATGAGGACGGGACGGGCGCCGCCGACAGCCTGAGCAACCAGTATCGCGGCCTTTTCACCTCGCTTGCCGATTCCGTGCGCGAGTTCCAGTTCTTCCCAGGGAACCGGCTGCCGACCAAGAAGCGCAAGGACAGCTTCGAATGGACCATCGGGCCGGAGGCGAAGAATCTGCCCGGTCTGGAAAATGCCGACTATGTCCTGTTCATCACCACCGAGGACCATTACGGATCGGCCGGCCGGAAAGCCTTGCAGATCTTCGCCGCCCTTGGCGGCGTGGGCATCACATCCGGCGTGCATCTGGGCTATGCCGGCCTTGTCGACGTGCGGACCGGCGAGCTTGTCTGGCTGAATGCCGATCAGCAGATGGGCGGCGACGTCCGCACGACGGAAGGCGCGGAAAAGCGGGTATCGCAGCTTCTGGAAGGATTTCCGGGGAGCACGATCCGATCGGCATCGGCGCAATGATCGCCCCTCTCTGCCGGCGCGGGGCGGCGGCCGTGGCCCTTCTGGCGGGCCTTGCCTGCGGGCCGGCGATGGCCGCCGACCGCGCGGCCCTGCCCCCCTACAGCTTCGCCTACGAGCCCCAGGGCGTCGACGAGCGCGGAATGTGGATGATGGCGGACGAGGACGAACGGATCCTTCGCACGTCGAGCTTCGTGATCCGCGACGAGGAGCTCAACGCCTATGTCCGCGGCGTGCTCTGCCGGACGGTGGGTGAGGATCGCTGCCGCAACGTCCGCGTCTATGTGATGCGCATCCCGCAGTTCAACGCCACCATGTATGCCAATGGCATGATGACCGTCTGGTCCGGGCTGCTGCTCCGGGTCCAGAACGAGGCGGAGCTGGGTGCCGTGCTGGGCCACGAATTCGGCCATTTCGAGAAACGCCATTCGCTGAACGGTTTCAAGAACAAGCGCTCGGTATCGGACGTGCTGGCATGGCTCGGGATGGTGGGCCCGAATGCCGGCCTGTCGGCGTCGCTGGCGGGCTATGTCTATTCCTTCAGCCGCGCCCAGGAAACCGAAGCCGACCTGATCGGGATCCAGTATCTCGCATCGTCGGCCTATCCCTCCGCCGCGGCGCCGAAGGTCTGGTCCCGGCTGATGGCCGAGCAGGATGCGACGGCGGCGGGGCGCAAGCGCAAGGTCCGGCACAGCTATGCGGCCGGCTTCTTCGCCTCGCATCCGACCGAAGCCGCGCGGGAAGCCTATCTGTCCAGGGAAGCGGCGAAATATGCCGACGCGGGCGATCCGGGCGCCGAGGCCTATCGCAAGGGCATCGCCAAATGGCTGCCCCAGCTGCTCGACGACCAGATAAAGCTGAACGACTTCGGCGGAAGCGAATATCTGCTCGATCAGCTTGCCGCATCGGGCGGGAGCGCCGACGTGACCTTCGCGCGCGCCGAGCTCTACAGCCAGCGCGGCAACCCGCGCGATTATGTAACCGCCGCCGAACTCTATCGCGAGGCGATCGCGAAGGGATGCGACAGGCCCGAGGCGCGGCGCGGGCTGGGCCTCGCCCTGCTCCGCACGCAACAATCGGACGAAGGCAAGCAGGCCCTGCGCAGCTACCTCGAATTTCGGCCCGATGCCCCGGACGGGCCCATGATCAAATCGCTTGTTGGGAATTGAGGACCAGGATGAAACCGATCACCCTCATCATCGCCGCCGCGCTGGCGGCCGCACCCGCTTATGCCGGCAATTCGCTGATCCCGGCCGGGCGGACGGTGCAAGTCGCCAAATCGGCCATGGCCGTGACGCCCGGCAGCGAATGGAACAAGCTGGGCAGGCGCCCCGGCACCAATGGCGAGATCTGGACGCTGGACGGCGACAAGCTGAACAGGGTGACTTTCTATGGCGGCATCGCCCAGGACACCACCTTGTTCCGCGAAGTCGACAGGAAGAACAGCCCGCTCCCGCGCTTTTCCCAGACCATGCTTCTGACCGACGTTCCGAAGCTGCTGGAAAACAGCTATCGCGTCGCGCTCGGCAGCGCCCTCTTCACGATCGACCAGATGGAGCCCGCCAGGTTCGGCGGAGTCGACGGCATCCGCTTCACCTACAGCTTCGTCGCAGGCAATCAGGAAGTGCAATCGAAGGGCGAGGCGCGGGCCGCGATCGTCAAGGGCAGGCTCTACATGATATCCTATGAGGCGCCGGCCCTGCATTTCTTCGAGAAGAACGTGGCCCAGTTCCGCCAGATCGCGGACAGCGCGACATTCTGATTTTTTGAGGGCCTTTGCCGGCGGCGAAGGCCCGATCCGGGCGGCCCGGCCCGCTTCCGCGATTTCGGGCCGCTGGATGATTCCATCCGCCGCGAAATCCCTCTAAGGCCGGGCCATGCCCCAGCCGCTCGACGTTCTCCACGCCACCTTCGGCTATTCCGCCTTCCGGGGCCGGCAGTCCGAGGTGATCGATCGGGTGATGGCGGGCCGGCACACGCTGGCGGTGATGCCGACGGGCGCCGGCAAATCGCTGACCTACCAGATCCCGGCCCTCTGCCGGCCGGGCACGGGGCTGGTGATATCGCCGCTGATCGCGCTGATGCACGATCAGGTGCGATCGGCCGAGGCCGCCGGCATCCGCGCCGCCGCGCTGACGTCCGCCGACGACAATCGCGACGAGACCATCGCCCGTTTCCGCGACGGCGCGATCGACCTGCTCTATGTGGCGCCCGAGCGCGCATCGACCGAAGGCTTCCGCCGGATGATCGACCGCGCGCCGCCGCTGGCGCTGATCGCGATCGACGAGGCGCATTGCGTTTCCGAATGGGGCCATGATTTCCGCCCCGATTACCGGCTGCTGCGCCCGCTGCTGGATGCCTATCCCGATGTGCCGCGCCTGGCGCTGACCGCGACGGCCGACCGCCATACCCGCGCCGATATCCTGACGCAGCTGGGCATCCCCGAGGACGGGCTGATCCTCGCAGGGTTCGACCGGCCGAACATCCGCTATGCCATCAGCCCGCGCGACGGCCTGCCCCGCCAGCTCGCCGCGCTGGTGGCGGAGACGGAGGGGCCGGGCATCGTCTACGCCCCCAGCCGCGACGGGGCCGAGCGGCTGGCCGCCGCGCTGGCCGCCACCGGCCGGCCGACGCGCGCTTATCATGCCGGGCTCGATCCCTCCGTCCGCGCCGCCAACCAGCGCGCCTTCGTGGCATCGGAGGATATGGTGATGGTGGCGACGATCGCCTTCGGCATGGGCATCGACAAGCCCGACGTGCGCTTCGTCGCCCATGCCGGCCTGCCCAAGTCGATCGAGGCTTATTATCAGGAAACCGGCCGCGCCGGGCGCGATGGCGATCCGGCGGTGGCGCACCTGTTCTGGGGCGCGGAGGATTTCGCCCGCGCGCGGCGCCGGATCGAGACCGAGGTGGAGGAGGCCCGCCTGCCCGGCGAGCGCCAGCGGCTGAACGCGCTGGCCGGGCTGGTGGAGACGGCGGGCTGCCGGCGCGCCGTGCTGCTGCGCCATTTCGGCGAGACGCCGCCCGCCGCCTGCGGCAATTGCGACAATTGCCTGAACCCGCCCGCCTCGGTGGACGCGACCGAGGTGGCGCGCAAGCTGCTGTCCGCCGCCTTCCGCACCGAGATGCGATACGGCATCGGCCATCTGACCGACGTGCTGGCCGGCCGCGACAATGCCAAGGTGCGGACGCTGGGGCATGACCGGCTTTCGGTGTTCGGCATCGCCGAGGCGGACGAGCTGCGGCTGATCAAGCCCGTGGCCCGCGCGCTGATGGCGCGCGACGCGCTGCGCGCCGACGAATATGGCGGGCTGAGCTTCGGCCCCGCCGCCCGGCCGATCCTGAAGGGCGAGGAAGCGGTGGCCGTCGTGCTGCCGCCGGTGCGGGCGAAGCGGCAGCGGCGCGGCGGGCCGGCGGAGGAATGGCCGCACGATCCGCTGTTCGAGGCGCTGCGCGCCCGCCGGCGCGAGATCGCCAAGGAACTGGGCGTGCCGCCTTATGTGATCTTCCACGATGCCACCCTGCGCGAGATGGCGGGCCTCAAGCCCACCACCCGCCACGGCCTGGGGCAGGTGACGGGCGTGGGCACCCGCAAGCTGGACGATTATGGCGAGGCCTTCCTCGACGTGATCCGCGCGCATGGCTGACCGGAGAAGATGATGATGACACCCCTCCTCCTGCTGCTGGCCGCGCTTTCCGATCCGGGGGGAGTTTCCCCCGGCACCGATATCGCTCTAAACCCCGCCCGACCCACCAGGGAAACGGCAATCCGGGAGACGGCCATGTTCCGCAAGATCGACGACAGCATTTCGGTAAGCCCGCAGATCAGCCCCGATCAGGTGGCCGAGGCCGCGGCGCAGGGCTTCACCATGATCATCAACAACCGGCCGGACGACGAGCAGCCGGGCCAGCCTTCCGGCGCGGAGATCGAGGCCGCGGCCAAGGCGGCGGGCCTGCAATATCGCGCCATCCCGATCGGCCATTCGGGCTTTTCCGAACCGCAGGTGAAGGCGATGGCCGCGGCCCTTGCCGATGCGAACGGCCCGGCGCTCGCCTTCTGCCGATCGGGCACGCGCTCGACCTTCGCCTGGGCGCTCGCCCGGGGAGCGGCCGGCGACACGGCCGAGGGGATCGCCGCCAAGGCCGCCGCCGCGGGCTACGACATCGCCCCGATCCGCGCCTTCCTGCCGAACTGAGGACGTCATGACCGGCATGCTCGCGCGGACCGCGCATATCTTCACCTCGCGCCTCCATACCCTGCTGAAGCTGCTGGACAGGGGCGAGGCGGAGTGCGGCATCGACACGCTGATCGCCGCCCGGCTGGCGGAGGACATGCTGCCGCTCCCCTACCAGATCGTCTTCGCCAGCGACCAGGCCAGCCATTTCGCCGCCTGGTGCCTGGACGAGCCCTTCCCCCGCACCGACGCCGCCGGCCTCGATTGGGCGGCGCTGAAGCGCTACGCCGCCGATGCGATCGCGCTGGTCGAGCGGGCGGCGGGGGCCGTCGACGACGGGGTTTTCGCGCGCGGCAAGCGGGTCGATCTGCTGGACGGCATGTATCTGGAATTTTCGGGCGCGGATTATCGCGACGAATGGCTGATGCCGAACTTCTATTTCCACCTCGTCACCGCCTACGACATCCTGCGCGCGAACGGCGTGGCGATCGGCAAGCCGGATTATATGGCGCATCTGCTGGATCGCATCCGCAAGGACTGACGCGGCCGGGGTGGGCCGGGAGCGCATCGCACCGCCGGTCCGGCCCCAAAAAAGCCGGCGCATAAAAGAGGGCCGGCGGAAAACCACCGGCCCAGTCGTTCGCAGGAGGAACCCCTGTGGGGGCGCGGGACTGCCCCGCGCCCCGATCCGATCAGTAGTTGTAGGCGCGCTCGCCATGCTCCCCGAGGTCGAGGCCTTCGCGCTCGACTTCCTCGCTCACCCTCAGGCCGAACACGGCCTTGACGATGCCGAAGGCGATCGCCGAGCCGACGCCGGCCCACAGGATGGCGACGGCGGTCGCGAAAAGCTGGGTGCCGAGCTGCGGCCCGATCGCATAATCGGCCGCACCCGGCCCGCCGAAGCCCGGGGCATAGGTGAAGGCGGTGCCGATCGAGCCGACGATGCCCGCGACACCGTGGATGCCGAACACGTCGGCGGTGTCGTCGAAGCCCAGCTTCGGCTTGATGGTGGACACGAACACATAAGCGATGACCGAGGCGATCGCGCCGAGCACGATCGCGCCGAACGGCCCCGCATTGCCGGCCGCCGGCGTGACCGCGACGAGGCCGGCGATGACGCCCGAGCAGCCACCGAGCAGCGACGGCTTGTGGCCGGCCACCTTCTCGGCAAGCATCCAGACGAGCGCGGCGGCGGCGGTGGCGGTGAAGGTGTTGATCATCGCCAGGCCGGCGGTGCCGTTCGCCGCGAGCGCGGAACCGGCGTTGAAGCCGAACCAGCCCACCCACAGCAGGCCGGTGCCGATGAACGTCATCGTCAGCGAGTGCGGCGCCAGGACATCGCGCTGATAGCCGATCCGCTTGCCGAGCAGCAGGCAGCCGACCAGGCCGGAAACGCCCGCGTTGATGTGGACGACGGTGCCGCCCGCGAAATCAAGCGCGCCGCGTTCGAAGAAGAAGCCACCGGCCGACCAGACCATGTGCGCCAGCGGGAAATAGACGATGGTGAGCCAGATCAGCGTGGCCGCGAGCAGCGCGCCGAACTTGACGCGTTCGGCCAGCGAGCCGACGAACAGCGCGGCGGTGATCGCCGCGAATGTCATCTGGAAGCTGATGAACACGAATTCCGGGATCGTGCCGGACAATGTGTCGGCCGCCACGCCCTTCAGGAAGAGCTTCGAAAAGCCGCCAAAGAAGGGGGAACCTTCGGTGAAGGCGATCGAATAGCCCCAGGTGACCCACACCACCATCGCGAGGCAGGCCACGGCGAGGACATGCGTCAACATCGACAGCATGTTCTTGGTGCGCAGCAGGCCGCCGTAGAAGAGGGCGAGGCCGGGCAGGATCATCGCCAGCACCAGCACGGTCGAAACGAGCATCCAGGCGGTATCGCCCGCGCTCAGCGTCGGCGCCGCATCCTGGGCCCAGGCGGGCATCGCGGCGAGCAGCGTCGAGCCGACGGCCCCCGCCCCCGTCGCTATCTTGGTTGAAAGCTTCATGTGTCCCCCTTTTCGATCAGAGAGCGGAATCGTCGGTTTCGCCGGTGCGGATGCGCACGGCCTGGCCGACATCGAGGACGAAGATCTTGCCGTCGCCGATCGCGCCGGTGTTGGCGGCCTGCTGGATGGCTTCCACCACCCGGCCGGCGAGATCGTCTCCCGCGACGACCTCGATCTTGATCTTCGGCACCATGTTCGTGCTGTATTCGGCCCCCCGATAGATCTCGGTCTGCCCCTTTTGCCGTCCGAAGCCCTTAACCTCGGTCACGGTCATGCCCTGCACGCCCAGCGCGGAGAGGGCTTCGCGCACCTCGTCGAGCTTGAACGGCTTGATGACGGCTATCACGAGTTTCATTACGCCTCCCTCGCATTCTGGCGAGGATGCGTATCGCAAGGGCCATGCCAGCTTGCGGTTTCGGAATGATTCCGTTGCGTTGCAGCGAAAGGGTTGCTGCAACGCACATAATGGAGGCGAAACGATCGCCCAGCAATTGGGCAGGAAAAAGCCGCTGCCCAATAATTAGGCAGCGGCCTGGGTCGAAATCAGGGCTTTCCGGGCGGGTTGAGCGCGCCTTCGATCAGCGTCTTCGCGCGCTCGCCCGACCAGTCCATCGATCCGACGACGCGCCACTGCTCGCGGCCATGCGCGTCGTAGAAGAGCGTGGTCGGCAGCGTATCCGTCTTCAGCGCTTCCATCAGCACGTTCTGCTTGTCGAGATAGGGCCTGAGCGCCTTGAACCCCGCCTTGGCGAAATAGGGATCGACGGCGCGGCGCCCGGCCATGTCCATGCTGACGACGATCAGCTGCAGGCGATCCTTCTCCCGCCCGGCCAGCGCATCGAGGGTCGGCATCTCGTGCACGCAGGGCGCGCACCAGGTGGCCCAGAGGTTGACGATCAGCGGCTTGCCACGGAAGGTGGCGAGCGTGGCGGGGCCGCCGTCCGGCCCTTCGAAGGGGATGGCGGGGGCTTGCTGCCCGGCGTGGGAAATATCGACCTTGCCGATCGGTTCCTTCGCGTCGGCTTGCGGCGACTGGCTCTTCTCCTTATCGCAGGCACCGAGCGCAAGAGCGAGGATCAGGACCATTAGCAACCGCACGGACAGCTCCAATTCGATGTGGGGCGGGCGCTTCGCCGAAGGGCCCGCGGCGATCATGCGCGAGATCAACGCCTCGATACCCTTCGACCAGCGACTCTGGCGGCAGGACATAGCGGGATCGAAGGCCCACGTCTCCATGCTCGCCGCCAACGGCATCGTCACCGCCGAGGACGGCGCCGCCATCGCCCGCGGGCTGGACCGGATCGCCGGCGAATATGAGGCGGACGGCGTGCCCGTGGACCTCGCGCTCGAGGATATCCACATGGCCACCGAGAGCCGGCTGGCCGAGCTGATCGGCCCCGCCGCCGGCCGCCTCCACACCGCGCGCAGCCGCAACGACCAGGTGGCGACCGATTTCCGCCTGTGGGTGCGCGACGCGATCGACGCGGTCGATGCCGGCCTCAAGGCGCTGCAGGTGGCGCTGGTGACGCGCGCGGGCGAGCATGTGGCGACGGTGATGCCCGGCTTCACCCACTTGCAGGTCGCCCAGCCGGTGACGCTGGGCCACCACCTGCTCGCTTATCACGAGATGATCGCGCGGGATCGATCGCGCTTCCGGGATGCCCGCGCGCGGCTGAACCAGTGCCCGCTGGGATCGGCGGCGCTGGCCGGCACCGGCTTCCCCATCGATCGCGAGGCGACGGCGCGCGCGCTGGGCTTCGACGGGCCGACCCGCAACTCGCTCGATTCGGTTTCCGACCGCGACTTCGCGCTCGATTATCTGATGGCGGCGACGCAGGCCTCGCTCCACCTGTCGCGGCTGGCGGAGGAGTTCATCATCTGGGCGAGCCAGCCCTACGGCTTCGTCAGCCTGCCCGATGCCTATTCGACCGGCAGCTCGATCATGCCGCAGAAGCGCAACCCCGACGCGGCCGAGCTGGTGCGCGGCCATTCGGGCCGGATCGCCGGCTGCATGACCGCGCTCGTCATGACCATGAAGGGCCTGCCGCTCGCTTATTCCAAGGACATGCAGGACGATAAGCCGCCGGTGTTCGAGGCGCACGACCTGCTGGCGCTTTCGATCGCGGCGATGACCGGGATGGTCGAAACCGTCACCTTCGGGCCGGCGAAGCTGCGCGCGGCGGCGGAGGCGGGCTTTTCCACCGCGACCGACCTGGCCGACTGGCTGGTGCGCGTGGCCGACATCCCCTTCCGCGAGGCGCACCACATCACGGGTGCGGCGGTGCGGCTGGCCGAGCGGCTGGGCGTGGCCCTGGACAAGGTGCCGCTGGAGAAGCTGAAGGAGATTGACGAGCGCATCGACGGCCGCGTGTTCGGCGCGCTTTCGGTCGATGCATCGGTGGCCAGCCGCAGCAGCTTCGGCGGCACCGCGCCCGATCAGGTGCGCGCCCGCGTGGCCGAGGCGCGGGCCTATCTGGGGATGGACGGATGAGGAAGGCAGCGATCGCGATCGCCCTCTTGGCGACGCTGGCGGCCTGCGGATCGCGCGAGGCGCTGCGCCCCGCGCCGGGCAATTCGCTGCCGCCCAAGCCGGCCTTGGCCCCCACCCAGCCGACGACGACCGACCTGCTGACCCCGCGCCCGCAGGAACGGCCCGAACGCAGCGAGGAACTGCTCCGCCAATCCGAGGAACGGCGCGACGACCGTTTCGACCTTCCGCCCCAATAGCCCCCGAGCCAGCCCGACCCACGGCAGAATCCAGGACATAATGGACCATTTCCAGCTTCGCGACGGCGTGATGCATGCCGAGGATGTTCCCCTCACCCTGATCGCCGAAGCGGTCGGAACCCCGGTCTACGTCTATTCCACCGCCACGATCCGCCGGCATGTCCGCGTGTTCCAGGAAGCGCTGGCGGGCGTGGAATCGGGGCCGGAAGGGCCGCTGATCGCTTATGCGGTGAAGGCCAATCCCAATGCCGGCGTGCTGGCGACGCTGGCCCGCGAGGGGCTGGGCGCAGACGTGGTTTCGGCGGGCGAGCTGCTGCGCGCCATCCATGCCGGCGTCGATCCCGCGAAGATCGTGTTTTCGGGCGTTGGCAAGACGGCCGACGAGATGGCGCTGGCGCTGCGCCACGGCATCGGCCAGTTCAACGTCGAATCCGAACCCGAGGCGGTGATGCTTTCGGAGGTGGCGACCGCGCTGGGCATGACCGCGCCGATCGCCTTCCGCATCAACCCCGATGTCGATGCCGGCACCCACGCCAAGATTTCCACCGGCAAGTCCGACAACAAGTTCGGCGTCGCCTATCACCGCGCGGTCGCGGCCTATGCCATGGCGCGCGACCTGCCGGGCCTCGCCATCCAGGGTGTGGCGGTGCACATCGGCAGCCAGCTGACCGATCTCGCCCCGCTGGAGGCGGCCTTCGCCAAGATCGGCGCGCTGATCGCCACGCTGAGGGCCGAGGGCCATGCGATCAGCCATGCCGACCTGGGCGGCGGGCTGGGTGTGCCCTATGATCCCGCTTTGCCGCCGCCGCCCACGCCCGCCGATTATGGCGCGATGGTCGCCCGCGTCACCGCCGGCTGGAACGTGCGGCTGATGTTCGAGCCCGGCCGGCTGATCGTGGCCAATGCCGGCGCGCTGATGTCCCGCGTGATCCGGGTGAAGGAGGGCGCGAACGCCCCCTTCGTGATCGTCGACGCCGCGATGAACGACCTGATGCGCCCCGCTTTGTATGAAGCATGGCACGATATCCGGGCGATCGTCCCGCGATCGCAACGATTTGCCGCGAACGTCGTCGGCCCGGTCTGTGAGAGCGGCGATACCTTCGCCATGAACCGGCCGATGGACGCCGTCGAGGCCGGCGACCTCGTCGGCTTCATGACCGCCGGGGCCTATGGCGCGACGATGGCCAGCACATACAATAGCCGCCCGCTGACCGCCGAGGTGATGGTCGACGGTAACAATTGGGCTGTAGTGCGGGAGAGGTTGCCCGTGGAGGCGTTGATCGCGGCGGACACGCTTCCGCCGTGGCTGGAGTGAAGCTTGGCAGGAGTAGGCATGAAACCCGTCCGCAAGGCCGTCTTCCCCGTCGCGGGCCTCGGCACCCGCTTTCTTCCGGCCACCAAGGCCGTGCCGAAGGAAATGCTGCCCGTCGTCGACAAGCCGCTGATCCAATATGCCGTGGACGAGGCGCGCGCGGCCGGCATCGAACAGATCATCTTCGTCACCGGACGCGGCAAGAACGCGATCGAGGACTATTTCGACATCGCCTATGAGCTGGAAAGCACGCTCAACGAGCGGGCGAAGCACGATATATTGGCGACGCTCGACTGCACCCGGCTGGCGCCGGGCAACGTCGCCTATATCCGCCAGCAGGAGCCGCTGGGCCTGGGCCATGCCGTGTGGTGCGCGCGCGACCTGATCGGCGACGAGCCCTTCGCCGTGCTGCTGGCGGACGAGCTACTCTGGAACCCCGCCGCGCCCTGCCTGAAGCAGATGCGCGAGGTCTATGAAGCCAAGGGCGGCAACGTCATCGCCGTGCTGGAGGTGCCGGAGGAGCACACCAACCGCTACGGCATCGTCCGGCCGGGCGCGCAGGACGGCGTCGTCACCGAAGTGGCCGGCCTGGTCGAAAAGCCGAAGACGGGCGAGGCGCCGTCGCGGCTTGCCGCCGTCGGCCGCTACATCCTCCAGCCCGACGTGTTCGGCATCCTTTCGACGGGCCAGCGCGGCGCCGGCAACGAAATCCAGCTGACCGACGCCATGGCCGAGCTGATCGGCCGCCAGCCCTTCCACGCGCTGACCTTCACCGGCGACCGGCATGACTGCGGCGACAAGGCCGGCTATATCCAGGCGAACATCGCCCTGGCGCTGGAACGCGAGGATATCGGCCCGGCGGTGCGCGCCTTCATCAAGACGCTCTGACCGGGAAGGCCGGGGGAGGAACGCCACGCACAGCCTGCCGATCCTGCTCCGCCTGTCCGGCCGGCCGGTGATCCTGACCGGCGCGGGCGATGCCGCCGCCGCCAAGAGGCGCCTGCTGGAGCGCGCGGGCGCCCGCATCGTCGGCGAGGCGGACGAGGATGCGGGACGGGCGGCGATAGCGATCGTGGCCGATGGCGACGCGGCGGCCGTGGCGCGGCTGCGCGCGCGCGGCGTGCTGGTGAACGCCACCGACCGGCCGGACCTCTGCGATTTCACCCTGCCGGCGATCGTCGATCGCGATCCGGTGCTGGTGGCGATCGGCACGGGCGGCGCATCCGCCGGGCTCGCCAAGGCGCTCCGCCAGCGGCTGGAAGCCCTGCTGCCCGCCTCGCTCGGCCGGCTGGCCGATGAGCTGGCGGAAGCGCGCGAAAGCCTGCGGGCGCGCTGGCCCGAGGCCGGCGACCGGCGCCGCGCGATCGATGCCGCGCTCCAGCCGCACGGCCCGCTCGATCCGCTGGCGGAAACGGCGGACGGCGCCGTCGCCGGCTGGCTGGCCGGCGCCGGGGAGAGCATATCGGCGGACGGCCGCGTCCTGATCCGCCTGCGCTCGCCCGATCCCGACGACCTCACCCTGCGCGAGGCGCGATTGCTCGGCCAGTGCGACAGGCTCTACCACCGCGCCGACGTGCCGGCCGCGATCCTCGACCGCGCCCGCGCCGACGCGCTCCGCATCGCCTGCGAAATTGCCCCGGCCGAGGACGGGCCGGGCCTTGCGATCGACCTGGGATGGGACCGATGAAGAGCTGGTGCTGGGCCACCGACGGCAATGGCGGCGCCGTTCCGCGCACGATCGACCGGGCCGGCGCCAGCGCGCCCGACCATGGCTTCGTCTGGTGCCACCTCGACGGCCGGCTCGCCGAGGAACGCGCCTGGCTGGACGCGGAAAGCAACCTGTCCCCCGGCGTGATCGCGGCGCTGACCGCGGTGGAGACCCGGCCCCGCGCCGAGGCGATCGGCGACGGCGCGCTCATCAACATGCGCGGGCTGGGATCGATTCCCGACGAGGATTCCGATCCGCTCGTCTCGATCCGGCTATGGGCCGAAAAGGGGCGCGTGATCTCGGTGGGCTTCCGCCCGCTGGCGGCGAGCGAGACGGTGCGCGACCAGATGCGCGCCGGCGCCATCCATGATCCGGGCGACCTGATCGCGGCGCTGGCGATGGCGATCACCGAAACGCTCGACCCGCAGGTGGCGGCGATGGGCGACAGCATCGATACGTGCGAGGCCGATCTCGATCCCGAGCGCATCTTCGCCATGCGGCGGATCATCGCCCGCACCCGATCCGACGCCATCCAGTATCGCCGCTTCGTCACCCCGCAGCGGCAGGCGCTGGAGCGGCTCGCGGTGCTGAAGGCGGACTGGCTGGAGGAGGAGGACCGGCTGCACCTGCGTGACGCGGCCGACCGCTTCGCCCGCATGGCCGAGGAGCTGGAGGCGGTGCGCGAGCGCGCGGCGCTGCTCCACGAACAGCTGACCGACCTGCGCGCCGAGCAGATCGACACGCGCACGCTGCTGATCTCCGTCGTGGCGCTGGTGTTCCTGCCGCTGACCTTCCTGACCGGCCTGCTCGGCATGAACGTGCGCGGCATCCCCTATGCGGAGGCGCCCTGGGCCTTCTGGGGCGTCGTCGGCGTCTGCGCCGCGATCGCCGGCCTGATCACGGCATATTTCCTGCGCGCCCACTGGTTCCGGGGATAGGGCGCCCGCGCGACCCGATCGCCGAAGGAAAACCAGCCTCCTCACACCGCGCAAAGCCGAGAGCATCGAATGCGGATCGGGAATCCGGCGGTGCGATGACAATCGAAGCCGCAGCAGAGGAAGCCCGCTTCTTGCCCGATCTATTCGAGGACATGCCCGACCGGGCGGGTTGAGATGCCGGCGATCACCCCCGCCTGCGTGCCCATCGACGTTCCCAAGGGCAGGCAGGCAACCGTCGACAGCGCCTTCCGCCATGCTATGCTGATGTCGGAGCCTGATCGTGGCGTATTCCGGGCCTGTCCGGGTGCGCGCTCAATCCCGTCTACCTCGGCAGACGGGGCCTTCCTGTCAGGCTCCACCGCGCCTTCACCGTTGGCCGCGCGCTCCCTCGATCCCCTTTCGCGGCGGCAACCGGCCCATCCCGGCGGCTTGATCGCGCGGACCGGGAAACCGTTCCTCAGGCGGCCGCCAGCGCCTCGGCCGGCACGGTTTCCTCGATCCAGCCGCCGCCCAATACGCGATCGCCGGCATAGAGCACCGCCGCCTGACCGGGAGCGACGCCATATTCGGGGCTGTCGAACGTCACCATCCGCCCATCGAAGCGGGCGGGCGCGGGCCTGGCCATCGAGCGCACCTTGACCGTCATCGGCCCGTCGAAGCCCTCGGCCAGCCAGTTCACCTCCTCGATCCGCGCGGCGCTGACCGCCAGCGCGCGGCGGGGGCCGGCGACGACGCGGCGCCGTTCGGCATCGAGGCGGACGACATAAAGCGGCTCGGCCTGGCCGCCAATCTCCAGCCCGCGCCGCTGGCCGACCGTATAATGGATCAGCCCCCGATGGCGGCCGATGACGCGGCCTTCGAGATCGACGATATCGCCGCCTTCTTCCGCCTCCGGCCGGATCTTGCGGACGACGCCGGCATAATCGCCGTCGGGCACGAAGCAGATATCCTGGCTGTCGGGCTTGGCGGCGACGCCCAGGCCCAGCTCCGCCGCGATCTCCCGCACGCGGGGCTTGGGCAGGTCGCCCAGCGGAAAGCGCAGATAATCGAGCTGCGCGCGCGTGGTGGCGAACAGGAAATAGCTCTGGTCGCGGGCGGGATCGGCCGGGCGGTGTAGCTCCGGGCCGTTGGCGCCGATCACGCGCCGCACATAATGGCCCGTCGCCAGGCAATCGGCGCCGAGATCGCGGGCGATGCCGAACAGGTCGGTGAACTTCACCCCCTGGTTGCAGCGCACGCAGGGTATGGGGGTGCGCCCGGCCATATAATCGTCGGCGAAGCGATCGATCACGCCCTGGCGGAAGGCGCTTTCATAATCGAACACATAATGCGCAATGCCCAGCCTGTCGGCGACGGCGCGGGCGTCGCGGATATCCTGCCCCGCGCAGCAGCTGCCGGTGCGGCCGGTGGCGGCGCCGTGATCGTAGAGCTGGAGGGTGACGCCAATCACCTCGGCGCCGCTCTTCGCCGCGAGCGCGGCCACGACCGAGCTGTCGACCCCGCCGGACATGGCGACGACGATCCGCGCGCCCTTGAGCGATGCGCCCGACTCGAAACCCGTAAGCTGGAAATCCACGTTCATGGCCGCCCACATAGGGTATCGGCGGCGCAAACAAAACCGCATCGCCTTTACCGGGCCTTCAGACATCCGCCCTAACATGCCCGCCAAACAGGGTCGAACGGCAGAAGGAGGGCAGCCGCCCGATGGATTTGAGCTTCTCCCTTCACGGGGCCGCGCTGCGCGCCATCGTGACGGGACGGACCAACATCCGCATCACCCACGCGCGGCTGATCGCGGGGCTCGCGGCCGCCCAGGCATCGACGCCGACGGCGCGTGTCGCCGCGCGCCTGCCCGCGCCCGCACCCGTCGAGGCCGATCCCGTGGACATGCTGGTGACGCTGCTGGCCGCCGATCGCGGCTGGTCCGCCGCGCCCGATGCATTGGGCGGCAGTTTCAACCCGTTGGCCGCACGCCGGCGCGGCCCCGAAGAGGATGAGGTGTAAACCTTTGTAAAGATCGCCTTTACCGTCACGCGTTAGGCTTCGTTCAACGAGACGAAGCTATTAGGTGCTCCTGCAATCACTCAAGGCCGAAAACGGCCGAGTTCGAGGTTAAGTATGATCGAAAACCAGAAGATCCGCCCAGCCCAGGTTATCGGCCCGCTCGGCGAGCCGCTGACGCTGGAGACGCTGCCGCCGCCGAGCACGACCCGCTGGGTGGTGCGCCGGAAGGCGGAGGTCGTCGCGGCGGTGAATGGCGGTCTGCTGAGCGTCGACGAGGTGTGCGAGCGCTACGGCCTGACGGTGGAGGAATTCGCCGGCTGGCAGCGCGCGGTCGACCGGTCCGGCATGCCGGGCCTGCGGGTGACGCGCATCCAGCATTACAAATCGCTGTACGAGCGCCAGCAGAAATATTGAGGGGCCGCGCGCCCGCTTTTCCATCCAATCCTTCGCCGCCGGCGGCCGGGGCCCCTCGCTCCGCCGGTTCCGAACCCGCCGGCCGCCATGCCGGCGGGTCTTTTTATGCCCGCGACGGGACATGGATCGGCTCCGTTCGACGCCTTCCAGGGAACCAAATTCGTTACCCAAGCGTATCAGCATGAGGAGCCGCACGCCCGGACGGCGCACTGCCCCCGCATCGCGTGCCGGCCAAGGAGGGCAAGATGAACTTCATTCTCTGGCTGATCATGGGTGGAATCATCGGCTGGCTCGCCAGCATCGTGATGCGGACGGATGCCCAGCAGGGCATTTTCCTGAACATCATCGTCGGCATCGTCGGCGCATTCATCGGCGGGCTGATCTTCACCGGCGGTTCGATCAACAATGCGGGCCTGTCGCTCTATTCGTTCCTGGTGTCGCTCTTAGGCGCGATCGTGCTGCTGGCGATCGTCAACCTGGTGCGGCGCGGCAGCGTCCGCTGACCCTTCCGATGCGGAAAGGGCCACGCCGGCTTTCGCCGGCGCGGCCCTCATCCGCCATTCGGGCAGGCCTTATTCCAGTTCGAAGCTGACGGCGACGCTGACGCTGAGCCTCTGCTCGCCCGCTTCCACCGCCGTGTCGGCGGCCTCGGCCTTCATCGCCGCCATCCGCACCATCGGCATCGGCGGCTGATAGCCCCCGCCCTGCTCGCTGATCGAGACGATCCGCTTCACCCGGAGCCCGGCCGCCTGGGCATAAAGGGCGGCGCGATCCCGCGCGGTGCGGATCGCGGCGGCGCGGGCCTCGTCCAGCGCGGCCTCCGGCTTGTCCACGGACAGGGCCGGGCCGCTGATCTGATTCGCGCCCTGCGCCACCAGCGTATCGAGGATCGCGCCCGACCGCTTCACGTCGCGGAAGCGGATGCTCACCTGGTTGGACGCCTGATAGCCGGTGATGACCGGCGGCTTGTTGTCGCCATAGCGATATTGCGGGCTGAGGTTGAGCGTGCTCGTCTGGATGTCGCGATCGGCCACGCCGGCCTTGCGCAGCGCCGCGACCACCGCCGCCATGCGTTCGGCATTTTCCGACATCGCCGCCCCCGCCGTGGGCGCCTGGGTGACGACGCCGGCGCTGATCGTGGCGATATCGGGAACACGCGTCACCTCGCCTTCGGCCACCACGTCCAGCCGGGTGCCCTGGATCGTCGCCGTCGGCGCCGCCTGGGCATGGGCCGCGGCCGCGAGCCCCATCGTCCCGGCCGCCGCGACGCCCGCCATCGCCATCATCGCCTTCATGCCCGCCATATGCTGCTCCCTGGTCGGAACGCCGCCGGAACTGGCGGCCGTTTCGGCACGGCTTCTTCCACCGCGCCGCTGGCTGCCGGCTGAACGATGCCGACAGCCGGCTGAAAGATTTCAGGGGATTGCCGTCAACGGCTGCGGACGTGCATGATGATCCGGTAGAGGACCAGCAGCGCGATCGCCCCCAGCGTGGCCGCGCCGAACTGGCGCATCCAGCCATCGACGCCGAGCCCCAATATCACCGCGACATAGCCCGCCAGCAGCGCGCCGGCGATGCCGAGCAGGATCGTCACCACGAATCCGCCGGGATCGCGCCCCGGCATCAGCAGCTTGCCCAGCACGCCGGCCACCAGCCCGATCAGCAGCCACCCCATCACCCCATGATTCATTGTTCTGGTTCCCATATTCTGGTTTTCGGTGCGCCCGTTCCGGCATCTGGCCCCGCCGCGAAGCGCCTGACAAGCGAAAATCGGGCCGATCCGTACCTTCCTGTGCGCGAAAGACGTGATAAGGAGCGGCAACGAAAATACCCGCTTGCGGTGGGCGCTTGAGGTGGGTGATATATTCAGATAATACAGCGGGCGGCGGATAGGCGTGGGGCCGTGTGCCGCAGGGTGGAAAGATGAAGGCGATGAACGTCGAACAGGGTTTCTGGCGCAAGCGGATGGAGACGATCGAATCCGTCGAGGGCGGCCAGGATGTGGGGAACGGCCGGCGGCGCAAGCTGCTGATTCTGGCGGGCATCGCGGTGGCGGTGCTGGCGCTGATCGCCTTCTTCGCCCTGCGCGGCGGCGAAGGCCCGGCCGCCCAGGGGCCGTCCCTGCCCCGCGTCACCGTGGTCGCCCCCGGCCGCCAGAGCGTGACCAACCTCATTTCCGCCACCGGCAACCTCGCCGCGCGGCGCGAAATGCCCGTCGGCGTGGCGGGCGAGGGCGGCATCGTCACCCGCGTGCTCGTCGAACCGGGCGACTGGGTGAGCAAGGGCCAGGTGCTGGCGACGGTCGACCGGCAGGTGCAGGTCCAGCAATCGGCGCAGATGCATGCCCAGATCGCCGCGGCCGAGGCCGATGCCCGGCTGGCCCAGAACGAGCTGGAACGCGCCCAGAAGCTGGTGGCGCGCGGCTTCGTGAGCCAGGCCGATATCGAACGCAAGACGGCCACGCGCGACGCGGCCCTCGCCAAGGTGCGGCTGGCCAGCGCCCAATATAATGAGATGAACGCCCGGCTGGGCCGCCTGGACATCCGCGCGCCGGAGGCCGGCCTCGTCCTCGCCCGCGCGGTGGAACCCGGCCAGATCGTGAGCTCGGCCAGCACCGCGCTGTTCCGCATGGCCAAGGGCGGCGAGATGGAGATGCTGGCCCGCCTGGCCGAAAGCGATCTCGCGACGCTCGCGGTCGGCCAGACCGCATTGGTGACGCCGGTGGGCACCACCACCAGCTTCACCGGCCAGATCTGGCAGCTTTCGCCGGTGATCGATCCGCTGACCCGGCAGGGCACGGTGCGCATCGCGCTCCATTACGACAAGGCGCTGCGCCCCGGCGGCTTTGCCGCGGCGGAAATCACCAGCGGCCATGTCCAGGCGCCGCTGCTCCCCGAATCCGCCGTGCAGAGCGACGAGAAGGGCAATTTCGTCTATATCGTCGATGGCGAGAACAAGGTGGTGCGCCGCGACGTGAAGACGGGTGCCGTTTCCAATGCCGGGATCGCCATCCTTTCCGGGCTCACGGGCAACGAGCATGTCGTGCTTTCCGCCGGCGCCTTCCTGAATCCCGGCGACAAGGTGATTCCCGAACGCGCGAAGGCGCGGCCGTAACGGCCGGCGGTAAAAGGCGAAGATAAATGGACTTCCGCAATATATCCGCCTGGGCCATCCGCAATCCGGTGGCGCCGATCGTGCTGTTCATCGCGCTCACGCTGGCCGGCATGATCGCGTTCAGCCGGCTGGATGTGAACCAGAATCCCGACATCAGCTTCCCGGCCGCACAGGTCGTCATCTCCCAGCCGGGCGCGGCCCCGACCGAGCTGGAGACGCAGGTGACGCAGCGCGTCGAGGCCGCGATCCGCGGCATCAACGGCGTCGACGAAATGTCCTCCTATGTGAGCGAGGGCAATTCGCGCACCTTCGTGCAGTTCCACATCGGCACGCCGGTGGACCGCGCCGTCAACGACGTGCGCGACGCGCTGGCCCGCATCCGTTCCGACCTGCCCGAAGGCATATTGGAGCCGCAGGTCGAGCGCGTCGACGTGGACGGCGGCCCGATCGCCTATGTCTCGGCCGAAGCGGTCGACATGACGCTCGAGGAATTGAGCTGGTTCGTCGACGATACCGTCGCCAAACGGCTGCTGACCATTCCCGGAATGTCCGCGGTGCGGCGCGGCGGCGGCGTGAGCCGCGAGATCCGCGTGATCCTCGATCCGGTCAAGCTGCAGGCGCAGGGCCTTACCGCCGCGCAGGTCAACGCCCAGCTCCGCCAGACCAACGTGAACGCGGCCGGCGGCCGGGCGGAGATCGCCGGCGCCGAACAATCCGTGCGCGTGCTGGGCAACGCCCGCAACGCCTACGAGCTGGGCCAGTCGCAGATCGCCGTCGGCGACGGCCGCTCGATCAAGCTCGCCGACATCGCCGACGTCCGCGATCTCTATGCCGAGCAGCGCTCGGTCGCGATGATGAACAACCGGCAGGTGCTGAGCTTCGCGCTGGAGAAGTCGAAGGGGGCATCCGACCTGGCCGTCTATGACGAAGCCAAGGCGATGCTGGCGAAGATCGAGAAGGAAAATCCCAAGATCAAGTTCACCGAGCTCTATACGAGCGTCGAATATACGCGCGAGCAATATACCTCCGCCATCCATGCGATGATCGAGGGCGCCGTGCTGGCGGTGATCGTGGTCTTCCTGTTCCTGCGCGACTGGCGCGCCACCGTGATCGCGGCGCTGGCCATCCCGCTTTCCGCCATCCCCACCTTCTGGTTCATGGACCTGATGGGCTTCACGCTCAACACGGTCAGCCTCCTCGCGCTCAGCCTGGTGGCGGGCGTGCTGGTGGACGACGCGATCGTGGAGATCGAGAATATCGTCCGCCACATGCGCATGGGCAAGACGGCCTATCAGGCCGCGATCGACGCCGCCGACGAGATCGGCCTCGCCGTGCTGGCGACGACGATGGCGATCGTCGCGGTGTTCCTGCCCGTGGGCGTGATGGGCGGCATATCCGGCCAGTTCTTCAAGCAGTTCGGCCTCACGGTCGTGGTGTCCGTGCTGCTCAGCCTCGCGGTCGCGCGCCTCATCACCCCGATGATCGCGGCCTATTTCCTCAAGGCCCATGGCGAGGAAAGCCATGGCGAGGGCTGGCTGATGGACGCCTATATGCGGGCGCTGCACTGGTCGATCACCAATCGCTGGAAGACGATGGGCATCGGCGCGCTCTCCTTCGTGGCGATGATCTTCACCTTCATGACGCTGCCCTTCACCAACCAGCCGACGATCAACACCGATTACAGCCAGGTGCAGATCCAGATGGTGCCGGGCGCGACGCTGGAGCAGACCAAGGCGGTCGCCCAGCACGTCACCGACATATTGAACGAGGCGCCCGAGGTGGCCGCCGCCTTCGCCGACGTGAATGTCGGTTCCGATACCAATGTCTTCATCACGCTCAAGAAGGATCGGAAACGCACCAGCGTGGAATTCGAGCGTGCGCTGGCGCCCAAGCTGCGCGACATACCCGATGCCCGTGTCAGCTTCCGTTCGCAATCGGGCGGGCTTGGCCGCGACATCACCGTGATGCTGGCGGGCAGCGATCCGGACAAGCTGAACGCGACCGCCAACAGGCTGGTCGCCGAGATGGCGCACCTGCCGCAGCTGCGCGCGCCGCGCGTCGATGGCGATCTGCAGCGGCCTGAAATCACGATCAAGCCGCGCCTCGATCTCGCCGCCAGCATGGGCGTGACGACCGCCGCGCTCAGCCAGACGATCCGCATCGCCACCCAGGGCGATATCGACCAGAATGTCGCGAAATTCTCGCTCAGCGATCGCCAGATTCCGATCCGGGTGGCGCTGAAGGAAGCATCGCGGCGCGATCTTTCGACGATCGAGAACCTGCCCGTGCCGACCGCCAACGGCGGATCGGTGCCGCTGAAGGTTGTGGCCGAGATCGGGTTCGGCGCGGGACCGTCGGAACTGCGGCGCTTCAACCAGAATCGCCGCATCGTCATCAGCGCCGATCTGGCGCCCGGCGCCGTGACCGCAGAGAATGAGATCAACGCGCTGCCGACGATGAAGAACCTGCCGCAGGGCGTGGAGCGCGTGTCCTTCGGCGACACCAAGATGATGGCCGAGCTGGTCAACAACTTCATCATCGCGGTGATCGCGGGCGTGTTCCTGGTCTTCGCGGTGCTGGTGCTGCTCTACAAGCGGATCATGCCGCCGCTGGTGAACATGGGGTCGCTGCTGCTGGCGCCGCTGGGCGGCGGCCTCGCCCTCCACCTCACCGGCAACCCCATCTCCATGCCGGTGCTGATCGGCCTGCTGATGCTGCTGGGCATCGTCGCCAAGAACTCGATCCTGCTCGTCGATTTCGCGCTGGAGGAGATGTACAAGGGCGTGCCCAAGTTCGAGGCGATCATGGACGCCGGCCACAAGCGCGCCCAGCCGATCGTGATGACGACGGTGGCGATGGTCGCCGGCATGCTGCCGGTGGCGCTGGCGATCTCCGGCGACGGCAGCTGGCGGGCGCCGATGGGCATCGTCGTGATCGGCGGCCTGATCCTTTCCACCTTGCTGACGCTGGTGATCGTGCCGGCCGCCTTCAGCCTGGCGATCGGCTTCGAAAGCCGGCTGGCGCCGAAGCTCAGCCGCTGGCTCACCAATAACGAGCCGCGCGAGGAAGGCCGGCCCGCGCCGCAACCGGCCGAGTGACGGGAATGGGGGCGGCGCCCATGCTCCGCCCCCTCGCCCCGGCAGGAAAACACCGCCCCGCCTTGAACCTTCGGCCGTAACGGTCATTGTTACGGACATGGCATTGCTCGCGCGTATCGGACTCGACCGTTTCAACCCCGCCCAGGGGGGAACGCGCGGGATGCGGATCGTCGCCACCGGGCTGCTTGTCGCCATGGCCGCCACCTATGTGCTGGCGCGCAGCCAGGAAGCGCGGGGGATGCCGGCCTGGGGCTATGTCCGCGCCTTTGCCGAGGCGGCGATGGTCGGCGGGCTGGCCGACTGGTTCGCCGTCACCGCGCTGTTCCGCCACCCGCTGGGCCTGCCCATTCCCCACACCGCCATCATCCCCCGCAACAAGGACAGGATCGGCGGCGCGCTCGCCACCTTCCTGCGCGACAATTTCCTGATCCCCTCGGTGGTCGCGCGCCGGCTGCGGCGGGCGGACGTGGCGGCGGCGGCGGGCCGTTTCCTCGCCCAGCCGCCTTCGGGCGAAGGACGGCTGCGCGAAGGCGCGTCCAAACTGGCCGCATCGATCCTCGAATCGCTGGACGACCAGAGGCTGGGCGGCATGGTGAAGGGCGCCGTGGCCGCGCGGCTGAAGGCGCTCGATATCGCGCCGCTGCTAGGCCAGTCGCTGCGGGCCGCCATCGCCGAGGACCGCCATGTGCCGCTGCTCGACGGCATCATCCTGTGGGCCGCGCGGACGCTGGAAGCCAATGAAGCGATGATCCGCGACATGGTGCACAAGCGCGCCGGCGCGATCATGCGCTGGACGGGGCTGGATGAGCGGCTGGCCAACGCCATCGTCGACGGGCTCAACAAGCTGCTCGCCGAGATGGCGGAGGACCCAACCCATCCGCTTCGCGCCAAGGCGGAGGAGGGTCTCGCCACGCTGGCGCTCGACCTCCAGCATGATCCGGCGATGCAGGCGAAGGTGGCCGCGTTCAAGGCGGAGATCATCGCCAATCCGGCGGTGGCGGCCTGGATCGACGGCCTGTGGCGGCAGGCGCGCGAGGCGCTGCTCAACGCCGCGCGCGATCCCCACGCGGCGATGGCCGGCCGCCTGGGCGAGGCGCTGCGCCAATTGGGCGAGACGCTGCAACAGGATGAACGGTTGCGCCGCACCATCAACCAGTTCGCCCGCCGCGCCACGGTGGGCGCGGTGGCCGCCTATGGCGATTCGATCGTCCGGCTGGTTTCGGATACGATCCGCGGCTGGGATGCGGGGACGGTGACCGACCGGCTGGAAGCCGCCGTCGGCCGCGACCTTCAATATATCCGCATCAACGGCACGGTGGTGGGCGGCCTGGTCGGCGTGGCGATCCATGCCGCCAACGCCTGGCTGCCGGCGCTGCGCTGAGCCCCCCAGCCTCTGGGAATCCTGTCCTTAAGCGAGGCGCGCCCGGTTCGGCATCTCCGATCCGGGCCGATGGTCCCACCGATCCAGCCAGCGCGCCACCGGAGTGCGCGCCAGCAGGTCGAGCCTGTCGGCACGGCGATCATAATCCCGCGCGGCATCGATCAGCACCTGCCGGCATGCCCCGGCCGGCAAGCTCCGCGCGACATCGCGACAGCGATCGGCATGCGCGCGCAGTTCGGATGATGTCATCAATGCAGCCTCCGCCTCTGGACGATGCTGCAATGCGGCAAGGCGCCCCCCGGTTCCTTGCGAAAAACGCATCCGGCCCGCCGCCGCCATGAAGCGAGGCCGCGGCGCGGCGAAGTGTCGCGGTTGCCAAGATACGGCTAAAGCATAGTTATCCGGTTGGCCGCGAACGCGCGATCTTATTCAATATTATTCCTATGAACCGCCGCACATCCCCGTTTCGGCAGTTCCGCCGCACGCACCGCCCCCCCTATTGGTCCGGATATTATCGCGCTCCCGCCGCCATTCCCGCACGGTCTTGCAGGTCTTATAGGATGCGACGAGCGAGCCGATCTTCTGGAAGCGCTTGCAGACGATTCGATCCTCGTTGTCCGCCGTCCGTTCGGGTGCGTCGGGATTGTCCTGCGGCGCCGGCGTGGTTTGCGCCTGCACCTGCACCGTCCCCGCCAACAACATCGCCCCAAGTAAAAGCTTAAGCCTCATTACCAACCCCCAAGTTGAACGCCGTCTGCTGGCATGATTCGCGTGTCGCGTAAATATGCTACCGCAAGGCCGCCCGATGCTATGTATTTCCCCGCATCGCTGCGCTAAGGCGCGGGCCATGACTGCGCCTGCCCCCAAGCCCTGGATCGATGCCATCGCGCCCTATGTGCCCGGCCGGTCCACCACCGATGACGGCCGCAAGGTCGCCAAGCTTTCCTCGAACGAGAATCCGCTCGGCACGGGCGAAGCGGCGCGGGCCGCCTTCGCCGCCGGGGCCGCGTCGCTCGATCGTTATCCCGATGCCGGCGCGGTCGCGCTGCGCGAGGCGATCGCCGCGCATTATGGCCTCGATCCCGCGCGCGTGATCCACGGCACCGGATCGGACGAGGTGCTCCACCTCGCCGCCGGCGCCTTCGCCGGCGTGGGCGACGAGGTGCTGTTCGTCCGCTACGGCTTTTCCGTCTACCCCATCGCCGCGCGCCGCGTGGGCGCGACGCCGGTGGAGGCGCCGGACACGGATTTCGCCACCGATGTCGATACGCTGCTGGCGCATGTCACCGATCGCACCCGCGTCGTCTTCATCGCCAATCCCAACAATCCGACAGGCACCTTCATCCCGCGCGCGGACCTGATGCGCCTGCATGCCGGCCTGCCTTCGGACTGCCTGTTCGTCGTCGACCAGGCCTATGCCGAATATCTCGATCCCGCCGATGACGACGGCGCCTTCGAGCTGGCGCAGACCGCATCCAACGTGCTGGTGACGCGCACCTTCTCCAAGATCTTCGGGCTGGCGGCGGAGCGGATCGGCTGGGGTTACGGCCCGGCGCCGGTGATCCAGGCGATGCACAAGATCCGCGCGCCCTTCAACGTCACCACCGCCGGCCAGATGGCGGCGGTCGCGGCGCTGGAGGACAAGGCCTTCGTCGCCCACAGCCGCGCGCATAACGATCGCTGGCGCGCCTGGCTGGAGGGCGAGATCGCGAGCCTCGGCAATGCCGGCCTGCGCGCGGTGCCGTCCAAGGCCAATTTCATCCTCGTCCTGTTCGAAGGCGAGGTGACGGCGGAGCAGGCCTATAAGGCGCTGATGGATCACGGCTATATCGTCCGCTGGCTGCCCGGCCAGGGCCTGCCGCAGGCGCTGCGCATATCGATCGGGACCGAAGCGGAGACGCGCGGCCTGGCCGACGCGCTGCGCCGGATCGTCGGCGCGAGCGCGACCGAGGCGGCCTGATGCTGCCATTCGCGCGGGTTTCGATCATCGGGCTGGGGCTGATCGGCTCCTCGATCGCCCGCGCGGTGCGCCAGCACATGCCGACGGT
Source organism: Edaphosphingomonas fennica (assembly GCF_003034225.1). Classification (GTDB taxonomy): domain Bacteria; phylum Pseudomonadota; class Alphaproteobacteria; order Sphingomonadales; family Sphingomonadaceae; genus Sphingomonas_E; species Sphingomonas_E fennica. The sequence goes on from NZ_PHHF01000001.1 coordinate 108,145, forward strand.
GCGGCTGACCGGCCATGATGCCGATCCCGGCGTCCGCGCGCGGGCGGTGGCGATCGACCTTGTCGACGATGTCGCCGATACGCCGGGCGCGGCCGTCACCGATGCCGATCTGGTGATCCTGTGCGTTCCGGTGGGCGCGATGGCGGCGGTGGCGGCGGCGGTCGCGGCGGACCTGCCGGCGGACGCGATCGTCAGCGACGTCGGATCGTCCAAGGCGGGCGTGGAGGCCGCGCTGCAGGCGGCCCTGCCCGGCGCCACCATCATCCCCGCCCATCCGGTGGCCGGCACCGAGAATAGCGGGCCGGACGCGGGCTTCGCCACGCTGTTCCACGGCCGCTGGTGCATCCTCACCCCGCCCGAAGGCGCGGGCGAGGCCGCCATCGTCCGGCTCACCGCCTTCTGGGAAGGGCTGGGCGCGAAGGTGGAGATCATGGACGCGCGGCACCATGACCTGGTGCTCGCCATCACCAGCCACCTGCCCCACCTGATCGCCTATACCATCGTCGGCACCGCTTCCGACCTGGAGGAGGTGACGCAGAGCGAGGTGATCAAATATTCGGCCGGCGGCTTCCGCGATTTCACCCGCATCGCCGCATCCGACCCGACGATGTGGCGCGACGTGTTCCTGGCCAACAAGGATGCGGTGCTGGAGATGCTCCAACGTTTCTCCGAGGACCTGACCGCGCTCCAGCGCGCGATCCGCTGGGGGGACGGCGACGCCTTGTTCGACCTGTTCACCCGCACCCGAGCGATCCGCCGCTCGATCATCGAGCAGGGACAGGACGACGCCCGCCCCGATTTCGGCCGCAGCCACGAATAGGCCGGGCCGCACCGCCCCGAAAACGAGAAAGGCCCGCCCCTTGTCCGGGGGCGGGCCTTTTTCTTTGCCGGAGGCTTGTCCGGTCAGCTGTTGAACGGCCGCTCCACCTCGCCCGGCGAGGGCGGGGCATCGGCGTCCAGCTCCGGCACCTCGACGAGGCCCCGGCCGACATGGCTCTTGCGATAGCCATAGGCGAAGTAGAGGACGAGGCCGATGCCGCCCCAGATCGGCAGCACCATCTGCGCCTCGAACGGCAGGCTGAGATAGAGGCCGACACAGCCGATCACCGTCGCCGGCGCGACGAACCAGAGCGCCGGCGTGCGGAACGGGCGGTGGCGGGCCGGATCGCGGCGGCGCAGCAGCACGACCGCGATCGCGACCGCGATGAAGGCGAAGAGCGTGCCGGCATTGGCGATGTCGGCGAGCTTGCCCACCGGCAGGAAGGCGGCCGCCAGCGTCACGCCGATACCGGTGATCGCGGTGATGATATGCGGCGTCTTCCAGGTCGGGTGGACGGTGGACAGCCGTTCCGGCAGCAGGCCATCGCGCGACATCACGAAGAACATGCGCGTCTGGCCGTAGATCATGACGAGGATCACCGAGGGCAGCGCCAGGAAGGCGGCGAGGCCGATCAGGTTGCCGACCTTGAAATAGCCGATCTCGCGCAGCACGTGCGCCAGCGCTTCCTTGGAGCAGCTGAGCGGCTCGCTGCCGATGCCGGCCAGCACCTGGCAGCGATCGGCCAGTTCCTTGGATCCCGGCGCCAGCCAGTCGCCCAGCGCGCTCATCACCGGCTGCGATCCCAGCGGCGATCCGATCGCGCCTGCCGCCACCAGCATGTAGAAGATGGTGCAGATCGCCAGCGATCCGATCAGGCCCAGCGGCACGTTGCGCTGCGGGTTCTTGGTCTCCTCCGCCGCGGTCGAGACCGCATCGAAGCCGACATAGGCGAAGAAGATCGAGGCCGCCGCGCCGATCACGCCGGCGCCGTTGCTGCCCGCCCAGCCCATCGGCGTGAAGGGTTCGAAATTCTCCATCCGCATCACCGGGATGGCGAGGACGATGAAGATGGTGAGCGCCGTCACCTTGATGGCGACGAGGACCGCATTCACCCGCGCGCTTTCGGTGGTGCCGCGGATCAGGAGCGCGGTGATCAGCATCGCGATCACCACCGCCGGCAGGTTGATGATGCCGCCCGCGAACGGGCCGCTGACCAGTTCCGGCGGCAGATCGATGCCGAACCAGCCCCGCATCTGCCCGACGAAATAACCGGACCAGCCGACCGACACCGCCGATGCCGCGACCGCATATTCGAGGACGAGCGCCCAGCCCACCAGCCAGGCCAGCAATTCGCCCATCACCGCATAGGTATAGGTGTAGGCCGATCCCGAGACCGGCACCATCGACGCCAGTTCCGAATAGCAGAGCGCCGCCACCGCGCAGACCGCGCCGGCGATGACGAAGCTGATCATCATGCCCGGCCCGGCCTTCTGCGCCGCTTCCGACGTGAGGACGAAGATACCGGTGCCGATGATGGCGCCGACGCCGAGCAAGGTGAGCTGCAGCGCGCCCAGCGAGCGGTGCAGCGATTTTTTCTCTGCGGTTCGCAGAATGGCGTCGAGTGATTTGACGCGCCCGAATATCATGAGGTGCTTTCCCCGAAGCAGACGGGCTGCGGCAATGCGCGGCCGCGCCCGGAATGACGTTAGCGTGAGCCTAAAGGCTAATCTTCACCGCGCAACAGATTATATGTGGGCGAGCATCGGCCCCAGCGGCCGCCCGGCGAAGATATGGACGTGGAGGTGCGGCACCTCCTGATGGCTGTCGAGGCCGGTATTGGCGAGGAGGCGGTAGCCCGGCTCCACCAGCCCGGCCGCGCGCGCGACCTGGCCGACGGCGCGGACGAAGCCGGCGATCTCGGCATCGCTCGCCCTGGCGCTGAAATCGTCCCACGAGACATAGGCGCCCTTGGGGATCACCAATATGTGGGTCGGCGCCTGCGGATTGATATCGTGGAAAGCCAGAGCGAAATCATCCTCATAGACGCGCTTCGCCGGCAGCTCGCCCCGCAATATCCTGGCGAAGATATTGCCGTCGTCATAGGGTTGGGTGGCGTCGATCGGCATCTTTCCGTTCCTTGATTATCCTATTCCGCCGGCCGCGCCGCCTTTTCGGCGAGACCGGACAGGCCCTCGCGCCGATCGAGCTCGGCCAGCACGTCGGCCAGCGGCACGTCCATCTCCGCCAGCAGCACCGTGAGGTGGAACAGGAGGTCGGCGGATTCCTTGATCACCTCCGCGCGATCGCCGGCCATGGCCGCGATCACGGTCTCCACCGCCTCCTCCCCCAGTTTCTGGGCGATCTTGGGCCGCCCGCGCGCGAACAGGCGGGCGACATAGGAGGTCGCGGCATCGCCGCCCTTGCGGGCGCGGACGGTAGCTTCCAGGCGGGTGAGGGTATCGGCCATGTGCCTAACTGCCGCGTGCCCCCCGCCGCCGTCAATCACGCGCGGACGGGCAGGCCGGCGGCGCGCAGCGCGGCGCGGGCCTCGGCAATGGAATGCTGGCCGAAATGGAAGATCGAGGCGGCGAGCACGGCGCTGGCATGGCCTTCCACCACCCCGGCAACGAGATGGTCGAGCGCGCCGACGCCGCCGCTGGCGATCACCGGCACGCGCACCCTGTCCGCGATCGCGCGGGTGAGCGCCAGATCATAGCCGTCGCGCGTGCCGTCCCGGTCCATCGAGGTGACGAGCAGTTCGCCCGCGCCCAGTTCCGCCAGCCGCACGGCATGGGCGACGGCATCGATCCCGGTGGGCTTGCGGCCGCCATGGGTGAAGATCTCCCACCGGCCGGGCGCCACCGCGCGGGCATCCACCGCGCCCACCACGCATTGCGCGCCGAACCGTTCGGCCATTTCGGCGACGAGTTCCGGCCGGGCGACGGCGGCGGAATTCACCGCCACCTTGTCCGCGCCCGCCAGCAGCAGGGCGCGCGCATCATCGACGCTGCGGACGCCGCCGCCCACCGTCAACGGCATGAAGCAGACGGCGGCGGTGCGCGCCACCACATCGAGGATGGTGCCGCGCCCTTCGTGCGTGGCGGTGATATCGAGGAAGCAAAGCTCGTCCGCCCCGGCCGCGTCATAGACGCGCGCCTGCTCCACGGGATCGCCGGCATCGGCGAGGTCGACGAAGTTCACGCCCTTGACGACGCGGCCGCCAGCCACGTCGAGGCAGGGGATGATCCGGGTGCGGACCGTCATCCCCGCGCCACCGAAAGCGCCGCGCGCAGATCGAGCCGGCCGTCATAGAGGGCGCGGCCGGTGATGACGCCTTCGATCCCCTCGCTCGCATTGCGGGCCAGTTCCAATATGTCGCCGAGATCGGCGACGCCGCCCGAGGCGATCACCGGGATCCGCGTGTGCCGCGCCAGGCGGACCGTCGCATCGACGTTGCAGCCCTTGAGCAGGCCGTCGCGGCCGACATCGGTGAAGAGCAGGGCCGCCACGCCGACATCGGCGAAGCGCTGGGCCAGCTCCACCACCGGCACGTCGGACACGTCCGCCCAGCCATGGGTGGCGACCATGCCGTCGCGCGCATCGACGCCGACGACGATGCGGCCGGGCAGATCGCGCGCGGCCTGCTTCACGAATTCGGGATCGTCGAGCGCCGCCGATCCGATCACCACCCGATCGACGCCGAGCCCCAGCCAGCGATCGACCGCCGCGCGATCGCGGATGCCGCCGCCCACCTGCACCTTGCCGGGGAAGGCGCGGATGATCGCTTCGACCGCATCGGCGTTCACCGCGCGGCCGGCAAAGGCGCCGTCCAGATCGACGACGTGGAGATGATCGGCGCCCGCTTCCGCGAAGATCGCCGCCTGCGCCGCCGGATCGTCGCCATAGACGGTGGCGCGGGCCATATCGCCTTCGGCCAGGCGCACGACCTGCCCGTCCTTCAGATCGATGGCGGGAAAGACGATAAGGCTCATGCGGTTCGACCCATCTTCCTGTTATCCTGCACGATGCTGTCGCCCCGCTTGCCCGTTCACGGCCGCCAGCCGAGGAAGCGGGCGAGGAAGGCGAGGCCGTAGGCCTGGCTCTTTTCCGGGTGGAACTGCACGCCGACGATCGTGTCGCGCGCCACCGCCGCCGTCACCGGGCCGCCATGATCGGTGGTCGCCGCCAGATGCGCGGGATCGACGCCGTCGAAGGCGAAGCTGTGGAGATAATAGGCCTCGCCCGCCTCGATCAGCGGGGCGATGCCGGTGGGCCGCACGTCGTTCCAGCCCATGTGCGGCACCTTGAGCGCCGGATCGGCGGGTTCCAGCACGCGCACCGTGCCGCCGATCCAGCCGAGCCCGGCATGGCGGCCATGTTCCTCGCCCGCATCGGCCAGCAGCTGCATGCCCACGCACACGCCCAGGAAGGGCCGGCCGCGCACCCGCACCGCCTCCGCCATCGCATCGACCATGCCGGGAATCGCCGAAAGCGCGCCCATGCAGGCGGCGAAGGCGCCGACGCCGGGCAGCACGATGCGGTCGGCCGCCAGCACCATGGCGGGATCGGCGGTGACGTCCACCCGTTCCGCCCCGGCCGCCCGGAGCGCGTTTTCCACCGATCTCAGATTGCCCGCGCCATAATCGACGAGCGCGATGCGCTCAGCCGCCATGATCCCCGATCTCGTTCCCGCCGGTTCCCCCGAGCGTGCCCTTGGTCGAGGGCACCGCATCCGCCTTGCGCGGGTCGATCTCCACCGCGATGCGGAGCGCGCGGGCCAGCGCCTTGTAGGCGCTTTCGACGATATGATGATTGTTGCGGCCGTAGAGCGTCTCGACATGCAGCGTGATGCCGGCCGCCTGCGCGAAGCTGTGGAACCAGTGCTCGAACAGCTCCGAATCCATCTCGCCCAGCCGGGCCTGGGAAAATTCGGTGCGCCACACCAGATAGGGCCGGCCCGAAATGTCGATGGCGACGCGGGTCAGCGTCTCGTCCATCGGCGCATAGGCCGTGCCGTAACGGGTGATGCCCCGGCGATCGCCCAGGGCCCTGGTCAGCGCCTCGCCGATCGCGATCGCGCTGTCCTCGGCCGTATGATGCTGATCGATATGGAGATCGCCCTTCACCGCGACCTTGAGGTCGATCAGCGAGTGGCGGGAAAGCTGCTCGATCATATGATCGAGGAAGCCGATGCCGGTCGACACCTCATAGCTGCCGGTCCCGTCGAGATTCAGTTCGACGCGGATGTCGGTCTCGCTGGTCGTCCGCTGGATAGTGGCCGTGCGCATGGCCGTCGCTATAGCGTCGTCACCCGATCACGCAACGAGGCTATTGACCCTGAATGGCACAATGTCCACGAAGGCAGGCATGAGCGAGACACCGCCCGACAGCCTGATTCCCTATGACGAGATCGTGCAGGAGGCCCTGCGCGCCGTCGTCGGCCGCGTGCTCGGCGAAGTGCAGGCCAATGGCGGACTGCCCGGCCAGCACCATTTCTACATCACCTTCAAGACGCATGCGCCCGGCGTGGACATTCCGCAGCACCTGACGGAACGTTTCCCGGACGAGATGACGATCGTCATCCAGCACCGCTTCTGGGACCTGAAGGTGCGCCCCGACGCGTTCGAGGTGGGCCTTTCGTTCAACCAGATGCCGGCCAAGCTGGTGATTCCTTTCGCGGCGGTGACGGGCTTCGTCGATCCGGCCGTGAATTTCGCCCTGCAGTTCCAGGCGCAGGACGATGACGAGCCGCAGGAAACCGCCACAGCCGGCAACGACGCCCCGATCGCCGAGCCGATCGAGGACGGCTCCAACGTCGTCTCGGTGGATTTCACCCGCAAGAAATAAGCGGCGGCCGGCGGGTCTCCGTAGCGGTATCGGCCGTCGGCGCCCCGGAATTTTCCGGGCGGCGCTGGAATCCGGTGCCGTCACGCGCCATCTTCGCAGGCACGGCGGGGCCGTCCGCCGGCATACGGAGACGAGCATGTCCGCTACCCGCACCGAAACCGACAGCCTGGGCGCGATCGAGGTTCCCGCCGACGCCTATTGGGGCGCGCAGACCCAGCGTTCGATCGAGAATTTCCCCTTCGGCGCCACGGAGCGGATGCCGATCGGCATCGTCCATGCGCTCGCCATCGTGAAGCAGGCGGCCGCGCACGTTAACCGGGCGCACGGGCTGGCGGGCGAGAAGGCGGATGCGATCGAGGCCGCCGCCGCCGAGGTCGCCGCCGGCAAGCTCGACGACCAGTTCCCCCTCGTCATCTGGCAGACGGGATCCGGCACCCAATCGAACATGAACGTGAACGAGGTGATCGCCGGCCGCGCCAACGAGCTGCTGACCGGCACGCGCGGCGGCAAGAGCCCCGTCCACCCCAATGACGACGTGAATCGCGGCCAATCCTCCAACGACAGCTTTCCCACCGCTTTGCATGTCGCCGCCGCGCTCGCCGCCGAGCGGCGACTGTTCCCGGCGATCGACCGGCTTTATGCCGCGCTGGAGGCCAAGGCGAAGGAATGGGCCGATATCGTCAAGATCGGCCGCACCCATTTGCAGGATGCGACGCCGCTCACCCTCGGCCAGGAATTTTCCGGCTATGCCCACCAGATCTATCGCGACCGCCGCCGGATCGAGCCGGCGGTGCGCCACGGCATGGCGCTGCTGGCGCAGGGCGGAACGGCGGTGGGCACCGGGCTCAACGCCCCGGCGGGCTTCGGCGAGGCGATCGCGGCCGAGATCGCGCGGCTGACCGGATTCGCCTTCGAGACCGCGCCCAACAAGTTCGAGGCACTGGCTTCCAACGATCCGATCGTCCACTTATCCGGCACGCTTTCGACGCTGGCCGTGTCGCTCACCAAGATCGCCAACGATATCCGGCTATTGGGTTCCGGCCCACGCTCGGGGCTGGGCGAGATCGACCTGCCGGCGAACGAGCCCGGCAGCTCGATCATGCCCGGCAAGGTCAACCCCACCCAGTGCGAGATGCTGACGATGGTGGCGGCGCAGGTGATCGGCAACCATCAGGCGATCACCGTCGGCGGGCTGCAGGGGCATCTGGAGCTCAATGTCTTCAAGCCGATGATCGGCGCCAACCTGCTGCGGTCGATCGATCTGCTGGCGACCGGCATGGACAGCTTCGCCGGGCGCTGCGTCGAGGGGCTGGAGGCGAACCGCGCCCGCATCGCCGATCTGGTCGATCGGTCGCTGATGCTGGTGACGGCACTCGCGCCCGAGATCGGCTATGACAATGCCGCCAGGATCGCCAAGCATGCCCATGCCAACGGCCTCACGCTGCGCGAGGCGGGGCTGGCGCTCGACCTGGTGGACGAGGCGACCTTCGACCGCGTGGTGCGGCCCGAAACCATGATCGGCTGATCGGGCGATCCCGCCCGTCCTTTCCCCGAAAGCGACGGGCTTTCGCGGGGCGGCCATGGGAGTGGCGCCCGCGATTGCGCGCGGGGGCCGCCGGGTCTAGCCCTTGGGCGATTAGGAGAGAGCATCATGGCCTACACCCTGCAGCAGCTTTCGGATTTCGAGGATATCCGCACCCTCAAATATCGCTACTTCCGTGGCATCGACACCGCCGACATCGGCCTGCTGAGCGACATGTTCACCGACGACATCTCGGTCGAATATCGCGGCGGCGGCTATAAGGTGAAGCTGCAGGGCCGGGAGAATATGCTGGAATTCCTAGCCAATTCCTTCAATTCCGATTGCGCGGCGATGCACCAGGGCCACCAGCCCGAAATCACGCTGACCGGCGAGGATACGGCCGAGGGGATCTGGTATCTCGAGGATATCTTCGTGAACCTCACCGATCGCACCCGCACCGAAGGCACGGCGATCTACCGCGACCAGTATCGCCGGGTGGACGGCACGTGGAAGCTCGCCCGCACCGAATATGATCGCGTGATCGAATTCGTCGACAAGCTGCCCGCCGATGTCGAGATCAAGTCCAACCTGCTGGCCCGCACCGGCCGCAAGCCGGCCGACCGCACCGATATCTCGCACATGATATCCTGGGCGGCCTGATCCCCCGCCTCGCCGCTTGACGGAACCGCAAGGGGCCTTCACGCGCTGTTCCGTCGCGTAAGGCGGAGGAATGGAATGATCGGCAAGTTGATTGGCGCGCTCGTCGGCGGGGAGATCGAACGGCGCGAGGGCGGCCGCGGCATCAAGGGCGCGGTGATCGGCGCGGCGGTGGCCGGCGGCCTGCGCCGGCTGGGTCCGATCGGCCTCGCCCTCGGCGCGGGCTATGTCGCGAAGAAGGCGTATGACCGGCACCGGGATCGCACGCGCATCTGATAGGCCCGACGGCGTATAGCGGCACCAACCCGCTCCCCTACCCGGCCACCCATAGGATATTGCCGTGGGTGGCCGGGTAGGGGAGCGGGCGGTGCCGTTTCAAATCAAAATCTCGAAGCGCGCGCCGTCCGCTTCTTCCGGCGGCGCCAGCGCGATGGTGCCGCCATGCGCCACCACGATCCGGCGGGCGAGGCTGAGGCCGACGCCGGTGCCATTGGACTTGGTGGTGAAGAAGGGCAGGAACACGTCGTCGCGGAACCCCGCCGGCACGCCGGGGCCGTTGTCGGTGATCGCGATCAGCGTGCGGCCGCCGGGCATCGGCGTCAGCTCCAGCCGCACCGCGGGCTCCGCCGCATGGCCGGCGGCCGCCTCGGCCCCGTTCTTGAGGAGGTTGATCGCCACCTGCGCCAGCAGATCGGGATCGCCATCGACCAGCATGTCATCGGGCACGGCCACGTCCAGCCGCACGTCCCCGCCCTGCGCCGACGCCGCGAACAGCCGGCCGATCTCCTCCGCCCAGGGCCGCCCGGCGAAGCGGCGCACCGCCACCTCGGGCGTGCGGATGAACTGGCGGTAGGTTTCCACGAAATGCATGATCCCGGCCGCGCGCCGGGCCAGCGTCTCCACCGCCAGGCGGGCATCGCCGATCGCGGGATCGCGGCCGTCATCCACCTCGCGCATCAGCCCGGCGGCGCTGGCGGCGAGCGAGGTGACGGGCGTCATCGAATTCATGATCTCATGCGTCAGCACCCGCACCAGATCGGCCTGCGCGCCGATCTCCACGGCGTTGAGCTCGCTCTGGATCGGCTGCACCGAAACCAGCCGCATCTCCGCGCCCATGCGGGCGATTCCGGCGGCGACCAGCATCGCCCGCTGGGCGGCACCATCCAGCAGCATCGTCGTCAGCCGCCGCTCGCCGGGGCGGATCGCCTCCAGCGCGGTGGTGAAGGTCGATCCGTGGATGGCGAAATCCTCGCGCCGGACCCCGGCCACCCGGCGGAACAGCTTGCGCGCCGCCTTGTTCGCCAGATCGATCCGCCCTTCATCGTCGATGGTGAGGAGCGCGGTCGGCGATTCATCCACCAGCGCGGCCGCGAACCGGCCCTCGTCCGCGATCGCCAGCCGTTCCTCGCGCAGCCGGCGCATCGCCTGGTCGAGCGTGCGGCCAAGCTCGTCGAAGCCGCTGCCCGCGCCCGCCCGGCCGAAGGCCTGCGAAAGATCGCCATGGCCCAGGCTTTCAACGAAGCGCGCCACTTCCATGTTGGTGCGGCGGATATGGCCCCAGAGATGAACGGCGGCCGCGATCACCGCCGCGCCCGCCACGATCCGCGTGGCGCCGAGATCCGGCTGGTGCAACGTCCACATCAGCAGCATCGCCGCCGCCAGCAGCAGCGCCACCCGCCAGGCGAGGCCGATCGCGAAGGCGCGCCTAAAGCCCATGCTTTTCCATCCTGCGATAGAGCGATCCCCGCGTCAGCCCCAGCTCGGCCGCGGCGGCCGAGATATTGTAGGCATGCTTCTTCAGCGCGCGTTCGATCATCTGCCGCTCGGCGCGTTCGAGGTTGAGGTCCTGCGCGGGCGGCGGCGCGGCGGCGGGCGAAAGCCGGATCGGCGCGCTGGCGCGCGGCAGCGGGAAATCGGCGGCGGCGAAGCTGTCGCCCCGCGCCAGCACCACCGCGCGCTCGGCCGCATGGCGCAATGCGCGGACATTGCCGGGCCAGTCATAGGCGACCAGCTCCGCCAGGAGATCGGCCGGCACGGCACGTTCGGGCGCGCCATATTTGCGGGCGTAGAAGCGCAGGAAATTATCGAGCAGCAGCGGAATATCCTCGCGCCGGCGGCGGAGCGGCGGCAGCTCGATCTCCACGGTGTTGAGGCGGAACAGGAGGTCCGGGCGGAAGACCGCCTCGTCGGCCAGCCGATCCGGGGCGAGGTTGGTGGCGGCGACCACGCGGACGTCGATGTCGACGGGGCGGTTGGCGCCCACCGGCGTCACCCTGCGCTGTTCGAGCGCGGTCAGCAGCTTGGGCTGGAGGTGGAGGGGCAGATTGCCCACCTCGTCGAGGAACAGCGTGCCGCCGTCCGCCGCCTGCATCCGGCCGATGCGATCGGCGCGGGCGTCGGTGAAGGCACCCTTCACATGGCCGAACAGTTCCGAATCGAACAGATTGTCCGCCACGGCGCCGAGATCGACTGACAGCATGACGCCATCGGCGCGGCGGGAGCGGCGGTGGATCTCGCGCGCGACCAGTTCCTTGCCGGTGCCGTTCTCCCCCAGAATCAGCACGTTGGCGTCGGTGGGCGCGGCGCGTTCGATCAGGGACAGCACGTGCGCCATCGCCGGCGACCGGCCGAGCAGCGGCGTTTCGCCCGCCGGCGGGGCGGCGATCGCGGCGGCGCGCGCTTTTTCCACCCCCGTCTCCCGGCGCGAGGCGCGCAGCGCCGCGGCGGTGCGGACGGTGGCGAGCAGGCGTTCGTTGGCCCAGGGCTTGGTGACGAAATCGGTCGCCCCCTGCTTCATGGCGTTCACCGCCACCTGCACCCCGCCATGGGCGGTGATGAGCACGATCACCGCCTGGGGATCGGCCTCCAGCATCCGCCCCAGCCAGCGGAACCCTTCCGCCCCGTCGGTCGCCCCGCGCGCGAAATTGGCGTCGAGCAGGATCACATCCGGCTCACGCGCGCGCATCAGCGCCAGCGCTTCCTCCGGCGAGGTGGTCGTCACCACATCGCGGAAGAGCTGGCGCAGCAGCAGCCGCGCGGCGAGGAGGATATCCTCGTCATCGTCCACCACCAGGCAGAGGTCAAAAGATCGTTCGCCCGCCATTCCGCTCCCTTTCCAGCGCCCCTTCTAGGGCCTGTCCGAAACCGGACAATCAAATAGCGTGCCATTTCCGCAAGGCCCCGCGCCCGCCGGCCCCTTTCGCGGCGATGGCCGGCGACTGTCCGCGACCGGACACATCATCTGTCCGGAAACGGACACCCGGCCACCGCGACCGGCGGCCAAAGCGCTGAAATCCGTGGATCGCGATGCTGGCACGAAGCTTGCGACGCCGGAGGCCATGCCTGTCGTAACCCTCAAATCCAGCGATGCCGGCGACACCGCCGCCACCCCGCCTTCGGGCGGCGCGATGGACCGCATCGTCGAGCGCAAGCGCCTGCCGGCGCGGATCAAGATCGGCCTCTGCGCCGCGGCCGGGGCCGTGGTGCTGGCCGGCGCCTGGTGGCTGGCGCCTTCGGGCAGCAGCCAGACGGTGGCCGCATCGCATGTCGCCATCGGCGAGGTGCGGCAGGGCGTGTTCGAGGATTTCCTGCCGCTGCGCGCCCGCGTCACCCCGCTCGTCACCGTCTATCTGGATGCGGTGGAGGGCGGCCGGGTGGAGAAGGTGCTGGTGGAAGACGGCGCCACCGTCGTCCAGGGCCAGCTTCTCGCCGTGCTTTCCAATGCCGACCTCCAGCTTTCGGTGCTGGCGCGGCAGACGGAAGTGACCGAGCAGCTCAACAACATGCGCAGCCAGGAGCTGGCGCTGGAGCGCAACCGGCTGGACAACCAGCGCGCCATCATCGAATCGGATGCCGCCGCCGCCAAGGCCCACCGCCAATATGAGCGCGAGGCCGCGCTGGTCGAGAAAGGCTGGGTCGCCAAGAAGACCTTCGCCGACACCGCCGAGGACTATAATTTCCAGCAGCGCCGGGCGAAGGTGCTGCGCGTGGCGCAGGCCACCGACGAGCGGCTGCAATCCCAGCAGCTCGCCCAGCTGCGCCGATCGGCCGAATCGCTGCAGACCAGCCTCGCCATCGCCAACGCCAATCTCGATGCGCTCAACCTGCGGGCGCCGGTTTCGGGCCAGCTCACCGCCTTTTCGATCCAGGTCGGCCAGTCGATGAAGCAGGGCGAGCGGCTCGGCCAGATCGACAGCCCCGGCCGCAACAAGCTGGTCGCCGGCGTCGACGAATTCTATCTGGGCCGCATCCAGCCCGGCCAGACGGCGGTGCTGGACCATGGCGGCAAGCCCTATCGGCTGAAGGTCGCCAAGATCTATCCGCAGGTGCGCGACGGCCAGTTCGAGGTGGACCTGCAGTTCGTGGGCCCCGAGCCCGCCGGCATCCAGCGCGGCCAGGGCCTGCAGGCGAAGCTGACGCTGAGCGATCCCGCGCCCGCCCGCATCATCCCCAACGGCGCCTTCTACAACGACACCGGCGGCGCCTGGGTGTTCGTGGTGTCCCCCGACGGCCGCAGCGCGGAGAAGCGCAGCGTCCGCCTGGGCCGCCGCAACAGCGATTTCATCGAGGTGCTCGACGGGCTGGAACCCGGCGAACGCATCGTCACCTCCCCCTATACCGGCCTGACGGACAAGGCCCGGCTCGACCTCTCGGACAAGGACTGAAAGCCCATGCTCAGCCTGCGCAACCTTTCCCGCGCCTATCGCACCGATACCGTGGAGACGACCGCGCTCGACGCGATCGACCTCGATATATTGGAGGGCGAATTCCTCGCCATCATGGGGCCTTCGGGCTGCGGCAAATCGACGCTGCTCAACATCCTCGGCCTGCTCGACAGCCCGACGGGGGGTTCCTACAAGTTCCGCGACACCGAGGTGGCGGGGCTGCCCGAGCCCAAGCTGGCCGACATCCGCAAGCGCCACATCGGCTTCATCTTCCAGAGCTTCAACCTGGTGGACGAGCTGAGCGTGCGCGAGAATGTGGAGCTTGCCCTCCTCTATCACGGCATCCCGGCGGCCGAGCGGCGCAAGCGGGTGGAGCAGGTGATGGACCGCGTGGGCATCGCGCATCGCGCCGACCACCGCCCCAGCCAGCTTTCCGGCGGCCAGCAGCAGCGCGTGGCCGTGGCCCGCGCGGTGGTGGGCAAGCCGGCGCTGGTGCTGGCGGACGAGCCCACCGGCAACCTCGACACCCAGCATGGCGAGGAGGTGATGCACATGCTGCAGGCGCTGAACCGCGACGGCACCACCATCGTGATGGTCACCCATTCACCCGCGCACGCCGATTATGCGAGCCGCGTCGTCAACATGCTGGACGGGCGCGTCCTCGTCGAACGCCGCCGCGCGGCCTGAGCCCACGCCCAAGGAAGGAAGCCCGGCCATGTGGCGCAACTATCTTACCGTCGGCATCCGCTCGCTCGCCAAGAACCGGGCCTATGCGCTGATCAACATATTGGGGCTGGCCATCGGCATGGCCGCCTGCCTGATGATCCTGCTCTTCGTCCGCTACGAGCTGAGCTACGACCGCTTCCTGCCGGGCGTGGAGGATACATATGAGCTCCAGTCCTTCTACACATCCAAGCAGACGGGGCAGAAGTTCAACATCCAGATGACCGCCTATGTCGCGGGCGAGCGGCTGAAGAAGGATTTCCCGCAGGTCGACAAGACGGTGTTCGCGCTGTCGGGATCGCCGGTGATCCTGAAGGACGGCCAGTCATCGATGGGCGAGGACGTGATCCTGGTGGACGGGCCGTTCTTCGACGTCGTCCGCTTCCCCTTCGTCAAGGGCAACCCCGCCACCGCGCTGGCCGAGGCCGGAGCGGCGGTGATCACCGAGAAGGAAGCGGTCCGCCAGTTCGGCACCACCGACGTGATGGGCCGCACGCTGACGATGGTGAGCCGCGGCCGCGCCACCGATTACCGCATCACCGGCGTCATCAAGGACGTGCCGAAGAACAGCAGCTTCCGCCTGTCGATCGTCGGGCGGATCGACTTTCCGAGCTTCTTTTCCGATGCCCCCGATTTCATGCGGGAATGGGGCTGGCAATCGGGCTGGTTCTTCTTCACGCTGCGCCCCGGCACCGATCCCAAGGCGATCGCGGCGCAGCTGCCGGCCTGGGAAAAGCGCAACATCCCCGACCAGGACCTGAACGGGATACGCTACAATGCCGGCGACGAGCAGGACTGGCGCATCGTCAACCTTGCCGACATCCATCTGGGCGAGGCGCAGGGCGCATCGATGTCGCCGGGCAACGACCGGCGCGCCGTCTATACCTTCGGGCTGGTGGCGCTGCTGATCCTGGGCATGGCCTGCGTCAACTTCACCAACCTCGCCACCGCCCGCGCCAGCCAGCGCGCCCGCGAGGTGGCGCTGCGCAAGGTGCTGGGCGCGAGCCGCCGCGACCTGATCGTCCAGTTCATCGGCGAATCGATCCTCGTCGCCGCCATCGCCATGCTGGTGGCGCTGGCGCTGACCGAGATCGCGCTGCCTTATTTCTCCCGCTTCCTCGACGCCGATCTGAAGCTGCATTATTTCGGCCAGGGCGGCATCCTGCTGCCGGTGGTGGCGCTGGTGCTGCTGGTGGGCCTGGCCGGCGGGCTCTATCCGGCCTTCTTCCTCTCCCGCTTCCAGCCGGCCCGCGTGCTCAAGGCCAATCGATCGGCATCCGAGGCGGAAGGTTCCGGCCGG
The DNA here is from genome assembly GCF_003034225.1 of Edaphosphingomonas fennica. GTDB lineage: Bacteria > Pseudomonadota > Alphaproteobacteria > Sphingomonadales > Sphingomonadaceae > Sphingomonas_E > Sphingomonas_E fennica. The sequence goes on from NZ_PHHF01000001.1 coordinate 123,678, forward strand.
CTGCGCGGCATATTGGTGGTGGCGCAGTTCGCCGTCTCCATCGGCCTCATCATCTGCACGGGCGTGATCTATGCCCAGACGGTCTATGCCCAGACGGCCGACCCCGGCTATCACCGCGACGGCATCCTCCAGATCGACAATTTCGGCCGGCGCCAGCTGGATACGATGCGGCAGCCGCTGCGCGACGCGATCGCGCGGATAGACGGCGTGACCGGAGTGGCCGCCACCAGCATCGGCGTGGCCACGCGCAACAACAGCAGCCGCGGCATCCAGGTGCCGGGCCGGGCCGATCTGGTGAATCTGGGCACCTATGTCGCCGATCCCGAATTCTTCGACGTGATGGGCATCAAGCTGATCGCCGGCCGCAAGCTGGACCGCAACCGGACGGTAGACGACGCCACCGTGCCCTTCCCGTCCGACCCCGTGGTCGAGGCGGCGCTGGCCAAGCGCGGCGTCAACGCCGTGATCAACCAGCTGGCCGCACGCCGGCTGGGCTTCACCGATCCGGCCGATGCGGTGGGCAAGCAGGTCCGCACATCGATGGTCGAGAGCGAGGATTACGGGCTGACCCCGGTCAACATCGTCGGCGTGGTCGAGGATACCCGCTTCCGTTCGGTGCGCACGCCGATCGATCCGCTGATGTTCACCCGGAACGACAATGCGATCGACGTGCTGGACGTGCGCTACCACGGCAACCCCGCCGAAGTGCGCAGCCGGATCGAGCGGGTGTGGAAGCAGATGGCGCCGGACGTGCCGTTCGAGGCCGAGTTCAGCGAGGATATCGTCCGCGAGCTTTACCAGGCCGAAACCGCGCGGGCGAAGATGTTTGCCGCCTTCGCGATCCTGGCCGTCATCGTCGGCTGCCTCGGCCTGTTCGGGCTGGCCACCTTCACCGCCGAACGCCGCACCAAGGAAATCGGCATCCGCAAGGTGCTGGGCGCGCGCACCCGCGATATCGTCCGCCTGCTGGTGTGGCAGTTCTCGAAGCCGGTGCTGGTCGCCAACCTCGTCGCCTGGCCGATCGCCTGGTGGGTGATGCGCAACTGGCTGAACGAGTTCGACAGCCGCATCACGCTGGGGCCGGCGCCCTTCCTGCTGGCGGGCCTGCTGGCCCTGCTGATCGCGATCGCCACGATCGGCAGCCACGCCTTCCGCGTCGCCCGCGCCAACCCGGTGCACGCGCTGCGATACGAATGACGGGCCGGGGCGCGGGCGCGGCGGGAGGCCCGGCCGCCCCCGTCAGCGCCCCGGTTCCACCGGCCGGGCCAGCACGACATCGTCATATTCGCGATCGCCGACCCGGAAGCGCCGGTCGGCGATCTGCGTGAAGCCGCTTTTCGCATAGAAGGCCCGCGCGCGGGCATTGCCGGCATAGACGCCGAGCAACAGCCGCCGCGCCCCCAGCCCGGCCGCATGATCCACCGCCTGGCGCATCAGCGCCGCGCCGATGCCGGAACCGTGGAAGCGCGACAGGGCGTAGATGCGCTTCAGCTCGATATCGCTGCCGTCGGCCGCGCCGCCGGGGAGGTTGGCGGCGCCGGCGAGGGCGAAGCCCACCGGCGCGCCGCCCGGCTTCGCCTCGGCCAACCAGGCATGGCATCCCGCCGCCAGATGGCGCCGATAGGCATCGGGGCCGTGCTCGCGCTGGCAATGGGCCACGATCGCCGTGCCGTCCAGCACGCCGGCGAAGGTTTCGAGAAAGGTCGCGGCGCCGATCAGGGCGAGGCGATCGGCATCCCCGGCCGAAGCCTGCCTTATGGTCCAGTCCATCCGCTCTCCCCGCCCGATCCTGTCTCCGGCGGGACTATCGCCCGCTTCCGCCGCGACGGGAAGCCCCGCCGTCAGCGCAGCTCGGCCAGGAAGCGGAGCATCAGCCGGTTCACCGCCTCCGGGCATTCCATCTGGACGAGGTGGCCGGCGGCGCCGGGGATCATCTCCACCGCGCGGACATCGGCATGGTGGCGGCCGATCGCGCCCAGCGGATCGTCGCCGTGGAAGCCCTCCAGGTCCACGTCCTGCTCGGTGCCGATGAAGTAGAAGGGCGCCTCGGTCCGCCGGCCTTCATAGGCGCGGCGCTGCCGCCAGCGATGGTCCATCGCGCGATACCAGTTCAGCCCGCCGGTAAAGCCCGAGCGGCTATATTCGGACACATAATATTCCATCTCCTCCTCGCTCAGCCAGCCCCACGGCAAGGGCGGCGGATCGGGCAGCGCCGCGCGATAGGCGGTGCCGGGCGGGTGGTTCCACATGTCCAGCAGATGGTGCGCGCCGCTCAGCCCCCAGAAGACCGCGCCCAGGAAATCGCGCGGATCGGCATCGAGCGCAGCATCGGCCACGCCGGGTCGATCGACGAAATAATGGATGTGCGAGAAATGGCGCGCCGCCATCTCCGCCGCCTCGGCCAGCGGGGAGAGGTGCGGCAGATGCGGGGTGTGGGGATTCTGCAGGCCGATGATCCCGGCCACGCGATCGGGATGGCGGACGGCGAGGTCGTAGACCGCGAACACCCCGAAATCGAGGCCGGCGAACACCGCCTGCTCCTCGCCCAGATGATCGAGCAGGCCGATCAGGTCGCCCACCGTATGATCGCAATCGTAGAGCGCGGGATCGGCGGGCGCCTCCGTCTGCCCCATGCCGCGCATGTCGGGCGCCACCACCCGCCAGCCGGCGGCCGCGATCGCGGGGATCTGGTGGCGCCAGCTATACCAGAGGTGCGGGAAGCCGTGGGCGAGGATGACGAGCGGGCCCTCCCCCTGCTCCACATAATGCATGGCGATCCCGTTCACCCGCGCGTGGCGATGCATCCATTGGGCCATGGCCGCCCTCTCCTCCCGGTCTTGTCCTGTGGGGCCGAGGCTATCGCGCGCCGCCGATGCTGTCGCGCGGGCGCCGGCAGTGGATGGCCGCTCCTGCCAATTCCGTCTTCTTCGGAAAATATTGCGCGATCCTGGCGCAACTGCCGCCGCGGGAGCCGGTTATTAGGGAATTGTTAACCATTTGGCGGCAATCCGATGGGCTGGAAGATCGCGGCGGAGCGTTTCATGACGTCGAGGATCCTGTGCCTGCTTGGTATCGGGCTGTATTGCCTCTCCGCCTGCGCCGCCCCCGCGCCGCCGCCGGCGACAGCCGCGGAAGCGCCGCCGCCGGCCATTCCGGTGCAATGGCGCGCCATCGCCCGCCCCGAACATGCCGGGCTGATCGACGGCCTGCCCGATCGCTGGGCGGCCGCGCGCGCGGGCCTGGGCAAGAGCCGCCAGGCGCTGGTCGCAAGCTTCGGCGCGCTGCTGGAACCCGGCGCCGCGCTCGTCCGGCCGATGCCGCCCACCGGCCGCTACCGCTGCCGCACCCTGCGCTTCGCCCCCGATCGCCCCGGCGGCTTCCAGGCCTACCAGTCCTGGTTCTGCTTCGTCGGCGACGACGGTGACCTCACCACGCTGTCCAAGGCCGATGGCAGCGACCGGCCGGCCGGCCGGCTCTGGCCCGACGGCGACCGCCGCATGGTGTTCATCGGCGCCACCGCCTTCGACGCGGAGCCGGCGCCGCCGGCCTATGGCGACAGGGCGGAGGCCGACACGGTGGGCGTGGTCGAGCGCGTGGCCGATTTCCAGTGGCGGCTCGTCCTCCCGCGCGGCGCGGCGGGGCTGGACGTGCTGGAGCTGGTGCCGGACGTGCCGCCGCCGCTGCCGGCGGGGACAGCGCGGTAAGCTGAGAATGGGGGGAGCGCTGCCTTCCGCACGGGCGGGAGGCATGGGCCAGCGCAACTGATCGGCGGACGCGGTCGGCCCGATTGAGTCGACAGGTTCCGACACAATGGAGTCCCGCCTTCGCGGGAAGGACGAAGGTGGGAAGTATGAGGGTCCGGGAGCGACCTTACGCCGCGCGGACGCGGGTTACGATTTCCTCATATTTCCGCGACAGCTCCTCGCTCGTATATTCGGCATATTCGCTGTTCTTGAGGTCCGGCGGGAAGATCACCTTATTGTCGCGATAAGCCTCGTCCATCAGCGCCTTGGCGGCCGCGTTGGGGGTGGGATACTGGATGGTGCGGGCGATCTCCGTACCCGCCTTGGCATCGAGCAGATAGTTGATGAATTCGTGCGCGAGATCGGGATTGGGCGCGCCCTTGGGGATGGCGAGGCAATCCGAGGAGATCTGGCTGCCCTCCCTGGGCACGACGAAATCGATATCCTTGTCCTCGCGCATCACCTGGGCGATGTCGCCGTTGAATTCGATGACGAGATCGACATCGCCGGCCAGCAGCAGATCCTGGCCGTTATCCTCGTGATAGACGGCGACATTGGGCTTCTGCTTGATGAGCAGCGCCTCCACCTGCTTCAGCGTGGCGTCGTCGCTCGTGTTCATCGGCTTGCCGAGATATTTCATCGCCAGCCGCACCAGATCGCCGGCTTCGGACACCAGCGAGATCCGGCCCTTGTAGCGATCGGAATCGAACATCCATTTCCAGCTGTCCGGAACGCCATCCACCTTCGACTTGCGATAGCCGATGCCCATCACCAGCCACGTATAGGGCATGGAATATTTGCGGCCGGGATCGAACACCGCATCCTGGAATTCAGGATCGACATTCCTGAAATTGGGGATCTTGGCGTGATCGAGCGGCTCCAGCATGTTCGCCGCGATCATCCGCTGGACGAAATCGTTGGTCGGCACGATCACGTCATAGCCCTGATTGCCGCCGCGCAGCTTGGCGAACAGCTCGTCATTGGTGGCGAACAGGCTCATATTGACGTCGACGCCGCTGGCCGCCTTGAAATCGGCCAGCGTCGTTTCGCCGATATAGGTATCCCAATTGTAGAAATTGAGCGTCCTGGCCTTGGCCCCGCCATCGCCGCCCTTGCCGCAGCCGGCAAGCGGGGCGAAGCTCAACCCCACCGCGGCGATGCCAAGCCCCGCGAGAAACCCCCGGCGGGAGGGCGGCACGATCGTCGGCAGGTCGGTCATCAAAGCCCCCTTCTGCTATGTGGGCGGGAAGCTAGGATCACGGCGCGCGGCCGTCAACGCCGCAATGCAGCATGGGACGCCCGGCATGCGCGGCACTGACGAAGACCCGACCCGCTGGCCGCCTTCCTGGTATGCCGCGACCGCCGCCGATCCGCCCTTTGCGCCGCCGCTGGAAGGCGATGCCCGCTGCGACGTCTGCATCGTCGGCGCGGGCTATACCGGGATCGGCGCGGCATTGCGGCTGGCGGAGGCGGGCGCCGACGTCCGCCTGATCGATCAGGCGCGGATCGGCTGGGGGGCATCCGGCCGCAATGGCGGGCAGGCGCATGTCGGCCAGCGCCGCGACCCCTTCTGGCTGGAGAGGGTGCTGGGCGCGGAGGATGCGCTCCACCTCTGGCGGATCGCGCTGGACGCCCGCGCCGATCTCGACCGGCTGATCGCCGGCCATGGCATCGCCTGCGATTTCACCCCCGGCCTGCTCCACGTGGATCATCGCCGCCGCGACCTTGCCCATAGCCGGGCGACGGTGGAGCACCTCCGCAACCGATATGATTATCCGCATGTCGATTATGTCGACGGCCCCGCCCTTGCCGGGATGATCGGCGCGCGCGGCTATCATGGCGGGATGATCGACCGGCGCGGCGGCCATCTCCACCCGCTGAACCTCGCGATTGGCCTCGCCCGCGCCGCCATGGCCGCCGGCGCCCGGCTACACGAAGGGACCCGCGCCACCGCCCTTGCCCGCGCCGCCGGCGGCGGCTGGCGGGTGGAAACGCCGCGCGGCGCGATATCCGCCGATCGCGTGATCCTGGCCGGCAACGGCTATCTCCACGGCCTGTCGCGCCCGGCGGAGGCGCGGGTGATGCCGATCAACAATTATATCGCCGTCACCGAGCCGCTGGGCGCCGGCCGCGCGCGATCGCTGATCCGCGACAATGTCGCCGTCTCCGATTCGCGCTTCGTCGTCTATTATTTCCGGCTGACCCCCGACCATCGCCTGCTGTTCGGCGGCGGCGAGACCTATGGCTGGCGCTTTCCCGCCGATATCCGCGCCTTCGTCCGCCCGCACATGCTGCGCATCTTCCCCCAGCTCGCCGATGTCGCGCTGGACCATGGCTGGGGCGGCACGCTGGCCGTCACCCCCAACCGCCTGCCCCTGTTGCGGGAGGTTGCGCCCGGCCTGATCGCGATCGGCGGCTATTCGGGCCTGGGGGTGGTGCTGGCGCCCTATTTCGGGCGGCTGGTGGCGGAGGCGATGCTTGGCGGCAGCCCGGATTTCGACCGCCTCGCCCGCCTGCCGGTGCCGGCCTTTCCCGGCGGGCGATGGCTGCGCTGGCCGATCCTGGCGGCGGCGATGTCGCTGGCGGCGCTGCGCGACCGGCTTTGAGGGGCTGGTTTGGGCGGCCATTCCTCCAACCGGTCGCACGATGGCCCTCGGGGCTTGGTCCGGGTGACGGCTTTCTCGCGTCGATCCGTCCCCTCGTCATTCCCGCGAAGGCGGGAATCCATGGGCACGGCCGGCTCGATGGAGTCGATGGCTCCCGACACAATGGATTCCCGCCTTCGCGGAAAGGACGGGTCGGGTGTTCCGCCGCCTAGACCTTCAGCAGCAGGTGATCGCGTTCCCAGCTGCTGATCACCCCCTGATAGGCGTTGAGCTCGTCCGCCTTGATGAGCAGGAAGGCGCGGACGAAGCTCTCGCCCAGCAGCTCGATCACCTCGGGGCATTCGGTGAAGCGGTCCAGCGCCTCGTCCAGGTTGCGCGGCAGGGTGCGCAGGTGGAGATAGGCATTGCCTTCCACCATCGGCGCGGGCGCGATCCGGTCGCGCACGCCGATATAGCCGCAGACCAGCGAGGCGGCGAGCGCCAGATAGGGGTTGGCGTCCGCGCCCGGCGTGCGGTTCTCGATCCGGGTATTGGGAAGATCGGTGATCGGCACGCGCAGCCCGCAGCTGCGGTTATCATAGCCCCATTGCAGGTTGATCGGCGCGGCATGGCCCGGCCGCATCCGGCGGAAGCTGTTGATGTTGGGCGCGAACAGCGGCGCGCATTCGGGCAGATAGCGCTGCAGCCCGCCGACGAAGTGGCGGAACGTCTCCGACAGGCCGTCCGGCCCCTCGCCGAACAGATTCTGCCCGGTCAGCCGATCCCTGGCGGAAATGTGGAGGTGCATGGCGCTGCCCGGCTGATGCTCCATCGGCTTGGCCATGAAGGTGGCGTAGACGCCGTGCTTCAGCGCCACCTGGCGGACGATGCGCTTGAACACCAGCACCTGATCGCACAGGTGGATGGGCTCGCCATGGTTAAAGTTGATTTCGAGCTGGGCGGTCCCGGCCTCGTGGATCATGGTATCGAGGTGGAGCGAGGCGGCCTCCGCCTGCTCGTAGATGTCCTCGATCAGGTCCTCATATTCGGTCACGGCCTCCAGCCCATAGGGTTGCGGCGCGGTTTCCGCCCGGCCCGACCGCCCGGCCGGCGGCTCCAGCGGCAGATCGGGATCGGTGTTGACCTTGGTGAGGTAGAATTCCAGCTCGGGGGCGACCACCACCTCCCAGCTCATCGCCTCATAATAAGCCAGCACCTTCTTCAGCACATGGCGCGGCGCGATCTCGTAGGGATCGCCATTCTTGTGATGCGCATCGGCGAAGACGAAGGCGGTCGGCGTCTTGAACCCCGGCGCCACGCAGAGCGAGGCGGGATCGGGGTGGAGCGACACGTCCGGATCGCTGTAGCTCGCGGCCTCCGAAGGCTCGTCGGCATATTCGCCGGTGACGGTGACGTTGAAGATGCTGCTGGGCATCCTGAGCGATCCGTTGTGCACCGATTGCAGGAATTTCTGCGCCGGCCACACCTTGCCGCGGATCACCCCGTTCATGTCGGGGACGAGGCATTCCACCTCGCTGATGCCGTTGGCGGTGATCCATTCGCGGAAGCTTCTCATCGCCCGCCCTCCTGCTTTTCCGCCGCCGTCTCCAGCGCCGCCAGCGCGGGCGCGGCCTCGTCCAGCGCGGCGCGGAGGATGGCGACCATCCGGTCCACCTCCGCATGCGTGATGACGAAGGGCGGGCACATCACGATCGAATCGCGGATCGCGCGGACCATCAGCCCGCCGGCGATGCAGGCATCGCGCACCACCGGGCCGGCCGCGCCCTCCGCCCCGCCGAAGCGCCGGTTGGTGCCTTTCTCCGCCACGATCTCGATCGCGCCCAGCAGCCCGCAGGTCCGCGTCTCGCCCACCAGCGGATGATCGTCGAGGCTGGCGACGGCGCGGGCGAAATGGGGGCCGATATCGTGCGCCACGCGATCGACCAGCTTCTCCCGCTCGATGATCTCGAGGTTGCGGAGCGCCACGGCGGCCGAGACCGGATGGCCCGAATAGGTGTAGCCATGGACGAAATCCCGGTCGCTCGCGCGCAGGGTCTCGACGATCTCGCGGCTCACCGCCGTCGCCGATATCGGCAGGTAGCCGGACGACAGGCCCTTCGCCATCGCGACGATATCCGGGGTGTAGCCGAAATGCTGGAAGCCGAACCAGCGGCCCAGACGGCCGAAGCCGCAGATCACCTCGTCCGACACCAGCAATATGCCATATTTGCGGCAGATCGCCTCGACGCGCGGCCAATAGCCGGGCGGCGGCACGATCACGCCGCCCGCGCCCTGCACCGGCTCGCCGATGAAGGCAGCGACATTGTCCGGCCCCACCGCCAGGATGCGCGCCTCGACAGCGTCGGCCGCCCGCGCGGCGAAGGCCTCCGCTTCCTCGCCGAAGCCCTCGTTGAAGGCATAAGGCTGCATCACATGCTCGATGCCCGGAATGGGCAGCCCGCCCTGCGCGTGCATCGCCGCCATGCCCCCCAGGCTCGCGCCCGCCACCGTCGATCCGTGATAGGCATTGTGGCGGCTGATGAAGATGCACCGTTCGGGCCGGCCCTTCAGCGTCCAATAATGGCGGACCAGCCGGAACACCGTGTCATTGGCCTCGGAGCCGGAGGAGTTGAAGAAGATGTGCTGCAATTCCCCGCCCAGCAGCCCCGCCACCTTCGCGGCCAGCGCGATCGCGGGCACCGTCGCCGTGCGGAAGAAGCTGTTGTAATAAGGCAGCTCCAGCATCTGCTCATAGGCGACCTCGGCCAGTTCCTTGCGGCCATAGCCCACGTCGACGCACCACAGCCCGGCCATGCCGTCGAGGATGGCGTTGCCGTCGCCGTCCCAGATGGTCGATCCTTCCGCGCGGGTGATGATGCGGCTGCCGCCCATGTCGGCGATCAGCCTGTAATTGGCCTGGGCCGGCAGGTGATGGGCCACGTCCTGCCGGCGCAGCTCGGTTATGTCGTGGTTGCGCATGGTCACGCGCCCTCCTTCAGGCGATCGCCCCCGATCGGCTCGCCGCGCAGCATGCGGCCCATGATGCCGAAGAAGCCCCGCGAGGATGCATCCCGGTCGGCCTGCCATTCGGGATGCCACTGCACGGCCAGAATATGCGCGCCGTTGGGCGCGGCGGAAACCGCCTCGATCACGCCGTCCGGCGCGCGGGCCTCCACCGCCAGCCCCTCGCCCAGCCGCTTCACCCCCTGGAAATGGACCGAGTTGACGGTCAGCGCCTCGCGCCCCAGAGCGCGGGCCAGCACGCCGTCCGGCGCCAGGGTGACGTCATGGCCGTGCGCGAACATCGCGCCGACCGGCACGCCATCGGGGGCATGGTGGACCAGCGGGCGGCCCGGATCGCCCAGCCCCCGGTCCAGGGTGCCGCCGAACGCGACGTTGATCTCCTGAAAGCCGCGGCAGATGCCGAACACCGGCTTGCCGAGGTCGATCATCGCCGCGATCAGCGCCAGGCTCATCTCGTCGCGGGCGGGATCGAACGGGCCCTTGCCGTCGGCGTCGCCGTAAAGCGCGGGGCCCACGTTGGACGGGCTGCCCGTCAGCAGCAGGCCATCGATCCGCGCCGCCGCCTCGCCTGCGCGCATCAGATCCGGCCGGGCGGGGATCAGCAGGGCGGCGGCATCGGCGTGGCGCATCGCCGCTTCCATGTAGCGATCGATCACCACCTGCGCCGCCTCCTCGCCGAAGGGGCGGTTGCAGGCGGTGATGCCGATCAGCGGGCGGGCGGCCATGCCGGCCCTTTCATGTCATCCCCCCGAAGCGGGCCGGGCATCGTCGCCTCCTCCGTTCGCGGGCGGCGGCTCATGACAGCAGCACCGCCGGCGACCGCGGATGCCAGGCGAGCCAGACCGGCTCGTCCCAGTCGAAACCGCGTTCCTCGTAGCGCGCGACATTGGGCCGCAGCACCTTGACCCGCGCGCCGCCTTCCGCATCCACCTCATACACCGTCTCGCTGCCGAGATAGGCGATGTGGCGGATGATGCCGGCCACCACGTTGCTGCCCGCCGGCACCCCCGCCACGGTGGGCGGCAGCCCGCCTTCGGGGCGGTGGAGCATCTCGATCTTCTCGGGCCGGATCGCCGCCCAGACGGTGGTGCCGGTGCCGCCCGTCACGCCATGATCGACATAGATGGGCGCGGCGAGCGTGGGGCAGGTGACCATCGCGTGGCCGGGCTCGTCCACGGCCAGCTCGCCCTCGAACAGGTTCACGCTGCCGATGAAATCGGCGACGAAGCGGCTGGCGGGATATTCGTAGAGATCGTCGGGCGTCGCCACCTGCTGCAACAGGCCGCGATTCATCACGGCGCAGCGCGTGGCCAGCGCCAGCGCCTCATCCTGATCGTGCGTCACCATCACGAAGGTGACGCCCACCTCGTCCTGGATCTGCGCCAGCTCGAAGCGCATCTGTTCGCGCAGCTTGGCATCGAGCGCGGAAAGCGGCTCGTCCAGCAGCAGCACGCGCGGCCGCTTCACCAGCGCGCGGGCCAGCGCCACGCGCTGCCGCTGCCCGCCGGAAAGCTGATCGGGCCTGCGCGCCTCCAGCCCGTCGAGCTTCACCAGCGCCAGCGCCTCCGCCACCCGATCGGCCCGTTCCGCTTTGGGCACGCCTTCCATGCGCAGGCCATAAGCGACATTATCCGCCACGCTCATATGCGGGAACACCGCGTAGGACTGGAACACCATGTTCACCGGCCGGCGATTGGGCGGCACGCCGGCCATGTCCTCGCCATCGATCAGGATACGGCCCTCGCTCGGCACCTCGAGCCCCGCGATCATGCGCAGCAGGGTCGTCTTGCCGCAGCCCGAAGGGCCGAGCAGCGCGAAGAACTCGCCCTCGGCGATGTCCAGCGTCACATCGTCCACCGCCGCGAACTGGCCGAAGCGCTTGGTGACGCCCTCGATCCGGATCAGCGCCTTTTCCGCCATCAAATCCCCCTGCTCCGGGCCATGTCGCGGCCCTGCAACCTCAGCCCCACCGCCGTCAGCGCCACCGTCAGCAGGATCAGCACGGTCGAGGCGGCGTTCACCTCCGGCGTCACCGAAAAGCGCACCATCGAATAGACCTTGACCGGGAAGGTCACCGTATCCGGCCCGGCGGTGAAGAAGGTGATGACGAAATCGTCGAGGCTGAGCGTGAAGGCCAGCAGCGCGCCCGCCACCAGCGCCGGGCGCATGTGCGGCACCAGCACGTCGATGAAGGCGCGCCATTCGCTGGCCCCCAGATCCTTGGCCGCTTCCTCCAGCTCGCGGTTGAACGAGGCCAGCCGCGCGCGGACGATCACCGCGACGAAGGGGAAGCAGAAGGAGACGTGGGCGATGATGATCGCGCCCAGGTTGAACGGCCAGGGCAGCCCCGCCGGCCACGGCATGACGCGGGCGAAGAATACCAGCATCGCCACGCCCATGCAGATTTCCGGCACCACGATCGGCAGCGCCAGCACCCCTTCGAACGCGGGCTTCAGCGGGAAGCGGAAGCGCCAGCACGCCACCGCCACCAGCGCCCCCAGCACTACGCTGATCGCCGTCGCGATCGCCGCGATCGCCAGCGAATTGGTGAACGCCTCCAGCAGGCCGGCATTGCGGAACGCCTTGAAATACCAATCGAAGGTGAATCCGGTCCAGACGATGTTGCGCTTCGATTCGTTGAAGCTGAACAGCATCAGCGTGACGAGCGGCGCATAGAGGAACAGCGCCACCAGCCCGATCCACAGCCGGAGCGGCCAGCGGGCGAGATAATCGAGCGGCCCGGCCGCCTCCCGCCTCACGGCTCCCTCCGCCGCCGGCGCCCGGCCAGCACCGTCTGCCCAGCGATCAGGATGAAGGTGAGATACATCAGGATGAAGGACAGGGCCGCCCCGAACGGCCAGTCATTGGCGCGCTTGAACTGGCGTTCGATCACGTTGGCGATCATCTGGCTGTCCGGCCCGCCCAGCAGGTCCGGCGTCAGATAGCTGCCCAGGGCCGGGATGAAGGTGATGAGCAGGCCCGAAAGGATGCCCGGCATCGCCAGCGGCACCACGATTTCCCGGATGGTGCGCAGATGCCCGGCGCCGAGATCGAGGCTGGCTTCCAGCAGCGACCGATCCAGCCGGTCGAGCGCGGCATAGAGCGGCAGCACGAGGAAGGGCAGGTTGACGTAGACCAGCCCCAGCACCACCGCGAAATTGTTGTGGAGCAGCGGCAGCGGATCGAACTGCCAGCCCAGCGCCTCGGCGATCCGGCCGATGCCCGCATTCACATAGCCTTCGCGCCGGAGCACCGCCATCAGCGCATAGGTGCGGATCAGAAGGTTGGTCCAGAAGGGCAGCATGATGAGCAGCAGCAGCCACGCCTTGGCCCGTTCGGGCGCGAAGGTGATGGCGAGCGCCACGGGGAAGCCGACGACCAGGCAGAGCGCGGTGGTGAGCGCCGCCATCCACGCCGATTTCAGGAATATCTCCAGATAGACGGGATCGAAGGCGCGGACATAATGGCGGAAGGTGCCGCTGATCTCGATCGTCGTGGGGGTCGTCGTCTCGCCGAAGCTGTAGGCCCAGACGATCGCCAGCGGCACGACAAAGAAGGCGAGCAGCCACAGCGCCGGCGCGGTGAACACCGCCGCGAACGGCCCCCTCGCCCGTTTCCAGTCCTGTTCCTCGCTCGTCGCCATCCGTCCCCCGGTTTCCGCCGGTTTCACGCGTTATGCAGATACCAGTCGTAATCAAGCGCCGTGACATGTTCGTGGAAGCGTTCCTGCTCGGTCCGCTTGACGGTGGCGAACATGTCCACCGTCCGATCGCCCAGATAATCGCGCAGGATCGCCGACCGATCGAACAGGCGCAGCGCATCGAACCAGTCGCCCGGCAGCCGCGATCCCGCGCCGGCCGCCGCGGCATAGCCATCGCCGGTGACGGGCGGGCCGGGATCGATCCCCCGGCTGATGCCGTGATGCGCCGCCGCCAGCAGCGCCGCCACCGCCAGATAGGGATTGGCATCCGCCCCGGCGACGCGATGCTCGATATGTCGCGTCGGCGCCGGACCCGCCGGCACGCGCAGCGCCACGGTGCGGTTGTTGATTCCCCAAGTGGGCGCGGTGGGCGCGTAGCTGTTGGGGCGGAAGCGGCGATAGCTGTTGGCATTGGGGGCAAGGATCGCCACGCTTTCCGCCATCAGCGCCAGCATGCCGCCGATCGCGTGGCGCAGCATCGGCGTGCCCGCCGGATCGTCCGCCGCGAACAGGTTTGTCCCCGCCGCATCCGCGATGCTGAGATGGAGGTGGAGGCCGCTTCCCGCCCGGTCCGCCCAGGGCTTGGCCATGAAGGTCGCATCGCAGCCATGCACCCGCGCCACGCCCTTGGCCGCGCGCTTATAGGCGACGGCATCGTCGGCCGCGCGCAGGGCATCCGCCCGATGGCGCAGCGTGAGTTCGAGCTGGCCCGGCGCGCATTCGGATATGGCCCCTTCCAGCGGAATCCCCTGCGCGTCGCAGGCCGCCCACAGATCGCGCAGGAAGGGGGACGCTTCCTCAAGCTGCGGCAGGCCATAGACCTCCACGCCCATGCCCGCGCCGCGCGGCAGGCGGATCGCGCCGTCGCGCCCGCGCCGGCCGTCGATCAGGTAGAATTCCAGCTCGCACGCCACCACCGGCGTCAGCCCGTCGGCGGCGAACCGATCGATCACCCGCTGCAATATCGCCCTGGGATCGAGCGCGCAGACCGTGCCGTCCAGCTCGTGAAGCGAGCAGGTCACCTGCGCCACGTCCGCGCCCAGCCAGGGGGCGGGCACGATGCCGCCGGGCACCGGCCTGGCCCGCCGGTCGGCATCGCCATCCTCCCAGACCAGACCCGTCTCCTCGCAATCGCGCCCGGTGATGTCCACCACCTGGATGGACCCCGGCAGGAAGCGCCCATAATCGTAGACCGGCGCCATTTCGTGCCGCCGCACCCTCTTGCCGCGCGGCACGCCGGAAAGACCGGTATAGAGGATCTCGAACAGCGCGACCTGCGGATGGGCCGCCAGGAAAGCGGCAAGCTCCGCCGGATCGGCGACGAAGCCGGCGGGCGGCGGCCGGTTCAAACGGCCCCTCCCCGGATGGTGAAGCTCACCGCCTTCAGATCGGCATATTTCTCCATCGCGTGCAGGCTGCGATCCCGGCCGAAGCCCGATTGCCGGAAGCCGCCGAAGGGCATGGTGATGTCGCACGCATCCCAGCCGTTCACCCAGACGAGGCCGGCCTTCAGCGCCCGCGTCGCGCGGTGGGCGCGATCGACATCGGCGGTCCACACCCCGGCGGCGAGGCCGTAGACGCTGTCATTGGCGATGGCATAGGCTTCCGCCTCGCCGGCAAAGCCGATCACGCCCAGCACCGGGCCGAACACCTCCTCGCGCGCCAGCGTCGCATCCGGGGCGACGCGATCGAAGATGGTGGGCTCGACATAGAATCCGCCGCTTTCCGCCCGCGCCCGGCCGCCGCCCAGCACCAGATCGGCGCCCTCCGCCCCGGCCGTGGCGATATAGGCCAGCGCGCGCTCCATCTGCTCCGCGCTCACCATCGCGCCGAAGCGGGTGGCGGGATCGAGCGGATCGCCCACCGCGATCTTCCGCGCGACGGCGATCACCGCATCGAGGAACGGGCCACGGATCGATTCATGCACCAGCAGGCGCGAGGCGGCGGTGCACACCTGCCCCTGGTTGAAGAAGATGCTCCACGCCGCCGATTGCGCGGCGGCTTCCATGTCCGGGCAGTCGGGAAAGACGATCTGGGGGGATTTGCCGCCCAGCTCCAGGCTCACCCGCTTCAGGTTGCTCTGGCCGGCATAGCCCATCAGCAGCCGACCGACCGCGCCCGATCCGGTGAAGGCGATCATGTCCACATCCATGTGGAGCGCCAGCGCCTTGCCCGCCGTCCCGCCCAGGCCGGGCACCACGTTCAGCACGCCCGCCGGCAGCCCCGCCTCCAGCGCCAGCTCGCCCAGGCGGATCGCCGTCATCGGCGATTGCTCGGCCGGCTTCAGCACCACCGAATTGCCCATCGCCAGCGCCGGCGCCACCTTCCACAGCGCCATGTGCAGCGGGAAGTTCCACGGCACGATCGCGCCGATCACGCCCAGCGGCTCATGCACCGCATAGGACAGCCGCGCCGGATGGTGCGGCCCCACCTCGCCATAGAGCTTGTCGACCGCCTCGGCATAATAACGCGCGGTGCCGGTGGCGAGCGGGATATCGATCGCGCGGGCATCGTGGATCGGCTTGCCGGTATCCAGCGTCTCCAGCAGCGCCAGCTCCTCGGCATGGGCCTCCATCAGATCGGCCAGGGCGTGCAGGATGCGCTTGCGATCGCGCGGCGGCAGGTTGCGCCAGCGCCCGTCCGCATAAGCGCGCCGCGCGGCGGCCACGGCGATGTCGATATCGGCGGTCCCGCCCGACGCCACCTCCGCGATCAGGCTGCCGTCGCGGGGGGAGAGGTTGGCGAAGGTGCCGCCGGCCCGCGCCGGCCGCAGCTCCCCGTCGATCACCGCCAGCGACGGCAGCGCCAGGCCGGCGATCCGCGCCAGATTGTCGGTCAGGCCGGGTGTCGGGCGCTCCGTCACAGATCCCTCACGATCCTGCCCTCCAAATCCCCGCCCCACCATAAGCGGCGGCGGGCGGCACGGGAAGCCGCCAAAATCGGCCTCCCCCCCCGGCCCCCGAGTCGCGCGGCGCGACTTTGGCGGCGGCGTTGTCCTGCCCCTTGGGAGACACTATATCCTGCCCGTCGCGCGGCAGGCGCGGCGCATTGCGGGATGCCGCCCTTGGATCGATCCTGTGCCCGTATCACCGCCATCGGCACCGCGGTTCCCGATCACGATATCCACGCCGCCTTCCAGGGCTGGGCCGAGGCGCGGCTGGGGACGCGCGAAGGCGCGCTCTTCCGGCGCATGGCGACGCGATCGGGCATCGACCATCGCTGGTCGATCCTGCCGCACGGCACGGACGGCGGATCGCCGGTCGATCCCGGCGGCTTCTACGCGGCCGGCATGCCCGGCACCGGCGCCCGCATGACCCTTTACGCCAGCGCAGCCCCCGCGCTCGCGCTGGAAGCCGTCGCCGCGCTCGGCCGCAGGACGGCGCTGGACGGCATCACCCACCTCGTCGTCGCGAGCTGCACCGGCTTCACCGCGCCGGGCATCGACCAGATCATCGCCGAACGGCTGGGGCTGGACGGCGGGATCGAGCGGACGCTGGTGGGATTCATGGGCTGCTATGCGGCGGTCGCGGCGCTGCGCGTCGCCCATCATATCGCCCGGTCGCAGCCGGCGGCGCGCGTGCTGGTGGTGACGGTGGAGCTTTCCAGCCTCCACCTCCAGCCCGCCGACGAGCTGGAGGCGCTGCTGGCCATGCTCCAGTTCGGCGACGGCGCGGCCGCCGCCCTCGTCACGGCCGAGGGGCCGGGGCTTACGCTCGATCGCTTCTTCGCCGCGACGCTGCCCGATTCGGCCGGACTGATCCGCTGGCGGATCGGCGATCACGGCTTCGCCATGCACCTTTCGGGCGAGGTGCCCGGCCGCATCGCGACGGCGCTCGCCGATCCCGGCTTCCGCGCCGCCCTCACCGCCGGCGCCGATCCCGCCGCCGTCGCCGCCTGGGCGGTCCATGCCGGCGGCCGATCCATCCTCGACGCGGTGGAACATGGCCTCGGCCTCGCCGGCGGGGCGCTGGAAGGATCGCGATCGGTGCTGCGGCGCTTCGGCAACATGTCTTCCGCGACGCTGATGTTCGTGCTGGCCGACCTGCTCGCCGCCGGGGCCGAGGGGCCGGGCGTGGCGCTCGCCTTCGGCCCCGGCCTCGCCGCCGAGGGCTTCGGCTTCGGGCACGCGGCATGAGCCTCGCCATCCGCGCCCGGACCGAGGAGCGGATGGACGATCCCACCCTGCCGGCGGCCGATTATGCGGCCGTCCTCGCCGATCTCGCCCAGGTCAACCGCGTCACCTTCGCCGCCCGGCCCACCTTGTCCTTCCTCGCGCGGGGCCTGCGCGGCCGCGATCGCTTCCGCCTGCTCGACGTCGGCTTCGGCGAGGGGGACATGCTGCGCCGCATCGCCCGCTGGGCGGCCCGGCGCGGGATCGCCGCCGATCTCGTCGGCGTGGACCTCAACCCCAACAGCGCGCCCGCCGCCCGCGCGGCGACGCCGGCCGGCATCGGCACCGCCATCGACTATCGCACCGGCGACTATGCCGACCTTGCCGGCGCGGGCTTCGACTTCATCGTCTCCAGCCTCGTCGCCCATCATATGACGGATGCGCAGCTGCGCGCCTTCCTGCGCTTCATGGAGGCCGAGGCGCGGGCCGGCTGGCTGGTCAACGACCTCCACCGCCACGGCTTCGCCCATGCCGGCTTCCCCCTGCTCGCCGCCCTGATGCGCTGGCACCCGATCGTCGCGGCGGACGGCCGGCTTTCGATCGCGCGCGCCTTCCGCCCGGCCGAATGGCGGGCGATCCTGGCGGAGGCGGGGATAGACGGCGCCCGCATCGTCCGCCGCTTCCCCTTCCGGCTATGCGTCGAACGGATGCGCTGATCGTCGGCGGCGGGCCGGCGGGCGCGGCCACCGCGATCACGCTCGCCGCCGCCGGCCGGCCGCCGCTGCTGATCGAGCGCGCGGCAACGCCCCGGCCGGTGGTGTGCGGCGGCTTCCTCGGCGGCGATGCGCTGGCCGCCCTCGCCGCGCTCGGCATCGATGCCCCGGCGCTGGGCGCGCGGCCGATCCACCGCCTCCGCATCGTCGCCCACGGCCATATGGTCGAACGCCGCCTGCCCTTCGCCGCCGCCGGCCTGTCGCGCGCCACGCTCGACGCCGCGCTGCGCGATCGCGCCCTGGCGCTCGGCGCGATCGTCGAAACCGGCCGGGCCGCCCGCGCGATCGAGGACCGGCCCGAAGGCGGCGCCATCGTCCGCCTCAACGACGGCAGCGCCATCGCCGCGCCGGCCGTCTTCCTCGCCACCGGCAAGCACGACCTGCGCGGCAGCCCCCGGCCCCGCCCCGCGCCGGGCGCCGATCCCGCCGTCGGCCTGCGCACCGTGCTGCCGGCCGACCCCGATCTTGCCGGCCGGATCGAGCTTCATCTGTTCGATCGCGGCTATGCCGGCCTGCTGGTGCAGGAGGACGGCAGCGTGAATCTGTGCCTTTCCGTCGCCCGATCGCGGCTGGCGGAGGCGGACGGGAACCCCGCCCGCCTGATCGCCGCGCTGGCCGCCGCCTCCCCCCGTTTCGCCGCGCGCATCGGCGGGGCGGCGGCGACCGGCGAAGCCTGGCAGGCGATCGCGGCGGTGCCCTATGGGTGGCAACAACCCCTCGGCGCAGAGGAGGCGCTCTACCGCGTGGGCGATCAGGCCGCCGTCATCGCCTCATTGGCCGGCGACGGCATCGCCATCGCGCTCGCCAGCGGCGCGATCGCCGCGCGCGCCTTCCTGGCCGGCCGGTCGCCCGCGGACCATGCCCGCGCGCTGGCTGCCCGCACCCGCCGGCCGATCGCCATCGCCGGCGCGATCCGCCGACTCGCCGAGGGCCCGCACCGCGCGCTGCTGCTCCGCGCCGCCGCCCTGCCCGGCGCGGCGGCGCTGGCCGCGCGCCTCACCCGCGTCGGCCATTGACCGCCCACCGGCCGGCTTCCACATTTCCCGCCATGGAGCGACTCGACCTGTCCGAGCAGGAATGGCGGAAACGGCTGACCCCGCAGCAATATCATGTGCTGCGCGAGGCCGGCACCGAACGCGCCTTCACCGGGCTGCTGACCGACAACAAGGCCCCCGGCACCTATCGCTGCGCCGGCTGCGGGGCGGTGCTGTTCGACAGCGACGCCAAGTTCGATTCGGGCAGCGGCTGGCCCAGCTTCACCCACCCCTTCAACCCCGACGCGGTGACCGAGCATGCCGACGACAGCCACGGCATGCGCCGGGTGGAGGTGCGCTGCGCGCGCTGCGACGGGCATCTGGGCCACCTGTTCCCCGACGGCCCCGGCCCCGATGGCCTGCGATTCTGCATCAACAGCGTGTCGCTGGACTTCAGGGGCCGTTCCAGGGGCCATGGCGGCTGAACAACGCTTCGGCCCATCCCGGCTTGTGGCGGGACCGGATAGGCTCTAATCCCCCACAGCGAAGATGGCATCCAGGAAGCGTCCCCGACCGCAAAGAGGCCCGATCTGGGGCGCGACCGTGAAGGTGGCCAAATATGGCTTCTTCGCGGGCCTTGCCGCGTTCGCGGCGCTGGTGGTCGCGGTGCTCGTCACGCGATCGACCCTGCCGGGCTATCAGGAGCTGCAATCCTCGCCCAACGGGCAGATGATCCGCGTCCACGCCGCCGACGGCACCGTGATCGTGTCGATGGGGCCGAGCTACGGCCAGTGGATCCCCTATGACCGCATCCCGCAGGCGATGAAGGATGCGATGGTCGCCACCGAGGACCGGCGCTTCCGCCTGCACCCCGGCATCGATCCGATCGGCATGATCCGTTCGGTGATGGTGCGCGTCGAGCGCGGGCGCTGGGCGCAGGGCGGATCGACGATCACCCAGCAGCTCGCCCGCAACATCTTCCTCACCAACACCCGCACCTTCGGCCGCAAGTTCCGCGAATGGATCCTCGCGCTGGCGATGGAGCGCAAATTCTCGAAGGACGAGATCCTCGAGCTATACCTGAACCGCGTCTATTTCGGCGGCGGCGCCTATGGCATCGACGCGGCCAGCCGCAAATTCTTCGGCCATCCGGGCACGGACCTGAGCCTGGGCGAGGCGGCGATCATCGCCGGGCTGGTGAAGGCGCCGTCCAATTATTCGCCGACCGCCGATGCCGAGGCCGCCGTGGGCCGCGCCTCCGTCGTCCTCGGCCTGATGCGCGAGCAGGGCATGATCACGCCGGCCGAAATGGCCGCCGCCGATCCCATGAACGTCAAGCTCGCGCCCGAGCCGAAGCAGAACAGCGTCCGCTACTTCACCGATTGGGCGCTCGCCCAGCTCGACACGATGATCGAGGAGACGGTGCAGCCGATCGACGTGTGGACGACGCTGGACATCAACATGCAGCGCGCCGCCGACGCGGCGATCCGCGCGAACACGCCCGAAGGGCTGCAGGGCGCGCTGGTATCGCTGGACCAGGACGGCGCGGTGCGCGCGATGGTGGGCGGCAAGGATTATGTGTCGTCGATCTACAACCGCGCCACCCAGGCGGTGCGCCAGCCGGGATCGGCGTTCAAGCTGTTCGTCTATCTGGCCGCGCTCGAGGCCGGGCACACGCCCAAGGACATCGTGGTCGACGAGCCGATCGACATCAACGGCTGGAGCCCCCGCAATTCGAACCGCCGCTATGCCGGCGAGATCGACATCCGCACCGCCTTCGCCTTCTCGATCAACACGGTCGCGGCGAAGCTGGGGCAGGAGGTGGGCTTTTCCACCGTGGCGGACATGGCCCGCCGCTTCGGCATCACCACGCCGATCAACACCCACCCCTCGATGGTGCTCGGCACCTCCGACGTGCGACTGATCGACATGACCCGCGCCTTCGCCGCCGTCAGCCGCAAGGGCGTGGCGGTGGTGCCTTACGGCATCATCAAGGTGACGGCCGGCAATGGCGAGGTGCTGTATGAGCATCAGCCCGACGACCAGCGCGTGCTGGTGGCGCCCTATGTCGCCGCGCAGATGACCGATCTTCTCCAGACGGCGGTCAACACCGGCACGGCCCGCGCCGCCCAGATCGACCGGCCCGTCGCCGGCAAGACGGGCACGACATCGTCGAACAAGGACGGCTGGTTCCTCGGCTTTTCGAGCGGGATCACCACCGGCGTGTGGATGGGCCGCGACGATGCCAAGCCGGTCGGCGGCCTGCAGGGCGGCCGCGCGCCCGCCACCGCCTTCCGCGATTTCATGAAGGTGGCGGTGGCCAACCGGCCGATCGAGAAGTTCGATACCGAGGTGACGCTGCCCGACTGGCAGCTCGAGCCCGACGCCGAAGCCTATTATGGCGAGCCGACCGAGGGCTTCGTGGACGAGAACGGCATGCCGGTGGCGCCCGAGCCCGACGCCCAGCCGGCCCCCCCCGCCCCCGAACCGGAGGACGCGCAGCAGCCGGCCGCGCCCGAGGAGCGGCTGGACGATCGCTGGCTCGACAATGCCCTGGGCCGCTCGCCGCGCGGCGAGCGCCCGCCTCAGCCGACCCGGCCCAACCAGTAAAGCGCGGCGCCGTTGGCGCGCAGCCAGGCACGCTCGGGCGCGGGATCGCGGCCGAGCAGGCGGCGGACGGCGGCGTGGAAGGCGGGGCTGTGATCCATATGCAGCCGGTGCGCCACCTCATGCGCCACCGTCGCCTCGCGGACCTCGACCGGCGCCAGCACCAGCCGCCAGCTATAACGTATGTCGCCCGTGGCCGAGCAGCTTCCCCAGCGCGTGCGGGGATCGCCCACCGCCACCCGCGCGATCGAGACGCCGGCGCCGTCCGCCATGGCGCGCGTTTCGCGATCGAGCCGGATGAGCGCCTCCGCCCGCATCCAGCGCAGCAGGCGGGCGGCGATCGTATCGGCCGGCCCGCCCAGCACGAAGCGATCCTCCTCCAGCCGCACCGCGCGCGGGGCGCCTTCGCGCCAGTCGATCAGGCGCAGCCGGCCTTCGAACGGCGCCTCGCCGCCGGCGACGATCGGCACCGCCGCCGGCAGGCGGGCCAGGGCCGCCTCGATCCAGTCCCGCTTCGATTCCACCCAGTCGAGCGCGTGGCGCAGGGCGGCGCGCTTCGGCAGCGTCAGCCGCACGGCGCCGTCGCGCGGATCGATGGCGAGCCTGAGCGCGCGCGCCTGCGCCATGCGCCGCACCTCCAGCCGCCGTGTCCGCCCCCCGCCGGTGAAGACGGGATCAGAGGAGTCGATCGACAATATGATTCTCGTAATCGCCCGCTTCGTCTTCCGAAACCGTCCAGCCGCGCACGGATTCGCCGGCCCGGTGCACCGCCTCGCGATCGCCGCAGACCAGATAATGCCATTCGGGAAGGGGCTTGCCCTCGTCCACCAGGCGATAGGCGCAGGTCGACGGCAGCCAGTCGATCTTGCGGAGCAGGGTGGGCGTGAGCCGCACGCATTCGGGCACATAGGCCCGGCGATGCTTATAGTCCCGGCACTGGCCGCTGCGCCGGTCGAGCAGGCGGCAGGCGATGTTGGTGGGGAATAATTCCCCGGTATCGTCATCCTCCAGCTTGTGGACGCAGCATTTGCCGCAGCCGTCGCAGAGCGATTCCCACTGGTCCCGGCTCATGCGGTCGAGCGGCGTGGTTTCCCAGAAGGGTTTCAGCTCACCCATTTCGCCAGCTCCGCCGCGATCTCATCGGGCGTTCCTTCCTGCGGAATCAGGGCGATCGGCTCGCCCTTGGGGCCGAACAAGGTCGCCTGCCGGGCGTGATCCACCAGATAGGCATCGGCCGTGCCGCCATCGGCCTTGCGATAATATATCGCATATTCCTTGGCCACGGCGGCGATTTCCGCCTCCGTGCCGGTAAGGCCGATCAGGCGCGGGTGGAAGGCCGGGACATATTGCGCCAGCACCGCGGGCGTATCGCGCGCGGGATCGACGGTGATGAAGATCGGCTGGATCCTGGCGGCCTTCGCCGGATCGCTCTTCTCCAGCCGCGCAAGTCCCTGCATCAGCTTCTGCAGATCAACCGGGCAGACATCCGGGCAATAGCTGTAGCCGAAATAGATCAGCCGGTATTTGCCGGCGAACTGGGTGTCGCTGACCTTCGCGCCGGTCTGGCTGGTGAGGGTGAAGGGGCCGCCGATGCGGGCGCCGGCCAGCGGCGCCTCGCCGGGCGGCGCCTGGCAGGCGGCGAACAGCAGGGGCAGCAGGATGGCGGCGAGACGGGCTTTGTTCATGGCATGACCAGCCATGCTTTGCTATTGGCCCGAGTGCAAGTGAGGCGCGTGCGCCGGCAGGACGGGACGAGTGGTTATGCGGGGTTCTGGCTTTTGGGGTCGATGGGTGGCGGCGGCGGCCGCCATGATGATCGCGGCGACGCCCGCGGCGGCCCAATTTTCGGATTCCTACAAGTTTCTGAAGGCGGTGCGCGACCGGGACGGCAATGTCGTGACCGAGATGGTCGAAAAGCCCGGATCGACCATCATCAACACCAAGGAGACGACGTCCGGCGACACCGCGCTCCATATCGTGGTGAAGCGGCGGGACGCGACCTGGCTCAACTTCCTCCTTTCCAAGGGCGCCAACCCCAATATCCGCGACGGCGAGGGCAATACGCCGATGATCGCCGCCGCCCAGCTGCGCTTCGCCGACGGCATCCAGACGCTGATCGCCGGCAAGGGCGACGTGAACGCCACCAACAGCCGGGGCGAATCGCCGCTGATCATCGCCGTCCAGAATCGCGACGTCGCATCGGTGCGGCTGCTGCTGGCGGCGGGCGCCGACGCCAGCATGCCCGATCGCATCGCCGGCATGTCGGCCCGCGATTATGCCCGGCAGGACGGGCGGTCGGACATCATCCTGAAGATGATCGAGGACGCGAAGGGCACCAAGCCCAAGGGCCCCGTCGCCGGCCCGACCCTGTAGGAGCGGGTGGCCGGGCGCGGGCGTTCCTGCGCTGTCGCGATTTCCCGGCCGGCGATCGATGCCGATCGCGGCGAGATCGCCCTAATCCATGCCCGCCAGCCCCGGATCGAGCGCGCCCAGCATCCTGAGCGCGCCGCGCCGGGCGAAGCGCAGCGTTTCCGCCTTGCGCCGGGGCGCCGGCATCGGCCGGTGGGCGGCATCGCGCATCACGGCGGCATCGTAGCGATCGGCCACGATCAGCCCGGCCGTCTCGGGCAGGAAGCCGGGTTCATCGAAGGGCGAGAGATCGAATCCCTGGGGCACCGCCCAGAAGAAGCGATCGCAATAATCCAGATATTCCTGCCACTTGCAGTCGCCGCGCAGATCGGCGCGGGAAACCTTGATCTCGACGATGGTGATGCCGCCTTTGGCGTCGATCGCGAACAGGTCCGCGCGGCGGCCATTGGCCAGCGGCACCTCGCACAGGGCATAGCTATCCTGCCGGAAAAGCAGGCGGGAAACGCCGCGCGCCACGTCGCGCGCGACCAGCGGCATATCGTCGAAACAGGATTCGGCTGTGGCGGCCATGCCGCTTTCTAGAACATCACGGGAACAAATCCAAGGTCAGCCGCCCGTCATCTCATCGGCGATGGCGCGTGCGTCCGGCCCGTCCAGCTCGACGGCCCAGAGATCGGGATCGAACCGCCGCTGCCGGGCGATATAATCGGCGAGCACGCCGGGGGCATCCGGATCCGCGGGGCCGGTTTCCGCCCAGCGATAGCGGCCTTCGGCATCGAGCGTGCGCTGGAGCACCGCCAGCGTCCTCCCGCGATCGAGGATCACCAGCAGAATCGCGCCCGAAACCGGATCGCCCCTGGCCAGCACCATGCCGCTGCCGCCCGTGGCCTCGACCCGGCGGATCAGCGCCGATACGAGGACCCCGGCCGCCAGCCGCGCCGTCATGGCAGGCGGTAGCCGGGCAGCTCGGCGAGCGGGATGCGCGATCGCATGAAGGTGCCGGTGCCGCGCGCGGCCTCCTCGCCATCGGCATCGACCAGCCGGGCCTCGGCCACCAGCACGCGGCGGCGGCCGCTGATCCACTTGCCCTCGGCCACCAGCTCGCCCCCCAGGATCGGCCGGGTGAAATAGAGGTTGAAGGCGGTGGTCAGCAGGAAATGCTCCGCCACCAGGCTGTTGGCGGCGTAGAAGGCGGCATCGTCCAGCATCTTGAAATAGGTGGTGCCGTGCACCGCGCCGGCGGCATGGTGGACGCTTTCATCCACCTTGAAGCGGATGCGCGCGAAGCCGGGCTCGACGATCTCGAGCCGGGAATGGAAGATCTGGTTGATCGGCGCCGCGGCGTAGAGCGATTCCAGGGCGCGGAAATGCGCTTCCCCCGGATGCTCCGCCACGGCATCCTCAGGCGGCATTGCGCGCCTCGCCGGTCGCGAACAGCGCATAGAGCGCGTCTTCCGAGCCCGCGCCGCGCAGCTTGGCGACGAAGGCGCGATCGCGCAGCCGGCGGCTGACCCGCGCGAGCGCCTTCAGATGCTCGACCCCGGCATCGGGCGGCGACAGCAGCAGGAAGACGAGATCGACCGGCATGTCGTCGATCGCGGCGAAATCGATCGGGGCGGCCAGGCGCACGAACGCGCCCACCACCCGATCGAGCCCGTCGATCTTGCCGTGCGGAATGGCCACGCCGCCGCCGAAGCCGGTGGAGCCCAGGCGTTCGCGTTCGGCCAGCCGTTCCACCACCTGCTTGGCATCGAGCCCGGCGAGCTTCGCCGCGATCGAACCGAGCTGCTGGAACAGCACCTTCTTGTTGGGCACGGGCAGGGTCGCCAGGATCGCCTCGGGCGCCAGCAGATCGCTCAGATCGTCAGGCGCCCGGGCGAGCCCCGCCACCGCATTCACTTCATTGTTCACGATAGGATCAATTTCCCGCTGAAACCGCCCGTTGGGGTTCAACCCAGCCGATCGTTCCATCGGTGCGGCGATAGACCATGTTATAGGCGCCCGTGCCGCTGTTGCGGAACAGAAGCGCGGTGGTGTTGCGCAGATCGAGCATCATCACCGCATCGGAGACGCTGGTTTCGGGCACGTCGACGCGGGTTTCGGCGATCACCACCGGATTATCCGCCTCGGTTTCCTCATCACCGGCATCGAAGACCGTATAGCCGGCATCATATTCCACGCCGTTAACGGCGCCGGCGCCGCTGCTGTGGCGATCCTTCAGGCGGCGCATGTAGCGGCGAAGCTGCGTTTCGATCTTGTCGGCCGCCAGATCGAAGGCCGGATGGGCCTCCATCGCCTGGCCCGATCCCTTCAGGATCACGCCCTGCATGACGTGCGCGATGATATCGCAGGAAAAACCGTTGTCGTGAGGCCCTTTTCCGAACGTCACCTGCGCCGACAGGCTGCGCGAGAAATATTTGTCGGCGATGCCCTGCAGCCGTTCCTCGACATGCGCGCGCAGCGCATCGCCGGTGTCGACCTGATGACCCGAAACGCGGATTTCCATGGCTTCACCTCCGATTAGTCTGTGCGACCGCACCGTGGTTCGGGAGCGGCCGCGCCTTAGGCCCGGTCTTCTGCCCGGTCAACCGGGCGGCCCGGCGCTTTCCCAGAGCGGGTTGATCAGCTTGGAGACAAACGCCTGATGGCGGATGATTTCCTCCTCGCTGGGGGCGTGCGGCCTTGCCGGCCGCAGCGGCCGGGCCACGCGCCGTTCCAGGATCGGCACGGCGCGTACGTCCGACGACGCATCCGCCGCCGGTTCGTTGCGAAGCGACAGGCCGATCTGCCTGCCGCCGGTAAGCTCGACATAAAGCTGGGCGAGAAGCTGGGCGTCGAGCAGCGCGCCATGCTTGACGCGATGGCTGCGATCGATGCCGTAGCGCGAGCAGAGCGCATCGAGCGAATGCTTGGCGCCGGGATGCTTCTGCCGGGCCAGGGCCAGCGTATCGACCATGCGGGTCAGGCAGATGGCGTCATGGCCGCACCAGCCCAGTTCCGCATTGAGGAAGGTGAAGTCGAACGTGGCATTGTGCGCCACCAGCGGCGCATCGCCCAGAAATTCCAGCAGCTCCCGCACCCCATCCGGGAAGAAGGGCTTGTCGGACAGGAACCTGTCGGAAAGGCCGTGGACGGCCTCGGCCTCGGCGGGCATCGCCCGGCCGGGGTTGAAATAGGCATGGAAGGTGCGGCCGGTCTCGACCCGGTTCACCAGCTCCACACAGCCGATTTCGACGAGGCGATGCCCATCCGCTGGATTGAACCCGGTGGTTTCGGTGTCGAAGACGATCTCACGCATTTGAGTCTGTTATCGGCCTCCCGAACGGCTGAGGCAAGCGATCACACGGCGAACCTGTGCTCTCGTTACGGTGAGTGTCCCCCCCGTATCGATAATGAAGTCCGCCCGCCGCCGCTTTTCGGCGTCCGGCGTCTGGAGTGACAAAATATGGCCGAGCTGGCCGGCCGTCATGCCCGGCCGCGCCAGCACGCGGCGGCGCTGGACCCAGGCCGGGGCGGAGACCACGGCGATGGCATCCACCTTGCGCCAGCCGCCCTTTTCGAACAGCAAAGGTATGTCCAGCACCACCAGAGGCCGGGCGCGATGGCGCAGCAGGAAGCGCCGCCGCACCTTGTGCAGGGCCGGGTAGAGGATATGTTCCAGCCGGCCGAGCGCCTCGTCATTCCCCCACACCGCCTTGCGCAGCGCGGCGCGATCGACGCCGCGATCGGGATGCGTGGTCCCCGGATGGAGCGCCTCAATCTCCGGGAGGAGCGGGCTGCCCGGCCCCTGCAGCCGGTGCACCTCGGCATCGGCATCGAACACCGGCACGCCTTCGGCGCGGAACATGGCCGCCACGGTGGACTTGCCCATGCCGATCGATCCGGTGAGGCCCAATATCTTCATGCCGTGAGCAGCGCCCGCAATTCGGCATCATATTGGCGCGGCGCCGGCTGGCCGAAGAAAAGCCGGAACGCCGCCGCCGCCTGGCCGATCAGCATGGCGAGGCCATCGACGACGACGAGCCCGCGCGCGCGCGCTTCGCCGAGCAGCGCGGTTTCCAGCGGCGCATAGACGATATCGTAGATCAGCGCGCCGGGCGGGACATGGCTGTAATCGAAGGGCAGGGGGGGCTGGCCGGTCATGCCCAGCGGGGTCGTGTTGACGACGATATCGAGGATGCCCTCGCGATCGTCGAAGGCGAAATCGGTGGGCCGGGCGAAATGATCGAGCGTGGCGACATGGGTGTCGACGCCCTCGATCTCGGCCGCCAGCGCCTCGGCCTGTTCCAGCTTGCGCGCGGCGATCACCAGCGTGAAGCCTTCGCCGGCCAGCGCATGCGCCACCGCGCGCGCCGCGCCGCCCGCGCCGAGGATGCGGGCCATGCGGTAGAGATGGCGGGTGGCGAGCAGCGGCAGCAGCGGTTCGAGGAAGCCCGCCGCATCGGTATTGTGGCCGACGAGGCGATCGCCGTCATGGACGATCGTGTTCACCGCGCCGATCCGCCGGGCGACCGGATCGATCCGGTCGAGGAAGGGCATCACCGCCTGCTTGTGCGGCACGGTGACGTTGCAGCCGCGCCACAGGGCATCCTGCCGCCGGCCCTCGAGGAAGGCGCCGAGATCCGGCCCATGCACCAGGCTCTTGCCGTAGCGGCCGGCAATGCCCAGCTTTTCCAGCCAGAAGCCGTGGATCAGCGGCGATTTGCTGTGCGCGATCGGATCGCCGATCACCTCGGCATGGGGAATGGCGGCGGCGGTCACGATCCCAGCACTCCACGGACGCGCAGATAATCGAGCAGCGGCAGCAGCGGCAGGCCGAGCACGGTGAAATAGCTGCCGTCGATCCGCGCGAAGAGCTGCGCGCCGAGCCCTTCCAGGCGATAGCCGCCCACGCACCCCGCGATCGCCGGCCATTCGGCGTCGAGATAGGTTTCCAGCCAGCCGTCCGAAAAATCGCGCATGGCGAGCTTGGCGACATCGACGTGGCGCCAGATCGGCTCGCCGCCCAGGCAGATCACCGCCGCGCTGATCAGCCGGTGGGTGGTGCCGCGCAGCGCGCGGAGCTGGGCCGCGGCCTCGTCGCGGGTTTCGGGCTTGTCGAACATCGCGCCGTCGACCGCCGCCAATGTCTGGTCGCACCCCAGCACCAGCGCCTCAGGGAAACGGCGGGACAATTTGAGCGCCTTCAGCTCCGCCAGCGCATCGGCCATGCGGCGGGCATCATTGCCCTCGGCCCGCAGCGCCTGCTTCGCGGCGTCCTCGTCGACCCCCGGCGCCATGGCGTCATGCGGCACGCCGGCATCGGACAGCATCGCGCGGCGCGCGGCGGATTGCGAGGCGAGGATCAGCGTCATTCCCCATTCTCCGGCTTGCGCCGTTCGTTGACGAGATTGATGATCGCGGCCGCCGTTTCCTCGATCGACCGGCGGGTGACGTCGATCACCGGCCAGCCATTGTCGGAGAATATCCGCCGGGCGAAGGCCAGCTCGGCCGCCACCGCCTCCTGATCGACATAGGGCGTTTCCGGCGCCTGGTTGAGCGAGAGCAGGCGGTTGCGCCGGATCTGGACGAGCCGGTCCGGGCTGGTGGTGAGGCCCACGACCAGCGGCTGCTTCAGCCGGAACAGGGAGGCCGGCGGCGGCGATTCCGGCACCAGCGGGATATTGGCGACCTTGTAGCCGCGATTGGCGAGATAGATGGCGGTCGGCGTCTTCGACGATCGCGAGACGCCGGCCAGCACGACATCGGCCTCCTCCCAATCCTCGGCGGCGATGCCGTCGTCATGGGCGATGGTGAACTGGATCGCCTCGACGCGGGCGAAATAGGCGGCGTCCAGCATGTGCTGGCGGCCGGGCCGCTCCATCGCTTCCTGCCCCAGCACGCGCGAAAGCGCCTCGATCACCGGGTCCAGCGCCGAAACCGTCGGCAGGCCCAGCGCGTGGCAGCGCGTCTCCAGCCGCTGGCGCACCTCGTGATTGACCAAGGTGAAGATGACGAGGCCGGGCCGCTGCGCGATCTCGACCAGCACGCGATCGAGATGCCCTTCCGATCGCACCATCGGCCAGAAATGCTTGATCGTCTCCACCCCGTCGAACTGGGCGAGGCCGGCCTTGGCGATATTCTCCAGCGTCTCGCCCGTGGAATCGGAGAGGAGATGCAAATGGAGCCGGATCATAGCGCCCCCCGGCGATCTGTGGGCACAGCCCTGTGGAAAACCATGGGGATGGCGCTAGCGTGAAGCTGGGCATGGATTCAAGCGGAGGATTCCATGCCCGCCATTCTGACTCGATTCAGCGATTCCTCCACAGGCTATCCAGCGGAATCGGCGCCTGTGGATAACGGGGAGCGATTCAACGACTCTGCGGGGAATCGATATGAGTCAGCCGAGTCAAGCTGTTGGCGGAATCGGGGCCAGGAAATTAACCCCGGTTTGCCACCGCCCTACAATCTTCTACAGAATCTCTAAGATTCTTAAGATTGGATAGTTATGGAGTCCGAACCCGCGACGCCGCGCGACGCCGCGCTGGCGCAAGATCGCCCCCTTCTCGCCGTGCTGCGCGGGGAAAGGCGCGATCCACCCCCCGTCTGGCTGATGCGCCAGGCCGGCCGCTATCTTCCCGAATATCGCGCGCTCCGGGCCGAGAAAGGCGGGTTCCTCGAGCTGGTGAACGACAGCGCCGCCGCGGCCGAGGTGACTCTCCAGCCGATCCGCCGCTTCGGATTCGACGGCGCGATCCTGTTTTCCGATATCCTCGTCATCCCGCATGCGCTGGGCCAGGACCTGTGGTTCGAGGCGGGCGAGGGGCCGAGGCTTGCTCCCCGGCTGGTCGATCATGCGCTGGGCGGGCTGGCGGCGGTGCCCGAACGGCTCGATCCGGTCTACGAGACGGTGCGGCTGGTCCGCGCGCAGCTTCCGGCCGCGACCACCTTCCTCGGCTTCGCGGGCTCGCCCTGGACGGTCGCGACCTACATGGTGGCGGGGCAGGGGAGCCGGGAGCAGGCCGAAGCCCGCCGGCTGGCCTATCGCGATCCCGCCGCCTTCCAGGCGATCATCGACGCGATCGTGGCGGCGACGGTGGATTATCTTTCCGGGCAGATCGCGGCCGGGGTCGATGCCGTCCAGCTTTTCGACAGCTGGGCCGGCAGCCTTGCCCCCGCCCAGTTCGAACGCTGGGTGATCGCGCCCACCGTCGCCATCGTCGAGGCGCTCCGGGCCCGCCATCCCGATACGCCGATCATCGGCTTTCCGAAGGGCGCGGGCGGCAAATTGCCGGCCTATGCCCGCGAAACCGGGGTCGATGCGCTCGGCCTCGACGAAACCGTCGATCCGCACTGGGCGCATCGCAGCCTGCCGGAGGGGCTTCCCGTGCAGGGCAATCTCGATCCGCTGGCGCTGATCACCGGCGGCGACGCGCTGGACGAGGCGGTGGCCGCGATCCGCGCGGCGCTGGCCGGGCGGCCGCATGTCTTCAACCTCGGCCATGGCATATTGCCCGATGCGCCGATCGCGCATGTCGAACGCTTGCTCGCGCTCCTCAGGTCACGCTAGAGCTTGCCGCCATGGACATCGCCAGCCTGCTTCCCGGAATCGGTTTCATGGGCGCGGCCTATCCGTGGGTGAAGGCCGCCCACCTGATCTTCGTGATCTTCTGGATGGCGGGCCTGTTCATGCTGCCGCGCTTCCTGGTCTACCACCAGCCGGTGCCGCCGGGATCGGCCGAGGACAGGCTGTGGATCAACCGCGAGGATCGGCTGCGCAAGATCATCATCAACCCTTCGATGATCATCGTCTGGGTGATCGGGCTGGCGCTGGCCGTCAATGTCGGCGCCTTCCAGGAAGGCTGGTTCCACGCGAAGCTGGCGGCCGTGCTGGGCCTTTCGGCCTATCATGGCTGGATGATCGGCTATGCCAGGAAAATGGCCGACGGCTTCCGCCCGGCAAGCGACAAGCCGCTGCGCATCATGAACGAGATCCCCGGCATCGCCACCGCGGTGATCGTGATCCTGGTGATCGTCCGCCCCTTCTGATCGGGCCGCCGGCTCCGGCTGAATCGGACGCTGCCTGCTTGACTTGAATCACCGCCTTGCTTTACCGCGCGGAACCGAGGCCTGCCGTCCGTGTTAGGCCATTTTCCTGATCATTCTTACGTCTTGCGCGCCTCCAGCGCTTCCTGCCCGGGAATATCCGATGCACCTCAAGGATTTGAAGAAGAAAACCCCCGCCGAACTCGTCGGCATGGCCGAGGAATTGGGCGTCGAGGGCGCATCGACGCTGCGCAAGCAGGATCTGATGTTCGCGATCCTGAAGGTGCAGGCCGAAAATGGCGAGCAGATCATGGGGCTGGGCACCATCGAGGTGCTGCCCGACGGCTTCGGCTTCCTGCGCAGCCCGGAAGCCAATTATCTCGCCGGTCCCGACGATATCTACGTCTCGCCCAATCAGGTCCGTAAATTCGGCCTGAGGACCGGTGACACGGTGGAAGGCGAGATTCGCGGGCCGAAGGACGGCGAACGCTATTTCGCGCTCACGCGGCTCGTATCGGTCAATTTCGACGATCCCGACGTCGTCCGCCATCGCGTCAATTTCGACAACCTCACCCCGCTCTATCCCGAGCAGAAGCTGACGCTCGATCCGCAGGACCCGACGGTCAAGGACAAGTCGGCCCGGGTGATCGACATCGTCGCGCCGCAGGGCAAGGGCCAGCGCGCGCTGATCGTGGCGCCGCCGCGCGTCGGCAAGACCGTGCTGCTCCAGAACATCGCCAAGGCGATCACGGACAATCATCCGGAAGTCTTCCTGATCGTGCTGCTGATCGACGAGCGGCCCGAGGAAGTCACCGACATGCAGCGTTCGGTGAAGGGCGAGGTGATCTCCTCCACCTTCGACGAGCCGGCGCAGCGCCACGTCCAGGTCGCCGAGATGGTGATCGAGAAGGCGAAGCGCCTCGTCGAGCACAAGAAGGACGTGGTGATCCTGCTCGATTCGATCACCCGCCTCGGCCGCGCCTACAACACGGTGGTCCCGTCCTCCGGCAAGGTGCTGACCGGCGGCGTCGACGCCAATGCGCTGCAGCGGCCCAAGCGCTTCTTCGGCGCGGCCCGCAATATCGAGGAAGGCGGCTCGCTCTCGATCATCGCCACCGCGCTGATCGACACCGGCAGCCGCATGGACGAGGTGATCTTCGAAGAGTTCAAGGGCACCGGCAACTCGGAAATCGTCCTCGACCGCAAGGTTGCCGACAAGCGCATCTTCCCGGCGATGGACGTCGGCAAGTCCGGCACCCGCAAGGAAGAGCTGCTGGTCGACAAGGCCAAGCTTTCCAAGATGTGGGTGCTGCGCCGCATCCTGATGCAGATGGGCACGATCGACGCGATGGAGTTCCTGCTCGACAAGATGAAGGATTCGAAGACCAACGAGGACTTCTTCGATTCGATGAACCAGTAAGGCCATCGACGGTTCTTCCCCCATCCCCCGCCGCGATCCGCGCGCGGGCATTTGAAACCTAATGTGTCTGGCGCGTCACGGCGGAGGAAGGCTGTGGCGCGCGGACTTTCGAATCCGCTAAGGACGCATCATGCTTGAGCTTTGGCATCACATCGTCGCGGATTTTTCGAACATCGGCTCGCCGTCGGCCCTGGCGGCGTTCGGCCAGGTGCTGATGATCGACATCATGCTGGCGGGCGACAATGCGATCGTGGTCGGCGCGCTGGCGGCGGGCCTGCCGGCCGATCAGCGCCGCAAGGTGATAATGATCGGCATCATCGCCGCCTTGGTGCTGCGCATCGCCTTCGCGCTGGTCGTGACCCAGCTGATGCAGATCGTCGGGCTGATCTTTGCCGGCGGCCTGCTGCTGCTGTGGGTATCGTGGAAGATGTATCGCGAGCTGCATCC
Source organism: Edaphosphingomonas fennica (assembly GCF_003034225.1). Classification (GTDB taxonomy): domain Bacteria; phylum Pseudomonadota; class Alphaproteobacteria; order Sphingomonadales; family Sphingomonadaceae; genus Sphingomonas_E; species Sphingomonas_E fennica. The sequence goes on from NZ_PHHF01000001.1 coordinate 157,457, forward strand.
CGCCCCGAACAGCCCCGGATCGCCCGAGATCGCCGGCGACGAGGGATCGGGCGTGGCGCCGGCCAAGAGCTTCGCGGCGGCCGCCTGGGCGGTGGCGGTGGCGGACGTGAGCATGAGCCTGGACAATGTGCTGGCGGTGGCCGGCGCGGCGCGCGAGCATCCCGGCATCCTGATCGTCGGCCTGATCCTGTCGGTGGCGCTGATGGGCGTCGCGGCGAACATCATCGCCAAATATATCGAGCGGTTCCGCTGGATCGCCTATGTCGGCCTGCTCGTGATCCTCTACGTCGCCGTCAAGATGATCTACGAAGGCTGGATCGACCCCAGCGTCGGCCTCATGCGCATCTTCGCCTGAAACCCTCCCCGGTGGCCCGCGCCGCCGGGGAAGGGCTTGCGTTCAGGGGATCAGGATCGTCGATCCCGTCGTCGTCCGCGCTTCCAGCGCCCGGTGGGCATCGGCCGCCGCCGCGAGGGCGAAGCGCTGGCCGATATCGGCCCGGATCGTGCCGCCGGCGATCAGCCCGAACAGCCGTTCGCCGCCCGCGCGGCGGTCGTCCGCCGTTTCGATATAGTCGAACAGCGTCGGCCGGATGAGGAAGATCGATCCCACGCGCAGCAGGTCCAGCGGCGATATCGCCGGCACCGGGCCGGAGGCATTGCCGTAGGTGACGAGGATGCCGCGCTTGGCGACGCTGGCGAGCGAGGCTGCCCAGCTATCGGCCCCGACGCCGTCCAGCACCGCATCGACGCCGCGCCCGCCGGTGAGCGCGCGAACCTCCCCGGCGAGCTGGTCGAAGGGGAGGTGGAGGGCATGGTCCGCGCCGCTGTCGCGGGCGCGTGCCGCCTTGGCGGCGCTGCCGGCATGGGCGATCACCGTCGCGCCCGCCGCCTTCAGCCAGGGAACCAGCACCGATCCCACGCCACCGGCGGCGGCATGGACCAGCACGCTCTGCCCCGGCTGCACCCTGGCGCACCGTTCCACGAGCATCCAGGCGGTAAGGCCCTTGAGCAGCAGGGCGGCCGCCGTTTCGGCGGAGACGGCATCGGGCAGGGGAAAGAGCCGCGCCACGGGCGCCAGGCCATGCGTGGCATAGGTGCCCGGCGCTTGCGCGACATAGGCCACCCGGCGGCCGACCCATGCCGGGTCCGCGCCTTCGCCCACCGCCTCGACGATGCCGGCGGCTTCGGTGCCGAGGCCGGTGGGGAGGGGCAGGGGATAGAGCCCGCCCCGATGGTAGGTATCGATGAAATTGACGCCGACGGCCTCGTGCCTGACCCTCGCCTCACCGGGGCCGGGGACGGGAAGCGCGATGTCCTCCCGTTCCAGCACCTCGGGCCCGCCGGTGCGGGGGGCCACGATCCGCCAGGCGCCGCTCATGCGAGATGTTCGGCGAAGAAGGCCGAGGTCCGCGAATCCGCGAGCCTGGCGGCATCGTCCGCGCGGCGCTTGCCGAACTGGGTGGCGAAGCCGTGGTCGAGGCCGGGATAGTCCCAGAGCGTCACGCGCGGATGATTGTCCAGCCCCTCGTGCATCTTCTTCTGCACTTCCGGCGGCACGAACCCGTCATTGCCGGCGATGTGCAGCATCAGCGGCCGGGCGATCGCGTGGCTTTCGCCGAGCAGCCCGTCGATCCCCACGGCATAATAGCCGACGCTGGCATCGATATCAGTGCGGGCGGCGGTCATATAGGCGAGCCGCCCGCCAAGGCAGTAGCCGACGGCGCCCACCTTGCCGCCGTTCACCAGCGCGCGCGCGGTGCGGATGGTCGCCTCGATATCCTCGATGCCCTTCTGCTGATCGAACCTGGGGAACAGGTCCAGCGCCTGCTGCAGCTGGGTATCGGGATCAAGCTCGATGCCCGGCTCCAGCCGCCAGAACAGGTCCGGCGCGATCGCCAGATAGCCTTCCTTCGCCAGGCTGTCCGCCTTGTCGCGTATGCCGGCGTTGATGCCGAACACTTCCTGGATCACGACCACCGCCGCCTTGGGCGATCCGCCGGCGGGCTCCGCGACATAGGCGTTGAAGGTGCCGCTGCCGTCCAGCGCCTCGATCGTGATCGTCTTTCCCATGTTCAGCCTTTCCGTTGTCGTTCGTGTTGCAGCAGCCACGCCTTGGTGGGGACGCCGTCTCCGGCGCTATAATGGCCGATCGCGCCGCCGGCGGCGAGCACGCGATGGCAGGGGACGATGATCGGCAGGGGGTTGCGGCGGCAGGCCTGGCCCACCGCGCGGGGCGACGATGCGATGCGCCGCGCGATCTCGCCATAGCTTTGGGTTTCGCCATAGGGGATGGCGATCATTGCGGCGCGATGCGCCTCGCCACGTGGCGTCGTGAGAGGATCGAGCGGCAGATCGAAATCCACCAGCCGCCCGGCGAACCAGGCGACGAGCTGGGCCAGCGCCTCGCCGATGATCGCATCCAATCGGTCATCCCCGCCGGCCTTGCCGATCGTCAGGCCGGTCAGCGCGGCATCGCGCGCGGTAACGAATATCGGTCCGATCGGGCTCAGATAGGTTGCGTGCGACATGGACCCTTTCCCGAGAACGCTTTACCAGCATGCATAGCGCTCGCTCAACAGGAGACGGTGAATATGAAGATCAGCGTCGATGTCGATTGCACGCCCGAGGAAGCCCGCCGTTTCATGGGCTTGCCCGATCTTAGCAGCGTGCATGACGTCTATCTAGAAAAGATGCGCCGCACGATCGAGGACGGCATCACCCCGGACACGCTGACCAGCATGATCCAGAGCTGGGCGCCCATGGGCGAGGCCGGGATGGGCATGTGGCGGCAATTGTTCGAGCAGATGAGCGGCACCGGCAAGAAATGAGGCGCCGCGCCGGATGACTTCCACGATCTTCGCCTTGTCGAGCGGATCGCCGCCTGCGGCAATCGGCGTGATCCGGATCAGCGGCCCGCGCGCCGGCGCGGCGCTGGAGGCGCTGGCCGGACCCTTGCCGGCGCCCCGCACCGCAGCCCTGCGCTGGCTGGTGGACGCGCGGGGCGATCGGCTGGATCGCGCGCTGATATTGTGGTTTCCCGGCCCGCGCACCGCGACCGGCGAGGATCTGGCCGAGCTTCACGTTCATGGCGGCCGGGCCGTGGTGGCGGCGCTGCAGGCCGCGCTGGGCGCTGTGGACGGGCTGCGCCCCGCCGAACCGGGGGAATTCACCCGCCGGGCCTTCGCCAATGGCGTGATCGACCTTGCCGAGGCGGAGGGGCTCGGCGATCTCCTCGCCGCCGAGACGGAAGGGCAGCGGCGGCACGCGCTGGCCATTGCGGGCGGGGCGCTGAGCCGCCAGGTCGAGGCGTGGCAGCAGGCGATATTGGAGGCTTCCGCCCGCATCGAGGCGATACTGGATTTCGGCGACGAGGGGGATGTCGACGCCGATGAGGCACGGCCCCGCGCGATCGCCGACGGGGTTGCCGCCGGCATCGCCCGCCTGCTCGCCGCGCCGCCGGCGGAGCGGCTGCGGGATGGTGTCCGCGTCGTGCTCGCTGGCCCGCCCAATGCCGGCAAGTCGACGCTGTTCAATGCGCTCGCCGGGCGCGAGGCGGCGATCGTCACCGATATTCCGGGTACGACGCGGGATGTGATCGAAGCGCCGATCGTGCTGGCGGGCCAACCGATCCTGCTGATCGACACGGCCGGCCTTCGCGATGGCGACGATCCCGTGGAGCGGATCGGCGTGGCCCGCGCGGAGGATGCGTTGGCCGGCGCGGATATCCTGCTGTGGCTTGGCGATCCCGGCGCGGCGCCCGACCATCCCGACCTGATCCGCATCGGCGCACGCTGCGATGCGACCGGGCACAGGGCGGGTGTCGACTTGTCGGTTTCGGTGCATGCGGGCGAGGGGATGGATCGGTTGCGCGATCTGCTGATCGATCATGTCCGGGCCTTGCTGCCGCGCGAGGCCGACCTTGCCGTCAATGCGCGGCAGCGGGCCGCGCTGGAGGAAGCTCTGGAGGGTCTGCATCTGGCCACCTCGCCCGATGCCTTGCTCTTTGCGGAGGGGCTGCGGCTGGCGCGGGTGGCGCTGGATCGCATCACCGGGCGGGCGGGGATCGAGGATATGCTGGACGGCCTGTTCGGCCGCTTCTGCATCGGCAAATGACATGTTCCACGTGGAACAGCTTTGACTTGATCCGGCCGCTGGCCTAGCGGGCCGCATGCCCGATAGCTTTGACATCATCGTCGTCGGCGGTGGTCACGCCGGCACGGAGGCCGCCGCTGCCGCCGCGCGGATGGGCGCGCGCGTCGCCCTGGTCTCGATGCGGCGCGACATGATCGGGGCGATGTCCTGCAATCCCGCCATCGGCGGCCTGGGCAAAGGCCATCTCGTCCGCGAAGTCGATGCCTGCGACGGGCTGATCGCGCGCGCGGCCGATCATGCGGCGATCCATTATCGCATGCTCAATGCCAGCAAGGGCGCGGCCGTCCAGGGACCGCGCGTGCAGGCCGATCGGGTCCGCTATCGCGCGGCCATCCACGAACTTCTGGCGGACCTGCCCTCGCTGGAGATCGTCGAGGGCGAGGCGGCATCGCTTCGCCTCGGCGGGCCGGAGGGGCGCCGGGTGAAAGGGCTGGTGCTGGCCGACGGCCGTATGCTCGCTGCCCGCGCCGTGGTGCTGGCGACAGGCACGTTCCTCAATGCCCGCCTCCATTTCGGCATGCGTCATGTCGCCGGGGGGCGGGTGGGCGAGGGGGCATCGGTGCCGCTCGCCGAACAGCTCCGCGCGCTCGACCTGCCGATGGCCCGCCTCAAGACGGGAACGCCGCCCCGGCTCGACGGCCGGACGATCGACTGGGCGGCGCTCGATCGGCAGGAATCCGATGCCGATCCGTGGACGATGTCGCCGCTGGGCAAGGGCCGGGTCGCACCCCAGCTTTTCTGCGCGATCAGCCGCACCAATGCCGAGACACATGCGATCATCCGTGGCGGCCTGGATCGCTCGCCGCTGTTCGCGGGGGTGATTGAGGGGCAGGGGCCGCGTTATTGCCCTTCGATCGAGGACAAGGTGGTCCGCTTCGGCGATCGCGACGGGCATCAGATCTTCCTCGAGCCGGAAGGGCTCGACACGCATCTCGTCTATCCCAACGGCATCTCCACCTCGCTGCCGGAAGATGTGCAGATCGCCCTCGTCCGCAGTATCGCCGGGCTCGATCGCGCCGAGATCGTGCAGATGGGTTATGCCGTGGAATATGACCATATCGACCCGCGCGCGCTCGATTCCGGTCTCGCCGTTCGGGCGATGGAAGGCCTGTTCCTCGCCGGGCAGATCAACGGGACGACCGGTTATGAAGAAGCGGCCGCGCAGGGCCTCGTCGCCGGGATGAGCGCGGCGGCCTTTGCCGGTGGCACGCAGCCGATGCGCTTTGATCGCACCGAAAGCTATATCGGGGTGATGATCGACGATCTGACCTTGCATGGCGCTTCGGAACCCTATCGGATGCTGACCGCGCGCGCCGAATATCGCCTGCGCCTGCGTGCGGACAATGCGCCGACGCGGCTGACCGGCGCGGCGATCGCGGCCGGAATGGTGGGGCCGGAGCGTCGCGCCTGGTTCGAAAGCCGGATGGCCGCGCGCCAACGGCTGGAGGAGGCGACGACCGAGCGGCTCTCGGCCGATCGCATGGCCGATACCGGTGCGCAGGTGACCCGCGACGGGAGCGTGCGATCGCTCGGCGAATGGCTGCGCTTCCCCGGTGTCGGGGCGGACACGCTTCTCGCGCTTCGCCCCGCGCTTGCCGATATCGACGGCGACATCATCGCGGAGTTCCGCACCGATGCGCATTATGCGCCCTATCTCGCCCGGCAGGAGGATGAGATACAGCGGCTCAAGTCGGACGACGGCATTGCCTTGCCGGCCGACATGGATTTCGCCGGGATACCGGGGCTCTCCAACGAGATGGTCGAGCGGCTGGGAAAGGCCCGGCCGTCGTCGATCGGGGCGGCGGGCCGGGTGAGGGGGGTGACGCCCGCGGCGCTGGCCGCCATCCTCGTCCACGCCCGGCGCCGGGCGGCGGCATGACCGAGGACGAAGCGCGGCGCTGGCTGTCCGCCAATTTCGATGTTCCACGTGAAACATGGGACCGGCTCGAACGCTTCGTGGCCGAAGTCATCGCGGAAAACGAGCATCAGAATCTGATATCGGCGGCGACGATCCCGGAAATCTGGGCCCGCCATATCGTCGATTCCGCCCAGCTTCTGCGCCATGCGCCGCTCGGCCCCTGGATCGATCTGGGATCGGGGCCGGGCTTTCCGGGGCTGGTGATCGCGGCGATGGGGGATTTTCCCGTCACCCTGGTCGAATCGCGCCGCCGCCGCGCGGACTTCCTGGCCCGGACGGCGGAGCGCCTCGGCATTGCCAATCGCGTAACGGTGATCGACAAACGGCTGGAGCAGGTCGAAAGCCGGCCCTTCGCCGCGATCAGCGCCAGGGCCTTCGCCCCGCTGGACCGGCTGCTGCCGCTCGCCGCCCGTTTTGCCACGCCTGATACGATTTGGGTGCTTCCCAAGGGGCGGAGCGCGCAGGCGGAACTGGATACCGCGCGGATAACATGGCAGGGTGCGTTCCGGATCGAACCGAGCGTCACCGATCCGGAAGCCGGTGTCATCGTTGCCACGGATGTCCGGTCCAAGACCATCAGGCCAGGGAAAGCGCGATGATCCGGATTGCGATCGCAAATCAGAAGGGCGGGGTGGGCAAGACGACCACGGCCATCAACATGGCGACCGCGCTCGCCGCCACGGGATCGCGGGTGCTGCTGGTCGATCTCGATCCGCAGGGCAATGCTTCCACGGGCCTCGGCGTCGATCAGGCGGCGCGCGTGCGCTCCTCCTACGAACTGCTCACCGGCGACGCCAGCGTGACCGAAGCCGTGATCGCAACCAAGGTGCCGCGCCTCGATCTGATCGCCGCGACCGTCGATCTATCGGGGGCGGAGATCGAGCTTATCGATTTCGACAACCGCACCCATCGCCTCGATACCGCGCTGGCGGAGGCGCCGGCCGGGCGTTGGGACATCTGCCTGATCGATTGCCCGCCCTCGCTGGGGCTGCTCACCGTCAACGCGCTGGTCGCCGCGCAATCGCTGCTGGTGCCGCTCCAGTGCGAATTCTTCGCGCTCGAAGGGTTGAGCCAGCTTCTTACCACCATCGAGCGCGTGCGCGCGCGCTTCAATCCCGAGCTGCGCATCCTCGGCATCGCGCTCACCATGTATGATCGCCGCAACCGCCTGTCGGAACAGGTGTCGCAGGATGTGCGGGCAACGCTGGGGCCGGTGGTGTTCCAGACGGTCATTCCCCGCAACGTCCGCCTTTCCGAAGCGCCGAGCCATGGGGTTCCCGCCTTGATCTACGATTATCGCTGCGCCGGATCGGAAGCCTATATGGCATTGGCACGTGAACTGATCGCCCGCTTGCCCAAGATCGCCGCTAGCGCCGGAGTTGCGGCATGAGCGAGGAAGCGGCCGCCCGCCGCCGTCCATCCGGCCTCGGCCGCGGTCTCTCCGCCCTGCTGGGGGAGGCCGCGCGCGAACAGCCGATCGCCGCCGATGGCGAGCAGCGCGCCCCCGGCGTGCAGATCGTCGCCGTCGCCACCATTCGCCCGCATCCCGGCCAGCCGCGCCGCCGCTTCAACGAGGAAGCGCTGGAGGAACTCGCCCAGTCGATCCGCGCGCGCGGCGTCATCCAGCCGATCGTGGTGCGGCCGCACGGCACCGGTTTCCAGATCGTCGCCGGCGAACGGCGCTGGCGGGCGGCGCAGCGCGCGCAGCTTCACGAAGTCCCTGTCATCATTCGCGATTTCAGCGAGGCGGAGACGCTGGAAGTCGCGCTGATCGAGAATATCCAGCGCGAGGACCTGAATGCGATCGAAGAAGCGGAAGCCTATAGCCGGCTGATCCGCGATTATGGCCATACCCAGGAGGCGCTGGGCCGGCTGGTGGCGAAATCGCGCAGCCACGTCGCCAACCTGCTGCGCCTGCTCGACCTGCCGGCGCCGGTGCGGACGATGGTGGCCGATGGCGCGCTTTCCATGGGCCATGCCCGCGCGCTGATCACCGCCGCCGATCCCGAAACCCTCGCGCGCGAGGTGGTGCAGCGCGGGCTATCCGTGCGCGACACCGAGGGGCTGGCGCGCAAGGCCAAGGGCGCCACGGGCCGGGCGGCGGCCCAGATCGAGCCCAAGGCCGGCAACGATGCCGATATCGCGGCGCTGGAACGGCAATTGGGCGACATGCTGGGGCTGAAGGTCTCGATCCAGCATGCCGGGCAGGGGGGCACGGTGACGCTCGCTTATTCCTCGCTCGACCAGCTCGACATGGTCTGCCAGCGGCTGAGCGGCGAACCGATCTGACGGGCATTTCCGGCGGTTGATCCGGCCGATCCGCGTGGATCGGGCGCCTTGGCGCGGCCTGTCGCAATATGATGCTGTTGTGGGGCGCCGGTCGCGGCGGGCAGGCCATCGTCCGGCCTGACGCCGGCGCGTGACGGGCGTTCGACGCCGGGAACGCCGATTGCTTCCCGCCGCCGGCTCGCCCGCTCAATCGGGCACCGCCCCGGAAGCGGAAGGCCGCATTCGGGGCTGGTGCGCGCTGGACTTCACTGGTTTGCTCGCCGGATTTCGAACGGGCGGGACCCGCTCAGCCGATCGCAGGGAGGCGGATCAGAAGGGAACGTCGTCGTCGAGATCGTTGTCGAACGGGTTGGAGGGGCGCGCCGCGCCGCCGCCGGCCGGGCTGCCGCCCCGGTTGCCGCCGCCGAAGCCGCCACCGCCGCCCATGCCGGTCGATCCGTAATCGGGATCGTCATCGCCCCAGCCGCCGCCGGCACCGCCGCCCCGGCTGCCGCCGCCGCCACCTTCGCCGCGCCCGTCGAGCATGACGAGCTGGGCGTTGAAGCCCTGGAGGACGATTTCGGTGGAATAGCGATCCTGGCCGGACTGGTCCTGCCACTTCCGGGTCTGGAGCTGGCCCTCGATATAGACCTTGCTGCCCTTGCGCAGATATTGCTCGGCCGTGCGGGCGAGGCCTTCGTTGAAGATCGCGACCGAATGCCATTCGGTCTTTTCCCGCCGTTCGCCGGTGGCGCGATCCTTCCAGCTTTCGGAGGTGGCGATGCGCAGGTTCACCACCTTGCCGCCATTCTGGAAGCTGCGTGATTCAGGATCGCGGCCGAGATTACCGACCAGAATTACCTTGTTCACGCTGCCAGCCATGTCCGTCTCCCGATAACAGTCGCCTGCTCTAAGCATCGGGAGCCCGCGCTGCAATCCCGCCCGTTCCATCTTGCGGCACGGGCGGGATCGGGGAGCCTAGAAACCGATGTTGATCGAGGCGCGGAAGGCGATGGCGGCGTGGCCCTGCTGTTCCTCGGCGCTCAGTTCGCCGCCGGCGGTGAAGCCGCTATTGCCGCCGAGCAGCCTGAGGCGGCCGACCCAGCCGTTGGTGCGGTCTTCCGGCACCAGGGTGAAGGCCTCGCCATCGCGGAAGCGGGCGGTGGTGCTGCCCAGCTTGCCGCCGATGATCTGGCGGCGGCCGCCCTCGATCTCGGTGCGGAACCAGCCGGCGTCCGGATCCTTGCCACCGAAGTTCAGGCCGACGGCGACGGTGCCGTTGGCGGCGAACTCGTCGCTGGTGCGGCTGTCGACGATCAGGTTGAAGGCATCGCCGCCCCCGGTTTCGTCATAGCCCTTCTCATGCAGGCGGTAATAATCGATCGATCCCACCGGCCGCACGCTGACGCGGCCGAACTGCATCTCGTAGGAGGCGCCGCCCGCCGCCGAGAAGAGCGTGCCGTTCCATTTGCCCCTGGTCTGGCGGGTGACCTCCTCGTCCCCGAACGTGCCGGCGAAATCGCGCCGGCCCTTGAACTTCACATAAGCGCCGGATGCGCGCGCGAAGGTGTGGAGGGCGCCGAAATCGGCCCGCCAGTAACCGGCCAGCTCGAACTGGTTGGACTGGACCTCGTTGTCCGTGCCGCCATCGGCATCCTTGCCGTAGAGATAGGCGAGCGACACGCCGAAATTGCCGAAGCCGTCCGTCTTGGCCTCGGCGCCGCCGGAGGCGCCCCAGCCGGTGATGTCGTAGGAGGCGGTATCCCCCAGGCTCTTGGACGTGCCCCAGGCCACCTGCTGCAGCCAGAAGCCCCAGCCGCCCTGATCGGCGAAGGGCGCGCGCGGATCGGCGAGCATGCGGGCGCTGGCGCGCGAACCGGAGGTCACCGCCTCGAACGTGCCGCCGGCATGATCGGGCAGCATCTGGCGGAGCTGGCGGCGGAAGCGATCGCCATCGGCGATGTCGAGGAAGGCGCCGGCGATCTTGGCGTCCTTGTCCAGCACCTTGAACACCGCGTCATAAGCGGCGGCCTGCGAACGGTTGAGGCCAAGCTCGGTCGCGTTCTTGCGCTGGATGTCGATCGCCAGCTCGTTGGCGTTGGCGCCGGCGACCACGCTGCTCTTGAACATGTAGGGCAGCGCCGTATCGGCCGAGGCGAGCTGATCGCCGCCGGTAACGCTGCCGGCGCGCAGGAAGGTGTAGACGCCTTCGGAATCGGAGACGTTGGCGAGCTTCACCACCACCTTCGATCCGGCGGCGAAGCTGGCGTCGCCCGCGACCTGGTAGAGCGTGCCGGTGCCCGCCGCGCCATCGACGTTGACGCGGATCGCGCCAGTGCCGCCCACGTTGAGCGAGGCCAGGGCGACGGCCCCGGTGTTGGCGAGATCGAGCGTGCCGCCCGCGACGTTCACCGCCAGCCCCTGCGAGCCGGCGAGCGTGCCGCTGAACCGGGCGGTATCGCTGAGGGTGAGGCTGTCCGTCCCGCCGCCAAAATCGGCGGTGCCGCTGAAGATCGACGTTCCGGACAGCGCCATGACGTCATTGCCCGCGCCGAACTCCGCCTTGCCGGCATAAGCGGCGTCGCCCGAAAGCTGGAGCCGGTTGGCGCCCGCGCCGAAGCGGGTCGTTCCCGAAACCGCGCCGTCGGCGATGTCGAGCGTGTCCGATCCCGCGCCGAAGAGGATATCCCCCTGGATGGCCGGGGCAGCGGCGCCCTGGGCGGCGGCGATCTGCTTCACGGTGGTGCCGCCATTATTGGCGGACAGATCGATGGCGACGTTGCGATCGGAGGTGGCGAGCGCGCCGGTGGCGACGATCGAGCCGCTATTTTCGACGAGGGTGACGGTGCCGGCCTTGTCGACGATGGCGGTGGCGGCGCCGTCGGCGCTGCCGGCCGAGGCCTTGATCTGGCCACTGTTGCGGATCGTGCCGACATTGGCGCCGGCATCGATGCGGATCGCGGTGGCCTTGCCCTCCGCGCCGGTGCCCGATCCCGCGCCGATGCCGCCGCTGTTGCGGATCTCGGCCACGGTGGCGCCGCTGCCGATGCGCAGGCCGGTGGCGGACGATCCCGCCCCCGCGCCGGTGGCGGTGATCGTGCCGCTCACCGTCATCCCGCCGGCGATGGTGACCGCCTTGCCCTGTCCGCCGATCACCATGGCATTGCCGTCGATGCCGGCGAAGACGCCGTTGCCCGCGATCGCGCCTTCGACGACGAGGCCGTGGCCGTTGGCGTTGCCCGCCACGGCGCCGATGGCGACGTCCTGCGCGGCCGATCCGATCTCGACCGCCGCGGCGGAGCCGTAGGAGGTGATGGCGGCCGTGCCCTCCTTCGAATCCTCGATGCCGTCCTTGTCCTCATCCTTGTCGTCGGGATTGGTGTCCTTGGGCGGGGCGGCGAAGACGATCCCGCCCGCGACGTTGCCGGCGACGCGCACGGCCGGCCCGCCCTGGAGCAGATCGTCCGCATCGAGCTTGCTGGGATCGGAAACCGAGGTGCTGCGATAGCCCGTCGCCGTGATGGCGCCCTGCACCACCATCGCCCCGCCGACATTGCCGTCGACGGCGAGGCCCACCGAATTGGCGCCCTGCACGTTGATCGCGCCCTGCACGCGGACATCGCCGCTCACGTCGCGGGCGCGGATGCCGTAGCCATTGTCGCCGATCACGTTGATCGAGCCGCTGTTGGTGAGCGATCCGGTGAGCGTGCCGCCCAGCACGATGCCGCCGGAATTATTGCCCTCGATCGCGATGGTGCCGCCGTTGACGATATTGCCGGTCATCGCGCCCGCGGTGCGGATGGCGAAGCGGTTGCTGCCCTGCGCCAGCGGACCATCGAGGTCGCCGTCCTTGTCCGTATCGGTGGGCGCATAGGTTTCGTCTATGGTGATCTTGCCGCTGTTGGTGATCGTGGTGGTCATGCCATCGTTGACGAGGATGCCGGTCGCGTCGTTCACGTCGCTGAAGGTGATCGCGCCTTCGTTGGTGACCTTGTTGGCGCTGTTGACGGTGACGGCCGCGCCGCTGGCGGTGGGGACGATCGATCCGGCGCTGCTGATCTTGATGTCGTCGGCGGCGCCGGAATTGACGGTGGCCGTCGCCACGCCCGCCGTGCGCTTGTCTCCAATGGTGGTTTCGGCCTGGACGGGGGCGGCCAGGATGAGGAGGCCGAGCGGTGTAAGGCAGGTCGTGGCAAGAAGGCTGCGCATCGAAGAACTTTCCCTTTTCCCTCGCGGCGGATTCTTCGTCTCCGGGATAGAAGACGAGACCGGCCGTCATGGCGAAGACGGTGCCGAAAGCACGGAACCTTGATCGTGCGCCACAGAAATCGTCTTTGATGAGTATTTGGAAATGCGCGGAAAGCGGATTTCCGCGTGGGGCCTGCTCAGAAGTGCGCGTCGAGGCCGAGGCGGACCGTGCGCGGCCGCAGGGGCGTGATCTGGTCGATACGGTTGATGAGGAAGGGCGTGCCGAGCGCGAAGCGGTTGCCGACCGCGTCGGCGAGGTTGGTCAAGGTGAGCGTGACGCCGAGATCGGGCCGGCCGATGCGGACGCTGAGCGCGGTATCGACATAATCGCCCTGCGCCTCCCCCAGGATCGGCCCCACGCCCAGCCGCGACCGGCCGACATAGCGGAGGTTGGCGCCGACCCGGAGATCGAGATCGTCGGTGAGGATCGCGCGATAGTCCACGCCGCCGCGCGCGGACCATTCCGCCACGTTGGGAAGCTGCGACAGGCGGCCGAGCGTGATGGCCGGCGCCGGATCGCTGACCTTGCTGTCATTGTAGATGATGGCGGCGTCGATGCCGAGCCCGGCGAACGGCCGCCAGCCGGCATTGGCGGCGATGGAATAGATCCGGCCGTCGCCGATATTGGCGGTGGTGGGCAGGCCGGTGGCGTCGATATAGTCGGCCTGGATGTCCTGCCAGCGCGTGTAGGAGAAGCTGGTCGCGAGCATGAAGGCGTCGCCCGGCCCGCCGTGGCGGAAGCCGCTTTCCCAGGTCTTCACCTGATCGCCCTTGAAGCGGCGGACGAACTGGTCCTCGATCGCCAGGCCGCCGGGGCGGAACCCTTCCTGATAGCGCAGGAAGAAGACGAGATCGGGCATAAGCTGCGCCGACAGGGCGAGCGAGGGCGAGACGTTGGTTTCGCCGCGCGCCGCGCGCAGCCGCGCATTGGCGGCGGCAAGCTGGAGCGCGGCGCCCTCGTCCTGATTTTCCGGCGCCAGATAGGGGAGCGCGATGTCCACGCCCTCGCCCGACAGGCGGGAATGGGTGACGCGGCCGCCGGCGGTGAAGGTGAGATCGCGCAGCACCTCCACGCTCGCCTCGCCATAAGCGGTATATTCGCGGATGCGGTTGATCACGCCGGTCAGCGGGACCGCCAGCCCGTCCGGCCCCAGCGAACGCCGGAGCTTGGCGCGATTGTCGAGATAGCTTGCCCCCACCACCCAGCCGAAGCCGTCGCGCGTCGGCCGCGACAGCCGGGTCTCGTGCGAGAAGAAGCGGGTATTATTATGCTGGGTGAAGGCCATCGGCACGCCTTCGGCGACACCCGCGACCCGCACCGCGAGCAGCGGCCACAGCCGGTTGATCGCGGTGCCGTCGTCTGCCGGGCCGTCGGGCACGGTCGCGTCATAACGTTCGCCCAGCTTCTGGCGGGCGATGCCGGTGGAGGAGACGAGGCGGAGATCGTCCCAATCCTTCGTCACCACCAGATCGCCGAGCGCATAGCTGCCGTCGAAACCCTGGTCGACCCGGGTGGACCGGGTGAGGCGCGGGCCATCGCGATCGGCATATTGGCTGTCGGCGCCGTGAATGTCCTGATAGGTGGCGCCGATATCGATCGTCCAGCCATCGCCCGGCGCGATCCGCAGCGTGGCCCGGCCGCCATAGGTATCGGTGCGGTTGACGTTCTTCCGGTCGAGCAGCGGATTATCGATATAGCCGCCTTCGGTGACGCCGTAGCCGACGAGGCGCAGCGCCATATTGTCGTCGGCCATCGGGAGGTTGATCATGCCCCCGATATCCGCGCCGGGATCGCCATGCTGGGTGAGGCTGGCGCCGGCCGAGAGCGCGCCTTCGAGCATGCCGGGCCGTGGCGCGTTGCGGACGACGCGGATGATGCCGCCCAGCGATCCCGCGCCGTAGAGCGTGCCGTTGGGGCCTTCCAGCACCTCGACCTGGGCGATGTCGTAGAGCTTCAGATCGGGATCGGGGGCGTTGTAGCTGAGCCGCACGTCGCCGAAATATTGGCCGACCGTCGCCTGCGTGGGGCCGGTGAAGCTGGAATCGGCGATGCCCCGGATGAACAGCTTGTTGCGCCCCGCGCCGAGATGGGTGGAGGACAGGCTGGCAAGCCGCGCCAGGATCGAATCCGTGCCGCCTTCCCCGCCGAAGGCCAGATCCCGCCCGTCGATCATGTTGACGGTGGCCGGATAATCGCCCAGCCGCGCGTCGCGCTTGCTGGCGGTGACGATGATGTCGCTGCCGCTTTCCGGGGCCGGGGCGGGCGGGGGAGCCGCCGCCGGCGCCCTTTGCGGCGCGGGGCGGGCCGCGGCCGCAGGCGCCGCGGCGACGATCCGCCAGCCGTCGCCGGGCAGCGCGAC